>CAZCCK010000066.1:0-1509 GCA_964497265.1 Candidatus Woesearchaeota archaeon | reverse complement strand
GCCGTCGCCACCGGCCGCGTGGCCGAAGCGCGCGGCGACCTGGATGGCGCCATCAAGGCTTACGAGGAAGCGGTCGCCGTGCAGGACACCCTGCCCTACACTGAACCGCCCTACTGGTACTACCCGGTGCGCCAGTCGCTGGGCGCCGCCCTGCTCAAGGCGGGCAAGCTGGATGCGGCGGAAGCGGCATTCCGCGCCTCCTTCGCCAAGACGCCCAGCAATGGCTGGGCCCTGCGCGGACTGATGGAAGTGTACAAGCAGCGGGGCGACACGGCGGCGCTGGCAGCGGCGCGCAAGCGCTTCGAGACGACATGGCTGGGCCGCAAGGATGGACCCGACCTCGCCAGACTATAAGGGGAGAGATGGCGGAAGGCCGGGCTAAGATTGTGCCCGGCCTTTGGGTAGCGTGGTATTACTGGGCGCCGAAGGTCAACAGCACCGGAGCGGCCGGTAGGCCCGCCGTGGCTGCGGGAGAAGCAAGCAGCACGTCGCCGCGCACTTCGCCTTCAATATTACGATTCAGGTTCAGCTTCAGGCTGCGGTCCATGGCCACGAAGGTGTTCATGTCTGCAGCGATCACCTGGACCTTGTCGCGGCCATCAATTTCGGCATACATCGTGCGGCCGCGCTGGGTGAGGGAAATGGTCCGTCCATCGGAAAGGTCATAAGCACCTTTGTAGACATCCCAGTTGGTCAGGGCACTGCTCAAAGCCCTGGCCGGCAGGTCGATGCTCAGGGGGGCGGGCACGCGGACGGTGCTGTCCCCCTGTTCCACTGACTGGGCGGCCACCACGCAGGGCAGCGCACACAGTAGTGCGGTGAGGATTGTCGCTTTCATGATTGTCTCCCTGTGGTTGCGGAGCAAAACCACTATACCGCGCCGCAGCACCCACCGCGCACCGATAGTGAAATGCAATGGCGCTACCAAAAGCGTAGCGCCTTTGCCGATCGATCAGCTCAGGGGGACGGTGATCGCCTTGCGGATCACCACGCAGCGCGCATCCTCCTGGTGCGCCACCAGCAGCGCGCGGCGCGTGCCGGCCGACAGGTCCTTGTATTCCTCGGCGGCCTTCGCCAGGCGCTGCACACTGTCCGCCGTGCAGGCAGCCGGGATCATGCTGACGTTATAGGAACGCATGAAGACGGGACCGGCCGCCTTGTCCAGCACCGGCAGCTGCGCCAGGCGCTGGGCCGCGGTCTGTTCACCCAGCTTGTTCTGCGCGGCCGGGTACATGGATTCCATCGCCGTGCGAATGCGCGAGAACGGCAGCTTGGTCTGCAGGTCGTTGATGCGGCCCAGCCACTCTTCCTTCACCTTCGCATCCGGACGCGCCACGGTGGCCGCCAGCGCGGAGGACTGGCCCGTGTCCGACTTGTCCTTCTCCTGCTCGGCCGCCAGCAGCGCATCGGCGCCGGCATAGCCCACCCCGTTCAGGTGGGCGATGATGGTCCAGCGCAGGTCCTGGCTGACGTTCAGGCCCTTGAGCTGCACGCTGCCGTCCAGCAGGC
>CAZCCK010000065.1:0-1559 GCA_964497265.1 Candidatus Woesearchaeota archaeon | reverse complement strand
ACCTTGCGTGCGCGGCTGCACTTTGATAACGGCGATGCCGCGGCGGCGCTCGGGGTGCTGAATGATGCGCTGGCGCAGCTGGATTCGCTGCCGCTGCAAGCGGCCCATCGCTGGGCGTCGCGCGGCGTGCTTGCCCATCGCTATGGCGCGATGCTGATGAGCATGGGACGGGACCGGGACGCGGTGCCCCCGCTGCATGAAGCGGCGCAGCGCAACGGGCTGGTTTCGGGCGAGTGGGCCGCGCATTTCCATGCGGGGCTCGCCTACTTCCGGCTCGCCGAATTCGCCGGCGCTGCCCGCTACTGGCACGACCTGCTGTACCGCGCGCCGGATCTCGGCGCCGAAGATATCCTGCCGCTGGTGCAGGACTACATGGCTCGCGCCGAAGCCGCCGGCGTGGCGGTCGATCCGATGATGCGCGTCTGCCTTGGCCGCATCGCCCTGGACAATCCCGACCTGCTCGACCTTGAACCGGAGGCCGGCGATGCCCTCGCCGTGGAGCAGGCCGCCCGCGTGCTGGCCGAACAACCCGATCATCCCCAGGCCCGGCGCCTGCGCGCACCGCTGCGCTTCGCTACCGGCGACCTCGACGGTGCCCTGGACGACATGGCCGTCTACCAGCGCCAGTACCCGGACCCGCAGAGCCAGGTACGCGAGCTGTCATGGCGCCATCAGGCCGCACAGCAGGCCGGCGGCACCGCCGATCCGCAGCCCTGGCTCGGCTTCGCGCTGACCGAAAAGTCCGACGACGGCGCCGCCTACTACCGCGCTGCCACGGCCCTGGGCGAGTTCATCGACGAGGTCCCGGCCGCCGAAGCCACGCTGCGTCCGAAGCTGGTCGCCGCCTGCCGTACGGGCCTGGCGCGCTTCGAGCAGTACTTCGCCAGCGGCGAAGGCGATGCGGCCGGACACGGCGGCAATGCCGATCCGCATGTCTATTCGCTACTGTGCCGCTTGCTGGCGCGCAGCCTGCCGGCCGATGCTGCGACCCTTGACGAACGGATCGAGCTGCATCGCAAGGGCATGGCGGCCAGCGAATTCATCGACCACTGGATCGACCTGCTCGATTGCCACGCCGGTGCCGGCCAGCACCAGAAGGTGGTTGAACTGGCCGGAGAGGTGCTCAACCGTTACCCGCTCGAACGCAATCCCGCCGACGTGACCTGGGCCTTCAGCCGCCTGATCGCGGCATGGAAGGCGATCGGCGGCGCCGAGCCGACCGAGGCCGCCCGCGCTGCCATGGCCCATATGGATGCCAGGCTGGACGGCATCGCTAAACCGCTGGCGCGCATCGATTGCGAGCAGGTCGAGACGCCGGACGACAAGCTGGCGCCCTGATCCATGGGTGCGTAATCCACGGCTCCCTACGCGGAGGATGCGATGGCGGAAGATGGCGGGCAGGATTATTCCAAGATCATCGAGAAGGCAGCCTCGCTCACCCTGCTGACCTTCATCACAAGGCTGCCGGGCCAGGAGCCGGCCGAATTCTTCCAATGGTACGAGCAGCGCCACGCGCCGGACTTCCTGGGATTCGCGACGCCGTACATGGCGCGCTATTG
>CAZCCK010000064.1:0-1595 GCA_964497265.1 Candidatus Woesearchaeota archaeon | reverse complement strand
TGGCCGCTAATCGACCAACGCTGACGGCAGGGGCCTAGCTCCCTGGCCAGAAGCCCATTCCGTCAACGTCTCTCGGAGGAAAATAAACATGTCTGGATCTGTCGGAGTTGCGCCAGGTACGACGACCTTCACCCTGCCGGATGGCCGTGTCGTCGCGATCGAGGACTGGATCGATGACAAGCTGTTCTCGACCGTCCAGCTCGTGAACGGCCAGACGATGAGCGTCGAGGCCTTCATCAGCGGCCGGTCGATGCCGGTCCCGGGCGGCACGCGCGTCGCGACGCGCGTGGACACCAACTCGCCGCGCGCGGGCGACACGGGTCTCCCCATGAGCTGGGAGATGTTCGTCTACGGCATCGGCATGAAGATGGTCCGCGTCATGCGGCCCCAGACCGGTGGCACGAGCCCCGTGCTGGCGGACGGCTCCGGCGCCCTGTCGGATCCGCCGACGCTGCGGACCCTGTTCAACGTGGACCGGGTCATGTACGTGGAGTTCAACTTCAACGACAAGGTGGACACTTATGCGCTGAAGCCGGTGGCCACCGTCTACAAGAACGTGACCCCGAGCTTCGTGCAGACCGGCGTGGGCAACTTCTTCGCCAACCTGGGCGACGTATGGACGGCCGCCAACAACCTGATGCAGGGCAAATTCGGCGACGGCATGTCCGACGTGATGCGCGTGGGTATCAACTCCACTTTCGGCCTGCTGGGCGTGCTGGATATCGCCAGCGAAGCCGGTTTGCAGAAACACAAGGAAGATTTCGGCCAGACCCTGGGCTACTACGGCATGCCGTCCGGCCCTTATTTTGTGCTCCCGCTGCTGGGCCCGTCTACCGTGCGCGACGCGGTAGTGTTGCCGGTGGATATCGCGGCTGACCCGTGGCAGTACAAGGATCCGGTGCACGTACGCAACACCGGCACCGTGCTGCGCGTGGTTGACCAGCGCGCCGCGCTGCTGGACGCGTCAACCTTGCTGGAAGATGCCGCGTTGGATCGCTACGAATTTATTCGCGACGGTTACCTGCAGCGCCGCCAGCACCAGGTGTATGACGGCGAAGACGGCCCGCGCGGTAAGTCGGAAAAACCGGCACAGGACGATGCAGCGCCGGCCAAGCCGGGCGCCGAGCAGGTGAGCGCGGATGAGCCGGCAGGTCAGGCTATAATGCCGGCACCGGCTGCGAGCAAAGACAGCCTGTGATTGCCGTACAACCAACATAGGTACAAAAATATGAAATTGATCAAAACCGTAATCGCCTTCGCCATCGCGGCCAGCGCCGCCGGCGCTTTCGTCGTCCCGGCCACGGCCTACGCCCAGAACGCGGCCGCCGCCCCGGTAGCCAACGAGGCGCCGGACGCCCTGATCAAGCGCATCAGCAGCGAAGTGCTGGACACCGCCAAGACCGACAAGGAAATCCAGGCCGGCAACCAGAAGCGCATCATGGACCTGGTCGAAACCAAGATCCTGCCGTATGTCGACTTCCAGCGCATGACCGCCCTGGCCGCAGGCCGCCACTGGCGCGAAGCCACCCCCGAACAGCAAAAGCAGCTGGCCGTTGATTCCCGCACCCTGGAGATCTACACTTACTCTGGCGCCC
>CAZCCK010000063.1:0-1596 GCA_964497265.1 Candidatus Woesearchaeota archaeon | reverse complement strand
ACGGGCGTCGGGTAGGTGACGAGGTAGTCGCCCGCTCCGTTCGCCACGATCTCGGGATCCGAAAATGGCGCCGTCGTCAGTCGTCGCGGGTTCCACGCCTCGGCTCGGGCGATGATGACGGGCGTCGCCGTCGCCGAGAACCAAAGCGCCGCGCGAGGGCAGACGAGGCCCATGCCCGCCGTCTGCCACATGACGAGGTTCGCGATGTCGGCGCCCCACTGACGTTTCGCGTTTCGGACCGGCGAGGTGTTCTCGACCTCGGGCCCGAACGAGTCGCGGTCGGGGCGGTTCGGAAACCCACTCATGCGCCGACCCCCGCGTCGAGGTCATCGGGCGACGACGTGGGCGCCGGCGCGGGCGGCGCCTTGCATGCGTCGAGGTGCACGCCGACCGCGTCGAGTGGCCCGCAGATGTCGAGCCCGAGCGCCATCGCGAGCGGCACGGCGGTCGCAATGAACAGCGCGGCGATGGCGATCCATTTCTTCCGTGTCTCGGGCGGCGGCGCGATCGGCTCGGGCTCGGGTGCGGGTTCAGACATGCGTGCGGATCCTCCCTCTTACGTCAGGTCATACACCGCTAGCTTGCCGAGCGTCACGCGCCTCGGTCCCTCGATGGGATCGTCGGGCACGCTCGGCATCGTCGCCGACAGGCTCGCGAGCGTCGCATTCGAGGCGCTCGACCCGAGCGCCTCGGTCAGGAAAGAGACGAGCGTCTGACCCGCTCGCGCAGGCCATTCCTCGGCGGGCACGGGGCGACGGAACGCGCGCGTCGCGAGCGTGCTCGTCTCGACGTCGATGACCTCGCCGGGCCCGAGGCTATCGAAATACGCCTCGGCAGCGATGGCGATCAGGGTGCCGAGGCCCGTCATCGGCGAGATCCAGTCGCCGACCGCGATGACGTGCGAGGGCGCAGTCGCGAGGATCACCCGATACAGCCCGCCGCCCACGTCCTCGACGGTCGCGACGTTCAGCTCGACGAACCGACTCGCGACGACATCCCACACCATCAGGCCCACCCCCGGCAAGGGTCCGGTTTCGCCGTTCGGTAGCTGCCCCGCGCCGGCCGCAGTGATGATGAAATCGGTGGGCGTGCCGACTGCCGTGACGGCGACGGCAGTGCCGCTCGTGCCGATGCGCGGAAACGGCTGATAGTCGCGCCACCCGTTCGACGCGCCCTTGCGCTGCGCGAGCTGCACGACTGCGTCGGCGGGCTCGGGCGTGTCGGGCACGATGACGACGAACTGCTGACCCGGGATCTCGCTCGAGCCCGGGGGCACGAGCGCTGCCGTCACGGCCGCGAGCGTGCTCGCTTGCGCGACGCGACCGAATGGCCCGGTCGATGCGCCACGCTTTTGCGTGACCGCGACGAGGCAGCTGCCGGAGTTCATGGCGCACGGATACACGAACGCATCCTCGACCGCGTTGCTCGCACGCCGAGCGAGGGCACGCATCATCGCGTCATTGCCCGCGCCGGGTTTGTGCCGCACCCGCGAGGCGATCCGCTTGGCGAGCTCGCCGTCGGTTTCCTCGGGCCCGCCCCCCGTGAACGCGTCGCGCACCGTCGATCTGTCCGACGCCCTCGCCGGCATCGAGCCCC
>CAZCCK010000062.1:0-1601 GCA_964497265.1 Candidatus Woesearchaeota archaeon | reverse complement strand
ACTCTGCCCGCGCATGTTCGGCACGTCCGAGCCGGCGACGGTGGCGATGCCGCCGAGCAGGTCCTGCGTGAACCCCGACACGCCGCTCGTGCTGTCGCGCTCTTTCGCGATGGCGTCCTCGAGGTCGGCGATCTGCTTTTGCTTGGCGCTGACCGTTCTGCCGCCGCCCGAGCCGGCGACGGCGAGCGCGCTCGACCCCTGCGCGCTCTTTTCCTCGTCGAGCGCTTTGTCGATCTGCTCTTTCGCGAGGTACGCCGCGAACGCGATCCCTGCGGCGGCGCCCGCGCCTTTCATGACGTTGCCGAGCTTGATGCCGCCCGCGACGTGGGCGGCCTCGATGCGCACGGCGGCGGCGCTCGCGCCCGTCAGGTGCGCGGTGATGAGCTCTTTCGCGGCGTTCGTGATGAACCCTTTTGCTGCCATCCCGCCGACGCCGAGCGAGCCCGCGAGCAGCGGGTTCTGCACGATGAACTTGACCAGGCCGCCGAGCGCGCTCGCGAGCTGCGGCAGGTACTGCGACAGGTCGTCGATGGCGCCGATGATCTCGGGCGATGCGAACGAGCGCTGCAGCGTCTCGAGCGAGGCGACGAGGCGCGCGTGCGGATCCTGCATCCGATCGGCGGCCTGCTCTTGCACGGCGGCGCCCGTCAGGGTGGATTTGCCAAAGCTCGCGATGCCCGCGTCGAGCACCGAGAGCGCCTGATCGATCGCGGCCTTGCCCTTGAGACCGCTCGACTCGGCCTGTTTCAAGGCATTCTCGAATGGATCGGTGAACAGGATCTTGAGGGCCTTCTGTTCCTCGGCCTCGTGCATGCTGCCCTTGAGGGCGTCGAGCCCTTTCTTTCCCATGCCGAGGACCTTCCGCATGCGGCCCATCAGATCCTTTTCGTTCAGCAGCTTTTTCGGATCGATGTGCAGTTCCTTTGCGAGGGCCGTGATCTGCGACTTGTCACCGAGCGACAGCAGGATCTGCTTGATGCCTTTCGTTTGGCTCGTGAGGTTTTTCATCGCGTCGTCTGTTTGCACGAGGGCGCCGAGCATGAAATCGAGGCCCTTTTTCCCGCCGATGCCGGCGTTCAGCAGCTCGGCGCCGACCGACGACATGGTGCCCGCGAATTCCTCGAACGACGGCCCGCCCTTTGTGGACGCCTCGAGCACCTGCGCGAACGTGTCCTGCATGTCGGCGGCGGTCACGCCGAACTTCGTGTGCAGCTGATCGGCGAGGGTCGCGAGGGTGCCGAGGTCCTGCCCCGTCGCTTGCGCCATCGTGCCGATCGTCTCGAGCACGTCGCCTGCGAACCCGCTGTCGCCGGTCGCCTTGAACAGGTCGTCGAACACGCCGGCCATCTCGGCCGTACGCCGACCGGTTTTCGCGGCGGCTCGCTCGACGGTCCGCTGTATGTCGGTGTGTTTCACGAGGGCGCCGTTCGCGACGCCGACCCGGAACGCGATCTGCTTGAATTTCTCGTCGAGCTCGACCGCGCCCTGCAGCGCGCCGCCGACGGTGAACCCCCCCATCAATCCCGCGACGAGCCCGGTCGCCGAGAGCGCCGCCCGACCGAGCTTGCCGACCTCGTCTTTCGCGCCGGCGAGGCCTGCTT
>CAZCCK010000061.1:0-1623 GCA_964497265.1 Candidatus Woesearchaeota archaeon | reverse complement strand
CCGAGCTTCACGACATGGGAGAAGAAAAGGATCTGTTGCACAAGAACGTCGTCATACCGTTTCAGGTTGACGCTAACTTCTGAAAGTTCACACTCCGAAACGATAAAAGGAAAAAACTATGAGTGACGCAAACAGGACGGCAGTACGATACGCCAAAGAAGCATCTTTCGCGGCGCCCATCGGTGGAGCGTATGCGACGGGGTCGGTCAACTTCGGCGCGCCTGCTTCCGATGGCGATACCGTGGTTGTCAATGGCGTCACCTATACTTTCGAGACGGGCGCGCTTGACGCCGCGTACAAGGTTGCGGCCGGTTCATTGCCCGGCGAATCCGCCGCGAACTTGGCGGACGCGATCAACGCGTTCTTCAACAACTTGGGGGTGACCTACGCATCGGGAACGGCGATCAATCCGTTCGTCATTGCCTCTGCTTCCGGATCGACCGTAACGCTCTACGCGAAGGCGCACGGGACGGGCGGTAATTCGCTTACGCTTACGAAGGTCGGTGCCGCGATTTCGGTCAGTGGCGCGACGTTGTCCGGCGGGGCGGCGTCCAATTACGCGACGGTCAAGGAACTCCGGTATGTCCGACATTCGCTTAAGCACCAGAAGGTCACGGTCGAGTCCGAGGAAATCCGGTCAGACCGAACGTCTTCCGGCTTGGTCAAGGTCGGCATCGGGGCGGGCGGCGATCTCGTCGGCGAAACGAGCATGGGCGACTACAACGATTTCCGCTGTTCTGCCGTTCAGCAACCGCTGGTCAGCGGGTCGAGCACCGCGACGGATTACGCTATCACGTTGGCTTCGACTACGCCGACGCTAGGAAAAGGCGCGGCGTGGCCAGCCGCGTTGTCGAAGGCGAAGTGGGTCAAGATCGCGGGTTTCTCGAACGCCGCGAACAACGGATTGAAGCGAGTCATTTCGGCGACCGCGACGACGCTTCGGCTCGAGGGAACGTTCGTCAACGAAGCGGCTGGTCCGTCGGTGACCGTCTCTTGGGCGTATGCGCGGCAAGGCGGCGGCGCTGGCGTGACCCTCGAGTCTTATGTGATCGAGGAAGAGGTTACGGACGCCGGGATCGTCATCCCGTTGACAGGTATGTGTCTCGACCGTTGGGCGTTGAGCTTGCAGCCGCGTTCGAAGATTATGGAGACGTTCGGCTTCTTGGGTTACGGGCTCCCGTCCGGGACGCGATCGCGGACCGATACGGTCGGCAACGCCGTAACAGCGCCGAGCACAAACCCGATCGTCAATACGACGAACAACATAACGAAGTTGCTGTTGGGCGGTTCGGCGGCTAGAGCGTTCGTGAACAACTTGGAGTTCACTCTGGCGAACAATCTCCGTGAGCGCCTCGCGCTTTCCCGCGAAGGAACTCTCGCCTGCGGGTCGGGTCAATCCGCGCCGGGCGGGACGATCAACTTCTATTTCGATAGCCGGGAGATGTATGACGATTTCCTTCTCCATACCGCGCAGTCGTTGGAAATCACGATTGTCGATTCGGCGGGCAGGCTGATGAATATCTACATGCCGAAGATTCAGCTTGGTGAAGGCGGGACGGAAGTTCCGGGCATCAATCAGGACGTGTTCCTGAATACGACTTGGAAGGCCGAACGCGGGGTCGG
>CAZCCK010000060.1:0-1642 GCA_964497265.1 Candidatus Woesearchaeota archaeon | reverse complement strand
CGATGATGCCGTTATTGAAATCCTTAATTTTTCTCTGAAACGTTCTAAAGGCTTTTTCTCCTCCCCCTTTCTGATACAACACAAAAAGCTCTTTGCTCGGCAAGCCAGAATTAGTCTTGAGTATCTCTAAAATACGCTTCTCTTCATCATCCAAAAGCGCAAGACCTTTCGACTTAAAATCAGTTAATTTAGCCAAGGCTATTTCTACATGCTTTTGCACAATCTTTCTCGAACCAAAAGACTCAGCAGCCAAACCTGATTCTTTAAGAAGATATAACCCTGAACGAACATCTTTCATATCAAAGGTTCTCTTTGCGATCATCTGAATACCTATGTCCTCCATCGCCTCAGGACTAAACGCAAACTCAACACGCTGCCTTAAAATCCCTTCAAGCTCAGCAACACTATAGGGTTTAAACTCTAATAATTCTGCAGTTAGACGTGAACGAACTCTTTGATCAATCTTTACTAAAAACTCTTCATCATTCGTAATCAAAATCAAACTCTTTTTCTGGAGATCTTCTAAAAGCGTATAAATAAAACCTTGATCTTCCAACTTATCCACCTCATCAAGAACAATTACTGCAGACTTCTTATTCACAATCTGCGCAGCCACCTTCATTAACTCATCCACACGCTTATTATGCGTCCAGGTATACCCTACTTGCTCACAAAAATCACAAACAAGCTTAAACGGAGAATCTTTCTTCCAACAATTCAAATACACACAATACACCTCTTCAGTTTCTGACTCTAACTCTCTTAACACAGCCCTTACAGCCGCTGTCTTGCCAATACCTGGAGAACCAAGAAGAAGCACATTCCTTCCAGAACGATTAGAACACAACGGCATAACCGCAGCAGCAACCTGCTTTTGCTCACCCTCCCTATATTTAATCACAGGAGGCAAATAGTCATAATCTAACGCAAGCTCATTAACAAAGATAGATTCATCACTCTTTAAAATATTTTTAAACAAATCAGACATAAAAATACTTATCTTAGAACGTTTTTAACGATTTCTATTCATCAGCAGGATAGTTTACGAAAGATACTCTCCCTTCCTTAAAGGCCTCTTTAACGAAGGATCCTTCGTTGCTTGACGAATAAGTAACAATACCTCTTTAATCACTTTTAAAAGCTCGGTCTTTTTTAGATTCTGATCTTTGGCCATATCTTCAAGCAATTTATTTACATACGCTAAATCTTTTTTAACATTCTCTTGTTCATAAGATTTAGACCTGTACTTTTCCTCTAGCTCTTTCAAAGTAGGCAAGATTACTTCATTAATCCGTTCAATTTGCAACAGGGTATCTTTCCTTTCTTCTTCCAAAGAAACAAGCTTTTCTTTTGAAATACTCTGCGCACTTTCCCTCTGACTGATCATAACCTCTTTATTTTGTAAGCTTACACAGGCACTAGAAAAAAGACCGATAGCTAAAGCAATATTTTTGATCGCCTTCATCTCTGTGAATAAACCCCTACAAATTCGCTTACAGCCGCTCTTAGATCTTTGTTTAAAGATTCATACTTCTCCTCTCCAAAAACCTTATAGATGATAAGCTTGTTTTTCACAAGAAGCTTCATAAGTTTGTCTAACTTCTTCATAAGGAATTCCTTTCTGCCCGCGAATTCCTTTATT
>CAZCCK010000059.1:0-1700 GCA_964497265.1 Candidatus Woesearchaeota archaeon | reverse complement strand
GCAAGGTCAAGCACCTGCTCGATGAGGCGAAGGCCGACCTGCGGGCGGCGGAGTTGGAGGGCCTGCTGCTCCCCTTCTGCCGCCCCGCCGAGCGGGAGCTGGTGCGCCGGTGATCCAGACCGCGCCCTCTCCCCTCCTGCGCCAGCCGCGCGTGGTCTTCGATGAGGCCCAGCACATCTACTGGCATCCCGAGTCCAAGATTCCCTACAGTGGCGTCACGACGATCTTGAAGGCCATGGCCGCCAACTGGAAGGCGTGGTGGACGGTCGGCGAGATGGCCAAGGCTCTCGGCGTCTTCAAGGATGACAACGAGAAGGTGGCGTGGAAGAAGCCGCGCTACATCGGCGGGACCCTCAAGCCCGGCGAGGCACTGACCGAGCAGCAGATCGTTCAGGTCGTGTCCGACGCCCGCAAGGCGCACATGAAGTCCTCCGACAAGGCCAAGGGCACCGGCACGGACGTGCATGCTCTGATCGCCACCCACATTCAGGCGCGGATCGCCGGGAAAGAACCGGAGACCTTCGGCACCCTCGACGCCGCGTCCGACAACTGCCTCAAGGCGTTCCTGTCGTGGGAGCGGGAGCAGAAGCCCATCTACCTCCTGTCCGAGCAGCCCGTGTGCAGCGAGGAGGTCTGGTACGCCGGGACGCTCGACACGTGGGCAGTCATCGGGGGCAAGCGGGACCTGCTCGACTTCAAGACCTCCGCCGGAATCTACGAGGAGCAGTTCATCCAGTTGTCGGCTTACCACCGGGCGCTCTCCGAGTGCATCGAGGGTGACCCGGGCGGGCGGGCGGTGGTCCGCCTCCCGAAGGACGGCAAGCCCTACGAGTTCGTCCATGCTCCCTTCGCGCAGGACGCGGACTTCGGCGTGTTTCAAGCGTGCCTGACGATTCACCGCTGGCAGGCGACCTGCGAGGCGCGGCGGGAAGCGGGGGCCGCGTGATCCCCTCCGCCGCCTGCGTCACGCTCTGCTTCCTATCCTTCATGGTCGGGATCGTGGTCGGGACCGCTTTCGTGTCACTGCTGCACAAGGAGGTTCGCTAGATGCTGGACAACGCCGATCTGCTGAACCGGGTCCTGCGCGACACCCCCGACGCCCCGCCCTGTCGTGTCTGTGAAGGCGCAGGCCGCGTCCCTACGGCGGGGGGGCGGGGAGAGGAAGTCTGCCCCCGCTGCGAAGGGACTGGGGACGAACCGGACGATCCCAACGCCTTTGACCGGGATGAGGAGGAAGAATCATGAAGAAAACCTTTTACAATATGACCCCCGAACACCGCGCCCAACTCAAACCGTGGGCCGATCGCTGGATCGCCAACGCCATGCACACCGACCCTATGACCCAAGCAGACCGTGACGCCATGATTGTGGCGGTGGAGGGATTGTACCGCGCGGCCGGTCTGACCCCGCCGCCCCGCCATCGCATCGTGTTCGTCGCGTCTCCCTTCATCGCCAGGTTCGCCGCTGGCTGCGCGGCGGCCATTTGGTACCTGCGAGGTGCGGAGGGCAAGAAGAAGTCTCCCCGCGCGGCCACCCGCGCGGCCACCGACGCGGCCACCCGCGCGGCCACCCGCGCGGCCACCGACGCGGCCACCTACGAGGCCACCTACGCGGCCACCCGCGAGGCCACCGACGCGGCCACCCGCGAGGCCACCCGCGAGGCCACCGACGCGGCCACCCGCGCGGCCACCGACGCGGCC
>CAZCCK010000058.1:0-1720 GCA_964497265.1 Candidatus Woesearchaeota archaeon | reverse complement strand
CCTTGTTCATGAGCGTCTGGCTCATGTCGAGGAACGACTGGCAGCGTTTGACGAGCGGGTGGTCAGCCACGGGCCATCACCTCCATGCGATCCCAGCGGTTCTGGGGTTTGCGAACTCCCATCATCCGGCGATTGGCGGCCTGGATGGAACGAAACCGTTCGCGCACCTCGTCTTCCCTCGTCTTCACGATTCGCTTCTCCGGGAGGCGAGGACGCTGAACTTCCAGGTGCATACAGAGGGAATCGAGGAGGTTGTCACTCGCATGGGATCGTCCCGTTCGCCATTCGGACATTTCGTATCGGAGTTCATTGAGTCCCGGTCGCAGGAGAATCCGTCCCGTCTCGATGAGCGGAGACAACAGTTCGATTCGGTCATCCTTGGAGCGAAGACGACCGTGCTTGAGAACCTGAATAGGCAGACTCGTCTTGCGCTTTTTCTCCTCCTCCTGGATAAGGTAGAGCAGACTATCCCCCGCTCCACCGCCCGCTTCGATCCCCACGACGCCGATGTGGGAGCGGTAACGGTCCCAGAGTTTCCAGAGCATCGCCAGCATCGCGGGCGTTCCCGTGTTCTGACCGATGGCTTCATGCACCTTCCACAGGGAATTCTCGGTTTGCTCCACCAGCGTGAAGGCCCATTGATCTCCGCCTTGCGTGAAGGAAGGGTCAAGACACAGCGACCCGAACGACTTGGCGACATTCCATTCAAACGTCTCCACGCGGACCTTGCTCATGTCGAACCGTTTGCCCTTCATGTTCCGCAAGGGCGCGTTCATGAAGTCCGCCATAAACCGGGCATCCCCCATCTCCTGCCGTCTGCGCTCCAACTCCTCATCACTGTACTTGGCCGGCCAGATGGAATGTCCTTCCGCATCGAGGATGCTATACGCTTTGGCGATCCATCCGGCGGGAGGTTCGGAGACCAGCTTCACGATGTAGGCATACTCGTTGATGGCCGTGCCGATGTAGGTCAGCTTCTTCTGAGCCGTATCCAGCCGCGTCAAGAGCGCGCCCCGAAACCAGTCGTCGTAATCGTCCATGACCTTGGGCGTCTTGAGCGAGTCTTCGTCCTGCGGATCGTCCACGAAAATGCGATCCGGGTGCAGACCTCGGATGGCACACCCCTTGCCGCGCGCCTTGATGATGCAGCGCCGGATGCGCCCATGCTCGGGGATCAGGAACTCCAGCTCTGAACTTCCCCAGTGGGTTCCCCGAATATCTCCGAAATCTTCCAAGAACTCCTTGTTGCTCTCGATCATGATCCTCAGTTCGTCCAGCCACCCCGAGGCCATCTCATTGGAGTTGGAGATCAGCAGAATCTCCGTGACCGGCTCGGCGAGGACGGACCAGAGGGGCATGAGCTTGGTGAGGAGGACGGTCTTGCCGGACCCGACCGGGGCCGCCACGACAAACCGATTGAGCCGCATCGCGTAGTCCACGATCTCCCAGTGAAACGGCGGGGTCTCGCAGGTGAACCAGTGCGGCGCATAAATCTTGCCAAGACGGATCGGATGGGAGAGCGCGATCTCTTTGCGCCTTCGACTGACGTCGGCCATCGCCAAGAGGGATTCGGCCTTCAACTTCTCCTTCGCCAGTTGCCGGTACTCCACGGACGGGTCCAGCAGGATCGGGTTAGCCACGGGTGCCCGTCAGAGGGTGTCCTTTACGATTCACGCCTCTAATCCTCCCGGTGCGCCCGACCCCGTTACACCCTCCGCCA
>CAZCCK010000057.1:0-1744 GCA_964497265.1 Candidatus Woesearchaeota archaeon | reverse complement strand
CGAGGCCGAGGTGACGGTGCCCGAGTGCGAGGACGCGCTCAAAGTGTTCCTTTCGCCCGACCCTTACAGCCGCACGCGCGATCACGACGGCCGCAGAATTAGCGAGGTCGACGGCGGATGGCACATCATCAACCACCGCAAATATCGGGAGATGCGCAGCCCGAAACAGATTTTGAACGCGAAACGTCAGGCAAACTGGAAAGCAAAACACCGGGCCGAAACCGCCGCCGACGAGCCGGAGTCACCGAGCGTTACCGACAGCGTTACTAGCGTTACCGGCGTTACCGCTGACGCAAGTAACAACAAAGGCAGAGGCAGAGGCAGATCTAGAACTTATTCCAACGGGATAGGCAGGCCTAAAGACCTGACAGGTAAGCGCGACGACGGCGCGCCCGACGCCAGCCTGCCCGCACCCCGGGGGTTCTCGGTGCCCGGAAAGTTCAAACCGCTCGCTCGCCATCGCAAGCGATGCGACGAGCGCGACCTCGACCTCGCTGCGGAGCTCAAAGCGTTTCGTCGCAAGCAGTGGCGCAGCGACACGAGCGATTGGCCCGCTCGGTTCGACAAGTGGCTCGATGCTCGCGAGCGGTTCGATGCGAGCGACGGCAAGGCGCGTCTCGACGATGGCGACGACGGAACCGGGTTCGAGTCGCTCGACGACGAGGCGGCCGCGCAATTAACGACACGCAGGGCTCGTTCCCGCTGCCGCCATCGCCCGACGAGGCCGAGGACGCACGAGAGCGCGAGGCCGAGCGCGAGGGCCTCGAGCGCGAACGCGTCGAGGCGCGTCGACAACGCGCGCAGCTCGCAGGACGCGCGCAGCAGCGGATCCCGCTGACGTTCCGACGGCCCGTGCCGGACCTGCTCGCGAAATGCCACGGCAAGCTACGCGCACACACGGCGCAAGGGCGCACGCTCGCCGCGCTATTCGTCGGGCCGAGCGGCTGCGGCAAGTCGAGCGCTGCTGCCGTGCTCGTGCTGCGAGCGCTCGCCGAGTTCGTGCACAGCGAGGGTCGCCTGTTCGCGAGCGTCGTCGAGCTCGCATGGTGCAAAGCGCACGAGCTGTCGGCGGCCGAAAAGCGTCATCCGCTCGGCGCGGGCGAGCCCGAGCTCGTGACCCGAGCGCGCACCTGCGGCCTGCTCGTGCTCGATGACATCCGCGCCGATTCGGATCCTGTCCTGCTGTTTCACGTTCTGTCGCACCGATACGATGCGTGTCTGCCGACAATCGCGACGAGCGAGCTCGGATCCAAAAACTTGACCGCGCTGCTGCGCGCCTCGGGCGTGCGCCGCCTGACCGAGCAGCACGTGCCCGACTGCCCCGTGCTCGTCGTCGATTGCCACCCGCCCGCGAAATCCGAGTCGACCAAAACCGATCCCGCCAAACCTCGACCTCGCGGCCGGTGACTGTCCAGGCGGTCACGCCTGCACGGGCCGACAGGGGTGCGTCGATGCCCTTGCCCGCCGATGCCGATTGCCGGTGGGTTTGTGGGGGGGCCCTCGAGCGATCCCGACCCCCGACGGGGGTGTGGACGTCCGAATCGGCGAGGCCCTTAGAATCGATTCTCGTGCCCTTACATAAACCGAGCACCGGAAAGGGCCCGAACCAGTGACCGACGAGGCGCCCGCGTTCGAGCCCGGCGAGAGCGACGACAGCGACCCGCCGCTCGTGCGGCTCGTGTGGCTGACCCTGCTCGTCAAGGCGCACTCGACGACGGGCGTCGTCGATGCGGATGCCGCCGAC
>CAZCCK010000056.1:0-1752 GCA_964497265.1 Candidatus Woesearchaeota archaeon | reverse complement strand
GGTGGCACAGCTCCTGGTAGGCCGAATCGATGATGTCGCCATCCTTCCAGTACAGGATCCTGGCCCGTTCGCCGCTGGCCGGGCGCGTCACGTCAATCACGCGCGGCTTGAGCCAGAATTCCAGGTCCAGCGCCTGGGCGTCGAAGATGTCCGGCGGCGGCTCGAGCTCGGCCGGCGGCGCCGGCGTGTCGGCCTGGGCCAGAATGACGGGCCGGGCCGGCTTGGCGGTCGCCGTATGCGGGGCCGGCTTCACGGGCGCGCCCGCCGTGTGGGTGACGCTGCGCGCTGCGCAGCCGATCAGCGGCGTGCCCAGGAAAGCGGTGGCCGTCAAGCCCATCCCCCGTTGAAGAAAAGTTCTGCGCGTTACCATATTACTGCCTGTTAATTCAATGCGCTTACTATAACGTAGCAGGGGGAAATGAGAAACCTTTTGGGCCTCGCCCGGAGCCATCTTTTTGCGTTTTGGCGCCGAACTTTGCCGTGCCGACGGGACATCTTGGCGCAAGGGCGCCCGCAGACGGACCATCAGCCCCCATCGCCGGCGCCATTGGCCCGTTACGCCTCCGGCCGCGCCGCGTTGGCAGCGCGGCCGGAGGCGTAACCGGCCAGCGCCAGCGGCGCCAGGCCGAGCAGCAACAGCATCCATGCCTGCGGTTCCGGCACGGCGGCCAATGGGGCGGTGTAGATCGTCAACACGGGATGGTCGATGCGCAGCGTCGCCAGCGACGGCGCGCGGTTGTCGTCCCACCCCGAGTCAAGGTCGATATAACGCGTGTAGCCGGCGGTGCCCGACACCAGCGATTCCAGCGTCAGCGTCAAGCCATCGGACCCGGCGCTGAACCGGTCGCCGAGCCGGAAGTCCTGGCCGCCGTTGATATCGTCCAAGGCGAATGTCGGGTCGGTGTGGGGCGCGCCATTAACGCTATGGAAATAGAAGCGGGCGTGGTTCGAGGCGGAACCCAGCCGCGCCAACCGGTATTGCGCACCGCTGGGCACCTGCCCGACCTCCAGCGTACCGGACAAGGTGCCGGACAAGGCATAGCCGGTGATCTTGTAGCCGGCTTGTGCCGCCAGCGACAAGTCCAGCCCGTATTGGCCGACGTCGGGGTAAGCGCCGCCGGCTGCGATGGACGAGAGCAGGCGCAGGTTGTCCAGTGCCAGTTCGGTCACCCCGCCAGCGCTGCTGAGCACTGTGTAGCCGGCCGCGTCCGTAGGCCAGTGGGGCGCTTCCTCAAAATGCTCGATCGAAAAACCGTTCAGGACTACGGGTGTGGCCTGGGCGGCAGCCGAGCACAGCAGGCAGGCGATGGTCGGAGCAATGGCACGGCTGAGTATCGACATGGGGTCCCCCGGGTTGGTTGGATCGGACGTGCCTGCCATCGCGGAATGGGGCGGCATGGAATGTGGCTTATTTTACAAGTCTTTTCAAATTAACATCAATGTCTTTTTGAAAATAATTGCGCAGCCAGTTAGACCGCCGAGGTGACGGCGCGCCATGTCGTTGCGAGGGAGAGATGTGGGCGGCCGGCGCAGCTGCCCGCTCTGGCGCGCGGGCGCGCAACGGCGCTGGCCGTTGCCTGTGCCGGGCCCGGACCGTGCGGGGCTAGCCGTTATTGCAGTTGCAAAAACGCTTGCGCTTGGCGTCGGGTGCCCCTGCGCCCAGCTGCTTCCAGAAGAAGATCGTTTCCACACCATAGGGCGAGCGCACCTTGCCCGAGTGGATATAGCCCTGGCTGGCGAAGAAGGCTTCGC
>CAZCCK010000055.1:0-1771 GCA_964497265.1 Candidatus Woesearchaeota archaeon | reverse complement strand
CGGCCTGGCCATTGCGGTAGGCATTGATCGGATAGGGCGGCGCGACGCAACTGCGCGCATCGGCGATGACGGCGGTGCGCGGCGCACGGCTGGCGGCCGCATTCGGGGCGGAGCCGGCTGCGCTCGGGCTGGCGCCGGCTGCGCCCAGGCTGGTACCTGCCGCGCTCGGGCTGGCGGCCGGCGCCGGGCTCGTCCGGCCGTTATCGGCCACGGATTTCGCCTCGCCGCGCGCGGTGTCGGGCGCGGCTGGCCGAACCACCTCTTCGCGCACACGGCTCTTTTCGGACAGCGTGGCGGCACCGGCGGCAGGCAGGGGAGCGGATGGCGCCGCACTTGCCATGGCCGGCTCGGCTGTCTTGGCCGGTTCGGCTGCCGGCGTCGGCGCAGGCCGGGCATTGGAAAACTGCGCCGGCAATTCCAATTTGTGCAGGCCCAGACCCATGCTCTTTAACATGGCGGTCAGGCGCGCATATTCGGTCGTCTTGATGGCGGTGCCAGGTATCACTGACGCTTGCGGCGGCTGGGCGGACGCCGGCAGGGCAGCCGTGGCCGCCTTCGCGCCGGACGGATCCGGGTTCCGGACCTCGCCGGCAGGTGAAGCGTAGGCGGCAGGGGCGGCGCCGGTGGCTAGTGTGTCGTGCCCTACGTCCGGGGCGGCAGGCCAGCCAGGGGCCGGGGCGGGTGTCATGTCGGCGGCGTGGATCATTCCCTGCTCAATCCGCAGCGCCGACTCGTTATCCTTGCAGATAAGCCAGACTATCGGTATCAATACAATGGAGATCGCCCCGAACAGCACGGCCATCATGCGGCCGTCCCAGCCTTTCGCCTGGTTGCGGATCTGCTGTAAGAACGATGCCACCCGGCGCTGTGCGACGCCTGCTGCCACATCCGATGCCGGCCGGCGGGTCCGGCCCGGCACGTCCATCGTAGATGCCGTGGGGATGCCGCTGTCCCTGTCTGCGACGGACGCTTGATACGCATAATGCTGTTCCAGCGTACGCTGCCCGCTCAGCAGTTCCAAATCGTATAACTTTCGCTGCTCTGAGTCGGACAGGATGCTATAGGCGGCATTCAGACGCATCATCATTTGTGCGGCCTCGTGGCTACCTGTGTTTTTATCGGGGTGATGCTTTTGCGATAGTGAACGATAGGCCGCACGGATGACCTCTGCGGGGGCATCGCGCGTGACGTTGAGACAGTCGTAATGACTGTAGGTTTTTGTCATCATAGCTATAGTTATTGGTCTGTGGCACTGCAAATGACTTGGGGCCTGGAAACTTATTTAGTTGCACAGAATACTATATTGAAATGCATGATTTGAGATGGTATTCCGGGCTGTCGTTTATTAAATGATGACTTAAAAACAACGTAAATGTTCGAAATGCACATGACCGGTCGCGGCGACCTGTTAGCGTGTGCGGGAGAGCGTCTCGCCGGAGGGGGAGGAAGTGCCGCGCTTTTATGCGCCGGAGCAGGGAATAGTTACGATGCCAGGGAGAACTGCGGCGATTGGGACGGGCTGGCTGCCTGCGATGGCGAGCCGGGCTTCAAGATCAATGTCTGGCAGCCGTCAAAACCGGCACTCTGGCGCTGGAACGATGCCCATGATCCATGAGGAGAGGTGGTCGGGGTGAGAGGATTCGAACCTCCGGCCTCTACGTCCCGAACGTAGCGCTCTACCAGGCTAAGCTACACCCCGCTTAGGGATAATTACACCAGAAAATGATGGTTTGAGCAACTATCGGCCTGCAATTTTTCATCGAAATTGATG
>CAZCCK010000054.1:0-1868 GCA_964497265.1 Candidatus Woesearchaeota archaeon | reverse complement strand
ATGTCTTGCGTTGTACGGCAACGAGGATGCGCTGCGCGATGTGGCTGCTCATGCCGGCCTGGCGTGGCGGTGGGTAGGTGACTTGCGCTCGACTGACTGCGGTGAAGGAGGCAAGAATGTGTGGTCCGTGTTTCTTCGGAGCATGCGCCGATGGTTCACCATGGCGGACAACATAACAAAGCTATTTAATTTATGTCAAAAGTAATTTAATTATAATAGTCTCTGCTTATGCGCGCGTCTGTGCGCCAACACGCCTTTGCACTGGCTGGTGGTGACGGGCTGTTTAGCGATTTGTGCAATTGGGGGGCGTTTTGATTGGGATATTTTTGCTGCGCCGACGTCGACTCATGCTGCGAGCGTGCGAGAGCGGCGCGAGCGCGCACAGCTTCAGTGCCAGGGGCCGGCGTCCTGCAGGCGCTAATCTAGATCAGTTCGATCCAAACTATGAGACGTTCTTGGCCAGCTATAAAACAGCCGGGGGGATGTCGCGATGAGGTATCCAGCGATTAATTTTCTCCTCGCGCTCGCCATGTTGCCGCTGCAATTTGCTATGGCTGACGGCGGTTCTGACAGCGCGGCGAGCCCGCCAGCGTGGTTTGCCGCGACCCAACTGAAGGAGGGGGACTCTTTCGAGGCGGCGCGTGCGCGGTTGATCAAACGCGGCTGGAAACCCGTGCGCATGCATGCCAACGACCATTACGAATACGATGGGGCGGAAAAGCGGCTGGTCGAGCGTAAATACTATGAGGTCGATTCTTGCTCTGTTGACAGTGCGCGTTGCGTTCTCTACTACACCAAGGCCGGCAAGTGTCTGCGGGTGGATACGATCGGCGAGCAAGTCAGAGAAATGACGGTGACGCGCTGGGTGCAAGAGTGCCCTGGTGAACCGCCAAGAACAGCAAAGTAAACGGTTTTTTCTGGGATTTTCAAAAACATGTAAGGGGCAGTTCCGGCAACAATGTTGGCAGGAAGGGATACCAGACGTTCTCCAGGCTGTGCTTGGGACGGCGCTGGGATCTGGCGCTTGTTCTCAAGGTAGTATTCGATGGTCGAGATCAAGACGCCTTCGGCCATAGTCATTGCTTCGGCGTCATCATCCCCTTGGGTGATTGCTTCGGCGTCATCATCCCCTTGGGTGATTGCTTCGGGGATATCGCGAAATTTAACGACATAGCCGCCCTTGGAACAGCCTTGTCATGTTCATGGCAATCCGCTATAGTTTATTGCAAATGGGTTGCGACTACGCGGCCGGCGTTGGGCTCCTGGTACTACGGGGGCCCTTCCGCTTTGTGGGGCAGTGCTTTCATTTGTTATGGAAACACCTTCAGGCCCATTCCTAATTTGTTGCCGGCCTTGTCCCGGTAAAACTTTCCCTCAAGCACATGCGCTGCACGATTTTCCTGCTGCGGCCGCAACACTGTCAGGCCGATGGGCCGCGCCGAACGATAGCACGAACACTGGATAGTCCGGATCGATGGACTTCAGGCTGTGGTCGCCGCTTTCATCCACGTAGATGATGAAGTCGCTGTGCACGATCGATGGTGTCGCTATGGTTGCGAGCGTGGTTATGGGGCCGTTTCCTTGGGCGAGTTTTCGCTGGAGGCTCCAGGCGTGACGAATGAACTGACCACTCTAGCGGCAAGGCCAGATGTGTTCTTGATCTTGATCGAATGTGGGATGGCTTTATTTGGGTAGCGCGAGAGGCGGCCACCGACAAATGGCTCGGTTGGCGATTCGACTGGGAGACCGGCACTGTAGGCGCGTGATCGATGACGCTGGCGCAAAATCGCCAAAGGCGATTTTGGAGTCAGAAGAATCGGAGAGGCTTTGCGCTTGCAAGCGCAAAGCCGCTTCGCGGGCGGGCCGCA
>CAZCCK010000053.1:0-1913 GCA_964497265.1 Candidatus Woesearchaeota archaeon | reverse complement strand
TCCAACGCCAAGCGCAGCCGGTCTCGCGGCGGCAAGTTCGGATTGAGCGTGACCAGAATGGCATTGACTTCCGGTGCCCATTCTTTCTCGTAGGCCGTTTGTCCCTTGTAGGGATCACCGCTCCCCAGATGCGAGTAGAGTTCAGAGAGTGCCAACCGCGCCTCATTGAGTTTGGGGTCATCGGCCGGGGGAGTCTCATCGTTCGGATCGCCGGGTGCGGTCTCCTCGGGGGGAAGCCCTTGAAGTTCACGCCACTGTTCACGAACCGCTTTCAGCACCTTGGGATTGGACTGGATGAACGCCTTGATCTCGTTGGTCTCTTTCTCGGCCTTCGAACGGGCTTCACCGACCTTCTGGAACCCCTGATAGAGGTTCTTGGCTTTGAATCCGTATTCCGGGTGCTTGAAGTCGTCGGCCGTGAATCCTGCCGCTTTCGCTTCATCCGACAACTGAACCTCAGGTGCCGGGGACTGACTGGAGGCTACCGGCGCGGGAGGGGTCTCCGGGGCCGGGGTCGCCGTGGGATCAGGCATGGGAACACTTCCTTCATCGCAAAGGAAACAGACGGGCTGCGTAAAGGAAGTTTTGGCGGGCGCGAGACGACAGGACTAGATTATCGGAACCACAGAATGGATGTCAACTACCCCCTTGCGCGCGCCGGGCCTGACTGAGGGCGATGGCGACGGCTTGCTTTTGGTTCGTGACCTTCGGGCCTTTCTGACTTCCACTGTGCAGCGTTCCCGCCTTCCATTCGTCCATGGTTTTCTTGATCTTGCCCTTGGCCTTCTTGCCGTGTGGATAGGCGAGGGCGTGCGCGTTCTGATCGTGCGACGTGCTCATGGGGTCGTCTTCTCCTGTTGTTTGATCGTTTCTTCCCGGACATGCTTGAGATCGAGTTTCTTGTCCCAATCCGTCCCGACTTCCTTCAGGCCCTTGGCCTTCATCCACGCCTTGCGTTCGTTCTTGTCCTGAAAATATCGACCTGCGGCCAAATCGAAATGTCCACCGTGATAGGGCCGGTCGGCGCGGACGGATGGGTCAAACGCCACGCCGGACTTGAACTCGACCCCAATGAACGTCATGGCGTTAAAGAGGCGCGTCATCGGCTCATGGCAGCGCGGACACACGGCTTCCCGTGGTTCGCTGAGATGCAAAAACACCTCGCGTTCGATGTTGCAGACCGGACAGAGAAAATCGTAGTTAGGCATGCGGGGGTCCCATCGTGTGTCGCAGCAGCGCGGCGATGCTGAGGGGAGACTGACCGGAATGGAATCCCGCCTCGGCCTGTCCGTTCGCCGCCGCATTGGGATCAGGGGGCATCCCCCCGGGGGGTGGAGGACCCCCCATCCCCGGCGGCGCTCCCGGCGCTCCACCAGGAACCGGCGGTGGGAGTGGCGGGGGAGACGCAATCCATCCCGTCACATCCTTGATGTCTCCCTGCTTCTGGAGCAGGTACGTCAATGGCTTCAGTGGATTGATGAGAGGATTGCCCTGAAGGGTCTGGTAGAGTTGCAGAGCCTTGTCGTATTCGGACTTCCGGTCCGTGGGCATCGTGGACCCCACGCTGATTTCCAGGTCGAACTCGCCTTCGAGATCCTGCTTGGAGACCGGGACCCACTGATCGGCCATGATCTTGAGTTGGAGCGTGGTGCTCATGCGCTCCTGCGCCAGTTTCAGGTAGCCATGGTAGACACTTTCGAGGAACCGTTCAAAGATATCCTGACGATCCGAGGAACGCAGGCGCATCGAGTTTTCCATGATGGAGGCTTCGGTGGCAGAGCGCGATCCGACATTGGGATTCGCGCCAAGGTTGATGTCGCCAATGGCCGAGATGCGCTGGATGTCGCTCACGATCCGGTTCTCCACCTGATAGATGTCGGCAGACATATTGGCCTGTTCCAGCATCGCGGCGG
>CAZCCK010000052.1:0-2002 GCA_964497265.1 Candidatus Woesearchaeota archaeon | reverse complement strand
GGGCCTCCACCGTACCGGACAAATATCCGGCGCCAGCCGAGTCCCCGGAGGGCAAGTACAACCACCGCATGTACTCCACCACCACGAAGGACTTCATCACCTTCACGCCCACGAAGCTGTTCTACGACCCCGGATTCAGCGTGATCGACGCCACCTTCCTGCGCGCGGACGGCCGCAACTACCTGCTGGTGAAGGACGAAACCCGTGTGCCCGCCCACAAATACCTGCAGCTCGCCGAAGCGCCCGACCTGCAAGGCCCCTTTGGCCAGTTGAGCAAACCTATCACGCCTCCCGGCGTGTGGGTGGAAGGCCCGACCGCGATCAAGGCCGGCAGCGAATACCTGGTCTACTTCGACGCCTACAAGGACAAGCACTACGGCGCCATGCGCTCGCGCGACCTCGTGAACTGGGAAGACGTCAGCGACAAGATGCGTTTCCCGGACGAGGGCACGGCCCAGCGCATCCGCCACGGCACCGTGATCGCCGTCCCGGCCGGCGCCGTCGCGCAATTGCAGGCTGCAGCCGGCGGCGCGACCACGGCCGCCAGTCCGCAGAATTACGAAGCGCGCGTTCCCTACCAGACCTACTTCAACGATTATCTCGCCCTGCGCAAGGGCCGCCAGTCGGACATCATCTTCATCGGTGCCTCCACCGGCGAGCAATGGCGGTGGGGCGCCGGCGGCCCGCTGTGGCAGCAGCGCTTCGAAGACCGCGCCTTCGACTTCGGCCTGGGCGGCGACAAGACCCAGCACGTTCTGTGGCGCCTGCAGAACTTCGACCTCTCTTTCGTCAAACCGAAAGTGGCCGTGCTGATGACCGGCACCAATAATATCGGCGACACGCCGGAGGAAATCGCCGGCGGCGTGCATTCCGTGATCGCTGCCACGCAGCAGAAATTCCCGGGCGTGAAAATCATCCTGTGCAGCATCCTGCCGAACGCCCGCGCCACCGACAAGATGGCGGCAGCGAACAAGCTGCTCCTGCCGCTGGCGGACCAGCGCAATGTGTTCTACCTGGACCTGGCGTCGAAGTTCACGCCTGAAGGCGACAACTGGAAAGGCCTGAGCCGCGACAAGCTGCACCTGACCGCAGAAGGTTACGCCAGCTGGGCCAATGAGCTCGAGGCGCTGCTGCCAACCGTTCTCCACTAACATGATGACACCTCGCTCACTCGCCATCGCAACATTGCTGGTGGCCGGCGCCGCACACGCAGCGCCCGCACAGCGCGCCGTCTACGACTTCAACCCCGGCTGGCGCCTGTTCGTCGGCGATCCGGCAACCGCCAGCCAGCACGGCTTCAACGACGCCGCCTGGAAGCCCGTCACCCTGCCCCGCGCCTGGAACGAGGACGATGCCTTCCACAAGGATATTGCCGACCTCACTACAGGCATCGCCTGGTACCGCAAGACCTTCCGGCTGCCGGCCGGCGCTATCGGCGGCAAGATCTTCCTTGAGTTCGAAGGCGTGCGCCAGGCCGCCGAAGTTTTCGTCAACGGCAAGGCGCTGGCCCTGCACGAAAACGGCATCATGGCCTTCGGCGTCGATATCAGCGATGTCGCACAGGCTGGCGACAACGTGATCGCCGTCCGCACGGACAATGCCTGGGACTACCGCGAAAAGGCCACCGGCCAGCGCTACCAGTGGGCGGACAAGAATTTCAACGCCAATTACGGCGGCATCCCGAAGAACGTACGCCTGCACGTGACGGGCAAGCTGTATCAGACCCTGCCCCTGTATTCCTCGCTCGGCACCACCGGCGTCTATATCTACGCCTCGGACTTCAACGTGCCCGCGCGCACGGCCAGCATCCACGCCGAATCGCAGGTGCGCAACGAATACGCGCAGCCGCGCACTTTCAGCTACGAGGTGAAAATCCTCGACCGCGAGGGCAAGGCCGTGCTAGCCTCCGCCGCCTCGGAGCGGGCCTCATGGCGACGATGAACCTCATTTCCGCAATCAACGACGCGCTCAGCTTGGCGATGCGCGCCGATCCCAGCGTCGT
>CAZCCK010000051.1:0-2015 GCA_964497265.1 Candidatus Woesearchaeota archaeon | reverse complement strand
CGTATCAAGCCGCGCTTAAGCGCATCGAATCAAGGCTCGAGGACCCGCAGCAGCGGAGCGATACAAAACAAGGACTCGTCGAAGCACAACGTCTTTGGGTTCAGTTCCGCGACAAGGATTGCGGCGCCATTTACGACCTTTGGCGAGACGGAACTATTCGTGGCGCAATGTATTGGGCCTGCATGACAGCCCACACCGAACACAGAACGAACGATCTTGAAGCTTTCGCGACAGATCAATGATTACTTCGACTTGGCGGAGTTCAGCCAACAGATGTCGCTGTCTAGAGGCGCTTTGCTAGATCAAACCTCCTCTCTCTATGAAGGAATCGTGCCGATTGGCGATACTTACGTCCGCGTTTCTCACTGCATTGCTTTTCGCTTCGCCCGTTTTGGCAAGCGAGCCCTCATGTGCGTCCGAGCACGAGCGAGGACGAAAGGAAATGGGAGCCTGGGCGGAGATGACAGGTGTCATTGAAGGCGTAATTTACGGGCACTCGCTGACACTGTCGCGCTCGAAATTTTGCCTTGCTGGCACGCCAAAAGGGCGGGTCCAAGCGATTGCAGCAGCTTTCGGTAGTGACGCATATCGAGAAAGGCCGGTTCTCATGGACGATGTGCAGGCAAGGAAGCAGGCCCGCGATTTCCGAGTCCGCTTTTTTCCATGCAAATGACTTGTTCATACAGTGGTTAACGACCAGAAGCAATGGGATGGACTCCTCCTCTCTAGTAAGCGCCTCGGCACCTAAACTGGAGTTTCCACACAACCAGTTTGGAAAAGGAGTCCACCATGAAGATTATCCGCGTCGGCGTTGACCTCGCCAAGAACGTCTTTCAGGTCCACGGTGTCGACCGTTGCGAAAAGGTGGTCTGGCGTAAGAAGCTGGGCCGGGCAGAATGGCTGATGGCTCTCCTGAAGAAGATTGAGCCAGGATGCGAGATTGGAATGGAGGCTTGTGGCGGTGCGCATCACTGGGCACGCGAGTTGCAGAAGCGCGGCTTTGACGTCAAGTTAATCGCGCCGCAGTTTGTGAAGCCTTACGTGAAGAGCAACAAGAACGATGCGAACGATGCCGAGGCAATTTGCGAAGCGATGAGCCGCCCGAACATGCGTTTTGTGGCTGTCAAAACGGTTGAGCAACAGGACCTGCAAGCAATACACCGTATCAGGGCAGAGCTGTGTAACCAGCGCAGGGCAAAGGGAAATCAGATTCGCGGCCTGTGCACTGAGTACGGCCTGGTGGCGCCAAGGGAACTGCTGCACTTGAGGATCGCCATTCCGTGTTGGTTGGAGGATCTCGACAATGGATTAACAAGTCGCTTCCGTCGGTTGCTACGGGGTTTGTGGCTTGATCTACTTGGGCTTGATCTGCGGGTTAAAGAGCTGGATCAGGATATACAGGTGGCAGCCGATACCGATCCGGTTGCTTGCCGGCTGCAGCAAATGCGCGGCGTGGGACCTGTCATTGCAACGGCGATCGTGGCGAACGTAGGTGATGCAAAGCAGTTCTGCAATGGTCGGCAAATGGCGGCCTCGCTTGGGCTGACACCACGACAAAACAGCTCGGGTGGCAAGACGCGATTGCTAGGCATTACCAAGCGGGGCGACTCGCAGTTGCGAACGTTACTGATCCACGGTGCACGTTCGGTGTTGCGAACGGCGGCGAGCAAGGATGATCGATTAAGTCGCTGGGTGACACACCTGGCGCAGACGAGGCATCACAACATTGCGGCAGTCGCGTTAGCAAACAAGATGGCGCGCATCGCTTGGGCGATGATGACCAAAGGCACTGATTACCACCCTGGCACGTTGCCAGCTTGAATCGCAACACACTGAATAGAAAAAGAGGAGCTTCCAACCGCGATTGCAAAACATGACGTTGATGGCCAACAGGTCGAACCGGCGCTGGCAGACCCCGGCAATGTCTGCGGCCCACGAGCCCGAAACAGCAATAGGGAGCTGGCGCGCGAATAGCCCATTATGGTCCTTGCCTCAAAGAGGCAACGCAGTAAGAG
>CAZCCK010000050.1:0-2022 GCA_964497265.1 Candidatus Woesearchaeota archaeon | reverse complement strand
GGGTAAAATGACCGACGAAACCGAGACTGAACTTTACCGCGAACGTCTCCTAGTCTCACTTCTCAACATCCTAACCGCAATCGACAAGGAATTCGATAAGGAAGCCGAGCCCCAATGGTGGATAACCCTACTGTTACAGTGTTACCAAGGCCTTAGGCGTTACGTCTCAAAGGAGGAGCCCAATGAAAAGAATATTTCCTTTCGGTCTCTTACTCATGATGACGACATCGGCGAGCTCTATTGAGCTAAAACCTTCAATGGGGATAACTTACAATCGCCTAGACCTTTCCCAGCAAGCAGAAGACCCGGGAAACTCAATACAAGGTCTAACGATTGACTCGGTTATCCTTGACCTAGATGTTCCCATGTCTGAATCCTGGGGAATTAAACTCGCTGGGGGTCCTACGGTTGCCACAACGCAAACCTGGGACCGTACATTTTCAGCGAGTACGATTCTTATAGATTCATTTGGGAATGTAATAGGCCTTATGGGAAAGAACAAGGCATCGCTACTCACCCAAACGCTTAAGGGATATAATATCTCTGCTTCTTTGCGCTGGAGGTTTAATTAAATGAAGAAAAAGAAACTGATAATTAAAAGTAAAAACTCTAAGAAAGAATTTAAGAAAGCTTTTAGGAAAGCTGCTAGAGCAAGAGGGTTAAATCTATCCGGGATTAAGATTGATTTGATTGGTTTTTAGCGTTTCTTCTTCCAAAAATAAAGAAGAAGCACTCCGCTGCCGATAGCGACATATGGGAGATACCCATAAATCCCTAATGACGTCTGTGGTAGCGCCGCCGGAGCTGGCGGGGTAGGTTGTTGCACCGGTGCAGCAGGTTTTAAGGCTGCCAGCAAGGGTGCTAACTGTTCAGCAGAAAAATTAGGAATACCCGGAACACTGGGGATAGACGGCAAGGATGTTGGAATTGAGGTCACGAGGTTATTAACCGCGTTTTTTATCGCTGCAACGGCCGCCGCAGCAGCAGACCCCAAGGACGAAACAGCATCCTCAACCCCAGACGCCGCGGCAGAGGCCGCATTTCCCAAGGGTGCCAAAGCCCCTGACGCTGCCAAAGCTGGCCCTCCAAAAGCAGCGGTCGCAGCGGCAATCAAGGGAATCCCAGTCGTTTTAAACTCGTTTAAATCAGAAAAATGCGAGGTCCTTTGCGCTTCTGTCTCTATAGCCGCATGATTAACGACATCCTGTGCAGAGGCGGTCAAGGTTGATTCATAGACGGCTTGTCTTTGCTCTGCGGGTGCCGTTTCAAAAAAACTCTTTGCTGCTGGAATATCCGTAATGTGATACTGATTAGCGAAATCCTTTAGACTTTGAAGCCAATTAGGCCCAAAGGCGGATAGTGGCAATTGCCCGGCTGGGAGATAAGGTTGCCCCGCTAATGACTGAATAGCCGCAACGGGCGAGCCCGCGATATCCGAAAAAGTTACCGTTGGCGGTGGTTGACCTTCTGGGTAAGAGGTATCTATCATTTAAGCAATGCTCCTATATGTTCTTTCGAGAGCCGAAGCGTACGTATCTTGTACTGAGAATCCCGCAACTTGAAGCTCGTAGAAGTACTGAGAGACATTTCCAGCCCGAAGTGCTAAAAGCGCCCTGATATAATGCGGGTCCGTTAAAAGCTGAGCCATGTCCTCGGCACTTTGGTAGATCGAGTCATAGATACGCAGATCAGCGTCTCCAGGATTCGCGTAATAGGTTCTCCCCGTCCAAAAACCACGCCCTGACCCTTTATGACGATTGAATAGCGAATTGGTAGCAGCAAAGGCGGGTGACTTAAAATGTCCTGTTTCTAGGACTGCTTGCGCAAAAAGGGCATTCACAGTAGACGCGGGAAGAGACAAAGGGATTACGATTTTTTGGTTTATCGCCGCTTTTATTTGGGATTCCAGGTCCATGATGTTTCCTAGAAATTCTTTTAACCACTGTATGAAAGCCTGTATTAAATCCATTGCCCAAGTACAGGGAATTTAGCGGCGACGTATTCATGCCCCCCCTGTGCCAA
>CAZCCK010000049.1:0-2023 GCA_964497265.1 Candidatus Woesearchaeota archaeon | reverse complement strand
CTGCTCGGGCGCGCGGGTAACCCGGGCGGCGCCTCGCAGCGGGTGGTGATCATGGCGCCGGAAGGCACCGGCGGCACCCTCGTCAACGCCACCGAGGTGCGGCGGCTGTTCGGGCCCGACGACGCGGCGACGGCGTTCGGTCCGGGCACGAAGGGGCACCTGACCGCCAAGCGCCTGTTTGCGGCAAACCCGGCGGCGTCGGTCGACGCCATCAGCCCGACGCCGAGCAGCGGCGTCGCCGCGACCGAGTCGCAGACGTTCGACGGGCCCGCGACGGCGAACAGCGCCATCCGGCTGCGCATCGCGGGACGCATCATCGATGTCGCGTGGAACAACGGCGAGAGCGAAACCGTGTTCGTCAATCGCGCCGTCGGCGCCATCCTCGCGCAGGGCGGCGACCTGCCGGTCACGGTGGCTGCCAACGCGGGCGCCATCGACTACATCGCGAAAGGCGCGGGCGCGTGGGGCAACGACATCCGCCTCGACGCCTCGATCCTGACGGGCGGCGGCGGCATCACCATCGTCGACAATCCGCAGGCCCTCGCCGGCGGCACGCTCGAGCCCGATTTCACGACCGCGCTCTCGACGGTGTCGACGCGCGAGTATCGCCGCATCGTGCCGGTGCTGTCGAACGCCGACGCGCAGGCGACCGGCAGCACCTCGAACGCGGCCCGCGTCGTGGCCGCCATCAACGCCCGCGAGACGGGCTCGCAGGCGCTCTTGCAGGTCGCCACCATCGGCCACACCGGCTCGATCTCGAACGTGCAGGCGGGCGCCATCGCACGCAACGACGAGGCTGCCGAGTATGTGTTCGGGCAGAATTTCGAGGACCTGCCCGGCGAGCTCGCGGGCGCCGAGGCGGGCGACGCGCTGCGATGGATCCCGATTCGGGCGAACTATAACCGCATCGGAAATAAGCTCGACCTGCACGGCCCGCGCGACGTCGTCGCGGAAAAGCTGACCGTGGCCGAGAGCGAGAGCCTGCTCTCGAACGGCGTCAGCCCGCTCGACGTGCAACAGCTGACGGGCGAGATTTTTCTCGTGCGCCCCATCACGACGCGCTCGACAACCGGCACGGCGCCCGATTATCGCGCGCTCGATCTGTCTGACACCGACGGCATGTACACCGTCGCCGACGACATTCGCTCGTCGCTGCCGGTCGAGTTCGCCAATTGCTCGATCACCGAGGACCTGCCCGCGGGCGAGAACCGGCTGCCGGCGGGCGTCATCGAGCGGCGAGACGTGCAGGCGTTCATCGAGGCGCGCCTGCAGCTGTGGGTGCCGCGTGGCGTCGCAGACGGTCCAAAGCTCGACGCGAGCATCGCCGCCGGGCAGCTCGTCGTGCAGATCAACGCGAGCGACCCATCGCAGGTCGACATTTTCATCCCGCTCGCGATCATCAAGCCACTCGCCAAGCTCGGCGTTTACGCGCAAAAGCTCGCGAGCTGACGCCTCGACGTCGAAAGGATCCCTCCCATGGCAGAGCTCTTTCCAAAAGCATTCATCGCGCAGGGCAACGGCGACCTCGTGCGCGTGACGGATTTCTCGATCAAATACGGGAACGACGGTAAGGAAGTGCACACGCTGCGCGAGGACGGCGCGGGGGTCACGTTCGGGGTGCGCGCCTCGTCGATCAGCTTCAATTTCCCGGTCGGCGAGAACGGGTTCGAGCGCGACTACATCAAGGCGATTCAGGATCGGAAGATCGTGCAGCTGCGATGCAAGGTGCCCGGCGGCAAGGTGCTGACGTTCACCGGCGCATACATCTCGATCAGCCTCGACGCCCCGCTCGACGACGCGGTCAAGGGCAGCGTCGAGTTCGTCGGCAAGCTCGAGCGTCAGGCCGCCTGATCCTGCTTGCCGGGCCCGTCTGCGCATCGGTGGCGAACCATTCGCCCTCGCACAGCTCGAGGGTCGCGAGCCCGAGACCGGCAAGCTCGCGGGCGGTTCGCAGCGCGGCGCCGAACACGCGACGCCGAGTATGCACCTGCGAGGCGGAATCATCGCACGAGCGCGCGCTGTG
>CAZCCK010000048.1:0-2107 GCA_964497265.1 Candidatus Woesearchaeota archaeon | reverse complement strand
GACCTCGGCTGTAGCTGATTTTGCGCGACAGGGTCTTGCGCGACAGAGCCACCGGAGTTCCGGGGTCTACCATCGTAATCGGCACCGGGGTCATGCGCGCGACAGGATCTGGTCTGACAATCGGACACGGCCTCGGCTGTAGTGACTGAACGACCCGATCAGTCGCTGCGCAATCCCAGCCGCACGCGGATAGCAACGGCCACGCTTGTGCCCTGTTCGGCGTTCGGATCATCGAAATTTGTCGCCCCTGCTCGCTATTTTTGCGCGGTAGACGGCGATACATCGCGAAATATTGCCCGGTTTCAGTGGATGCTACGTCAGCGCCAGCCGATAGCCATGGGTGGTCGACGATGCTTGAAATGGGATAAATCGTTTTCATCGTATCGGCCTTGCCGGCGGGGCGGTGAAGATTCCAAGCCGATACCCGTCGTAATTGAGCCGCCACATTCGGCTAACCCGATTGCTGGTACATTGCCGGGCCAGATGACTGTGGGATCATCTGGCGAAGCAATATACTCCATACCGATTGTCGTACCTCCCGGGACTGCCGGCATCGAACCGACAATGTCCCTCTCATACTCGAGTACGGCTCCAAACGGCGTGTTGGGTATCGGATGGAACCTGTCGGGCTTGCCCACGATCGAGCGCTGCGCTAAGACTATTGCTCAGGATGGTGCCAATGGCCGCATCAGCCTGACCAATTCCGATCGACTCTGTATGAATGGCCAGCGACTGGTTGTTGTTGGGGGAGACAATTCCGACGACGCATACTGGAGTGCCCAGGCGAGCTATCGGACCGAGGTCGATGTGTTTTCTCGCGTCTCCCGCTTGGTTGATGGTGGCTTCAAGGTCGAGGAGCGAGAAGGAAAAATTTCCTTCTACGGTAATGCTGCAAATAGCGCGCTGCATGCGCAGGACAGTGGCGCTGCGATTATGAAGTGGGCATTGGCCCATACGGAAGATCGGCGCGGAAATTACTTAACTGTCACCTATAACGCATGCAGCGTCACGGGTGAGTGCCAGCCGGCTGCGGTGCGCTATGGTGGTTTCGCGGCCGGCGGCGCAGGCCGGGAACCAGATATTGCAGTCCGGTTCGACAACGATGATCTGCGCCCAGACGTCCAAGTCGCCTACATCGGTGGCATTCGTATGGATAGTGCCAAGCGGCTGACCAATATTCGCACTTATATCGACACCGCCAGCAATGGCGGAAGTGTGCCTCGATTGTCACCGTAAACTTCATTCTGGAGAATGATCTATGAACGAAATAATTCCCGTCCTGAAGGACGAAAAAGGACAACGCCCAATACCCTCCGCGTGGCGAAAAACTTTTGTTGAAATCATCGATGCATTTAGGCAAGAAGATTTTGGCTTGGTCGGGGGAGTTCCCGGCGTTCGTCCCGTTTCGCCGGAAACGGCTGCCGAGATATCAAGCAATATCAAGAACTATGGAGCTCGATTGTCGGCCTTGTCGGATGAGTCCTGGCAGACCTCGGCATGCCAGTGGATGTCAAACTATTGGGATGTTTTGATTGACTTATACGCGGTCGAAGGGGGCGCCAGCGACTTGGCTATGGCAATTCGCGTCTACGAAGAAGGGACAAATTATGCGTTCGAAATTCAGTCGATATACGTGCCGTAATTTTGTGAAATGGCCTTGCCTGCTAGGCCGTTGACGCGGCCCGGTTTGCTGGCAAGTCCTACCACTACCAGGGCGCTGTGAGCGGCACCTTCGGGCGCGGCGCCGCCGGCTTCACGCAAATCTAGAGCACCGACCTGCAGGCCGGTGTCTACACCGTCACGGTGCTGGCGCGAACTTTCCCTGTGCCGGGGAGGACTGTGCTACCCCCTGTGGCATCGCGTTCAGGCGCATCGACTGAACGTATGGGCAAGCTTTTGGTAACTGGAATTGGCCGGCGCATTGATGCGTCGGCTGCAAAAACTTTTACCTGCCCCATCGCCGCAATTGCCGCTCAATGCCCGTGATGGCCGCCATCCCTGGTCACCCGCAGCGCCTGCTCGCCCGGCTTGGGCGCTATAGCTCCTGCGCCCGGCGCCTGCGGCGCGGCCGGCATGGCCGCCGCGTCGCCCTGGAATTCGTAGGCCA
>CAZCCK010000047.1:0-2448 GCA_964497265.1 Candidatus Woesearchaeota archaeon | reverse complement strand
CGGCGAGTGGGTCGCGCCGTTCTGGAAGGAGCTCCGATATTTCACGGGCAAGCCGGGCGGCAGGGACAACCGGGCGGACGCCTTGACGCAGCTATTCGATCAGGCGGCGATCTTGCTCGGCGTCGCGCAGGCTGGCGCCGCGAGCGCCGGCATGTCTATCATGGCCGGGTCGACGTACTAGAGGGGTGCGGTCGGCATGGGGGTCGACGTTTCGGAGGCACACGAAATGAATACGGATCAGCTGCTCGGCACGCTCGCCGAGCAAGTCAAAAGATTGCAGGTGCGGGCCGCGCAGCCCGCGTCGCTCGGGTCGATCACGGCGCTCGCGCTGTCGTGTTACGCCGCCGGGCGCAAGCGGGGGCGGGTCGAGGGGTGGCAAGGCGCCGCCGAGCGGATTGCGCGCGTGCTCGACGAGGCGACGGCGCTACTGCCCGAGCCCGATCCGACGGCGGCCGACGAGGTCGTCGACGCCTATTGGCACGATAGCCGCCGGCAGCTTTGGCAGCTCGTCGAGCACGCGCGGGCGCGGCTCGTCGCCGACGGGGCGAGCGAGGACGCCGAGGCGAGGCAGCTATCGCTCGACGTCGATGCCCGCTTGCGGGCGCTCGAGCCGAAACCCGCGCTGCGTCGTCGCCTCGGCGCGTGGCTGCTGCAGCTCGGCTCGCAGCTCGCAACCCGCACGGGGACGGCCTCGTGAAACACATCGAGCTGATGTGGCACTCTTACCGGCAGATGATCCCTGCCGAGGCATCGCTCTCGCAGCACATCGAGACGCGGCGCGCGTTTTACGCGGGCGCCAAAGCGCTGCAATCGATCATGCTGAACCAAACCTCGGACGAGCCCGAGATGACCGAGGCCGACGAGCGTCTGATCGAGGGCCTCGACGCTGAATTGCAGGCGTTCGCCGACGAGATAAAAGCGGGGCGAGCATGAGACTCGATGGCCTATGGGTGCAGCTGCCGCACGCGTTCTGCGCCGGGATGTGCGCCGAGCGCGGGGCGTGGCTCGGGTGCGGCGGGATCATCCTCGCGCAGGGCGCGATGCTATTCGCCGAGCATCTGTCGCGATGCATCGATGCCAAAGCGGCCGAGCTGCGCGCCACGGTCGACGAGCTGCAGGTCGAGTGCGTGCGGGCCGCGATGTCCGAGCCGCGCGATCCGGGGGGCGAGCGATGACCGGCTGCGATCACAAATTCGTCGACTCGGGTCATTGTCTCAAGTGCGGCATATCCGAGGTGCAACTGATGCGGGCCGAGCGTGGCCAGTTGCTCGCCGAGATCGACCGGCTGCAGAAACGGCGTCTCGCCGGGGTGCCGTTGCCCACGGTCGAGCGACTGAACGACCTCGGTAACCTGCTCGTTCGGTACCGACAGGCGCTCGACGCCGGCCGAACGCCGGACGCTCTCGGCATCGAGGATCTCGCGCTGCTCGCGATGGGGGTCGGCAGCCTGACGGCGACCGCGCTACTGCGAGGCGGGTCGTGAGACCATCCGAGCCGTGGCCGCCGCCGCCCGCGCCGGATGCGCCGCAGCGCTGCCTCGTGTGCGTCGCGTGGATGCCGACCGGTAATGGCAGCGGCGAGCACTCGCCCGAGTGCACGGTTCTGCGCGAGCGCGGTCTAAACCTCGTCGAGATGAACCGGGGCCGAGTGGCGAGGGGCATGCCGGCATTGACCGCCGCCGAGGCGCTCGACCTGCTCGATGCAGCAGCGGGGCCCGGCGAGAACCGTCAGACGCCGTCGGCGCAACAGGTCCGCGACGTCGAACGTGCCGTGCAGAGTGCTCGCGACGGGCTCGCGCGCACGGGCGAGCGGTCGCTGTGCGGGCTGACAGCGAACGACCTCGCGGTCATCGCGTGGGCCCTCGCCATCACGAGCGGCAAGCTGCTCGAACTCGAGGACACTCGGGCGGCGCTGCGCCGAGTGCAAGCGCAGTTCGCGTACATCGAAAAAACCATGACCGGGCCCTCGGCGCTGATCGACGGCGTCGAGGCCGAGCGGGCGAAAGGCAACGCCCCATGACGTATCAGTTCAAGCCGTGGGATAAACCCACCGGCGGCAAGCCGCCCGACATAAACCTCGTCGTCGACGAGGGTAGCAGTGGGCGTCGCCTGGTGTTCAATGGATCGAACATCGCCCTCGTCGTCACGAGGGCGGCCACGGGGGCCCGGCAGCTACTCGCGCCATTGACGCGGCTCGTGCTCGAGCCGGGCGACGAGGTCGTGCGGGGCGAGAGCCACACCGACGACATCCCGGGCGATGTCGTCTTTCGGGCGCGGGTCGAGGGATACGATCGATATCACTCGGGCGACGAGCGACCGGCGGGCTACCCGCGCGACGTGTACTATCTGCACCGGCGCGTGCTGCCCGACGGGCGCGTGCTCGAACTGCTGCCGTATTCGAACCCGCGCCTCGCCATCAGCATCGATGGCAGCCGCACGTGCGGCTATT
>CAZCCK010000046.1:0-2530 GCA_964497265.1 Candidatus Woesearchaeota archaeon | reverse complement strand
AGCGGCGGGGTTCAACCCGCCGTCAACGGCAACCGCGACATAGCTTTACGCGGAAAGATACATGGATCAGCGGATCGACAGCACGATCAGCGTCTGCGCGGCGTAGTAGGTGGCGAGCACCACGGAATCCGCGCCGGGGAACGGGCGGCGGTTCCGGTGGTTCAGGCGTCGGCGGTGATCATTACAGCGGGGCGGGTAGTCCCGAAGGGGTTGTCACGGCCGTCGTTAATGCGACCTACGTCCAGACCGATCGGGCGCGCCTCTGGTACAAGGTAACGGGCGCGGGTAACACCGGCTGGCAGTATCAAGCCAATAGCACGACCGGAACGGTTGACCCGAACGGGTCTATCTTCGGTCGCCCGGGTGACAAGTATCTCGATACGGTCACTGGCATCAGCTACACGAAGGGAAGCGGTAACGATACGAATACAGGATGGGTATGACGAACCTCAGACGATATTTCGCGGCGGCTCTCGCTGGAGCCGCCGTTTTGCTTTTGCTCGGTGCGACGACGCCCGGACTCGGTCCGGAGACGGACTGGATCAAGTTGTTCAAGCGGTCGAGCGATACGGCTTGGCACGCCCGGACGAATATCTTCAAAGATCTCGCGGTCGGCGCGACGGCTGGTTACGCGCTCGTATTGTCGAACGCGACCGAGGGATCGTTGCAGTTTGTCCCGTTCAGCGGCGGCGGCGGTGCGGGTGAAACGAACTTTCTGGCTGATGCGGCGAATATCGGCGTCAGTTTGGCCGGACCGAAGCGCGGGACGACCAACACGGTCAAGACGTTGAGCGGGTCGGATTTCAGTATCGTCGACGTGGGAGGGACGAACCTGATCTTTAGCTACGCGTCGGGCTCGATCTTGGATGACGATATTTCGTCGAGCGGTATCTCGACCCGGAGCAAGTTGCCGATTCAACTTGCGTATGAGGATGAAGTAAACCGTTACGCGCAGCCTCAGTATTTCGGTCATGTCGCGCCGCTCTACGCGACGAACGGGTTTATGATCCCGCAGCAGGCGGTTGCTGACGCTTTAGCTAACGGCTGGGCGCAGCCGGGGATTACGAATTACGGGAGGATGATTCAGAACGGCGATATGTGGTTTGGCAAGGACGTAACCGGCGCATTCCTGATCATCAACAATTTCAATTCTCTATCAGTCAACAATGCGGCGACGATTATCCTAAATGACGGAGCGATCGTTAAGGTCGGGAATACCGCTTATTTCACCAGCGCGACCGATCAAGAAACGAACCGGTATTTCATGCAAGGGACGACGTTCAATACGTCGAGCAATGTAATTTTCCGCAAGTGGGAAGTCGAAGCCGCGATCAATTCGGCCTCGAACGCGCTCAATTCGCTCAAGCAAGATCTGGATGCCGAACTGACGGCGGTCGCCGGGTTGGTCGGAAACGGAATCGTAACCAAGACCGGCGGCGGGACGATGACGACGAGATCGATCACGGGTAGCGGCGACATGGTCGTCACGGACGGCAACGGCGTTTCGGCTAATCCGTTGATCGGAGTCAAGACGAACACCGCGACGCAGGCCGGTATCGTCGAGTCACCGGCATCCGTTCCGAATGTCGCATGGGCAACGGACGGTAACGGCGTGCCGGGCTGGCGAGCGTTCGCGAGTTCGGGTGAAGCCAACGTCGGCGCTAATCAAGGGTCGGGTACGGCGAACACGTATCTTGGCAAGAGCGGGGTCGTGCTCAACTTCGCGACGCTAAAAGCCGAGGACGCGACGATGCACTTGTTTACGAACAGCGACGGGACAATCGTCTTCTCGGCGACGAATCTGACCGGGTCGAAGATTCAGGACGGGGCGGTCACGACGACCAAAATTCAGGATAACGCGGTCAACGGCGCGAAGATCCAGCTTGGCTCGGAAGTCAACGGCGACCTAATGGTCTACAACGGAACCGACTGGGTGCCGTCCGGGACGTCCAAGTACGACTTGTCCGGTCAATTCGTAAAGGTGACGACTACCGGCGCCGGGAAAGGCTTCTGGATGGTCGACGGCGGGACGAATGCCGCGATCTTCCCAACCGGTCTGGTCAACTCCAATGGAATCGTCGGTTTGTGGGCGACGAAGGACATGAGTTCGAATGGTTGGTACGTAACGAGCGCGACGGGACAGTTTCAGCCGGTAACGGATAATCGGCAGAACTTCGGTCAGCGAAATTTCGCACCGTCCAATTCGTTCAGCCATTTCGTAACCATCTTGAAGAACCAATACCGGCAGACGACGAATGCCGGGTATTCGAGCAACCTCGTGGCCGACATGAACGGGCCGTCGATTTACTTCGCGATGCCGACGAACTCGACGACGATCAGCATAACGAACGTACCGGATACGAGCGCCACGCAGGATTACGTTTCGATGCTGTTCTGTATCGGTCAGACCGGCGTTGCGAATCAGGTTACGTTCAACATCGTCGGACCGAACCAGCTTCAGCCGCTCAACAGCCTTTTCATGGCGAACAGCGCGACGTAATGCTCCTCATCCCATTGGCTGGGGAAATAC
>CAZCCK010000045.1:0-2540 GCA_964497265.1 Candidatus Woesearchaeota archaeon | reverse complement strand
TCGGTGCGTTCTACTTGAACGCCGCGCACGACATCAAGCAGCCGAGTCTTGTCGGCGCAGTCGTCTTCGCAGTTACCGTCGCGTACCTGTGGGCACGACCGATCAACCTGCTCGTCGTAATGGGCGGCGGCATTCTGCAAAGAATAGCCGGCGACCCAACGCTTGTCGGCAACATCGAGAAGGCGCTTGAGAAATATCTCTTTGTCCTCAAGATAGTGCTCCTTGCTGGGATTTCGTACCTGTTTGTTATGGGTATCATTCCCTTCAAGGAAAATCCGAAGGCCGTCACCTGGCTGATCTCGTCACTCATGGTGATTGGGATCTTCATCTGGATGTGGCCGGAGCTCTTCGAAGGTGAACTCGGGCGCAAGTCCGCGTACTACTTCGCAGTATCAGTTGCCATCTTGGCTCTGATAAGCCTCGTGCCCAGCACATTGTGGGTTCGTTACACAGGCTGGGACCCGCAAAGCCTGTTTCTGACGAAGTCTGATGTCGCGCTGTATAAGCTCGACCAGACTACGAAAGAAACAGCTGATACGGCCCAGGCCAAGAAGCTCAACCTTGTCGCTGCCAAAGTGGCCGCCGGAGAAGAGCTGACGGACGAGGAGAAGAAGTTTGTCGCCGAAACACGACAAGCCAAACCACCCGTCATCCAGTCACTGTTCGAAAGCTCAAAACAAGCCGTGACGCATGTGGGCTGGTCGAAACTCGTCATTCCCGCAAAAGGACAGGAAGAAATACAAATACCGGTCCGTATGCACGCAGATCTTGACGGTGACAACTTTCACTTTTTGGTGGAATACACCGACGGAACTGAATGCTTGTCGGGAAGCAATTGTCCCAACAAACCGATCCGACACCTGTATGTGGTGAACGATTCGGAACAAGAAAACGGGGTATACTTTCAACTTGTGAAAGGTTAACCCCGATCTTTGTCCCACGTGGGACGCACAAGGGCCGCACATCCATTTGGGTGTGCGGCCTTTATATTTTTATACTCTACTTATTTAACCCGTTTTGGAGAAATCCTTTTTGGATCGGTGGGAGATCAAACGTCCCAAGTGCGATGTTGATAATGCCGTAGGCACCAAACATTATCGCGAAGCCGACGATGCTCCAGAGAATCATTTTCTGACTCTCTGCGCGGTCGCCACTCTCCCCCGCCCCTTCTGCCCGGATAAACTTGAACACGCCCCAGACAAAGACGAGCCCCGCGACTGCGATAAGCAGAAGGATGAAGGGGTTAACTATCTCTACAACCACCTTCCCCAAGAAATCGTAAAGGGGCTTGAACATTTACGGGCTAGTGAGCCTGCACGCTTGCGCTTGGGAGGGTGCCCTGAGTGTTGCTGCTGAAGTTGACCGTGCCGGTGAGGATACTTACCAAGCCCCACACAGAGATCATCACGAAGAAGCCGATGAGCGACCAGAGCATAAGGTTCTTACCTTTGTCCTTCGCCTCGTCTGAAGAGGCGCCGATGATGAAGGTCTCAAACGCGCCGTAGAGGAAGACCACAAACGCTACCGCGAAGAGGACAGGAACGACGATGTTGTTAATCGTATTGATAACGAAGTTACCTGCGTCTGAGAGGTTACGGACGGTCGACTGTGCGAAAGCGAGAGCTGGGAAGGCGAGAGCAAGGGTGGTAAGAGAGAAAACTTTTTTCATAATATGCGTAAGTGAGTAATGTGCTAATTGTAACGTTCTTGGTAAGGGGGTCAAGCGCTCCTGGGAGACTGTGTGGATAGCCCTTTAGAAGATAGGGGGGCTCGGACGGTTGTTGGATGCCCCTGAGGAGCCGACCAACGTACTGCCCACAATGTTTACGAGTGCCCAGAGGGAGAGAATGATGACAAAACCAATAAGGCCCGTAGCGACGAACTTAGAACCAGCCGTGTGCGCCTCCCCGCTCTCAGCACCCAAGATGAAGTTCTTGTAGACACCGTAGAGGAAAACGATAAACGCGACCGAGAGCAGGATTGGAACAAGGTAGAAGTTGATAATATTAACGATACTATTGGAGTAGTTCATTATGTACGTAGTGTTCACTCCTGCAGCATTCGTAAGAACTGGGGCGACAAAAGAAAACGCGAGTATTGTTCGAGAAAGAATTTTCATAATTTATTATTGTTATCCTCCAACAGGAGCAACTAGTGGTTCCTGTGCGCTTCCAGGACCGCTCCCTGGAGTCCCTAGGTTCGATGCAGGAGCAGTGGACTGTGTTGGCGCATACGGAGCAGGTGGTGCATACGAGCCGCCAAGACCGAAGGTGTTGGCTACCACATTTACCAGGCCCCACACCGAGAGCATCGCTGCGAAGCCGATAAGACCCCAGAGGATAAGCTTGTGACCCTTGCTCACCTCCTCTGGGCTGCCGTGAGAGAAGATGTACGCCTGAGCTACGCCGTAGAGGAAGACGATAAACGCCACGGCGAAGAGGACCGGGACGATTATGTTATTGATCGTGTTGATGATGAAGGCCCCTGCATCCGAGACGTTGTTGATAGCAGCAAAGGCGACCAAGGGAGTGGCGAGGGTG
>CAZCCK010000044.1:0-2910 GCA_964497265.1 Candidatus Woesearchaeota archaeon | reverse complement strand
TGGACGAGGCGGTGCTGTGCCCCGGCTCGCAAGCGCTGGCCCGCATCAACGCGGCACTGCGCTAGGCAAAGACACGAGCTGCAGCGCCCTTTGCTTTTTCGCTGCCGGCGGCGGCAATCAATGACGTGCCGCCCCAACCCAGCCGGATTGCAGCTACGCGGTTCTTTCCGCCCTTCCGCTCATTTCGCCTTCCCACCAATCAACTGCCGCCATAGACAGGGGGGGTATAGGCTGGCGACTCCCTCCGGCAACGCGTCTCGTTGGCCTGTCTCGTTCTGTCTCGTTTTGTCGTGTTTGAACTCGGCGTGAATTTCCTTGTCTAAAGAGACAGAACGCGACAAAACCAGACAACTCTAACAGGAGAAACGAGTATGAATGCCGGAGGCACCCAAACCGCCATACCACCCGCTGCCTACTCTGAATTGTGCAACTATTTGCGCATGTCCGGCAGCACGCTCACCACCACCGAAGCGGTCGTGCGCGCAATTGAGCACTGGATGGAAGTGCAGCGCCAAACGGCGGCGCCGCTGCAGGGCTATCAATGGAAATGCCTGTTCCTGCCCGACGGGAGCCGGGTGCGCATGCATGTCGGCGAAACATGGCATTACGCCGAGGTGGTGGGCGAAGACCTCACGTACCTGGGGCGCGCCGTCTCGCCGCGGCAACTGACATTGTTAATTGCCGGCGATGGTCGCAACGCCTGGCGCGACTTGTGGATACGCCGCCCCGACGAGAAGAACTGGACGGCCGCGTACCGATTGAGGCGCCAGCTTCAACAGCAGGCGCACAAGCCGCCCACATCGCATATGGACGCCATGCGGGCTGTCGCCAGCAGCATGAGCGACACGCTCAAGACGGCGTTGACGCTGGTCCAGCACGCCAGCTTTCACGCCGAAGAACAGGTCGAGCGCCGCCTGCCCAAACACCGGCGGAGAGAGGATTTCATGATCGATGATTACAAGGCGGACTGATGATGAACTTCCCATAGAGCTGGCAATCGAAGGGCGCCGCGAGGGGCGGTTATCGCCTGCTGATTCAACCGGTCGACGCAACACTATAAACTGCTTAGGCATGAGGCGTGTTGCGTCGACCGGTTGAATCTGCAGCCGGAATCAGCCCGAGTCCTAACAATGATGCTCAACCTCGTCTCCGCTCACTCATGCCAATTAAGCAGGCCAGCCTGCTCGAAGCGATACAGCGGCTCTGGGAAAGGTACCTGCACTGCTGGCCGCTGCTTCGCACCGAATAGTCTGGCGATGAAACTCGGTCTCATACCGGGTCCAATCGTAATTGGTCCAAGATGCTCTTGCAGTTTTGCAGACTCACGCTCAAAAGTGGATTCTATAGTCGTGATTTCATCGATGAGCTTTCGTACCTGCCTTGTGTATGATTCTTCCTCTAGATCAAAGACCGCCATCGGATCAAGCACGAAGAACGCACTCATGTGCTCGGGTTTGTGCAGGAACGCGAGTGTATGGTCAATGACCGGTCGTGCATGGGGCAGATCAATCCGATTAAGGAACGCTGCCAGACGCTCTACCCCTGGTTCGCGATTAGCGATCAGCAAGCGCCTGCACGCCGCACCGCGAGGGGGCTTGATCGCTTTCGGGTCGCCTGACAATAGGACCTTGAACGCAAAAGGAATATGGTGGCGCGCGGTGGAAATATGGCGCATCGGCGGTACGGCCGTGCTTCCTCTGTGCCAAGGCTCCGTATTACTGAGAAATAGATAGCTGCAGTTTGCCATGACTATTTAAAAGGTACGAAGCAAGAAAGCCAGAATGGGGCAAGCGAACGCGTTTTCATTTGTGTTTAATTTCCTATTCTTTAGCGGCCGCTTCTAGTCGAAGTGGGCCGACGATGGCCAGGATTGCATCTTGCTTACCTGTAAAGTCTGCAGTTTGTCACGATGCGGAGCAAGTCACCACGCCGCGACGCCGACAGCTTATTCAGCAAGCGTTCCAATGGCGTCGATGACGTCAATGGGAAATTCCAAAATATCTCCCAAACCGTCAATGCAGCTCGGGCCAACACTGCTGCGCAGTGTCGTCAAGCTCTGCCCGATTTTTGACAAATCGGTTTGCTCCGGCGGCCCCACCAGTTCCAGCAGCCGAGACAGTTGGCCGGCCTTTAGCCAAAGGCCGAGGCACTGCGGACAAACACACATGGCAACACCTTTGTATTCCAGCGACTTCATCGCCTTTGCATCCGTGGGACAAGGTTGGACGCCTGGAGCATCGCTATGTTTTTTGTGCAATTCCAGCGCTGCATAGGCGCGCACATTCCGCAATAGATTTCCGCTGACGGCTACGCCTAAGCATTGCTTGCAACGGTAAACCTGATAACCGCCAAAGCTGGCAACCAGCAATTCTGAATCATCAACCGGACAAAGCATATAGTCTCACTCGATTTCACATGGAACCAATCATATCTCGCTTGGCGTCCGCAGCCGATACCGGCCAGTGCAGCCATTCTAAGCCGCAGCCCGGCCGTTCACCTTGGCGCTCACCTGCAAGTAATAAGAATCGTTTCCTTCGATTCGTTCCAGCGTCCACCCCTGCGCAGCATAAAACCGGTCTGCCCTCGTGCCGGAACCTGTGCTCAATCGAACGATCTCGTGGCCTTGCTCGAAGAGCCACCCAACAGCCATATTCAACAATTGCTTGGCGAGCCCTCGTCCTTCATATTCCGGCGACATGAACAGGGCCCAGATTGACGCATCGGTCTTGTTTGCGTAGCAGAATCCGGCAACTACCCCATCGATTTCCGCAACCCAGCCCCGACCGAGCAAGTCCAGATAATCTTCATACATTTTTGCGGTAATCCGGCTCGGATCGGAAAGAACGTTTTCGCGCACTGCCAGCCGGATCGTCGACATCGCGGGAATGTCCTGTGAATTCGCACGGCGAA
>CAZCCK010000043.1:0-2961 GCA_964497265.1 Candidatus Woesearchaeota archaeon | reverse complement strand
CGTGCTCGAGCGCGAGCGTGGCTGCGTCGTCGAGCGCGTCCCGGTGCCGCATCGCGACGATGATGCTTTGCAGCTCGGCGATCGTCTCGTCGCGCGGCTCGAGGGATCGAGCGTAGTGATCGGGGCACGTGCCGTTCGGATGTGCCCGGCAGCACGCGGCTACAGCGTGACCCGAGGTCGTGGCGAGGGCGAGCGGTTCGGCGACGGCCATGACGGTTTCAGGTGCCCGTTCGGGTCAGCGTGCCGGATTCGTATCGACTGACGCGCCCGTTCGTCCACAGCGCGACGGCGCCGTGCACGACCGTTTCGCGACGGCGCTTGAACTCGGCGACGGCGCGGCCGTGCTCGACGCTCGCCGACGGGCACTGCCACCGATTGCCGAGCGCGCCCGTGTGTTGCAGCACGAGCACCTCGCCCGGGTGCTGCACGGCGAATCGCCATCCCGCCTCGACGGCAGCGAGGCGGGTGCACGGCTCGCCCTGATCCATCAGGCCGCCCCCCATCGCTGCCGGTAGCGAGCCCTCGCGTCGCACTCGACGCGGCGCCGCCGTTGCCCGTCGTCGAGCGCGCGTTCGAGCTCGATGGCGCGCTCGCGTTGGTCGTCACCGAGGGCTGTCCAGTGATCCATGATGCGCACGAGCCGCCGGTGACTGCCGCCGCCGAGCACGTGCCGGGCGGCGCCATACAACGCGATGCCGATGCCGATGATGGCGACGCCGCTGCCGCCGCTGAGCTTGATGATCAACGCCCGACCCTCCGATGTCAGCAGTACCCTATTCGTGACGTATCAATCAAGCGCGCCGATTGATCACGCAACGTCGCGTGTGGGCAATGTCATGCACGCAGGCGGCGGCGCCGTCACGTCGCCGCCGAGCACGGCACGCAGGAACGCGAGCACCGAGAGCGCGTCGATCTCATCCCATGCGTCGACGCGGGCGCGATGCGCGTTCCACGTCTCGTCAGCGTCGCAGAGCATCTCGAACAGACGATCGCGGTCGAGCCGCTGCGCAGGCGTAGCGTCATCTGCCGCCTGTCGCGCCTTCTCTTGTTTGACGGCGTCGTCGAGCGGGCCCTGCCTCGGCTCGTTCGCGGGCGGCGTGTCGCTCGGCACCTCGACGCCCTCGACCTCGATGATGGGGCGCGTGTTCGGGTTCTCGTCGATCTCGAGGGCGCGCCCGGTGCGGTCGCCTTTCGGTAGGTATTTCGACAGCCGTTTGAGCGCGACCTTTTGGTACTGCTGCTCGGGCCACTTATCCCACGCGGGCGAGTCGCCACGGTTTTGCGCGCGAGCCTGATCGAGCTCCTCTTTCGAGACGGGCTCGAACACCGTCTCGCCGTTCTCGAGCAGCGCGCAGGCGTAGCTACCGAGGACGGTGCCGCGTTCCTTTCGTGGCGCAAACCAGTCGGGCTGATGCACGATGCTCTTGCCGCTCGTTCCGCTGATCGTCTCGAATACGTCGTTCGAATAGATGACGTCGGCCCACACCTTTTTGACGCCTTTCGAGCGCCGAACGAGCTCGAGGTATCCCCACACCGAGATCTGAAATTGCACCTCGCGAACGTTCCGGTCGCGATTGTTGTATGGGATCAGGTACGCGAACGGGTAGGCGCCGCCGACCTCGAGGTCGACCTCGGCCGAGTGCATCATCGCGCGAGCGATGGATCCGTCGGTGCAGTCGATCAGGTTCGCCATCTCGAGGGTGTTCAGGAACACTTTCGCGAACCGCTCGATGTCGGCCTGCTTGCCGAGCAGCATGCGAATGCTCGGCGCCATCGTCTTTCGCACGAGGGTCCGCACCTCGTCGATGCGAGGCGGGCGCTTGGCGTCGGTCGGAGGCTGCTGCCGCCCCTGGGTTTTGCGGTTGTTCTGCTGATAGTCGGCCATTGTTGGGGGTTACCTTTCGGATCGAGATCGTTGCACGGGTCGAGCGCGCATGCCGTGCGCCTGCCCCGGTCGAGCACGCAAATCGACAGGCCCGAACGCGAGCTCGCTCGGATCCATCTCGATCGCGGCGGCCCATCGTTTGAGCACGGCGAGGCCGCCGCAGCCTTGCGCCTCGAGATTATAAACCCGCTGCACCGAGCAACGCATGCGGCGCGCCACGTCGGCCACCGTCAGCCCGAGCGCCTCGCGGCGGGCCTTGCCGCGATCGCCCATTTCGAAATCGTGTGCCAATAGGAGCCTCAAGTGTTCACCCCCCTCGGGTGCGGTCAGTAATCCCCGTTGCCGACAGGCGGGCCCGCGCATTGGCAGCCCTCGCGCAGATTCGAGCCGCAGACCGCGCAACACCGCTGCGCCTCGGCCATCGTGCGATCGAGCTCGGCGTCGGGCAGCGCTCGCAGCGCTGCGACGACGGCCTCGCGGCGGCGGCGCGACAGCTCGTCGGCCCACTCGGGCGGCGTGGCGACGTCGCGCTCGCGATAGCGCTTGATGACCGTTTCGAGCGCCCACACGCGACGCTCGAGCTGCTCGACGTTCGGGCGCGGGTGCTGCTCGCTCCACAGCGCCTCGGGCAGCACACCGAGGGGCGGTTTGACGAGCGGGCTGTACAGCGCAGCGAGGATGCCCTCGTCGACGTCCGGATCGAGCGCGTCGACGATCTCGCGCACCCGGGCGAGCCGTTCGAGCATCGACGTGCACTCGTCGAGGATGTCCGGGATGCAGCGCATCGGCAGGTCGTGGCGCGCGTGCAGCTGCGCGAGCAGCCCGGGCAGGCCGTCGATGAACGGCCGCCGTTGGCTCGTGTCGATGCCGGCGGCGCGATCGGCCTCGGCCATCAGAGCTCGTTTGATGCGCGGTGCCGCAGCTGCGGCCTGCGCGGAACCGGCCTCTGCAGGTCGCGCGAGCATCTCGCGGCGCGGCTCGATCGACATCGGGCGTTGACACCAGCAGCAGCGGCCATCGCGCAGCCGCGGCTGACACGGGCCCTCGGGCGCTTTTGGGCAATGTGCGCTGTCAGC
>CAZCCK010000042.1:1739-2997 GCA_964497265.1 Candidatus Woesearchaeota archaeon | reverse complement strand
CAGGTCTTATTTTAACCGTGTTTCTTATCGGTAGGGGGACAAAGTAATGCTTTTGCTTAAACAAAATCTTAAAGCGCAAAAGCACGGCTCCTCCCTAACGAGGGAGGGATAGCCGTGTTCAGTCTCGACCTGCCTTCGACTTATGAAGTATCCATGCCAAACTGGCGCGGAGGTATTACTCGTCTGTTTGGTTGGGCAGAAGATAAAGCGACGACCGTTTATGACGGAGCTGTCGCTTATATAGACCCGGTTAAGAAAAGGGCCGAGGCTCTGGAAGACTCCGCGATAAACACAATTGAAAGCGGGATTTCTTCTACGGGTTCGGCTATTGCTTACCCTTTTAAGGCTGCATGGACGGGCTTAGGAAACGCTGTCGCGGGTTTGGCTGGTCCCGTTAAATGGTCCATTTTTATTTTGATCGTGGGACTGGGGCTTTATGTCTTTTTACTTGCTGCTCCTTTTCTGCCTAAGCCTCAATATGGGGGTAAATAGCCGTGGGTCCTGTTCTTTATGCTCCAGATGGTACGCGAATTGTTGACTCAACGGACAATCAAGCGGAAGTCTCTACTACAAAAGGGACAACACACAACAACATTTTAACCGTTACAACTCGAAATGGTGTTCAAGCTTGGCTTACTTTTCTGGGAATGGCGTGGGATGCTCCTTTTGATACTTTCCTTACTTGGCGGCTTCTGGTTAATGGTGGAATGCCGCTATCACGTTTTCAAGACTCAACGGTTCAAATAGCAGCGCCTGAACAGCCCATTCAAGAGCTTGTTCCTTGGATTCAACTACCCCAACAGGCAATAGTTCGATTTGACGTTGATGTAAGCAGCTCGCCGGCTTCTACACCCGCAAATGTTGTCTGCCGCATGAAGATATATTACTCGCTCCTTAGGAGGGACTGAGAATGGAAAACCGTAAAGAGAAAATGCTCGCAAAGATTGTTTTAGGTGTGTTTGCCTTTTTTGTCGGCTTTGGTATCGGACATGCGGTTTATCCCGATCCTGAGTTTGACGCGGGTGCGCTACGTTTAATCGGTAGCGGCATCATGCGTTTTAAAATGGAAGTCAACAGCTCGAACCATTTGGTCATTCATGGAACGACGCTTGACGCTGACCTAGTTACCGTTAACGCGACTGATGGCTCGGTCCTCCTTCGCTCGCGTACCTCAGCGCAGATATCAGCTCTTGCCCCTTCGGCTTCCAATGAGCTGATTGTTAATTCCTCGCGGCAAACCCTCTGCCTGTCCTCGGGG
>CAZCCK010000042.1:0-1729 GCA_964497265.1 Candidatus Woesearchaeota archaeon | reverse complement strand
CCTCGGGGACTGGTGTTGGCGCTTGGGTGGTTGCCGTTGGAACGGCGGCCGGAACCGCGATAGGCGGGCAGGTGTCCGCTATGACCGGGACGGCTCAGGTTCCTTGCAACTAAGTTAAGTTCAGTGAAGTGGCGCATTCCAGCCCTCCTAGTTTGTCTTGCCGGGTCCCTGTTACCGGGGGCCCGGCTATGGGCTTATGAGGGAGGGAGTCTTAAAAATCATGCCCATTCTTCCGCTTCGGGGGATGGCGGAGCGACTCTTACCCCTACTACAATCAACGCCGGTACTATCTTTGTCTCGAATCTCTCGGTAACAAACGCTTTTGCCTCAACCCAGTCTATAACCGTCACCTCCTTTACCGTTCAAGGCAACATGCAAATGGGAGCGACAACGGGAAATAAAATCTTCCTTTATAACAATGGCGGAAGCGATAGCGCCTTTATAGATACGGACCCCTCCGGGGCTTTAAGAATTTTTACGGGCTCAAGCGTATCTGCTTCGACTCGTGTGGTTGTCGGCAATCAAGGGGCAACTACTTTTCAAGGCTCGAGCGTTACTATTCAGGGAGCGCCTTTCTCGGTTAATTCTAGCTCTGCTATTGTCGGGAATGTCGGAACACCCGCGGCAACAATGGAAGTTTTTGACCAAAATAGGGCGACAGCTCAAGGACCAAATAGAAGCGGAACAGACCAAATTAACAACATGCTCCGTTTGCGTTCTGGAACAGGCGAAGCTTTGGACTTTGGTTTTCAAAATGGTTCGCCCTTTGGATTGTGGATGCAACATTCAGATGCGACAAATCTAGCAACTGCTGGGTCTTTTGCCATTAACCCAAATGGTGGGAATGTAGCCATTTCAAGTAATAACCCTTCGGCGACTATTGATGTCGGAGGTGCAATTAGAGCAACTAGCATGACGATTACGACAAATGGAATTACATTTCCAAATGGAACCACTTTATCAAGTCGCTATTCCGTCGCTAATTCTACGACCGGACAATGGGCAGCTGAAGCATATACAAGCGCCACTTTTGTAAGGGTTACGGGGTCTTCCATAACCTATACCGCTTCGGGAAATTCAAACCTTACTCAAACCTTGCTTATTACTGTTACCGCCTCAGTCGCAAATAGCGGTTTAAACAATAGATGCGCTCTGCAAATAGCAAAAGACGGCAGTATTATTACCGGGACCCCTACCTCAGTCGTAAAAACGGCCGTTGCTGGTGATCAGTCAGGGGGTAGTTTTTCATATGTAGACACAGGGGCAGGAAGTGGCAATCACGGCTACGCTGTTTTTGTTGAAGGACCAGACGGGGGTAGTTGTACCTTTGATAGCTTTGGTGGAAACACAATACAAATAACACAAATAGGACAATGAGAAAGCTACTTATATGTTTCTTATTTTTGCCTTTTAAAGCACATGCACTTAGCTTAAATCTGGATATGAACCCTTCTCCCATCATGATTCGCGAGCTTCACGATGGACAATGGCTAGCAGGTATCACCAAAGACAACATCCTCGAACATTCCTTTAATCCCTATTTGCGTGTTCATGGCGGTCTCTATCAGGCCTGGAATGCTGAAAACGGAAATCCTAATTTCGGAGTCATAACGGGTGTTGATGTTCCTGTTAATTTCTCGGCGCTAGCAGGTGCCATAGGTTCTTCCTTAAACCTTCCCAGCCTCTTTAAGCCGGCGCAGTATATAGCCTCAACCGTCGCTATAGACTT
>CAZCCK010000041.1:0-3510 GCA_964497265.1 Candidatus Woesearchaeota archaeon | reverse complement strand
ATGCGCGAATAGCGCGGTCGCGGGATTCGGTGGTGTAGCAGGTGCGAGGGGTCATGTGGTACTCGCGTCAGGCCTGGATCATCTGGCGGATGCCGGCAATCGGGAACAGAGTCGGCTGCAACAGGTGGATGCGCAGAATCAGCGTTGCGCCGACGTTCAGGCGGCCGTGGCGCAGCTTGCTAATCACTGGCGGTGCCACGTCGAGCAGTCCGGACAGCATGCGATCATTTTTGCAGTTCATGTGATGCGATACGGCGTCAAGCAGGGTATTGGCGGACATGGGTTTCTCCTTTTTGGTTTTGGTGGCGGTCATCAGGGCTTGCACATGCGGTATGCCAGTTCGCGCAGGCGCGGGTTTGCTTTGGTCATCACATCGAGCAATAGGCGCTTCTCTTCCAAGTAGACCTTGGCGAATTCAGGGTCGTGCTTGACGATGGAGGATGTGTTGCTGATCAGGTCAGCGCATTTAATCGTCTGCACCCAATGCGGCGCAGCATCCAGCCGAAGACGACTCAGCTCCTTGCGCTGCGCCCGATTGCCCTCTTCCAGGTCGGAGAGCATGAAAACGCCATAGCCAACCAGGTCGCTAAACGACTTCTCGAGGAACTTCCGCGTGACACCTTGATCTTCCATGCAGTCGTGCAGCCAGGCCACGGCAAGAGAGGTTTCGTCATAAGGACGCGCAGCAGCCGTGATGCCGGCGACCTCTGCCAGATGGTCAACGTATGGATTGCCGGTGTACTTGCGCACCTGATCGCGATGGACCTTGCGTGCGAACTCCATGGCGGCGAAAGCGATGCTCATGCGACAACTCCCGAGAACAAAACAAACACCACGAGCCACGCATACGCGGTCGAAATGATGGATTGGGTAGTGGGTTGCAGGGCTTTACGCTGCGACCAGTAGCCGGCGAAGCTGAGGGCGAGCAGGAAGAGGATGAAGATCGTCATGCGGCCTCCGGTTTCATCCAGGCGCGTACTTGGTCCTGATGCTTCTTCAGCGCGGCTTTGTAGCTGGCCTTAGCCTCCTTCTTGGTTGGCTTCCACTCGCCTTCGATGCGCGGCTTGCGATAATCGCCATAGCCAGTGCGAACAAGGCGGCACTCCTCGCGCCACTTCCCGCCTTCAAGGTAGACCGTGCGATGTTCGACCTGTGGAACATCGATGCAGAGCCAGGTGGCAAACGAATGGCCGTAATCGGCGTCCAGGTATTCGTCGTAACGGGACTTCTTCGGTGGTGGTGGCAGGTTGTCCAGCGCGAAGGCACGGCCAGCATCGGTCACGTAAAACACTTCGTCGCCATGACCGCAGAACGATGGGGCTGGGCGACGCACCATGTAACCCGCCTCCACCAACTTCAGTAGGTCGGGCATATCGTGATGCCCTTCGCCAGCAACGAAGTGATTGCGGAACGGTTCTCGGCGGTCGGGACGCACACCGAGGGAATGGTGAAGGAGGCTGATATTCATGCTGCAACCTCGATCAACTGGTTGAGGTGCACGGCATATTCCGACTCGCAGGCCTCGGTGGTGGCGCGGATCTTCTCCGTCATGATCTTGTTGCGCTGGAGGGATAAGAGGTAGATGGACTGCGCTTCCTCCTCCGTGTCGCAAACGATCAGCACCGCGCTTTTCAGCATGAAGGATTCGGTGCCATCAATGCGGCGGTAGTGGATGCGCTGGCCGGCGATGCGGGTTACCTGGCGGGGCTCGGAATGCAGGCCGTATTGGAGCTTGTATTCACCAACAGGAGAGCCGTGGACCCACTGGCCTTCTTTGATTTCAGTGTCTGCGGTGGCGCGGGTGATGGTCATGCGGCAGCTCCGGTAACGAAAGCACGGACGCGGCGCGCGAGGTCGGCGCACATGGTTTGCGGGACGATATAGGGATCGTTGCCAGAAACCTCTTTCAGCAGCGCGCGGGCGGCAGCAAGTTCGCGCAAGGCGGCTGCTTTCTGTTGCGCGGGCGTCTCGCCTTCCTGTCGCTGAATAGTCACCGTGAACGGCCCCATGTCCTTGTGGTGCATTTGAACTTCGATGAAGTTCACGCCGCCGGAGCCTTTGAATTGTCCGGCGAAGCTATCAGCCAGAAGTTGGCAAGCGTCGCCACTTAGCCCTAATTCCATGCCGCGACCGGGAATCGGAATCAACCCGGTTAGATAGGATTCGTTTGCGACGTATTCGGCCGCGCTCTTTCCCTCGATCTTTTCGGTGGGCACGCCATCAAACGCGTTCCAGCAGGCGACCAAGCGGCGGATGTTTGCCTTTTCGTCGTGGTATTTGCTCTGGACCGTGGCGATGATGTGCGCGTAGGTGGCGAAGTCCTTGGCCTTGTCCGTGCTTCCGCCTATCTTGCGGTCAGTGTGCGCAGCCGGGATGATCCATTGATCGACGGCGGCCAGCGGGCCTTCGGTGTGCGCGCCGCTCATGCCATCACCCGATCAGCAATGCGCTCGATCAGTTCGAGGTATGCCTGCTCGGCTTCAGGGGATGCAGATGGGAATTTCGGGCGCAGGGCCCATGTTTCGGCGTAGCAGCTACGGTCAGTGCAGAACGGTACTTCCGTGTCCACTTCGTAGCAAACTTCCAGGTGGCGGAAGCCGTAGTGATCAAAGCCGACGCGTGGCATCAACTCACCGATGATTGTGGTCTCGGTCCCATTCAGGTAGGCCAGCGGGCCGGTCTGGTTCTGCCAGATGCAGATATCGCCCACTTTCAATACTACGGGCGTGACTACCCCCGCATTGCTATGCGTATGCATGGTGTCCTCCTATGGGGTCAGGAATTAGCGATTCGTGCTTCGCGGCGGAAGTCTTCGTAGACAGCCAGCGCTAGCAGAGTGCAGATCAGTTCAGTGATGAGGCCCATCTGCCACATGGCGAGCCAGACGAATGTCTCGCAGATCAGGATGGCGGCGCCGAAGGGTTTCGAGCGCGGGCTGGCGACCAGGATGCGGTTAGGGTCGTGCATGGCGTAGCAGACCAGGCCGACGGTGGCGATGCGGAACCACAGGATGCCGCGGAAGGCGGCGGGAGCGTATTCATCACCGCGCGCCAAGAAGTAGATTCCCGCCAAGGCTCCATAGAAGATAAACCACACCAACCAGTTTTGTTTCGTCTTCATGATCATCCTCGCGGGTTGAAATAGGTGCCGGCCGGAGCCGGCGGGGGTTTGCACTGTCAAATCGGCTTTGCTTTGCATTGCTGGAGTTGGCATCCCTGGTCAAACATCGCTTGACGCGCCAGGTACTCAGCGCGCTGTGTCGCCTGGTCACGCGGGTTGGCCCGACGGGCCTTTTCACACTCCAACCAATAATCCTGCAGACGAAGCCTCTTCTCTTCAGGAGTAGCCACTGGTATCCGGCTGTCCTCTTTCGCTCCTGATGCGCGCTGCATGGGCGGTCATCCTTCGTTTTACTTGCGTTAGGCCCGCCTTTGTAAGCGGGCTCCATACCGGCGAATCGGATTACGGTTCACCGGCCCCTGCTCCTGACTTTGCTGAATCAGGGACGCA
>CAZCCK010000040.1:0-4583 GCA_964497265.1 Candidatus Woesearchaeota archaeon | reverse complement strand
TTGAAGTTCCAAAATGGTTTGGTATAAGCATAAGCCTTTTTCTCTTCCAAGAATAGGAATTCCTCTAAGCAAGCTTTGTTCTTCTAAGGAAGAAAGGTTGTCAAGAATCATGGAACAAAATAGATTTTATCGTTTTTTCTTACTTTCTGAGAAACAGGGATTGTGATGATCTGTTCTTCTTTCGCAAAGGAAAGATTCTCTCCGGTTTCAGATTTTATTTCTTGCACAGTTTGTTCAAAGCGAGTGGTTTTTCCTTCAAATAAGATTTTAGAGTGAAGAGAAAGAGGTCTTTCTATTTTGAGAAGTGCGATTTTAGGTTTTGAATAATAGTTTTGTACCATCCCAAAAGAAACTTTTTTAGAAACTTTTGATTTTCTTTGTCGGGGTGCGTTTTTGCAGTGTGAGCTGCAAGTACGATTCATTTCTTGTTGACATTTAGCGCAGCAGATGAAAAGTTTATCGCAATCCAAATTAGAACAGTTAAGATAAGTTTGCGTTTTAAGGCCACAGATTTCGCAGGGACTAATAGGAGCTGAAGTCTCAGAGACTAACCTATCATCGAAAACAAAGCATCCTCCTTGAAAGTGTCCTGCAGGGTATTGGTTAAGGTAGTTAATAATCCCCCCTTCTAACTGAGAGACATCCGAAAATCCTTCTTCTTTAAGATAGGCTGAGACTTTTTCACAGCGGATTCCTCCCGTACAGTAGAGAACAATTTTTTTGTGTTTAGGCAAGGTTTTAGATGCTTCGGGAAATTCCCTAAACTTCTTTATAGGTAATCCAAGTGCGTTTTTGAATCTTCCAACTTTATACTCATGTTCATTTCTTGCGTCCACAATAAGGACGTCTTCATTGTCAATAAGGGCGTGGAATTCTTTTGGAGAAATATGCTTACCGATGTTCTTAGCTAGAATCGTTTTTCCAAAAACAACGATTTCTTTTCTTTTTCGAACAACCAGTTTATGATAAGTACAATGAGAGGTTTCTTGCTCTCTGAAAGTTAAGGTAGGAAAAAGAGAAAGAATGAACGTTTTAAATTCTTTAATCGAAGATGTTTCTCCGCACAAAGCAGCATTTATTCCTTCTTCAGCAATAAGGATTCTTCCTAAAATCTTAAGGTTTAAACAAAGAGTTCTAAGGCGTTCAACAAGTTCTTCAGGATTTTCTAAAGTAGTATAGTTATAAAAACTGATAGTGATAAAGCTCATAAAAAAGAGAATAAAAGAAAGGTTTTAAAGATTGTGTTTAAAGAGAGCTATAAGTGGTTTTTGGCTGTATTAAAATTTGTTCTAATTCTTCTTTGCTTAAGTAGCGTAGATAAGGAGTCTCATTCACCACCAAGGAAGGAGTTTCTTTAATGTCGTAAAGTTTTTTCAGAGAGTCTAAAGCTGGATCTTGAAGAGTAATGTCAAAGGAATAAACGCGTACGTTTGGATATTTAGATCTAAGATAAGTGAGAATGTATCCTTGGCTCTGACATGAGGGACATTGAGTATCATCAGAGGAGTAAAAAAAGAGGATGAGCTTATAAGAAGAGGAACATTCTTGGTTAATTTTCCTTAAGAAAAGCCAATGTCTAATTTCTAGAAGGGAGTAATACTCTTTAAGTTTTGTAACCTCTGGATCGTTTTTTCCAAGTTGCTCTTCCATTGCGGTAAGTCGATTAGCAAGTGAGCCTAATTCTTCGGTAAGGGAATCTGCGTTCTCAAGTTTGCAAGGATTTTGAGAGGCAAGCAAAGCTTGTGTTTCATAGCTTGAAAGTTGTGTTCGTAAGTCTTGTTGAAGGTCTTTAAGTTCGTTAAATTTAGATTGCGTAAGAACTGCGCCAAGGAGTAAGCCGAGTAAAAATATTCCAGCAGTAATGAGGAAAGCGACGATATATCTTGTTTTGCTAATTTCTCTTACCATCGTTGTTTTTTTCCTCGAAGTAAATCTACAAATACGGTGAGCCAGATAATTGAGGCCAAAAGGCCGTAGGCGAAGATGTAGATAGGCACGGAAATAAATCCGTATCTAAATACTTTTTCTTTTGTGTAAGTGTAGGCATAATTGATGATAACAAGGGATAAGACAAGGCTTATCGCTGCGAAAAAGAGGTTTGTGTAATTGAGGTCAATCCAGCTAAAATTAAAAGTGAATTTATGAAGGAACACGCTAAAATCAAAGTTTATGCTTGACCAATTATTAATTCTTTTTAGGAAAGGTTTAAGCAGGTATTTCCAGCCAGTGAGTCCAATAAAAAAAATAGCTAGAAATCCGGAGAGTAAAACGCGGGGTAGTTGGAGCATTCCAAAATCTCCATACTTATGATTAAAAATCATATTTTTATATTCAAAGAGATTAAGGAGTGTTCCTTTGTACCATCTATTTCTCTGTTTACAAAACGCTTTGAAGGTTTGAGGAGCGCCAGTATAAACAGTTGTGTTTAAGAGTTGGATAATTTTGTAGTGTTTTTTTTGAATTTTAAGTGTGACTTCAAAGTCTTCTGTGAGATTACCTACTGCAAATCCTCCGACTTCTTGAAGTATTTTTTTTCGATAAACACTAAAAGGACCTGGAGCGACGTGTACACAGTTGACTGCGGCCATTAAGGATTTATAGAAAAAGTTAAGGAGGTATTCGCACCATTGAAGTTTTTGCAAGAGGGTTTGGGGAGTTCGGATTTTCATTAAAGGAAGAACAACAGCTACCTCTTCATCGATAAATTGGGGAAGCATTTTAAGTAAAGCGTCTGATTCTATTTCTGAATCTGCATCTAGGCAGACAAAGAATTCTCCTTTTGCGTGTTTTAGGGCGTAGTTAAGCGCTGCTCCTTTTCCAGCATTTTTTTGACTGTGAAAAAGTAAGTCTCGATCAGGATATTTGTTAATAAGGCGAGTAACAATTTCTGCGGTCGTATCTTTAGAGCCATCATCAATGATAATGATTTGGAGAAGTTCTTTGGGGTAATGAAGAGAGAGTAAAGACTGGATGCTTTTAGCGATATTTTTTTCTTCGTTGTAAGCAGGAACAGCGATTGTAACGGGAGGATAATGTTTGAGTTCGAGTTCTGGAGTGAAAAGCCCTTTTTCAAAGAATGTAAGAAGCCAGAAAATGACAAAGTAGAGTGAGATAAAATAGGCGAACCAGATAAATATTTGGGTAAAGTCCATGTTAGCGGAAAGAGTAAATCTCTACCTCTGCATTGGAGTATATTTTTGGAAAGACTTTGGGCGCGTATTTAAGGAAGAAAAGGAATTCGCTTTCATCGGTTGGCCAAGTTTGTTGTTTCATAGTCTTGTCAATGTAGAGGGTGGTGATATTATATTTATTAAGTATTTGTCTTGCTTGCTCCAGATCGTGGGTGTGATACAGGGATTGAAGATCATTCCAACGTTCGTTTACGTTAGGAGCGTATAAAAAGTGATCATCAAGGACGTTTCTCTTACCCGCAAAGTTAATGAAAATTCCGTTGGCTGAGGAACTTAAAACAACTTGATTGCCTTCTTGCTGATTCAAAAAAGTGAATGCTTCTGCATTAGGGCGTGTGGGTTGGAGGGTGCTTATCCTTCTTACGTAAGCCAGAGGGCTAAAAATCAAGCCACAGATTAAGAAGATAAATAAAACCGTTCTAAGGGTGCCAGTTCTCCATTCTCGTTGTTGAAAGGTAAAGAGGGTGTAAGCACTTAGTCCAGCTAGAATAAAGGTAAGGTAAAAGAGTAAAGGTGGAAAGTAAGCCAAAATAATGAGGAAGAGCGGGAGTGTAAAAAAGACAAGGATGTAACGATATTTTTCTTGCCAGCGAAAGTAGATTCCAAGAATGCTTAGTATAAAAATAAATACTCCGATTCCAAAGATGCCTCCAAATTCTGAGAGTAATCCTTTTTCAAGGAAAGGTATTCCCAGGGTCGGCGTAGAAAAAGAGAGAGGTTTGGGAAGATGGAAGCCAACAAGAGAGAAGTAAAAAAGAAGGATTAAGAGTGAGATAAGTAAGAAAGTGAAGAAAGATTTAGAAGAAATTTTGTGTCTTCTATAAAGGAAAAAAAGAACCACTAATAGAAGAAGCGCGCTTGAAAGGCTGAAGAAAGGGAGAAGGCAAAGGGTAAGTAAGGCTTTGTTTTCTTTTTGTTCTAAATAAAAGTAAAGCGAGAGTAAAATGAGTGTAAGCGCGACGCAGTATTTTGTAGCAGAGCTATAGAGGTATAAGGTAGTGGGATTAAGAAAGAGTAGGGTGCTTGATAAAAGAGCGATTTCAGGTTTAATTTTTTGCATGATTCTTGTGAATAAGAAGATGGAGATTATTCCTAGTAAAAAAGGAAGCCATCTTGCAAGAAAAGAGGGTGCTATGCTAAGAAGGATGGGAAATCCTTTTTCCGCCAGGAGTACTCTTCCGCCATAGCTGAGTGGATCAAAAAACGTGAAAGGAGCGGCTCGAAATTCTTGAGCGATCCGTAAGTTAAAGTAGCTTTCTTCTCCGATAAGAAGTCCGCCCGTAGTGAGAGAGCGAACAATTATGAGAGTAAGAAGAACTAAGCTAAAGCAGAATGCTGCGAGGTATGCCTGATTTTTAGCAGAGGACAAAGTAAAACCTCCCCTCTTTTTTA
>CAZCCK010000039.1:0-5633 GCA_964497265.1 Candidatus Woesearchaeota archaeon | reverse complement strand
CTAATCTTAGTATCTTAAAATGACAATTTTTACTAGAAAAAGAGTATTGGAAAGTATCTTAAGCCTCGCTCTAGCAAGCTGTGGTACAGCTCAGTTTAGTCCAGGTACAGATGCAGGTATTCCAAATTTTGAAGATGCTAATTCTTCAGTTACTGCTGATGCAAATCAAGGAAGTTCTCTTGACGCTCAAGTTTCTAACGATGCAAACGCTTACAAGGATGCTACTCAAAGTACAAATCCAGATGCAGGTTCTTTTGACGCTGGTTACGATACATTTGATTCTGGGTATGGGGATGCTACAAATAGTTCAGATGTTTCAAGTACAGATACTGGAATTGCTGATGTGTATCAACCAAGAGATGCTACTTTAGAAGATGCTATTAATACTCAATATGACGCCGGGGTAAACCCAGATGCTCAAGTGCAAGGCGGAGATGCTGGATGTGTAAATGGTCCTATCCTAGTCGCACCTAACCTCGTACTTCAAGCAGGAAGTCCTTATTGTATGGCGTTCGGAGATGGAACCAATCTACCCGTTCAATGTCAAGGACCAACCGCACCATGGGCCCCAGGCCATTCTCCAAATGGAACCGGAAGTCATGGTCAAGACGGAAAACGAATAGTCATGTATGAATTAACACCAAATGTAGATAACCCCCTGCCTAGAACAAGTAGAAGTGGAAATTTCTACTTCGGTATGAACCCAGGTAGTTTTTTAAGTCGTCTTAAAGGAACCGACGATCAAGGATGCGAGACTAATTACGAATTTTCAGTTGATTCCCACTAAAGGGAAAACTATTCTATAAAAAATTAGGGAGTTAATTCAGTAGTAAAAGCTCTTCGAATTAAACTTCCATCCGGTAAGGACTCGTCCACCGTCTGTTTTGCTCTGAAATTAGCCAATGAAATTTCCTCAAGAGAACCATCCGGATAAGTAATTGTTAAACTATCGATTCCTTCCAAAGTTTTTACATTTGAAAATTGTCCAGAGTATGCGCTTTCAGAAGAATGAAGTGTTGTAGAGTAAGGGATTCCCCCTACGTTGACAGTGATGCTTCCTGGAGCTTCGCAGTTTGGTCCGACATCACAGGGTAATGAGAATTGGACTTTTCGTCCAGTTTCAGGATCGTTAAATTCAATATTCAAGACAGCGTTAGTTAAAGTATTGACAATGTGAACGACATCGTGTTCATCGCGGTAAGCGTAGAGTATTCCAAATGTTGGTTCTTGCTGGCGAGCATAATTATTATAGTCTGTAGTAAAGGATTGTAAGTCTGTTTGGGGATTTTCACCGGTAAACAAAGCAGAATTAATAACCTTAGGACTTTCAGAGTTATATCCTTCACTGAGTTCTTTAAAATCTTCCAGAGCGATTTGTTCGCGAATCGTATTGTACTTAGCGACGATGGTAAATAAAGCCATAATGATGATAACTGCAGATATTAAGAAGAATTGTCCTTTCTTACCAGTCCTCTTTTGAAACATAGTGTTTTTCTTTCATTGGCGATTTAAATAGCTTATTGTTTCTTCCTGTAAAGAACAAAGACTGGTCGACCATCTTTTTCTTCTAAGAGAGAGAAGTCCCAGTAGATTTCGTATTCCAAGCCAACAATTTTGAATGCTTTTTTAAATTCTTCAAGAGTGTAGAATTTTACTTTGTGTTTGTCAATTATTACTCCAGGTTTGTTGTTAAAGATCCAGTAGACGTAGATTTCTGAGTAGTTTTTATGGGAGATTATTTGATAGATGTTTATTCCTTTGTTAAAGCCAAGAGAGTGTATGATTGGTTCGTCAAAGATGGGAACATCAAAGATAATAAGGCCTTGAGGTTTTAAGTGTTTTTTAAAATTTTGTAAAGTTTTTACTAAGTCTGTAAATTTCCAGTTGTATTCTATTGCAGTAAACATACAAAGAAGAGCGTCAAATTTTTTATTTAATTTGAAAGTTTTCATATCTTTTTGTAAAAAAAGAACGTCAGGTAGTTTTTTCTGAGCAATGGAAAGCATTTCTTTGTTTTTGTCTATACCTGTTACAGAGTATCCTCTTTTGTAAAAAAGTGCGGCGTGTGTTCCTGTTCCGCAGGCGACATCTAAGAGATCTTTTCCTTTAAGAGAATGTTTTTTAAAAAGGCCTTGGATGAATTCTACTTCTTTTTCATAGTCTTTGTAAGAGTAAACAGAATCGTAGTAATTTGCAAAGTCTTTGTAGAATAATTCTTCTTTCATTATAAGAAAGGATGTTAAAGTGATTTTTAAAAGTTGTTAAAAGAAAAAGATTAAAAAGTCTAAAAAAATTGAAACCTTATGCCTTCAAAAAAGTCAAAAATAAGTTTAGAAAAACTAGAAGAAGAGATAAAGATACTTCAAGAGAAAAACAAAGAATTCGAAGAAAGATTAAACAAAATGGAAGGAAGAATTTTAGATAAGAAAGAAGCTACACAATACAAGATAGAGTTTTATAAAAATAAGTCAGAATATCATCGACAGAATGCGCTTGGAATACCTGCTATTGTTTTAAGTGCCGGAACTTTAGCTATAAGCGGAATCAGTATCTATTCTCAAATTCCAGTAAAATCTTGGTATTTCGGGGTAATAATAATTATAGGACTATTATTCCTATTCCTTTTAATCAGTAGATGGATCTCTAAGATTAGCCATTTAGGAACCAAAGAAGAGAGATTAGATAAAGAATATTCTAAAAAAGCTGTAGAGTATTTCGTTCAACTTTATCCTGAGGAAAAAGAATTTCTAAAAGGAATTGAAGAAAAATATAAAAAGTAACGCAAGGATATACCTATACTACTAATCTAGTGCATAGACACTGGTTTTTTAAAGAAGATAATCTCAAATTATTCATTTCAAGAAAAGATAAGGGAGTTATCCATTATCATCGCGTACTTCTTCTTCAGTGTCTACTAAGATATTTTTTTGATCTTTTTTCTCTCTAAAGGTTCTTGGGACGTAGATTTCTTTTCGGGTGAGGGGATTTTCTCCTGTGTAGTACATTGCTGTTGCTACAGTTCCGGGTGTGGGCGTAAAGACTTGGGTGAGGTTTGTAAATAAATCTTCTTTTTCGCAGAATTTTTTTAAAGCAAGCATATCTTTTTCGCTTGTACCTGGGTGTGCGGCGACAAAGTAAGGAACAAGTCGCTTGTTTGTTTTTTGCTCCTTGTTTACTTGTTTGTAAAACTCCAAAAATTCTTTGAATGCTTCTGGGTTTGATTTGTTCATTTGTTCAAGGACGTTTGGGGAGATGTGTTCTGGTGCGATTTTGAGTCGTGTGATAAAGTGCATCATTTTTCTAAACAAGTTTTTTTGGTCTAGGATGATGTCGTGGCGGATTGCGCTTCGGAGTTCTAAAGAAGTATGTTCGTATTTTTTTTGTAATGCTTCTACGCCTTCTAGTAAAGGTACGAGGTCTTCGTTTATTTTTCTATGTGTGCAGCCGACGCATTGTTGGTTGCAGTATTTTGGTTTATCTTTAACGGTAATTTCTTCATTAATAATTGGAGAGTGCATTGTACTTGGAGTGTCATATAGGTCGCAGTAAGAACCGTACATGTTAAGGGTAGGCAAGGTAAGGTCGTTGATTTTTTTGACTCCTTTTGTGTAGAGTGATTCTATTTCTCGTAGGATGCTTTCTTTGCTTCGTTTTGCAACTTCTTTTCCTTGGACAAGTGGAATGACGCAGAAGGTGCATGATCCCCAGCATCCTCGTCCGATGATGACGGAATTATTGAGTCCTTCAACCATTTCTTTTTGAAATTGTAAATTTCTTGTATTGGGATGGAGCTCTCGAGTAAATGGACGTTCATAGACTAAATCTAATTCTTTTTCTTGCAGGGTGTGTGATGATCTATTATGCCTGATGAATCCTAGGCCGCACTGTTCTATAAAGGGTGCGTCTGGCAGGAGGAAGTGGATTCTTGTTAAGAGGTTAAATTGTTCTTTTTCTTTTTGGCAGTCTTCAAATGAGGGAAGTTTTCTTATGGTGTTGTTTAATTCTCCTTTTTTTAATCTAAATGCCAGTCCTTCAATTGTTGCAAGATCTAAAGAAGCTCTCACTTTTTCAAAGTCAGTTCCATTTTCTTCTTTTTGTGCGTGTTTCATTCTTTCAAGGAGAGTAAGGATTGTGCGGTCTCCGTTTCCAAAGATGAGAATGTCTGCTTTTGTGTCGTTAAGAATTCCTCTTCTAAGTTCATTTGTTCGGTAGTCAAAATGGGTGAATCTTCTTAAAGTAGCTTCTACTCCACCAAGGACAGTCATTGCTCCTTTGAAGAGTTCTTTTACTTTTTGTGTGTAGACCATGAGTGCGCGTTCTGGTACAAGCACGTTTTCTCGTTTGTGAAGCATTGGTGTGTAGTTGGCAAGCATTGAATCTAATAATCCAGAGGAGATACAAAAGAAGTAGTTTGGTTTGCCGCAGGAAGTGTAATCTTCGTCTTTTAATGGTTGGGGAATGATTGCAACGCTGTAGCCTTTTGCATCCAGAAGTCTTGCTATCATAGAAGTTCCATTTAGCGGATGATCGTAGTATGGATCGCCCGTAATGAAAATAACATCGAAGCCGACAAACTCGTTGTAGTATGTTGTTCCTTCGTTCCAATTGGTCGGGAGGAAACCCTTTTCCATAGTTTTAGAGAAAGGGGGTAGGTTTATAATCGCTTCTAAAGGATTGGTTTGCTAAGATAGTGCGGGGGACATGCGTGTATGCTTCAAGGTCAGTGCATAAGTTTTGTTTATTTGAAGGGTTAAGTATTATTTAAGTTCATTCTTATTGCTTAGAAGTAACAAAATATAAAAAATTAAAATTCGAAGGTAAGTTTTTGGTGTTCGTCTTCCGGTTCAGTATATTCTTCGAGTAATTCTTCTTCAGGGGTTCCTTGTCCTTTCATTTTTTGAAGATGGAGGCCAGAAGAACCTTTTAGGGGTATAACAAGATTGAATTTTTTGTTATCTTTGGTTCTTGTAAGAAAAGCATCTAAAATAGGTACTTCTCCCTCAAGTATCGCATCTTTAATAATATTAGTAACTAAGAATTCTTGTCCATTAATTTTGAAGAGTTGATTTATTTTTAATGTTTTTAATTGAGGTGGAATCATAAAAATTAGTGAGAGCTTAGAATTCAAAAAGGTTTTGCTATTTGGATTTTTGTTTTTATAGTTATGTCAGGCGGTGTCGGACAAGGGCAATACACTGAACCAGAAGTATAAGTGCGGGGGACAGGATTCGAACCTGCGAAGACACTAAGTCATAGGATGGCTTATTTTTAATCTTAAGTCCTACGCATCTAGCCGAGATATTGATCTCTTTGGCCGCTTTGCTACCCCCGCATATTGAAGAAAAGTGAAAGAATTTTGTTTAAATAGCTTTTCTTTTCGGAATGCATACCCTTATACACTAGTAAAGCTATAGGAAAGGATGGATCATTTAAAATTAAAGCATATAGAAAAATTAAAGCATCAAGGAAAAGTAAAAATTAACGGAAAATTGTTTTTCAGAACGAATAGTCAAAGAGAACTTAATCAGTTTGAGTCGTATTGGTATTATGATTTTTATAAGAAGAAAAATAGGAAGAAGAATCCTTTAGCGACACATCAGGTGAGGGTGTATGTAAGTTTTGAAAAGAATACT
>CAZCCK010000038.1:0-6063 GCA_964497265.1 Candidatus Woesearchaeota archaeon | reverse complement strand
AAAATGGGGATGGAGGGATTTGAACCCCCATTTACTGCTTTCACCCTTGATGAATCAAAGCCTCATTGCTCTTTAGCTGGAGGCAGTAGTTCTAGCCAGGCTGTACGGATAAAAGTTTATCCTTTATACTACATCCCCTTAACTCTTCTTCAGAGATAATCTGAACGAATAAATTTCTTATATAAATGTTCCGACCATTCTTTCTCTTTGGAAAGCTTTCTTTTGGACAAACTAAGAGGGTTATTTCTAATAAAACTAATTACTTCTGACTTTTGCTCGCATTTACTTCTCTTTTAAAAGAAATACTTAGAAACCCTTAAAAAAGTTACTTAACCCACCCCCGCATGAGCTTAGGATCCGCAAAGTCAAGAAGAATCCCCCTTGAACAGAGCCTAGCAAAGATAAGACAAGTCGTTGAAACAGGCGCACGCTCTGTAGGTGAAATCTCCGAAAAAACTGGATTTAGAGAGAGTACAATTAGAAACTACGCCAAAAAAGGAAAAATCCCACTTCCTTCTAAAGAAACGCTTAGAAATTATCGAGTAGAACCTGAAAGTTTCCACGACCAACGAGCAAAAATTCTTTCCGTCCTTGAACAGAGAGCCCTCCAACTTGCTAGCGCAGAAGGATGGGCTACGCAAAAAGCAACAGAATATTTCTTAACAAGCCCAGGTCATTGTCCCACGAGAACTTTTGAAAACCTTGTTCTTCTCTTTCAACGATACGAAAACGCGTCAAATAACGGAGAAAAACTTTCGTATAGCGAATTAGGAGAAGGCATCTTTCCAACACCCATCAGAGCAGGCATTATTCTTAGAGAAATGAATCTACCTGCCCTGCATGGAAATTACAAAAAACGTAATCTTTCTAAAGAAACTCAGAGAGCCCTTAAACGAGCGATAAAAACAGAAATGCCAGTCTCAGATTTAGCCTATTTTCTTAAGGCACATTACCCTAAAGTCTCACAACAAGTAAGAATGTGGCACATAAATCTTGAGAGAAGATACGCGCTTACACCCTCTCAAAATCATCCAATGAGCTATAGAGTTGCAAGCCAAATTTATGAAGCGAAAGATCTTAAATTTACACCGCAAGAAACAGCATACCTCCTTGACTTACCCGCTTCAGAGGTTAAGGCTGCGCTAAAAGAAAGACCAAGAATAGAAGAAAAAATTAGAGAAGTTTTAAACTTACTTTATCCAGAAAAAAATATACAAAAACCGTATCTTTAAACCAGCTTCTTCAAATCCTCAATCTCTTCAGTCGAAATCGCACACCCTCGTAACCTTAAACCCCACAGCAATCCATCAATCACTTCTTTCTTTGTAAATTTCTTATCAATCAAACCATTCAAAATTCCTTTCTCTATAGCAATCATCATCAGCTCAGAACTTCTTACAACCTTCACATTTTGAGTGTAGTTCTTTAGATTCTTAACGATCATTTCATTTACATTGATCTTTGTATGCAACTTGCTCTCTAAAAGTCGCCTTAACTTTTCAGGATTCTCGATCACTAATCTCATCGTTCTTTCATCTACCACATACGCTAAAGCATCCATCTTCACACTCAACGCTAAAGCTTCAACCTCTCCTCTGCTCACAATCTTAATCGCCTCTCCTTTCGCGGAAAACATATGATTAATAGACTGCAAAAGAGAATCAACCTCTAACTCTTCATGAGTATTCAAAATATTTTCTTCAATTAACCTGGAAATCATAATCGACTCCAGTTTAAACTTATGAGAATGATAAGGAGTATCAACTAGCTCAGCACGAACAGCTTTTGGGATATAAAAATCTCCTTTAAAAAACTCTTTCAAATGTTTCAAAGTCCAAAGCAAATCATTCGTCGCAAGGCTAATTATCGCGCTTGAATCAAACACTAAAAATTTCATAAAAACAAACTCCTTGCTGTTTTTAACCTATCTTTTTCAGAAATAGTCAAAATTTCTTTGACATCCGCAATATACGTTTTTCCAATATAGTCCATAAGCTCAAACTGAGAAATATCCAATAACTCGGCGGTTCTTCCAAGAGAAATACCATGCTCATGCAAACGAGAAGCCTTGTTAATCTTCGCTCTTTGAAAAATATCCTTCACATACACCTTTTTATCCGCCTTATTTAAATCTTTCAAAAACTCTTTCAAAACCTTATCAAAACCGGGATAATCTTTCAACTCTAACTTTCTTACTGCCTCTTGCAACTTATCCACACACCCAACACAAAAAAATCCCCAAGATTTATACTGACCGTATTGTTCTCTTTCATATAATTTTCCTAAAGAATACACAAGCACAGAAACACTAATCGAATATTGATCTTGATGAATAGAAGCGTTATGAATAGTCATATTACTCAAATCTTTCAACGCTTTAATATCTTCTCTATGAATCGCTTTAATTGTTTGCCTTAACACTTCCAAAATATCATCTCGAATGTGCTCCTCCATCATTCACACTCCCTTCCAAAACACTCTGTTTGATAAAGCACTTGCTTTTCTTTTGAACCTTCTCTAAAAACAGTGATTCCCTTACATTTTAATTTGTAGGCTAACCAAAAAGCTTTTTCCACCTCTTTTACAGAAGCAGCTTTCCTTAAATTAATCGTCTTACTCACCGCATTATCTGTGTATTTTTGGAAAACTGCTTGCATCTTGACATGAAACTGCGGAGAAACCTTTCCGGCAGTCATAAATAATTCTCGCTTAAATTTCTTTTCTTCAAAAAGAGGATTTACTTCTTTCAAACGTGTTCCTTCCATCACCTCTCTTACAAAAGAAATTGCGAATAAAGGCTCAATACCTGACGAACAATTCGCAAGAATACTTAGCGTTCCTGTTGGAGCAATCGTTGTTATGGTTGCGTTTCTCACCTGCGCTTTCCAGGTACTTTCTTTATAATTTGGAAAAGTTCCTCTTGATTTTGCAAGCTCTTGCGAAGCAACTATTGCCTGTTCTTGAATAAACTTCATTAATTTTTCAGCTAAAACTAGAGATTCTTTACTCTCATACTTTACATTCATTAAAATTAACATTTCTGCCCAGCCCATCACCCCAAGACCAATCTTTCTATTAGACTTGGTCACTTCTTCTATTTCTTTTATTGGTAATTTATTCGCGTCAATAACATTATCCAAAAATTTAACGCCTAGTTGGATTGTTCTCTTTAATTTCTCGTAATCAATCTCTTGACTATTCACCATCTTTGTTAAATTAATACTTCCTAGAGTACATGATTCAAACGCAAACAACGGTTGCTCTCCACAAGGATTAGTTGCCTCGATTTCTAACTTAGGGAGCTTATTCATTCTGTTAATTTCATCAATGAAAATAAGACCAGGATCTCCTTTCTTCCAAGCAGCCTTTACGATACTTTGCCACAGCATTTTTGCTTTCACTTTCTTTGCTCCTTGCTTTGTCCTTGGATTAATCAATTCAAATTCTTTATTTTTCAAAACAGCATTCATAAACTTATCAGTAATCGCCACAGAAATATTGAAATTTTCCAAAACCCCTTCTTGCTGCTTTAGCTGAATAAACTCTTCAATATCAGGATGATCCACTCTTAAAACACCCATATTCGCTCCCCTTCTTCTTCCACCCTGCTTAATCACTTGCGTAGCAGCATCAAAAATCTTCATAAAACTCGCAGGACCAGAAGCACTTCCTTTCGAACTATTCACTATATCTCCTTTTGGCCTTAACTTCGAGAAAGAAAACCCTGTCCCTCCCCCGCCTTGATGAATCAAAGCTTGAAATTTTAAAGCATCAAAAATACTTTCCAATGAATCTTCAATTGGCAAAACATAACACGCGCTTAATCCCAACTGGTCGCTTACACCCGCATTCATCAATGTTGGAGAATTGGGTAAAAATTCTAAATTCTTCATCGCTTGATAAAAATCCTCTTCACTTGTCGCAACATCCTCTTTATAGAGCTTATTTACTTCTGCTATCGCTCTTGCTACTCTCCTAAACATTTGATCTGGGGTTTCAATAACATTCCCTTTTTCATCCTTTTTCAAATATCTTTTTTGCGCTACTTTCAAAGCGTTTTCACTTAACAAAGACTTTTCCTTTTTCCTTTTTTGATTAAACTTGGAAGCGGCTTTTTCTAACTTATTCTGCATTAACACTTCTTCAATCGTATCCTCAATTTCTTGAACAGAAGGAATAGTATATCCAAACTTTTTCTCGAGATTCGTTACAATGTTCTCAGTCAAAGAAAAAGCTAACTTCTTTTTAACTACTTTTTCTAAACCCTCCTTAATCTTATTTTTATCAAAAAGAACAACACTACCATCCCTCTTTTTCACCTTCTTGACCATCTTTGCTTAAAATCACAATTTTTATTTAAATAACTTTCTATAGTCGACCTTAGGGAAAAACTAAGTCTCTTCTCTAAAAACATATTTCTTTATAAATAAAAAAAATCTCAGTGTCTTATGCAACTTTATTTTCCTCACGAAAGTGTGAGATCTGGCCAAAAAGAGATGATAGACAAGATCCTTGAATGCTTACCTCTGAAGAAAAATCTTCTTATTCACGCACCAACCGGCTTAGGAAAAAGCGCTGCCTCATTAAGCGCGGCTTTATCTTACGTTCTTGCAAACAACAAAAAACTAACTATCTTCTTTGTCACACCAAAACACACCCAACACAAAATCGCAATTGAAACTTTAAGGGAAATCAAAGAAAAATACAAACTGGCTTTCGAGGTCATAGACTTAATCGGAAAAAGAGGAATGTGCGCACAACCCGGAGTCGTTGACTTAAGTTCTTCAGACTTTTCAGAATACTGCAAAGACATGATAGAAAAAGGAAAATGCGAATATTATACTAATCTTAAAAATAAAAATAAATTAAGCTTTGAAACAGAACTCACCTTAAAAGAACTCTCTGGAAAAATCTTACACGTAGAAGAACTAAAAGAAAAAGCAACTAATCGAAAACTCTGTCCTTACGAAATCGCAACCCTCTTAGCCCAACAAGCACAAGTCGTCATCGCAGACTACTACCACTTACTTTCAACACCTGTTCGCGACCATCTTTTTAAAAAAATAAACCGAAGCTTGGATTCTTGCATCCTGATTATGGACGAAGCGCACAACCTTCCAGAAAGAAGCAGAGACTTACTCAGCGTAGAAGTAAACACAGCAATCATAGAACTCGCAGCAAGAGAAGCCGCCAGCCTAGGACATAAAGAAATCGGAGAAGACATTTTAAAACTCAAAACCATCTTTGAAGATCTTTCTCGCGCAAAAACAAGCTTTACCTCTTACGAAGCAAAACTTACAAAAGAAGAACTTATCAAAGGAATCACCTCTTTTTCAGACTACAACGAATTTTTAGGAAATCTTGCTTTTATCGCAGAACAGATCAGAGAACTCAAAAAAAGAAGCTTCTCTGGCTCAATCGCTAGCTTCTTACTCCAATGGACCGGACCAGAAGAAGCTTTCGTAAGAATCCTCACTAAAGGATTTAGCAAAAAAGGAAAACCAATTGTTACAATTTCTTATCGCTGCCTTGACCCCTCAGTACTCCTTAAACCCTTAGTTGAAGAAGCGTATTGTACTATCGTAATGTCAGGAACACTTAGCCCAATTAACATTTACAAAGATTTGTTTGGCTTCCAATCCGTAACCGCGGAATACGAAAGCCCCTTTCCAAAAACAAACAAAATGAACATCATCATTCCAGACACTTCCACAAAATTCACGTTACGAGATCCTAGCATGTTTCAAAGAATCGCTCAACACTGCGCTACTATTGCCAATAACGTTCCTGGAAATTGTGCAATCTTCTTTCCCTCTTACGAACTACGTGACTACGTGTATAAATACTTCCAACCAAAATGCGACAAAACCTGCTTTTTAGAAATACAAAAAATGACAAAACAAGAAAAAAGCGATATGATTGAAAACTTTAAGAAGTATAAAAATGTTGGAGCAGTATTACTGGGCGCAGCAGCAGGAAACTTCGGCGAAGGACTAGATATTAAAGACAACATTCTAAAATGCGTCATTGTTGTAGGCTTACCTTTATCTAAACCAGACTTAC
>CAZCCK010000037.1:0-7476 GCA_964497265.1 Candidatus Woesearchaeota archaeon | reverse complement strand
CCTATTTTCAGAATCAGATTCACCGACACCAATCATCGCAACTCCGCCTTTACCCATAACAGTTTTTATGTCTGCGAAGTCTAAGTTCACTAAACCTGTCTTTGTAACTAATTCTGCAATACCTTTCACAGCGTTGGTAAGAATTTCATCAGCAACTTTAAAAGCGGTATGCAAAGGTAAGCCAGGGCATAATTCTAAGAGTTTATCATTTGGAATAACAATAAGCGTATCCACAATCTGCTCCAATTTTTCCAAACCTTCAATAGCATTCGCATACCTTCTCTGACCTTCCATAGAAAAAGGAATCGTGACAATAGCTACCGTAAGAATACCTAACTTTTTAGCAATATCTGCAACAACAGGCGCAGCACCAGTACCCGTACCACCACCTAAACCACATGTAATGAAAACAATATCAGAGCCTTGAATTTTCTCTTTAATATCTTTCTCACTTTCTTTAGCCGCATCCTCTCCAATCTTAGGAATAGAACCCGCACCCAACCCAGACGTTAACTCTTTTCCAATTAAAATTTTAGCATCCGCAGTCGTGTATAATAAATCTTGAGCATCAGTATTTAACGCAATCGTCTCAGAACCAGTAATCCCCACCTCAGCAATTCTATTGATCGTGTTATTTCCCCCACCACCAACACCAAACACCTTAATCTTTGCCTTTTGCTTGGTAACTAACTCTTCTAATTCCTCATCAATAGCAGTCGTTTTCCTCGGTCCGTCCTTAAATCTAACCGGAGCAACAGGCCTCTCACTTGCTTGACGAATTAACGACTCCATTTTCGCAAATGTTTTGTAAAACTACTATTTAAAGATGATTATGCTGTAAAAGAAATCTTACTACATACGGGTTAAATTAGGCAAAAGAAACTTCTATTTCGGGCAATAATTCTTTCATCTCTTCTTTAAAAGAAGACTCCAGTTCTTTGGGTAGCTTCTTCTTCATTTTAATAGTTGCTTTCTTATTTTCTATTGCAATTTCATACTCTCCTTCATGAACATGGATTAAGTTCATTAAAGAAGCATTTATCTTTTCTTTTGAATCATCTACAATCCTTGTTATCTTCACTTCATAGACAAGTACTTTTCCAGCTAAAGGATGATTAAAATCAACAGTTGTCCTTCCACCAGAAACAGCTCTAATTGTACCCATCATTCCCGGACCTTGAATTTGCAAACCGGGGTAAGGATGAATCTTTTGTTTTACCAAAACAGATGTTTGAATAATTTTCAATAATTTTGGATCTTTCATTCCAAACGCGTCTTTTGGCTCGATTTCAACAGTAAACGATTTGTTTACCTCTTTTCCTGCTAAAGCTTTATCCAAACCAGGAATTACCTGATTTTCACCAACACAAATTATTTTCGGTCCAAAATGATTATGACCTCCTTCTTCAAACAATCCTTCTTTCTTTGCTAACTCTTCATCAGTAAGATCAAAAATTTGCTTAGAATCTTTAATTCTCCCCACATAAGAAATCTCAACAAAATCCTTTTGCTTAACAACAACCATCACACTTGGATCTAAAAAGATTATTTAAATGTTACTTATTTTTCCCATTAACTTCTTTTAAATCTTTTTTCAAAGAGAGTTCTAATTGAGTACATATGCCCCACATCATACGTAGATCTTTTTTAATTTGTATAGAAGAAATATTATTTCTAATAAGCTCGTCAAAATCAATATACTTACTATCTGCAACAGTCGCAAATATTTCTGCTTCAACTAAAGACTGAGAAATCTTCTCTTCAACAAATTTAACTTCTGCCAGAGTCTGCTCAATTATCTTTTTACGAGTTTTATTGTTTTCAGCGAGCGCCATCTTTTTCCCGTATTCAGACTGAAGAGTCAGAATTCGATCTTTGATTAATTTACAAATTTTATCCAGATTTTTGATAGTACCCATAAGCTCTTCTTTTCGCTTGCTCAACTTTTCTCTTTCAGGTTTAGAAAACTCTTTCTCAACTTTGACAGCCCCGATCTGAGATCTAACTAATTGTAAATGTTGTTCATAAGCAACCGCAGAAGAGGCGAGAGTAGTCGCAATCAATAGAGGGGTACTTTTTTTCTTTAACCAACTAAATAATCCCATACCTCACTTTTGAGAATACCTCTTTAAATAGTTTATTAATTTAATTGGATTATGAAAGAAACCGTTCAAAAGATTTGCAAACAACTTGAAAAACAACATTCGATCAAAATCCTGTTCGCAATAGAAAACGGAAGTAGAGCCTGGAGAATGGAAAGTAAAGACAGCGACTATGACGTACGATTCGTATTTCTTCATCCAGTAGAGAACTATCTTTCTTTAGAAAAACCAATAGATGTAATCAACCACAATTACGATGCAAAAGGGAAAGAATGCTCTCAAGAAGAAACAATCATAGACGTAAGCGGATTTGACATTTTCAAATTTTTAACACTTCTGGCCGGATCAAACCCAACAACAATAGAATGGCTTACCTCAGATATTGTTTATTACGGAACACAGAATAAAACTTTTAAAAAATTCGCACTCAATCACTTTAACCAAAACACTCTCTATTACCATTATCAATCCTTATGCAAACAAAACTATCTCAAATATCTAAAAACGGGAAGCCAAGTTACTTATAAAAAATACTTATACACTTACAGAGGACTTCTTAACGCGGTCTGGGTCAAAGAAAATGGAACCATTCCCCCTATAAACTTTCAAGAAACTCTAGAAAAAATGACCACACTCATTCCAAAATCCATACTTGAACAAGTTAAACACATTATCAAATTAAAACAGCAAGGAAAAGAAAAAGAAACCATTCAAAACCTTACCCACATGGACGACTACATTGAAAAATTCTTAAAAGAAAAGATTGAACTCGAAAAAGAATATACCCCCAAAGATATCGAAATCTTGAACAAAGAACTCTTATATCTCCTTTTAAAACGACGAAAACCTTTATAAAGAACCCAGTTACACAACGAGCTATGTCTGAAATACGATTAACACAAGCATCATCCTTACGAGAAGGAGGCTACGTCATCATGGGCGGAGCACCCTGTGTTGTTAAAAGTATTCAAACAAGCAAAACCGGAAAACACGGCGCTTCTAAATGTAGAATTGAAGCAGTCGGTATCATTGACGGACAAAAAAGAATCGAGATCCATCCGGGTCACGACAACATGGAAGTTCCAATCGTAGAAAAGAAATCAGCTCAAATCCTATCAGTCCAAGGAGAAATGGCAAACGCAATGGATACTGAAACATACGAAACATTCGACCTTAAAATACCGGAAGAACTCAAAGACAATGTGAAAGAAGGCATGAATGTCAGCTACTGGATCGTGATGGATCAAAAAATCTTAAAACAAACAAAATAAAATGGTAAGATTCCCTGAAGCAACAAAAAGAATTTTTGGAAACGTCTTTGTCTGTAGAAGATGCAAGACTAAAAGACGCGCAGATCATGCTAAAGTCTTGAAAGGAAAAGTTTCATGCAAAAACTGCGCAAGCAAAGCATTAAGACCAATCAAGAAGACAAAATCGTAAGGTTTATAATCGATCTCTTAGAATTATTCTTCTAAAGAGGTTATCAATGAACTACGATCTTATCTTCGCATTAATTTTCTACTTTATTATTTACGGACTTTTCATCAAATATAGATCTCGATTCGAAGTACAAAATAAACTTTTCATAATGTACAAAACACAGCTGGGAATTAGCTGGATGGAAAAAATAGCACACAGATTCCCAAGACTACTCCACATCCTAAGCTATGTAAGTATTTTTACAGGATTTTTAGGAATGAGCTTTATCTTCTACGTTCTCTTCAAAGGAACTTTCAATTTAATCACTGTACCTTCATCCCAACCAGTTGTCGCTCCCATCTTACCGGGAGTGGCAGTACCAGGAGCACCTACCTTATCTTTCTGGCACTGGATCATCGGCATCTTACTTGTCGCAGTCGTCCACGAATTCATGCACGGAGTTTACTCCAAAAGATACAAAGTAAAAATAAAATCCTCCGGATTCGCCTTCCTAGGACCAATCTTAGCCGCATTCGTAGAACCAGATGACGAACAACTCGCTAAAGCAAGCAAACACAATCAATTAGCAATTATCTCAGCAGGACCATTCGCAAACTTCCTTTTCGCAGGAGTTGTCCTTCTTGTATTAGGCTTTATTCTTAATCCTCTCGCAACAAACCTTGTTGAATACAAAGGAGTACAAATCGCTTCCATAGACCCGACCCTACCCATTAACCAAACAAGCTTAACAATTGGAAGTACCATCGATGCAATTAACGATCTAGCCATTCAAGATCCAACCCAATTCGCGCAAGTTCTCGCAACGTACAAACCAGGAGACACCATTATCGTAACAAGCGGAAAAGAAAAAGTTCCGGTCAGACTAGGAACAAATTCCCAAGACGCAACAAAACCTCGAATGGGCGTAGGAATCAACGCAGCAGAAACAGTTTTGAAACCACCTTATCAGAAATTCCGATTATTCTATCCCGCATTCATCTGGATTGGAAAACTCTTCTTCTGGCTCTTCACCATTAGCTTAGGAGTAGGACTCTTTAACCTCCTGCCCTTAGGACCTGTAGACGGAGGAAAAATGTTTATGATTGCTTCACTCTGGCTTACCAAAGACGATCAGAAAAAAGCAAAACAAATCTGGATGACGGCTACAATCGTATGCTTACTCTTAATCTTAATTAATCTCTTACCTTACTTTTTAAAACTCTTAAGCTTCATTTTCAGTCCGATTCTTCTTGCTCTTTCTTCACTTTTTTAAAAAAACCACACAACGCAAATACTTCTCTTTTTGTTAAAAAAGATTTTGTAAGCAACCTCTGCCACACCGTTCTTTGCGTTTCTTTCTTGGATTCCATAGAAAAATCTAAACCATCTAGCGTCTGATCAATCAGCTTGAGTAAAACCTCTCTTTCCTTTCTTGAAGCAAAACGAATATGAGAAGCAACATGCTCTTTCTTAGAAGACTCAAATAATTCATATAAAAGTATCGTTACGGCGTTCACAATATTTAACGCAGGATACTTCTTTGAAGAAGGAATCGTCACAAGAAGATCGCATAAAGCCACTTCCTTATTCAATAGACCACGATCTTCCCTCCCGAATAAAACACATATTTTCTTTTTTGTAAGTAGAGGAGCAAGCTGCTTTGGAGACAAAGGACTACGAGACACATTATAATCAGAACCTAACTTCGAAGTCGTACCAACAATAAGATCAAATTCGGTTCTAAGAGCCTCTAGATTCTTTAAAAATTTTACATTTTTCAGAATAGATTGAGCGTGCTTTGCACGATTTCTTGCATCTGGAGCAAGATGATCTGTCTGAGGATTAATTAAGATTAACTCAGAACACTCAAAATTCGCCATTACGCGAGCGACACCACCAATATTCCCACTGATAGAAGGTTCAAGTAACGCTACGCTTACCATAAATTATAAAAATCGCCACCATTTTAAATACCTATGCTCGTCGACGACCACTGCCATTTATTTCACGAAAAATACAAAGAAGACTTAGACGCAGTCATTGAAAGAGCCAGAAAAGCAGGAGTTCTTTACATCATTAATTCCGGAGTCAATCATTCAACCAACCTCACCGTCTTAGAACAAGCAAAAAAATATCCAGATATCGTCAAAGCAAGCTTAGGCATTTATCCCGTAGACGCAGTTGTTAAAGAAGCAGACTTACAAAGAGAGATAGAACCAATTAATGTTGAAGAAGAACTAGAATTCATTAAAAAAAATAAAAACAATATTATTGCCATTGGAGAAGTAGGATTAGATTATCATATTATCCAAGACAAAGAAAAAGAACAACAAAAAGTCTTTGAACAAGTCATTGAACTAGCTGAAAAAATAAAAAAGCCGTTAGTCGTTCACTCTCGAAAAGCAGAAAGCGACACTTTAGACATCCTTGAAACATCTACTCTAAAAAATGTCGTGCTTCACAGCTTCATGCCTAACCTTAAAATCGTTAAAAGAGCCGCAGACCTTAATTATTATTTTTCTATTCCTACAATCATTACACGACTGCAACATTTTCAACTTCTAGCGGAAATGGTTTCGCTCAAAAACATTCTGACAGAAACAGATGGGCCTTATCTAGGAGCGTACAAAGATCAAAGAAGCGAACCCGCGCATATTCAAGAAACAATAAAAATAATTTCAGAAATAAAAAAAATAGAACGCGAAGAAACCGAAAAAATAATTTTTTCAAACTTTCAAAAAATTTTCTTGAAAAAATAAAAAATAGTAAAGTATATAAATCATTATCAACGTAAAATATATTAGAAAATAATTTTCCAAGGATAATCAGTAAATCTCTGGGAAAAAAGAGGTGACAAGATGCCAGCAAAAAAGAAAAAAAGAAAGTCGGCTTCAAAAAAGAAGAAGAGGAGATAAATTCTCTTCTTTTTTTTAAATTTCTATTAACATTCCTTCATGACCCGGATTTAAAATTTTAGAATTATTAATCTTATCCTGTTTTCTCTCGTTCTCATGAAAATGACCGCACAGAACCAAAACAGGCTTTGCTTTCTCAACAAACATCCTCGTACTCTTACATCCACGATGACCTAAAGGCAATAAATCGAGCTTTGTTCCATAAATCGGCGCATGCGTAACAAAGACTAGCTTCTTTCCTTGCGGGATCTTCTTTAACGTTTTAGGTAAAATCCGTTCAAACGCTTCTTCTCTAAACGAAAAACCTCCACCGCCATACCCATAAAACACAAACTCATTAAAAACAAAAAAATGATCATGCAAATTCATCAAGGAAGGATGTTTTTCACTAATCTCTTTAATTTCACCTACACTCTCATGATTACCTGGAATTAATAACGTTTTTATTCCAAAAGAAAGAAGCTGCTTCACCCCATAGTTTAAATCCATACCAAAATTAGAAAGATCACCACAACAGACAATCAAATCCGGCTTTCCCTCCTTAACCTTCTCTTTCAATTTTTTAAAAGAAAAAGGATCTGCATGAATATCAGTAAATGCTAAGATTTTCATCAATAAAAAAAGAAGAAGAGCTTAAAAAAACTTTCTTATCCCTCTTCCATGTAGCCGAGCATGAAACCAGCTTCAGAGTCACTGATTTCATCATCTTCAAGCATTCTATCGATCTCTTTTCTTAGATTTCTTCTTTTCATAATAACCTCACCTCCCTATGGGTTTTTACTTTTCTATCTAAAGGCAAAGCGCTAATCTGCTGACTAAATAATCTCGCTATGGTATCAAGCTCCAAGTCCATTTTCATGCTCCCACCTCCGTTCAAATCAGGGATACAGAATTAATCGTTTTTTCTTTAAAAAGCGTTACGCGAACATGGCGCGGATGGCACGAGCAAAACCTTTAACTTTCGGACATGTAGTCTAGAATGCGCTTGCGTCCAGATTCCGGACCTTCATACAAATCCTTAGAAGAAATCAATTTAGCGT
>CAZCCK010000036.1:5822-7948 GCA_964497265.1 Candidatus Woesearchaeota archaeon | reverse complement strand
TTCGGAATGGCGAACTGATGTGTTATGGCTGAGTAAAGACGATTAGTGTGTTTGCATCGATTTTTTTGCGGGGAGCTTGATGAGGTCAGCGTGCGCGCATCGAGAAGCGGTCGCGATAGGCTTTCGGCGTCATGCCTGTGCGTTCCTGAAACAGGCGGGTGAATGAGCTCACATCCTCATAGCCGACGTCGTACACGATGCTGGTTATGGCTGCGCCGGTGGTCTCCAGCATGCGCTTGGCCGCTTCGACGCGCAGGTTCTGCAGATAGAGCAGCGGCCCCATTCCCAGCGCTTTGTCGAAGCGCCGTATCAAGGTGCGCGGGCTTACCGCCAGCTCGCCCGACAGCGACTGTAGATTGATCTTCCTGCTGAAATTCTGGCGCAGCTGGTACTGCGCCCTGGCCACCAGTTTATCCGCGTGCTCAAGATCGTCCGACAGCGACACGAACGGCGCCTGCGCCGTCTGCGCGATATCGACCAGCAGCGCTTTGGCGCACAGGGCCGCCAGCGCCGGCGAAAAAAACCGCTCCACCATGCGCAGCGCCAAGTGCTGGTGGGTGGTGATGGCACCGGCACACAACACCCGCTCGTCGTCCGTGATCAACTGACCGATCTCCAGCAAGGCGCGCGGATAGCGACTGCGGAACTGACGCTCCAGCCACCACGTCGTGGTGGCGCGGCGCTGGTCCAGCAAACCCGCCTCGCCCAACAAGAACGTGCCGGTGCAATTGCCCGCCAGCACGCTGCCCCCGGCGTATTGCCGCCGCAGCCAGTCCGACATAGGCTGGTGCTTGTCCAGGAACTGACTAAAAGGCGCGGCGCCCGCGTAGTAGACGCCCGGTACATAGACAATGTCGAACTGCGGTGCGCCAACAAGGCGCCGTTCTGCCGCCAGTGCCAGTCCACCGCTCGCTTGCACCGGTTTTCCATCCATCGACAGGAAAGTCCAGCTGAACGGCTCCAGCGCCGTGCCTGACTGTTTGCGGGCATGCGAGTTAGCGATCTGCAGCAGGTCCATGAAGCCGGTCAGGCTGGAGGCGTAACAGCCGTCCATCATCAATAGGGCCACTTTCGGCATGTTGTCGCTTTCCGCATAAAACTAGTCATTTATGACCTTACTACGGTTTTCGTTCCGCGTCTAGAATTGGCCCATCTTTCACCCTCAGGAAATAAAATTATGACGACGCATACACAGCGCATGGCCATCGCGCACAAGATCTTTGACATGGACATGGTGGGCTGAGATGAACGTCCTGATCGTCCATGCACACAACGAGCCGCAGTCGTTCACGACAGCGCTGAAGGACCTGGCCGCCGCCGAGCTGCGAGCTCAAGGCCACCAGGTAGAGGTGTCAGATCTGTACGCAATGAAGTTCAAGGCCGTCGCCGATAGCGACGACTTCCAGCAGCGCGCCAACCCGGACTACCTGGTGTATGCGTTGGAGCAGCGCAACGCCGTAAATAACGGCACGCTGGCAGCTGACATCGCGGCCGAGTTGGAAAAGATAAAAGCCGCTGACCTGATCATTTTCAGCTTCCCGATCTACTGGTTCTCTGTGCCAGCCATCATGAAGGGCTGGCTCGACCGGGTATTGGTGTCGGGCTATTGTTACGGCGGCTTACGCTTCTACGACCGGGGAGGATTAGCCGGCAAGAAAACCATGTTGGCCTGTACCCTGGGCGGACAACCGCATATGCTGAAAGCGGACGGCATACACGGGGAACTGGAAGAGATGCTGCGGCCGCTTTTGCGCGGTACGCTGGCCTATACCGGCATGTCCGTTCTGCCACCATTCGTGGCGTATCACGTGCCGTATGTAAGTGAACAGCAGCGCAGGGATTACCTGGAAAACTATCGCCAGCGGCTACGAACACTAGACCTTCAAACGCCGCTAAAATTTCCCTCAATGAACGATTTCGATGACAAGTTGAGGCCGCTATCGCAGAGGACGCCGGGATAGGTCAGAAATGATCCACGTGTCGTAGGCCTGCGGCCGGCCACGGACCGCCATGGTTGTGGTTAAACGCGTTGCCAGGGTGGCGGCCGGGAGCTGCCTGTGCCCTCAGGCGCCATCCGGCGTGAGATGCTGCAGCGCCGCTGCGCGCAGGGCATCGGACAGCCTGGG
>CAZCCK010000036.1:3928-5722 GCA_964497265.1 Candidatus Woesearchaeota archaeon | reverse complement strand
CCCGGCTGCTCCCATTCTGGCGCCATGCGGCCGAGCAAGGTGATTAATGCCTTGACGCGCCGCATCGCGGCACGTTGTCCGCCAGGCAAATCGGCGGCGTCGGCCACTCCCTGCCGCAGCTCTTGCATGATGTCGGCAATCCCATGCTCAATTCGTTCGAGGGTCGCTTGCTTGCGGATCGGGTTGATGCGTCGCGTGGTGCCGTGGCTCATAGGTAATCCTGCACTTCACATAAGAATATGGCGCCCATCATATCAACAGCTCTACTCATGCGCAAGGAAGTAATTTCATTCTGCCTATCGTCGGCCGTTTGACAATATGATGATCGTCATTTATGATGAACATCATCTGCTTGCGTAATCAATCATCGGCACCAGGCATTCCGCCTTGCGCGCCATCCATGACCGCCATCAGTAACATTGAAGGGAATCTTATGAGTAAGGACATCGTCATCTGTTCGCCCGCCCGCAGCGCGATCGGCAGCTTCAACGGTACGCTGAAGGACACGCCGGCCAGCCTGCTCGGCGGGCATGCCATCGCCGCCACGCTGCGCCGCGCCGGGCTCGATCCCGCGCGCGTCGATTCGGTCGTGATGGGCAATGTGGTCCAGGCCGGCAACGGCATGAATATCGCGCGCCAGGCCGCCATCGCCGGCGGGCTGCCGGTGCAGGTCCCGGCGATGACCGTGAACCGCGTCTGCGGCTCGGGCGCCCAGGCGGTGGCGACGGCGTATGCGGAAGTGGCCGCCGGCCTGTCGCGGATCGTGATCGCCGGCGGCACCGAGAACATGGAGCGCGCGCCCTATCTGCTGCCCGGCATGCGCTTTGGCGCCCGCATGGGCAATGCCGAAGTGGTCGACGCGCTGCTGTCGGACGGCCTGCACGATGCATTCTCGACCCGGCACTCTGGCTGGCATACGGAAGACCTGGTGCGCAAATACAGTCTCACGCGTGAGGCCCAGGATGCGTTCGCCGCGCAAAGCCAGCAGCGTTTCGCCGCCGCCCAGGCCGCCGGCTGGTTCATCGACGAAATCGAGCCGCTGATCCTCAGCGGCAAGCAAGGTCCGCTCACGTTCGCCACCGACGAATCGAATCGCCCCGAAACGACGGCGGCATCGCTGGCGCGGCTGAAGCCGGTATTCCGTCCGGACGGCACCATCACGGCCGGCAGCGCGCCCGGCGTGAATGCCGGTTCGGCGGCGATGATCGTGTGCGACGGTGCGACGGCGCGCGAAGCCGGCCTCACGCCCATGCTGGCAATCCGCGGCGTGGGCGTGGCCGGCGTCGAGCCGGACTACTTCGGGCTGGGCCCGCTGCCGGCAATACGCCAGGCACTGGCCCATGCCGGCTGGGCCGTCGGCGAGGTCGACCGGTTCGAGGTGAACGAAGCGTTCGCCGCCATCGCCCTCGTCGTGCGCGACGAGCTGCACATCGCCCCGTCCCGCTTCAACGTGGATGGCGGCGCCATCGCCCATGGCCACCCCATCGGCGCCACGGGCGCCATCCTCATCACCAGGGTGGCCCATGCCATGCAGCGTACCGGCGAGACCAGGGCTGTCGTGTCGCTCTGCATCGGCGGCGGCCAGGGTATTGCCCTGTGCCTGGAACGGGCCTGATCCCCTGCCCCGGACGCAAGCACCGCAACGCTCCTTTTACTCCCAACCCTTAAAGGTTACCGCATGGCCGATTCCTACTCTTCTGTGTCTCCCTTGTTGACCCAGTCCCTGCGCCTGCCCAACGGCCGCGTCATCCGCAACCGCCTGGCCAAGGCGGCCACCAGCGAGACGCTGGCAAC
>CAZCCK010000036.1:0-3828 GCA_964497265.1 Candidatus Woesearchaeota archaeon | reverse complement strand
CGACCAAGGGCTTGAACGCCAGCAATCTGGCGCCTTCGGCCGTGCCGTTCAGCAAGGAAATGGAGGCATTGCTGGAAACGCCGCGCGAAGCCACCGATACTGAAATCCGCGACATCATCGCGCGCTTTGGCCGCAGTGCCGCGATCTGCAAGAAGGCCGGTTTCAGCGGCGTGCAGATCCATGCCGCCCACGGCTACCTGATCAATCAGTTCCTGTCGCCCCACCACAACCAGCGCCAGGACGAATGGGGCGGCACGCCCGAGAAGCGGCGCCGTTTCCTGCTGGCCGTCTACGCCGAGATCCGGCGCCAGGTCGGCCCCGACTTTCCGGTCGCCATCAAGCTCAATTCGGCCGATTTCCAGCACGGCGGCTTCACCGAGGAGGATTCGCTGGCCACCGTCGAGGCCATGGCCGAGGCCGGGATCGACCTGGTGGAAATCTCGGGCGGCACCTACGAAACGGGTGTGGCCCAGCCGAAGAAGGCATCGACTCGGGCCCGCGAAGCCTATTTCATCGAATTCGCCGAAAAAGTCCGTGCCGCCGTGCAGGTGCCGCTGATGCTCACCGGCGGCTTCCGCAGCGTCGCCGGCATGGACGAGGCGCTGCGCTCCGGCGCGGTCGACTTGGTGGGCCTGGCCCGCCTGATGGCGATCGACCCCGACGCGCCGGCCGCCTTGCTGCAAGGGCGCGACAGCGCGCAGCGCGTGCGCCCCATCGTCACTGGCATCAAGCAGATCGACCGCCTGGGCGTGATGGAAGTGCTGTGGTACGAGCTGCAACTGAAGCGCATCGCCGACGGCGGCGAACCGCGGCCCAACGAAAGCGGCCTGTGGGCCCTGGTGAAGTCGCTCACGCTGGCGGGCTGGGGCGCGTTCCGCACCCGGCGCCTGCGTGCGCAGTAACACACTCAACACTTACTGGAGATCCAAGCAATGGCTACATTACTGAAACTGAAGCGGCAAGTCCTGCGGGCCGGCATGGTGGCCTGCGTCCTGGCGGCGCCGTTCACCGCCCCGGCGGCCAGCGCCGCCGCGGACGCACCGGCCGCACCGGTCGCGCCGGCCGCGGCCAGCGCGGCCCCGGCGCCGGCGGCCGCCAGCTGGGCCAACGTACCCACGCAATTCGTGTCCGGCGGCGGGGTGGACTTCGCCTACCGGGAACTGGGCAAGCAGCATGGCGGCACGCCCGTGGTATTCCTGAACCATCTGGCCGGCGTGCTCGATAACTGGGATCCGCGCGTGGTGGAAGGCATCGCCGCGCAGCACCATGTGATCGTGTTCGACAACCGCGGCATCGGCGCCTCGAGCGGCGCGACGCCGGCCTCGATGGAGCAAATGGCGGACGACGCCATCGCCTTCATCCAGGCCATGGGCTACGGGCAGGTCGACCTGTTCGGGTTTTCCATGGGCGGCATGATTGCCCAGGAAATCGTGCTCAAGCAGCCGCAACTGGTCCGCAAGATGATCCTGGCCGGCACCGGACCTGCCGGCGGCGAGGGCATCAGCACGGTTGCGGGCGTGGCCAACTGGGACGTGCTGCGCGCGCTCGTCACATTCCAGGACCCGAAACAATTCCTGTTTTTCACCCGCACGCCCAACGGCATCGCGGCCGGCAAGGCCTTCCTGGGCCGCCTGAAGGAACGCTCGGCGAACCGTGACAAGGACATCGCGATCCCGGCCTACATCGCGCAGCTGGATGCCTTGAAAGCCTGGGGCCAGAAACAGCCGGCCGACCTGTCAGTCATCAAACAGCCGGTGCTCGTCGTGAACGGCGACGAAGACCGCATGGTACCCACGGTCAATTCGCACGCGCTGGCGCAGCGGCTGCCCAACAGCACCCTCGTCATCTATCCCGACGCCGGCCATGGCGGCGTGTTCCAGTATCACACCCAATTCGTGCCCGCGGCACTGGCATTCCTGGGGCGCTGACGCCCCGCCGCCACTTGCCTGCCAGGCCATAACATCTCAACAGGAACAACGATCATGAGCCATACCCACAGCACCGCCCCCACCCGCTACGTCGAAGTGGACGGCGACAAATTTGCCTATCGCCGCTGGGGCAACGATACGACCGGACAGCCGCCGCTGTTCCTGCTGCAGCATTTCCGCGGCGGCATGGATAACTGGGATCCGCTCATGACGGACGGCCTGGCCGCCGGGCGCGAGGTGATCCTCTTTAACGGCCGGGGCATTGCCTCGTCGTCCGGCCAGCCCCGCGCCCGCATCGAACTGATGGCCGATGACGCGGCCGCCGCGATCCGCCAGCTCGGCCTGCGCCAGGTCGACCTGCTGGGCTTTTCGCTGGGCGGCTTCGTGGCCCAGGACTTGACGCGCCGCCATCCCAGCCTGGTGCGCAAGCTCATGCTGCTGGGCACCGGCCCCCGCGGCGGCAATCCCGATTCGGACCCGGGCATGCTGGAAGCGGCGTCGCGCCCGGTGCCTATCGTGGAGGATTTCCTGTTCCTGTTCTTCGGCCGCTCCGAGGCGGCCAAGCAGGCTGGACGCGCATTCTGGCAACGCCGCCACCTGCGTCCGGACCAGGACCCGCCCAGTTCGCCGGCCGTCATGCAGGCCCAGATCGAGGCCCATATGCATTACTTGCCCAAGCTCGATGGCGCGGACCCGTATGCCCACCTGCGCGGTATCCGGCAGCCCACCTTCATCCTGAACGGCATCAACGACGTGATGGTTCCGACCATCAATTCCTGGTACATGGCCCAGAACATCCCGAATGCGCAGCTGTTCATTTATCCGGACGCGGGCCACGCGGCGCAGTTCCAGTGCCCTGAACGTTTCCTGCAGCATGCCATCCAGTTCCTGGCTGAGTGAACGGCATACCGAGCAACCGGCGCCGTCATCGCGCACACAGAAAAGAAACATATAACATGCTCAAGTTCAAAATCCTGCTCTGGCTCCTGACCAAACTGTTGCGGCGGGCCGCCAGGAACAACCCCGCCTGCGCACGCTATGTGCAAGGCAAGAATCTGGTATTCCAGATCCAGACCCAGAGCGGCATCGGCCGCCATTTCACCATCGAGCGGGGCGTGATACGCTCGGCCGCAGGCCTGGCCAAGGCCCCGCAATTCACCATGACCTTCCGCGACGGCGCCACCGGCTTCGCGGTCCTCTCCGCCAAGGACAGCAAGGGCGCGTTCCTGGACGCACTGCACCGCAACGACTTGTCCCTGAGCGGCGATTTCGTCCAGATCCTGTGGTTCCAGGGGCTGACGGATTATTTGCAACCCGCCAAAAAGTAAGCGGCTCACGCCGACCATGACCCAACCCGAAAAAGGTGAATCAAATGTCCTTTAAAGCACTGCTCGTATCGAAGTCCGACGCCGTCACGTCGGCCAATGTGGTCGACCTGGATGAGCAAGCGCTCATGCCAGGCGACGTTACCATCGCCGTCGACTATTCCACGGTCAACTACAAGGATGCGCTCGCCATCACCGGGCGGGCGGAAATCATGCGCCAGTTGCCGCTGATCGCCGGCATCGATTTTGCCGGCACCGTTGAAGCATCCAGCTACCCGGGCATCGCGCCCGGCGACCGGGTGGTGGCCAACGGCTGGGGGCTCAGCCAGACCCATCACGGCGGCCTGGCGCAGCAAGCCCGCGTCGACGGCGCCTGGCTGGTGAAGCTGCCGGATGCGTTTTCGACCAGGGACGCCATGGCCATCGGCACGGCCGGCTATACGGCCATGCTCTCCGTGCTGGCGCTCGAGCATGCCGGCCTCACGCCGGATAGCGGCGACGTGCTCGTCACGGGCGCCAATGGCGGCGTCGGCTCCATCGCCATCGCCCTGCTGTCGTCGCTGGGCTACCGCGTG
>CAZCCK010000035.1:0-8356 GCA_964497265.1 Candidatus Woesearchaeota archaeon | reverse complement strand
GAGGGTGTATGTAACTTTTGAAAAGAATACTAAAAAAGTAAAATGGGTTTTAAAAGCGTATGAAGTGGGAAAGATTTTGAATTTAGCGAATTCAAATCTGGATCAGATCGAGAGCATTGAAGTTTAAAGAGGCAGAGAAATTCTATCTTGTTTTATTGAGATTAATTTATCTTTCTCTAATTCAACGAGAATAAAAGAGATATCTTTGTTATAAGAGGTTTTAAACTCTTTTTCTAATTCTTTTAAAGAAGCTTCCTCGTTTTTGCGTAAATAATCTAAAACCCTGCCGCGATAATATCTGTTTGAATTTTTAAAAGTGCCTTGTTTATTTTTAAGCCTGGTTTGTTTGAAGAGTTTTTCTTTTTCTTCTTTAGTTAAATTGTTTAAAATAACCGTAAAAGAGCAATTGGATTTTAAAGGACAGTTTGAACAGTAAGGGTTTTGAGCGCTGCAGACTGTGGCGCCTAGATCCATGAGCGCGTTATGCCAATCGCGACTTTGGCCAAGAGGTAAGTTTTTCGTGGCGAGGAGTTCGAGTTCTTTGTCTAGTTCTTCAATATTTTTATTAAGTTTTGAAAAGTAAAGCCGATGAAAGATTCTTTTAATGTTTGTATCTAATACTGTAACGTTTTGGTTATAGGCAAAGCTACAAATAGCGCTCGCGGTATAAGGCCCGATTCCTTTTAAAAGTAAGAGTTCTTTTTCGCTCGTTGGAAATTGTTTTAAAAGTGAGATCTTTTTACTTATATCTTGTAAGCGTAAAGCTCTTTTGTTAAATCCTAATCCGGCCCAAGATTTTAAAACATCTGAAGGTGAAGCGTTAGCTAAATCAGAAACAGTTGGAAATTGTTTTAAAAAAGCTAAGTATTTAGGTAAAACACGATCTACTTGTGTTTGTTGAAGCATCATCTCAGAAACTAAGATAGAATAAGGGTCTGTAGTGTGACGCCACGGTAAATCTCTTTTAGTAGAAGAATACCAGGTTAAGAGTGATTCTTGAAGAGATTGCATAAAAGAGTAAAGAATGAAGCATTAATAGTTTTTTCGGATAGCTTTAAATGTCTTTTGAAAAGACAGGAGAGAATGAAAAGTTTAGAAGAGCTCTTGAACGATAATTATCAAAAGTTAAAAGATCCAATCTGCGAACGGTTAGTAATAAAGTTTGTAAGAAAAAATGAAAATGTGGAGGATAAAGATCCTTTATTTATAAAGAAGTTAACAAAGGTTATTTCTCATGTTTTAGAAAGAGATCCTTCAAGTTTACAGCCTTATTTAGAGAGAATTTATCAGTTTCACAAAACAGGGATAGAGAAAGTGCAGAGTGGAGAATTAGGAGTGGGAGAAGGAAAGGATGAAGTGTTTATAGAAGCACATCTCTATGGATATGCTGCAGATATTGCAAAAAGGTTATTTAGAAAAACGAATAAACGAATGTGGCTTGAAAAGGCTTGGCAACAGAGAAGATTAGCAGCAGATGCGATTCAGGATTATAGTTATGAAGAGAGTGAGATTTATCGAGGGTATGCTGCAGATGATGCCAGAACGCTGTTTAGATTAAATGAAGAGGTTGAATGGGGATCTGAAGCGTATGAAGAATTAATGAGGATTGCACAGCATTATGCAAACAAAGATAGGTCTCTTAGCGGAAAACTCTATAACGATGCGGGAAATGTAGCGTGGGAAATGGCTTCGAAAGAAGATCGTGTCAGTTGGTTAAAAAGATCTCTGGAAGCCAAGAAGAAGAGTTTAGAGTTGATGGAAAAAGATCCCAAATGGTATGAGCGAATGGTTAAGATTACGCTAGGGTTATTTCATTATACTGAAGAAGAAAGATATGCAGAAGAGGCTTATCAATTTTTGAAAAAAAGATACGAACTAGATCCAACGAAAAGTGCGAAGGTAAGAAGAACGTATTCTTTAGGCAAGATCATTAAAACAGTGCAAGAGATTTCTAAGAATAGTGTTTGGGAAACAAGGTTAGAAGAACTCAATAGTCAGCTTTAAAGTTCTTTCTAAAAGAAAAAGGATATGGATTATCAAGAATTAGAGCAGAAGGTAATAAAAGCGCAGTTGGAACTGTTTAAAGACAGGATAATCCCCGACGGATATGGAGGCTCTTGTATGACCTCTCGAGAAGAAGGAGCTTACGTTTATTTTGCTCCCGCATGGCACGTACGCTTTGGGTTAATTACTCCTAAATTAGTAGAAGACCTGCAACAAGGCAAAAATATGTTAAGCGTCGGTTGTGGTCCCGCGTATTTAGAGAGGTTATTAGCTAAAACTTTTAATATTCCTCAAGAGAATATTGGTTTAGCAGATAGAGAGCCTGTTTATTTGAAGGGATTTAGATCGTATCAGTTTGATATGTTCAAAGCGTGGAAAGGGGTGAAGGGTAAGTTTGATTATATTATTTTTCCTGAAAGTTTAGTAGCCTGTATGGAGAGGGTAGGCCGGCTAAGGAAAGATTTTCGGGGGACAGGATATGCTCCAACTATGGGTTTCGAGAATTTACGTTTAGAGCTTATAAAAAAGGCTTTAACTTATATAAATCGTCCAGGCCAAATAAGAGCGAGCCCCTATCCCTCTTATGAGGACGAGATATTAATCCACCTAAGAGAAATGGCAAACCGTGATCCAGCGCTAGCTAAACAGCTAAAAGTTTTAGACACAAAAGGGAAAGATCTTCCAAAGTCTCAAAGAGAAAGAAATACCTATGTAATGAATGTAGAATGATTTTTATACTTCTGTTTTTGTTAAAAGTGCGATGAAAAAGAGGTTTATCTTATTTGTTTTACTGGTAATGAGTTTAACTGCTTGTCAGACTATCCAAAAGGAACCTCAAAAAACAATTCTAGATATGTATAGTTGCAATAAAGATCCAACATGTATGGATAAGGTTGCAGAAGAGATTCTTAAAGAAAAGACTGCCAAAGAAGCGTTGAAAGAGTTAGATGAAACAGGAAAGGTAAATAACAAAGTGCTAGTAGGCTGTCATCCTTTGGCGCATGCGATCGGCAGAGAGTTATACAGAAAGACAAAAAATATTGGAGAGGTTTTTAGGGAGTGCGATAATACGTGTCATTCTGGATGTTTTCACGGTGCGATGGAAAGGATTTTCTTTCCCAGTCAAGATCACGAAGAATTACAGCAGCATTTAACAGATGAGATTTTAAGAGAAAAGGTTCCGAAAGTATGCGATGATTTTTCTGCGTATTCTCCTGGAAATTTAAGATTTCAATGCACCCATGGTGTTGGTCATGCAATTACCTTTTTCATGGATTATAATTTAACAGAGTCCTTAAGCATTTGTGATTTATTGCCTACAAAGCAAGATCAAGAAGGGTGTTATGGTGGTTCTTTTATGGAGAATGTTGTTGCTTCAGAGAAAGAAAAGAGGTATCTAAGTCAAGATCCTCATTTTCCTTGTAACGCTATTGAGGAAAAGTATAAGCCTTCTTGTTATTTGATGCAGACAAGTAGGATGATGGAGTTAGGCTTGTCTTATGAAGAAATTTTAAAACAGTGTCAATCGTTAACAGATTATAGAGCAGTATGTCTGCAAAGTTTAGGGAGAGATATGAGTAATGATGTTCGTCAAGATCCAAAGAAAGGAAGAACTTGTCTAATAGACAATACTGCAGAGAGACAAGCGTGTATGAGAGGCATTTTATATGCGTTGGATGATAACTCGTGGGATGGTCGTTATTCATTCCCGTATTGCGATAATGTGCCTTCAGAGTTTAGGCAAGAGTGTTACGGTATTTCAGTCAAGTATTTAGAGACATCTTTGTCTCTTCCTCGAAAGAAAATTAAGCAAAGTTGTTCTTATTCTCTAAATAAAGAAAGCTGTGAAGCAAATATTATTTGAAGTATTCTTTGGTTTTTAAAGCAAGATAAAAAGCAGCGGTTTTAAGAGAATAATCTGCGACATATAAAACTTCAGAGAGTATTCCAGAGATACCAAAAGATTCTCTTAAAGTAGAATAAAGGTAAAACATGTCTCCTAAGAAAAGAGAGAGAATGCTGAGTCCGAAAAGGAAGAAGGATAATTGGATGTGGTGGTAAGAACGAAAATAAGGGTAAAGAAGGAATGTTTCAACGAGCATTAATACAGAGATGAGGGGATAATAGTAGGTTAAGAAAACACTGAAGGGAGAGCTAGATTGCGTTGGGTCAATAGTAGAGTGAACGATGAAGTAAATTAGAGAAGAAAAAATTGACCCGAGAACAAGTAAAAATAAAACTCCTTGGGGAAGTTTGTCTTCTCTTTGTAATAAGGTCATAAGAAAATAAAAGAGTCCGATAAAGACCAAGAATTCTCCCGCTACCCAGAGGAGGTCTGGAGCTAGAAGTGTTTCTGGATCAAATTTAAAGATCGAAAATGAAATATCCCAAATAAGTTCAGCTAAGGCAGATAATGTTACGCCGATAGTAAAAAGGATAAAAGCCTGTCCTAGAGGATTTTGTTTCTCTTGACGTACTCTTAAAAAAAGTTTTACAGAAAAAAAGGCTGCGATAAGTGCGGAAAGAGCGGTCAGAGAGTAGAGAAAGGGTCTTAACGATTCAGGGGTGATGTTCATAAAAGTGCTCTTTTAAAAAAGTTGTGGTGAAGGCTGTTTTTAAAGGTTTTGAAATTAGAATAAGGTTGTTTGTTTATTTTCTTTTAAAAGATCATCAAAGTTGGTGTTAAAGAAGAGTAAAACAGTGTCTGCTAGAGGTTTGATTTGTTTGTCAATGTAATGTTGATAATCTAATTTATGTCTAATTTTTTGTATGGGCTCTGGGCCTTCTTCGGTTATTACATACTCTATGATATCGCTATCTAACTGTTCCAATTGACGAGCAGCTTTGACGTGGGGAGGCGTACTTTTGGTATAATCTTTCAAATCTTTTCGGATGTTTTTTCTATAAACTAAAAGTGAATCATATTTACCTTTTTTCAAATCTTGAATTAGCTTTTTAGTATAATCCGTGATCTCTTTATTGTGAAAGATACGTTCATAGATCTCTTGTTGATATTGTTTAGCCAGGTCTGTCCAGTCTGAGCGAACAGTTTCCATTCCTACGAATTGGATTTCTTCTTTACCTTCTTTTAAGAGAAGTCCTGCGTATCTTTTTTTCGCTCCTTTTTCTCCGCCGCGTACTTTAGGCATTAAACATTTAATGAAAACTTTATCGAAAGCTAATTCTAAGTAGGACTCTCTTTTGTATTCTTTTTTTACGAAGTCTTTGTAGAAGGCGTTGATTTCTTTTTCTATTTTTTTGCCGATTTTTTCTGCTTCTTCGCTAGTTTTAGCATTGGAAACAACAAAATTTGAGTCCGTGTCGTTATAGATGACTTTGTATCCCATTTTTTCTATTTTTTCAGAGGTGAGTTTAATTATTGCGTGTCCAAAGTGGGTAATGGCGTTTGCAATATCTGGGTTAAAGAATCTGCAAGCAGGTGAAGCTAAAGAGCCGTAGAAACTGTTCATTTGGATTTTAATCGCATGGCGAGCAAGTTCGTTTTTTTCTTTTCTTGCTATTTCTCTATGTTTCCAGAGTTCTTCAATAACAGAAGGTAAAATTCCATTCTCGTTTTTAAAGCAAGCTCCATTAGGAGCTTTAATTAAATTCTTGCCTTTACAATCTTCTACAAAGCTTAAGGGGTCTATGTTAAATGTTCGGATAATGCTTGGGTACAGAGATTTAAAGTCTAAAATTAAAACGTAGTCATAGATGCCAGAAACAGCTTCCCGAACATATCCCCCTAGAGTTTGTTCTTCTTTGACTGCGAATTTTGCGCTTGGGGCGACGAGTTTTCTTTTTCGTGCTTCGCGAATATAAAGGGAGTCTAGTGAAGCGATGGATGCGTTTACCCGATCAAGAGGCATTCCAGTAAGTAAGCTGCGCTGGATGGTTAAGTTAAGAATGTCGCTTTTTTCTATTATTTTTAAGACTAGTTCTGCGTCCTTAAGGTTATAAGCGATTAGTTTTTTTTTGTTGTTTTTAAAAAGGTCGTCTATTTCTTGGTATTTTTCTTTTCCCGTGGTGGTGATGAGTTTTGTTTCTCCTACGATTTTACGAGCGACAGTGTCGAGTTTATAATCGTCCACTTTGATAAATGAAACTCTCAAAAGATTTAATGCGTCTAAAACTTGTCTTCCAGTTACTTCTGCTTTACTGTCTTGGAAGAAGTTTTCTCTTAAAGTAAGTTTTATTTTTCCTTCTTCTCTGCCTATGTCCAAAGGTATTTTGTATTTTTTACATTTATTGTTTAGATAAGCCAGGTCAAAGTCGATAATGTTCCATCCTGTGATAATATCTGGATCTAAGATGTTTATTTCTCGGATGAATTGTTCTAAGACTTCTTTTTCGTTCTCGCAAGAGATTGCTCCTTCTACAGGGGTTTTAGAGTTAAGAAAAACTTTTTTTAATGAACCTAAGTGAAATCCAATACAATACAATTCATCGTCTTGTGTTTTTCCACTTTCAATATCAAAGGAGAGGACTTTAAGATTAGTAGGAATATAAGAAGCAGAAGTTAAGGTAGGTTCAGTATAGATCCTATTAACTCTCTCTCCTTTTTCGTAAGTTCCCTCAATGGCGAGAGTAGATTGCAGTCCGCGATCCATCATAAAGCGGTAAGGAAATTTTATGTCTGATTCGTAAACTTCGATGTCTTTGTCTGTGAGTTGTTTTCTAGCTTTTGGTACGTCTGCGGGTAGAGTGAAGATGATTTTTACGACTTTTTCTCCGTCTTTTGTGGTGAAGTCGGTTTTTTCTAAAGTGAGTTTTTTAAGGATTTTTTTTGCTTTTTCTAAATCTTTTTCTTCAATGAGAAAATAGGGTTTAAATTCGTTAATTGTTAAGAAACTCTCTCCGTTTTCTAATCTTCCATAAAGTTCAACGTAGGCTTTATCTTCTTTGATTCTGTAGGTTGGAGAGATGATGAATCCTTTCATAAAGCTTTAATTGAATAGAAGTTTATAAAATGTTCCTTAGTTAAGGAGGGATAGGCAAGTTGTCTGGCTATTTTTAAAATAGAGATCATTTCTTAAGGTGTATCCTAATCTAACCAATAAGCAGTTATAAGTTTTATAGTTTTTCTTAATAGAAAAGTTTATATATTTACGTTTGTATACAATTGTAATGTTTGTTTCAAATACGTCCACTTTGATTTTATTAGCCAAGGTAGAATGTTTGGAGAAGTTTATTGAAGTTTCTCCATTAATTATTATTCCCTCACAAGTGAAAGAAGAGGCAATGTTCAAGAAGGGTTCGTATGAAGCTCGCCTCATTCATCAGTATATTGAAAAAGGAAAAATTAGAGTAATCGATGTAGAAAAGAAAAAAGTAGAAGAGGTTATGGATAATTTTCGTTTAGATGAAGGAGAAGCTGCAGCTTATGTCATGTTTGAAAGTAAAAAGCATAATGCATTGTTAACTGATGATGGAGAATTAATTAAATTATGTAAATTGAAAGGAATCTTTTTTATTTGTGCAATGGCAATTATACTAAGGTTATATGAAAAAGAGATATTATCAAAGAAAGAAACGTTAAGTAAATTAGAGGAGTTAAATAAGGTTGGAAGATATTCAAAAGAAATTTATGAGTATTTTAAAATGGAGGTTAAGTAAAAATGGAAACCGTATCTTCAAGGTTGGATGTAGAATCAATTGATTTATTTGGAAAGGTGATGAAAGAAAAAAGGTCAGAAATAGTAAGAACTCTTGTGGAAGCAGGTAAGAAGGAGAAAGCAGTAGAGTTGTACAAAAAGAAAGAAGTAAGCCTGGGTTTGGGAGCGAAGCTTGCGGGAGTAACGTTAAGTGAGTTTATAGATCTATTAAAAAATCATAATGTTGAATTGAATTTAGAAAAAGGGGATGTTGAAAAAGCATTAGTTACTGCGAGAAAAGTTTTTTAGAATTTTTATATTTTATTTAGTTTTAGATTCGGGGTAGAAATAACAGGCACATAAAGAATTCCGTTGTATTCGAATGCTTGTCCTTTTTCTAGGGCGGGAATGATTTCTTTTAATTTGGATTCTAAACTACCTTCCTTTTGGATTTCTTGAATGGATGGTTCAATTTTTTTTGGCCTGTGCGCTTCCGGCGCTACCCCGACAAAACGGCCACCACCCTCGAGACCACTGTCGCCACCGAGGCCGCCACTAGCATCACCGACACCGAGCAAACGGCCCTGAGGCACTGAAGGATTTCTTTCATCGAAAGGATGACGATTTCTAACCTTACCTTTATATTGTGCTTTGTCAAAGTAAGCTTTAAGATGTTCATGGGCACCAAAAGTTCTTACAAGAACTAATTCATTTGTTAAGAATCTTTCTCGATCATGGTATCCAGAGAGGGTATTCAC
>CAZCCK010000034.1:0-9004 GCA_964497265.1 Candidatus Woesearchaeota archaeon | reverse complement strand
AGGTTCTTCATAAACATCTGGGAAACTGATCCTTGATCACTTTTGGAAAATGATTTGTTTGTTCATTGAAATTTATTCCCCAATAGGTGTTTATATGTTTTTTTACAGTGAGAAATACAGGTTGGAAAGGTTTATATGTGGTTTAAAGAAAGAAAAGTAAATGGAAAACTCATTATTGTCTATTTTAATTATTCTTTTCTTAATTATCTACCTTTACAGCTCGTTAATACTTTACACGCTTGCTAAAAAATTAAATATTCAAAATCCTTGGTTTGCTTTTCTGCCTGTAGCCAATATTTATTTGGTAACGGAATTAGCTAGTGTTGCTCCTTGGACGTTAATTTTAGCATTCTTTCCAGGGATTAATGTAATTGTTAGTGTTTGGTGGTTTTGGAAGATTTCGCAAAGGAGAAGTCGACCTGGTTGGTGGGCGTTACTTTACCTAATTCCCCTCATTGGCTTTATTTTTCTGAGTTTACTTGTTTGGAAGGACGTTAAAGAAGACTCTAATCCTGTGCAAGAAGTTAAAACAGAAATCCCTCCTCAAATAAAAGAATCAGGAGAGAGCGGACCAATAGAATACTAAAGTATAAATATTTTTACAGCTTCTAAATAAAATGGTGACTGAAAAAGATCCAAGGGTGATAGATAAAGATGCGTCTTTGCTATTCTCTCAGTTAAAAAAGTTAGATTTGGAAAAGATTGGTTTGAATTTTCTTGGTTCTTCTCCTCCAGAGTTATTTGTGGGGAAGTTTAATTATCCAAATGTCTACACGGGAATTTTAGCGCCTGCGGGTCATGATGATCAGTCTTTTGAATTGAGCAATCCTGAGGAGTGGTTTAGAAAGAATTTTTCGATTGGTCAGATTTTGAATAATCGCTCTTTGATGGTGTATTCTCGTTTTTCTAGTAATGCGAAGAATCCTTTAGGTTCGAGATTGTTAAATGTGATGCAAGAAGTGTCTATGGCCCACAAACCGTGTGATGTTGAATTTTTCTTAAAAAAGAAGCCAACCCTAAAGTTGGATACGAATACCCATACGAGTCCTGTGGGAAATCCTGCGCCGCTGGAACGTGCGCGTTTAGCTGAAAATCCAAAGATTGCGACCAAAGTAGAGTATGTGGTTTCTGATACTGATCTTAAAGCGAAAGATGCGATTATTGAGCTGTATAAACATGATTTTCAGGTAAGTTCTTTGATTAAATTGTTGTCTGCTGGCGTTTTGGGAATAAAGCCTCAAAGAACGCTTGTTCCAAGCAGGTGGAGTGTGACTGCTGTTGATGATATGATTTCAAGAAATTTGTTAGAAGAAATAAAATATTTTACGTCCGTGGATTCTATCTGTGTTTTTAGTGATACGTATTTAGGAAATCATTACGAGTTTATTCTCTTGCCTCAAGAATGGTCTTTTGAGGTGATAGAGGCAAAAAGTCCGGGCGGTCTTCCTGGTTTTGAGCCTGCGTATTGGCAGGATTATGAAAGTGTGTATCCTCGTAAAGGGTATGCGCAGAGTGTGACTGGTGCGTATTACGCGAATCGTTTGGCTGTGTGTGAATACTTACATCAAGTAAAGAGGCAAGCAAGTGTTTTGGTGTTAAGAGAGGTTCGTCCTGAGTATTATGCGCCTTTAGGTGTAGGGATTTTAAGAGAAGTTTCTCGTAATGCGTTTAAGCAAAAGCCTGAAGTTTTTGAAAGTTTGAAAGAAGCTTTAGAAAAGATTCAGACAAGGATGCAGTTGCCTGTTTCAGAGTATGTGGAGAGAAGTATTTTGTTGAAAGAAAAGAGAGAACAGATGTTGCTTTCTAAGTTTTTTTAAATTTGTAAATTTGAGGAGAGGGGATTAAGATCTGGGTCGTAGTGTTCTTCAAAATAAGTGCGTAGGGTTGGATCTACTTGCTCAAATCTTTGGAAGTAGCCTTGCGCTGCTTGATGTCTGTTTCTGATTTTCGTTTCGTCATTTCCCAATTTTCTGCCTAGGTGTGTTCTGACAAGATCCAAGGTGAGGTGATTGCGTATTCCTTCCAAATTGAAGTTTCCGTCGGTTTCTGCTGCTTTAATTGCTGCTTCTAATGTGTCTTGACCCACATTATAGGCTATGACTGATACAGCTTCAAGCAACTTTTCATCAATTTCTCCATCCTCTTTGGGGAAGAATTGTCTAAGGTAATCTGCCTTTTCTTGATAGATTTCATTTCCGCCAGCTATAGCGATGTAACGTGATTCTCTGTGATCTATGGGGGTTCCATCTTGAACGTAAATATCTCCATTTGCATCAACGATCGTGACATAGCAATGTCCGTTGTAAAGTGTGCAGGGTTCTGAGAATTCAGCAAAATCTGGTGCTTCCTTGCCATGCCCTGAAGTTCTCATAATTTGCATTAACCCTAAAGCGCCGTCTGGGTGTCTACTGTGGATGTTTCCAGGTGGTGAGCTTTCAATTGCAGCGAGTTTAGCGAGGGTTATTGCCCGTTCTCGTTTATTTGTAGCTTTGCTTTTTTTAGCGACGTGAACGAATTCTTTTTCAAAGTTTTGAGCGACATCGTGAACTAGGTTTTGATTGAGGGTGGGTTGTACGAGTTCGCGAACGAATTGAGGGAGAATAACTTCGTTTGGAACGAAAGCAAGGTAAAGTCCTGTTGCCAGACCCGCGCAGATAAAGCCCGCTTTGGAGTATTCACTAAATTCGTTCCAAGTTCGGCGAATGAATCTGAAAGCCATAAATCAAAGCGGAAAGAAGGTATTATAAAGCTTTCTTATTTAACTACTGCAAAGTAATGATTAAATTGGTGTTATTCCAGATCCTTTCTTAGCGTTAGCACAATTTTGAGTATCTTGATCCCAACTACAAGTGCCTTGAATACAGCCACAATGGCTTGATTTATAGCATTCGTATTCGGGTTTATATTCGCAGCTCGTAACAACAGAAGATTTTTCATTTGAAACGCAGAGCTGAGAAGAGCAGCCAGCCGTAATGCAGTCGGAATCTACAAGGCATTCTGTTCCAGTTACGGGTTTTTGAGTTTTACATCCGCCTAAAATAAAAAGAATAAGAAGGAAAAGTAAGATTTTCTTCATAAACCTAAATGGATCTACTCAGCTAAATACTTTTCGACAAGAATTTAAATTTTTAAAATAAGAAAGACAGATGCCTATCCTGTGTTTACTGGGATTTCACAAATGGAAAAGAAATTCAAGTTATAATAATTGGAGCTCGAATGTAGTAGAATATATTTATACATGTAAGCGTTGTTCTAAAGTAAAGAAAGTTGTGAAAGCAAAATAGAAAGTTTTTAAATAGTTTTATCCCTTTTAATTTTCTATGGCAAAAAAGCTTGAAGAAGGCGTAGTACACACAGTACCGCAAGATCTAAAAAAAGCTCTTACTTCTTCGTCTAAAGTGCTAGATGCCTGGAATAGTCTTACTCCTCTTGGGCGTAATGAGTGGATTTGCTGGGCTACCTCTGTTAAAAAGCAAGAAACAAGAAAAGAACATGTAGAGCGAGTTCGTACTCAGATTCTTGAAGGTAAACGAAGGCCTTGTTGTTGGCCTGGTTGTTCTCATCGGTAAAGAATTTAAAGGTGTTTTAGTTCCTTTTTAGATGCATCCGGATTTGATTAAAAGGTATGAAAATAAAATTCTTCCGAATATTGAAGAGCCGATTAGAGCGTTAGTTAAAGAATTATGGGTGCTTCCTTTCGTTGTTGATACGACTGAAACGTGTTCGGGTCATATTGTGACCTCAAATTGGGGAAAGTCACGAGCAGAGTATGCTCCTCTAAGAAGGGGATTGAATCCTTTATATTGGTATCCGCATGGGATTCGCTTAGGAATAAGTTTTTCTTTAGAAAGCAGAGCTGAAGAGTTTATCGCTAAATTTAAAGAGTTAGGTAAGTCAATTGATATAAGAGGTTCTGAGTCAGAAAGAAACTATCGTGGAATAGAGGGAACTCTTCAAAGGGTAAAGCATGGTTTTTATGATTCGAATTTTCCGGAAAATTCGTTTTCGTCCCAAGTAGAGAATCCTTTTGAATATATTGATCAGGTGCATGAAGAGTTAAGTGCATTTTGGGATAATGTTGCAGTTTTAATTAAAGAATTTAATCCTGGTGGGCGGATTTCTAGTGCAAGAGGTAAAAACTTTTTAAAAATTATTAATTGGGCGGATTTAGGAGATCCTCGCAGGTATAGGGTCGACGATCTTTAAAGCAATCTTTATATACTGCTGATTATAATTTTAATTCTAGAAAGAGGATGTATCAGCCAGCTAAAGTTGCAATTATTGGAACGGGTTTTGTTGGTTCTACGACCGCGTTTTCTCTGTTGCTTTCAGGCGCAGTTTCACAAATTCTTTTATACGACCGAGAAAAAAAGAAAGCTGAAGGAAGGGTAATGGATTTATTGCATGGCAATCAGTTCACGCCTAAAGTGGAGTTAATTCCTTGCGATGATTTCAAAGCTTTAAAAGATAGTGATATTATTCTTTTAACGTTAGGCGCTCATCAAGAGAAAGGAGAAACGCGTTTAGATTTGATTAAGAAGAATGCAATTCTCTTTAAAGAGTTAATGCCAAAGATAACTAAGTATAATAAAAAAGCGATTTACATTGTAGTCACAAATCCAGTGGATGTTTGTACGTATTTAGCTTTGAAGTATGGGAAATTAAAGAAAGAGCAGGTGTTCGGTACTGGAACAACGTTAGATACAGCGAGATTGAAATGGATGTTGGGAGAGCATTTTAAAGTAAATACTAAGAATGTCCATTCATACGTCCTTGGAGAGCATGGTGACAGTAGTTTTACTGTTTTAAGCAGCGCAAGTATTGGGTGCATCCCTCTTAAAGCAATGAAAGGGTATTCTAAACAAGTTATAGAAAACTGTATCAAGAAAACAAGGAACGCGGCTTACGAAGTAATTGCAAGGCAAGGCGCGACGTATTACGCTATTTCTTTAGTCGTAACAGAATTAATTAAAGCGATTGTGGAGGACAGGAAAGAACTTCTTCCTTTATCCGTTTACTTAAATAATTACAAGGGAATAAGTGATGTGTGTCTTAGTGTTCCTGTTGTGCTTGGAAGAAAAGGAATAGAGCAAGTGATGGATATTCCTTTATCAAAAGAAGAAGTAAGTGCTTTGGAGAATTCTGCTAAAATTGTCAAGGATTGTTTGAAGGAGTATCGATAATGTTCTTTGATCAGATCCGTTTTCCTTGCGCAAAGGACGGAACTCAGATTTATAAGATGATGGTTAATGGTAAATTTGAAGAGTCAGAGCTAAAGAAAACCATTGATATTTTTTCTCCTATCGAAAATCATGTTTTAGCGAGGGTACAAGCAGCAACAAAAAAAGATGTAGACCGAGCTTTTAGAAGTGCGAAAAACGCTCAAGTATTATGGAAAGAAAAAACGTTGTATGAACGAGCAGACATTTTAAAAAAAATCGCGGATGAGTTGGAAAAAAATGTAGATTTTCTTTCTCAATTATTGATAAAGGAGATTGGAAAGCAAAAAGAAGACAGTAGGGATGAAGTGTTAAGAACAGCTGAGCTAATCAGAGCGACTGCGGACGAAGCAAAGAGTATGAAGGGAGAGCTTGTGTACTCAGATGTGTTAAAAGGGTATGACAAGAGGAAAATTGGTCTTGTACACAGAATTCCTTTAGGGGTGGTTCTAGCGATTTCTCCGTTTAATTATCCGATTAATTTAGCAGCTTCAAAGCTTGCGCCAGCGTTAGTGACCGGAAATACTGTTGTCTTTAAGCCTTCAACGCAAGGAGCGATTTCTGGTTTATGTATGGCTTTGATTTTTAATAAGTTTTTACCTAAAGGCGTGTTAAATGTAATTACTGGAAAAGCTTCGGAAATTGGAGATTATGTTGTTTGTCATCCTGATGTTTCAATGATTGCTTTTACAGGCAGTACGACTGTTGGAAAATCCATTGCTTCGAAAGTAGGTTTGAAGCCTTTACTTATGGAGCTTGGAGGAAAAGACGCTGCCTTAGTTTTAGCCGATGCGGATTTAGGCGTAGCTGTAAAGCAAATAGCAAGCGGTGCTTTTTCTTATGGTGGTCAGCGTTGCACTTCGATGAAGAGAGTTTTTGTTGAAGAAAAAGTAGCACAAAAGTTTATTGATCAGTTAGTCAAAGAGGTTAAAACTTTCAAAGTTGGAGACCCTCACGAAGAAGTGAGGTATGGTCCTTTAATTAATAATGAAGCCGAAGCGTATCTTTTTGAATTGTTAGAAGATGCGAAAGCAAAAGGTGCGAAGGTTAAATGTGGTGCTTCTTCCAAAAACAGGTATTTTCAACCGACTGTTGTTGATTTTGTGACGGAGCATATGCGTCTTGCGTGGGAGGAGCAGTTCGGTCCTGTACTCCCAATTATTAGGGTCAAAGATGTCGGGGAGGCTATTAAATTAACAAATAAAAGTCAGTATGGCTTGAGTGCTGCTATTTTTACCAAGGATGTTGGGAAGGCTTTAGAAATTGCAAATAAGCTCGACACTGGAACTGTGCAGATTAATGGTCGCTCTGCGCGCGGTCCAGACCATTTTCCTTTTGTTTCTACAAAAGATTCAGGTATTGGGGTTCAAGGGATTAAGTATAGTATTGAAGCGATGACAAGGATGAAACTAACCGTCTTGAATTTAGAAATTTAGAGTGTAATAAAGCTTAAATAAGATGAAGGGGTAGCGTTTTCTTAGAAGAATGAAAGAAAGGACCTTGAAGTGGATTATTTTTTTTGAAACGTTATTGATTCTCTTGCTTTTAATTAAGGTCTGGTATCAACCCGTTAAAGCGCCTGTGGCTGCGAGAGATCCTAATGAGTTTTTACTTTCGAAAAGAGTGTATACGGGTTTACTTCCTTCAAAAAGTTATCTTGCTACGAATTTTTATCCTTTGGAGAACGCGCTTAATGGCTACTTAAAAGATAATAATCTAAATGTTTCTATTTATGTTGAAAACTTAAATAATGGTGCGAATTTTGGAATTAATGAGGATGACGCTTCTTTTCCTGGAAGTATTAATAAGATTCCTATTGCGATTTTGATATTGCAGAAAGCTGAGCAAGGAGAGTTAGATTTAAACAACAGAATAACCCCTTCAGGGCCTACAATAAGAACGCTTTTAGAAAGGATGTTAAAAGATTCAGATAATGAAGCTTTCGGCGATCTTGCTACTCTTGTGGATACTTCTGAGATTAAGAAGGCAATGAATTATTATGGGATTGATTTTTATGGGGCGTATGATCCGAATAAAACCCAAAATAAGGAAAATTTACTTGGTCCAAGGCAGTTGTCTCAGATTTTTTCAAGTCTTTATTTTTCAACGTTGTTAAACAGTAGTGATTCAGAGTATATTTTGCGCTTGCTTTCTAATACGTCTTTTCCTTTAAAAGATCGCGCGCATCTTCCTGAAAACGCGACTTTAGCGCACAAGTTTGGAGAGTATTATGTTGAGGAAAATGAGTTTTTCCATGATTGCGGTATTATCTACACCGCTGAGTTGAGATTGTCTTATTGTATTATGACTCGCAACATGTCTGAGCCTAAAGCGATTGTTGTTGTTTCTGAAATTTTGAATACGATCTATACCTATGCCACGGATTTAAGAAGTCATCTGAATGAGTATCGAGATCAAGGTCATTTGTGACCATAATATTTATAAGAGGGTCTAGATTTAGCTTTCTTTAATGGAAGAGTATGATATTATTATCATTGGCGGTGGCTGTGCGGGTCTAGCTGCTGCTATGTATTCTGGTCGTTTTGGTTTGAAAACGTTAGTATTAGCTGAGATTCCAGGAGGAACGATTATTCTTACTGATGTTGTTGAAAATTATCCTGGGTTTAAAAAATTAACAGGTTTAGAGTTAGCTCAAAAACTTGAAGAACACGCCAGAGATTATCCTTCAGTAACGATTAAAGCAGAGAGAGTTATTGGTCTACAAAAAAGTGGAAAGCTATTTGATGTAAAGACTGATGAAAACGCTTTTAGGGGTAAAACAATTATCTATACCACTGGAACGAAGTTTAAAAAGTTGAGTGTTCCTGGTGAGGAAGAGTTTGCGAATAAAGGTGTGCATTATTGTGCTTTATGTGACGGCGCCTTCTACAAAGATAAAGTGATTGCTGTTGTCGGTGCTGGTGATTCTGCAGCTAAAGAAGCGTTATTGTTAACCCAGTGGGGTTCGAAAGTATATCTAATTTATCGGGGTGAAGATATTCATCCAGAACCGGTTAATTATGAGAAGGTATTGAAGAATAAAAAGATTGAAAGAATTTCTTTGAATAATATTAAAGAGATTAAAGGGGAAAAAAGTGTTACGCGTGTTATTTTAGAGAAGGAGTACAAAGGTTCTAAAGAATTGAAATTAGATGGTATTTTTGTTGAGATCGGTCATGTCGCGCTTTCAGATTTAGCCAAGAATGTGGGTGTGAATGTCAATAAGAAAGGAGAAATTATTATTGATCGGTTAGCAAGAACGAATGTTGAAGGTTTTTATGCAGCTGGAGACGTTGTAGATACTGAGTTTAAGCAGGCGATTACCGGCGTTGGAGAAGCTGTTGCTGCTTCGTATTCGGCGTATAAGTATGTTACTGGTGATGAAATTTAGATTTTTTTGTATAATTAAGCTTTTATAATCCTTTTAATTAAAATACGATAATGGCCGAGTTACTTGCTGAGATTGATTCTGAGGATAATGTTATTGCGATTCATCCTAAAGAAAAATTAAAAGAGGTAAAGTTTAGACACAGGTTGTGCTTGGTGGTTCCTTTAGGAAGAGATAACCGAATTTTTCTTGCTCGACGAGCGAAAGATAAGTTTCCTTTTCCGGATGTGTGGGTGTTTGGGATTGGTGGAAAGGTTCAAGCTCATGAGTCTTATGAGGCTGCTGCTTTAAGAGAAATGCAAGAGGAAGCGGGCTTTAGTGTTCCTATTGAGTTGGTGGCTACTTCGAAGCTGGATTTATCTGAAGAGAAAGCAATTGCTAAAATTTTTGTAACAAA
>CAZCCK010000033.1:0-9084 GCA_964497265.1 Candidatus Woesearchaeota archaeon | reverse complement strand
GCGGAAACAAACCGGATTTCTACAAAAACCAATAGGGCAGCTAATAAGCGGAAGGAGGGGAGGGGGGACCGTGGGGCGGGGAGGAAACCCGACAAAAATCCGAAAAAGTACCCGAAACCTCTAAAATCCCCAAAACTGCCATAGGTTCTGCTAAATTCCCAGCAAATCCTACAATTACCATAATCTAGACGACTGGTGAATTTACCAGATGATGCCAATATAGACTACTAAAACATTCCATATACCCCACGGGGGAATGACACACGTAATCGTCATTCCCGTCCTCCAATGCGCAGGGCGCCTAATAACCTCCACACTAACTCCTAGGAATGCTGATCGCACACAGTCAGAAACCTATATAGGAATCCTGATCGCTCACACCTAAATACAAAAGGGACTACTGATCGCCCTCCTATAAAATATTCCGTTCTCCACTCGTGCGGCCTTAGGTTACACAATTCATAGGATTTGAAAGCCTTAGGTTGAGATGTGCCTGGAAGTAAAACCTAAGGATGTGACGAAACTAATACTATAATAAAAGCCCCCTCGAAAGGGGGCGACATGTCAACTAACTGCCCTTGCTTTCGAGCCGATGGTAGATGTCTCTCCCGTTTTCGGAAAGAGTCTCGACCCGGAGATTGTGACGCGGGCGAAAGAATCTCCGCATCCGGCACAGACGCCGATAGTTGTCACTCCACTGCCCGGAGTGGTAATTGTTGAAATACAGGTAGTACGCTTCGCAGATATCGAATCGGTCGAACATGTCAACTTTCCTCCCTAGTGAAATGCCCTCTCGACAATCGAGAGGGCATTTGTGAAATCAAATTATACCGGCGATTCGATACCGATCTCGTCCCATCCCTTCTCACGGCACACCTGGCGGACCGTCCCGTCTAACTCTTCGAGCGTATCAATGTGCTCTGCGAGCAATTCGCATAGTAATTCCCACGCGCCGGTTTTCGGGTGGGAATCGATGCTCGACAGCATCGATGATATCTGGGCTTTGGCTTTTTTGATATCTGGCATGTCTACTAACTCCCCTAATCAGGGGCTTTGGCCCCGAATTTGGCGTGTCGTAAAGTCGCCCGGCACAGTGACCGGGCGAGGAACAGAGCGACGGCGAGGAACACGAGAGCGGAACACACTACCAGATTCCTCCCAGATGGGCGAGCCGGGACAGTTGCGGGGCCGCGAACAACATTGCCAGTGTGGGGATTGCCGCGACGACGAACAGCGTGCGGAACAGTTCTTTCGTATCCGAATCCATGCCCGCCCCTCTTATATGGTAGGGAAGTGGCCCCGGCCGGTGTGACCGGGGCGTTGAGTAGACATGCCTTACTTGACCGGCGGATTCTTCCATCCCTTCAAGACTTGCTTCATGAGCGGGGCGAATTTCCAGCCCTCGGCCGTGTTCAAGAGATGGGGAACCCGGGGCTTCGCGTTCGGGTAAACCGTGGCAGCTAACGCCCGCAAGTGAGCGTACACACTCTCGACCGGCCCGCCCGCAATCGCCGCGTACTGTTTGCCGAGTTTGCTCGTGGGGCCGACTAGCTCCGCCACTTCCTGCGTCGAAAACGCTTTCCCGCCGGCCCCGAGATGAATCACGGCGATGTCAATGACGTGCCCGCGATTACCCATGTTCATCCGACAGCCCATCGGGTCACGCTTCTTCGATCCCTTCGATCGGACTGCGGTCGGCTGGGGCTTGCTTGTCAACTTCTCCCCCTTGACCGGCTTGGCGACTGGAAGTTTCTTCCCGCCCGTCTTGACGACTTTGACTGCCATGACTGATTCCCTCGGCTGCCTGTGATGTGTGGCAGCGTACAGATGGGATTCCGCACTGTGCGTCTCCCTACCCCTTGCGGGGTTTCGACTACTCGCCAGTAGTCATCGTCAGGGGAGTTATGTCTACTGCTAACCCTGTTGCCAGCCAGACATCTTCATCAGCCGCACGCTAATCCGGTACAGCAAGTCGTCGTACCGGTCACGCTCGGAGACAGCCGCGTCCCGGCGTGCGTAGTCGCCCCTGGCGTCGTACTTCTCGGCTAGCTGCTGGGCTTCGTGTCGGCAGTCTTCCGCCAGCGCCAGTGCGTTCCGTGTCAGCGTCATGTCTGCGTCTCCCGTGTGTGCCGTTCGTTTCGCCCTACACACATACTATACACGACAGGGGGACGATGTCAACTCGGATCGGCGAGAAAAAAGAAAATATTTTCGTGCGAGGTTGGCATAGGTCTTGCTACGGAGGTTCTGGCATGAGAGTTGCGAACGATGGTGGTACAAATGTGTGTTCGTATGGTCGTATGATCTGATGGTGGTATATTCTGACGTGCTAACGCACCTAAGGCTGTAATGTTCGTTCGTCTGTGTGGTCTTATGGTTGTACGTTCGGACTAGGAAGTGATGGACGTAGTCGGTCGAATGTTTGGTCGTATGTGCGTACGTGCGTTGGTCCCATCTGCGAAATTTTGGTCTAAAAAATTTCCGATATAAGGATAATTCCCACATTTTTGGATTAGGTCCAAAATTTTTATAGGTAGTAAAATCCTCATCCCACATGTGAAAATTGTAGGAGAAAATTTTATAGGAGGTAGGTTTTGTAAAAAACTGTGGTCCGAAAAAATTATAGGATAAAAAATTTCCTAGGTTGGTTAGACCTAGGAAATGTGAATTTCAGACTGTCCGAGTTGCTTTAGAACTCTGCCTCGCCGTGTACCGGACAGTCTTCGTCTTCGCAGTCGTATCCCATTCCGCTGCTACATTGGGGCTTTTCTACGTCGCCGAAGTGTAGTGGACAGTTCTTGTCTTTACACACCGTTCCCAGCTTCGGATTCGTACACTTCTTAGTTTTGGGAGGACTTGCTCCCCGAGTCGCTTTTTCCGGTTCGTTCGCGTGATTTGAAGTTTCGCCATCCTCGGATTTCCCAATCCCGTGCAGAGGGCAGTTTTTATCTGGAGGAGGTAAGGATCGACTGGTTACTGGAGGACATGAACATTTCGTATCCGCCAACAGTTTGTTCCTTTCCATGTGGCCGCGGTCGGTGAGGCGGAACCTTAGTAAACCGCCGGCCGACTTAAAGGATTGTTGGAAGAGGACTTTCTCGGCCTTCATTACCTCACAAACCTTAACACACAAATCCCTTTCGTTTTCTCCACCTTCTTCGAGTTCGCCGGCAATCGTAGGAGCCGTGAAGAATGCCGACCCTACTCTATCGGTAGGTAGAGTAGTCCGACTCGCCATCATCATCTCCGACAAGTCCCAGATTCGGAGGATGTCTTCCTTTGTAACGTTTACTTCCTTCTTAACCGACTCTTCGGCTAGATCGGCAGAATGATCCCAGACTATGGTCGACAACTCGATGTAGGCTTTCGCTACAACTTTCACCACCTGTTTCATGTTACCCTCGTAAGCCCCGGACACGTTCCCCGTCATTTCGATGAACGCGAACAACTCCGGGGATTCGAGGACTTCTTTCAGGTAGTCGCGCGGGTTCTCCCCTTCGTCCACCTCCTCGTTGTCCATAAACTTCCCGTACTCCTCCATGAGTCGGGTGACTTGTTCGGCCGTCAGCGTCTTCGCGGGTTTCGTCGCCATGTTAAGTCTCCTTAGTAAAAGTTGTGGAATCAACCTTCCGGCGGGAAATCGACCGGCTTCTTCTCCACCCAATCCGCCAGCCGCCGTAAGGCGTTCGCCATGTGTTCCGGGTCGAGCAGGAACTCCCGGAAGTTGTAGGCGTGTTCGCTGGGAACGCTCGCCAGTTGCCCGAAGGCGGCATCTACGGCTAGCATGGCGGCGGCCGTCTTCTTCAACTTCGGCTTGTTTGGGCTTTGAAGGATGTCTTTCGCCCCCTCGTTAAAAGATCGCATGACATCGCCCATGACTAGCAGATAGTCCGACAAGTCTTCCGGCCCTTTCTTTTCGTTCGTCGCCATTTTCGCATTCTCCGCGGGCACTATCGCCCGTTTTTAAGTCTATCCGAATCGACATGTGCCGGCAACTGCCCTGCGAACAAATTTTAAGGTTTTATTTCCCCGGGAAAAATCTCCTAAGGCCCTAGAAATCCAGTAAAAATCGACAACCCATAAGTTGTTACACAACTTATGACCTAAAACCGGCGGCTTGACAACCTCTTCACCGCGAAATACGCTTTCGGGTGTGGGCCAGGGAACCTAACCAGAGATACCACAATGGCAGTCGTCAACCGCAAGCCCCGCCGGTTCCGATACTATCCTCAAGCCAAGCCGGCGTTCGTATCCATCACGGTCGGGGCGATCAACGCCGGGGCCATCAACGTCGCCTGCGTGCTGAAAGACCCGAACCGCAACCCGACGGCAGTCGGAAAGACGGTCGAAGTGTACTTGTCGGACGATTCGGCCGGGGCGACGGGGTTAGTCGGCACGGCCCCGTCGGGCGGCTGGGCCATCGGCACGAACGGCGTCCTTGCCACCATTACCACGAACAAGTGGGCCAGAGTATGGTGTGCCGCCGGCGGCCTGTTCGACATCACGGTGACTCACAGTGGGGCTAAGACCTGTTACCTGAACGTCATCGTGGACGGGCAGATCACCAGCAGCACGGTTCTAACCTTTACCTGATTTCAAGGAGTTAATCATGCGGTTCCAACGAGTCTGTTTCTTAGTGGCGGCGGCCGGGCTGGCGTTCTTCGCCGGCTATTCTTTCTGCGAGGATGGCAAAAAGTCGGCCGTGACGATTTCCGGCAAGCAGGACGAAACGCAAGGGGTGTGGGTCCAGGCCGGCAGCGCCTGCGTGTCGGTGTACGGGAACAAGGCGAACGGCGACGTGGCCGTCACTTTCTATTCCGACATCGCCAACGCGGCTAAGCCTCCTTACGCCGCACAGTTCGCCATCGCCGCCGGTAAGAACCACAAAACGCCGGAGTTCCAGATCGTGGACGAGAACGGCAAGGTCCACTTCATCCCGGTGACGGCCCTGATTAAACTGGCGGAAAAGAAATGATGGTCCCGAACGTCTCGCTCGTCCGCTACGTCGTCGTGTCCGCCGCGTTCGCCCTGTTCCGACTGGCCAACGGGCCGAGTCTGCTTTCCCCGTTCGGCGTCAACTGCTTTAAGGACGCGACCCACGTCTGGGTCGGTATGGTCCTAATGGGGTGGTTATGGTCGGAACAGGGGAGTCAGTGTCGCAAGGACTTACGCGTCATGTTCTGGGCGTTGTCCGCGGTCGAGGTGGTATCGGCGGTGATCTACCGGTTCGTTCTCCATGAGTAGGAGTTAAGTCATGCCCCACGACGCCAACGGTGAAGTCCTGATGGCCGGAGACACGGTGGGAATCCCGTGTAAGGTGGAGCGGGTCGATGCAGCCGGCGACTTCTGTAACGTTCTGTTGAAGTCGGTCTACGCCATGCCCGGGAATAAGACCAATGCGGACGGCGGGTTCAACTCTTTCACCCTCAACGCCGCCCAGGTGGTGAAGTACGCCGAACAGAGGCCGCCGGCCAAAGTCTACTGCGTCACCAACCCGGACGCGGACAACAAGGTGATCAAAGTCTTCTACTCGAAAGACAAGGCCGAAAAGTACGCCCGGCTCGAAGGGTACGGCGTCCAAGAGACCGCGGTAACAGTCTAGACACACCGGCGACCGGTCCCACATCCGGCGGGGGACGAATCGCGACCATTTTCCGCACCGGCCGGTCGTCGAGGTTGGTAGGCCCTGTGGTGCAACGGCAGCACGCACTTTAGGAAGGACGTCTAGCCCCCAGGCACGACGGTCGCAGCCTTCTAACAAGTGAAATCCCGGTTCGAGTCCGGGCAGGGCCTCTGTCGCCCAACGTTCCCAACATCCGTCGGTCCCGTAAGAGGTGTGAAAGATGTCGAAGCAAGCCGTTCTGAAGGTTAATCTCCGCCTGTCCCCGTCGGCCGGGGTGACGAGCAACGTCCTCGAAGTCTGGAAGAACGCCCCGGTCACCGGCCCGCCGTCTACCACCATCCAAGTGACGGCCGGCAGCGGCTCGTCCCAGCCGTCCGCCCTGTACACGGCCGACGCCAACGACTCGCTGGCCTTCCGCCTCACGTCGTACCGCGACGACGGCGAGCAGGTCAGCAGCGAGTTCCTCAGCTACCAGGTGTCCGACCTCGATCTGGTGCCGGGGGCGGTGCTGAGCGTGGAAATCCAGTCGATCATCGACACGGACACGACCACTACCACGCCGGACCCGAACCTGACCACGACGACCCAGACCCCGGACGTCGGGCCGGTCCCGCAGCAGGCCCGCCGCCGCGTGTAGTCCCGCGAAACACCTCTATCCGGAATCGCTCGCAGTGGGGAAGCTCCGATCCCCGGATAGAGGATGTAGTGAGGGGGAGCGCGCTGTCAGGTTCATTTCCTCGGAAGTGGGCACGGGAGATAATCCCGCACATTCCCCCTCGTTTTTAAGGAGTGTCTATGCCGTTCGTTTATCAGGCGACAAACAACACGGATTGTGTGGTGACAATCACCGGGTCCGCTACCAGACGTAACGTTCTAAAAGCCTTAATCTGGAGCTACACCGGCACGCCTACCTCCGGTAATATTACCGTCACGATCGCTGGTTCCTCCTTCCAGTTCGACATCCCGACGGCCGGCCCCGGCGTTATGACTCTACCGCCGGACATCGAAAGCACCCTGAGCCAAGACATCGTAATCACCTTGAAGAACGGCGGCACACTCAACAAACTTACGGCCTTCTATAACACACGGCTGTGAGGTGGTAAATGCCCCCGCCGAAAACGGGGACTCCTTTAGGTGTCCCTTTCAGTGGCAACTTCCCTCCGCTGTTCCGGGGGAGCGAGTTCAGCTTCCAGTTCGGCCAGTCGAACGCCAACACGGACGTTAACGACCAAGACTTGTCTGGCAAACTGATCCAAGTGGTCATAGACTCGCCGCTCGGAGTAAGGACGGAATGGCGGTCGGACGACCCGGACGGCAGTCCGTTCACCTATCTGCCGGTAGACGGGCCGAACGACACGGTTTACGAGAACGCCATTGCGGTGTTGGACACCGGGACTAGTTGGTCGTCTTCCTTGACTGAGGAGGGCACGTACCACGTCACCGTGTTCATCGACAAGTTCAGGCAAGGCTATTACCTGATGCGGGTGTTCACGACGCCGGCCGGGGAGTTGGACCAATGAGATTCAACCTTATTCCGCTGTACGGCGTTCCGCAACGCGGCATCATTTCTACGGTTCCAGGTGTCCCAGGTAAAGGCCTTCCGCCGGGGGGCACGACCGGACAGGTGCCTAAGAAACAGTCCGGGGCCGATTACGACATCGCGTGGGAGGATGAAACCGGAGGAGGCGGAAGTTCGGTGTGGGGCGGGGCCACCGTCTTACGCCCGGACGGGACCGCCTCGCAGCATCTGCCGGCGTCGGACACGGGCGCGGCCCGCGGGGCCGCGCTGATGGCGGCCCGGTCGGCCGCCGCAGCTGGCGACGTGATCCAGGTCGGCCCGGGCATCTACTCCGTCAGTTCGACCATCCTCAAAGACGGCGTCACGTACACGGGTGTCGGCGTGACGGTCTCGGTTGCGTCCGGCACCAGCGGACCTGGGAGCGACCTGGGAGCGGCGGTCGTCTGCTCCCTCCTCGGTTCCTGGACGTTGAAGTGTAGCGTCTCGGGCTGCGAGACGGTCAACGTCACGAACGCCGGGTCGTCGGTCGTGATCGAGTACGACACGATCGGGCACGACGGTGAGAACGCGGATACGACCGCGATCAACTACCTCGCCGGGACGCTGATCGGGCGGCGTGCCGGGGTCGCGCTGGTGTACGCGGCTACCTACGATGCGGCGGTTGTGGACGGCTCGGCGGGCCTGTTCAATTGGTCAGCCGCGGAGTTGCGAGGAGGGTCGGTCGGGCCGGGGATCGGGGGCGGTTCGGCGATCGAAATCGCCTGCTCCGGCACGCTAGTCATCCGTGTCGATGCGGATCTGTATTCCACCATTTCAGACATCGACCTGACGATTGATGCCTCGGTCGGTGGGAGTGCCGATGTGGTGCTGGCCGGCCGGAAGGTGGTCGGGCCGATCGCAAACGGGGACACGGGCGTACTCGTACTCTCCGGCTTGGAGATGGTCGCGCGGGCCGGCTCCAGTTGCCTCATCGCCACATTCGGCACGATCCGGGTCGAGGGTGGCCGGCTCGTCGCAAGCAATGTGGCCGCTCTGGACCCCGGCACCGCTTCGGCCATCACGCTGGTCGGCACTGAGGTGTGGGACTCGGACGCGACCAAGACGGTGCGGACGAGCGAGGCGGCCCGGTTCGGCGGCGCTGTGACGGGCGCCACGTTCAACGGAGGTACCCTCAGCGGCAACAACTCGGGCGACCAGACGAGCGTGAGCGGCAACGCCGGGACGGCCACGAAGCTCCAGACCGCCCGGACGATTAACGGCGTCAACTTTGATGGCTCGGTCAACATCACGGTCCCCGCAGCGGCTGGCACGCTGACCGGCACCACGCTCGCCTCCAGCGTCGTCTCGTCGTCGCTGACGAGCCTGGGGACCATCACGGGCGGCGTGTGGAACGGCACCGTGATCGGGACGCAGTATGGCGGTTTGGGCGCGGACAACTCGGCCGTCTCCGGGGTGCCGGTCCTTGCCTCCGGCGTCTCCACGGTGACGGCGACCACGGGTACGGGCAACGTCGTCCGGGCCACCTCGCCGGCGCTCGTCACGCCCGCCCTCGGAACGCCGGTCAGTGGCAACCTGACTAGTTGCACCGGCCTGCCGATTGGTAGCGGCGTAAGCGGCCTGGGGACCGGAGTCGCCTCAGCCCTCAGCAACGCGGTAGACGGGTCTGGCGGTTTGGCCAGCAAGTCCTACGTCGATACTTCTGTCACTGGGTTGCTCGATTTCAAAGGTAATACAGACTGCTCTGCCAATCCTAACTATCCCTCCGGTTTAAAAGGCGATGCGTATTACGTTTCAGTCGCCGGCCGGATCGGCGGGGCTTCCGGTAAACAGGTCGAAATCGGCGACGTTTACGTCTGTGCGGCCGACAACGCAGGCGGGACGGAAGCCGGTGTTGGGACCTCGTGGTTCGTCCTCGAACACAACCTAGTGGGGGCGGCAGTAA
>CAZCCK010000032.1:0-9436 GCA_964497265.1 Candidatus Woesearchaeota archaeon | reverse complement strand
AGGACTAGCCCTTTTAATTGGAATTATAATGATAGGAATTTTATTTTTTATTTTTATAGGATATACAAAAGTCACACTTACTTACATTATCACAAATAATGGAATTGCTAAAGGTCAATCCACCAAGAACGGTCACTTAAAATTAAGTTCTAAAATTTGGATAGCTTACCGCAAGTTTAAAGCTTCTTTATTTTCAAATAGACTAGGAACTCCAACCTTTATGCCATTTAAAGCAGTCTCAAAATGTCTCGTAGAAAAAGACAGAATAAGATTACTACCAAAATTTCCGCTTTTGGTAGATTTTGTAGTAATAACTCAAAACAACAAAGAAAAAGTACTGAAATTACTCCAAAAACAGATTAAGAATACCAACAGTTAAAGACCGATAAATACATTTCTAGACTCCTTACACCAATAAATATATAAACCGCCTCTGGAAAAATTAAAGGAATGGGATTTGGAAAAAAAGAATTGAATCAAGAAGAATTAATCGCAAATGCAGAGGAATTACTTAAACTAGCCGATAAATGCCAAAAAAAATTACATTTAGAAATCTCATCTTTTATTGAAAAAATAAGAAACATATTTGAAAAAGAAAGAACAATTTTAAAAAAGTACAATCTTTCAGAAGAACAAAACTTCGAAAAGTTTTGCCAACAACTTGACCGCCTAATTAACCTATTAAAAAATAAGACACTCCCTACACTAGAAGAAATAAAACTTATTCAAGCGTTTTCCTCATGGGAAACTGAGCTTTTAAAATCCCTCGCCAATACCCTTGCAATCTATGAAAATAGAAAAAAAGTCAGAACGAGCGATGAAATTCTACAGGCCACGCCAGGAAAATTCAGACAACAAATGACTACCTTAACCACTCAATTAAAAGAAGTGAAAAAAGATTCAACACTCTGGCATGAAAAAGAAGTTTTAGAAGAAATGATCAAAGACACCCCCGCTATTGAGGAGAACGGAAGACAAATTCTAGCTCGAATAGAACTCATTCATAAATTACAAAAGGTTTCTACATCTCTTAAATTAATTGTCCAACAACGTGTCACTAAAAACCTTTTTATAAATAATTTCACTCATCAAATAGATCTTCCAAACCTTTTTAAGATAACCATTCAAGAAGAACAGATCTCTCTTGAATTTTCTGAAGGAAAGACGTTAATTATTGGCCTTATTGACCTTATGCGCTCTTCTTGGCCTAAGAAGTTTGGTGGATATTAAGTGTGAAACTATTGAACTCCGTCCTATTCTTTTAAAAATAATTCTCTTTCCTTTAACTCGATCTCTCTAAAATCCCGAAGAACTTTCTCTAAATCAGCTAGAAAAAAATCAAATCTTACATGATTAAAATCGTTTCTTGTTTCAACAACATTAGCAACAACCCTCTGACGATACAAAAACAGATGCACCCCATCATCTAACTCCACCCTATCTTTCCTTAGATGATTCACGCGAACCTCACACAAACTGGGACGATACATAGGTTTTGGCTCCAGAACATTCTGAATTTCATTAAAAAAATCATCAATCTGAGCATAAACAGGCTGTGAATATCCAGTATTAACAAGAACAGACTCTGGAACGTTGATCATTTTTTCTTAAAATAAACCTCATTCTCTCTGGCCGTATACATCCTTCCCCTTCTTCCATCAGACTCAATCGTGACCTCAAAAGGGCTAAATAAAATCTCTCTATCTTGGTCCCCCCGAGGCTGAGGAAAATTAAATTTTTCAGCCTTTTTTACCCAAGGAAATTCTCCCTTAAGTTGAGGAAGCCCCATAAAAGCATATCTTTGCCGTTTAGAACCAAACTCAGGGATTAATGAAATGTCATGAGCAAGAGCAGAACCATGATAAAAATCTACTAAAGCAACACAATTAGGATCGCTAGAAAGCCAATTCCTATATCTCCCATCCCCAAGAATCACTGGCTTTTCGAACTTATGAAACCTCTCATCTCTTTTTGCACCATCAGGAATGAAGACAGGAGCTGTGATCTTATACGAACCAAAAACAAAAGGAGTTTCGCCAATTAAATACTGATCTTGCGCAAGAGGGTCTAACCTCTTTACTCTCCTCTGCGGATCTAAACGAGGCACTGGCCGCAATTGCACAAAAGAATAGATCGCATCGATTGGATCTATCAACACCTCTAAATTCACAGGACCAAGCTCCCTTTCACACTCTTTCGCAAATTGAGTTAAAATCGCAACAGCCTCAATCGGAATCTGACACATTTGCTCATTAATCACAAAATTATTTTTACTCCGATCACTCTGCATAAACCTTAAGTCTTTTAGGTCAGTAAGAATTTTATCAGAAACCTTCCCTTCTTTAAGCTCTTGAACAATCTTTTCTTCTAAATCCCTCAAATTCTTTACATTTTCATCTACTGAATAATTAAATCCTAGAGAATGTTCCACTTTAATCTTTCCATCCCTTACAGAAAAAAGTTGCTCAGGACCTGCAGAACGCAAGGCAGGAAATAGATAACCTCGCGGAGAAGAAACCTCTATCCTGCAAACAGATTCTGATTCTTCAGGATAACTCGAATAAACAATCGCGTGCTTAAACCACCACCCTTTTATAGAAGGCATTAAAATCAATGCTAACTTATCCTCTTTAGAAAGCTCTATCGATGAATCTTGTTTTTTTCTATAAAAATCTAACAATAAACTTCCAACAAGAGATTTTCTTCCTTCTTTATCCTTAAGACTAAAAAAAGGAATCTCTCCGAAAGAAAGGAAGGTGCCAAAGTAACGATCATCCACAAAATCCTCAACAGTAGAAGAACTCCTCAAATGATACTCGCCAGTTGATTCTGGATCCTCTCTCGCCCTTAAATCATCCACAAAATCTCTTCCTAAGTTCGCTCTTATTTTTCTTACTACTTGCGCTAATCCTGGAATTTGAAGCTTTTTTTTACTAAACGTTATTGCTACTAACGCTTCTTTTACTTCGTCCTCCCCTTGAGCATCATACAAGACTTCATGTTTTTTACACCACGCTATCGGATCTTCTAACTCTCTTTTTAAAACAGTTTCAGCTTCATCCCAAAATGAGGTAGGAACAACACTATACTTTGGAATTCCTAAACGCCCCTTATAATCACCAAACTTTTCAATACACTTTTCTAAGAGCTTTAAACCTGCAGCTTTTCCCCCAGTCTCTTCAAGAAGTTTTTTAAAATCTTGACCTAAAAAAGCACTCTCTCTTGAAAAATCAGTTCTTCGGACCATCAGTTAGAAAATTCTTCTTTTATTAAAAAGATATAGCCAGAACAATATTCAGATTAGAATAGTCTTTATTTCTCAGATAAATCTTTAACCATCTTTTCAAGTAAGGACATAAACGTTTGAACAGGAAGCTCATTTGTTAAAAACTCATAGATTGTGAAACGGGCCTGAAGGGATTTGAACCCTCGACCCCCTGCTTGCTTCCTGGTTGATAGAAGGCAGAAACACGTGTACAGAACGCGTCTTTTACACTATGCGCTATCCAGGCTGCGCTACAGGCCCATTAGGAAAATAGCCACAACCTCAAGTTTTAAAACCTTTCTTTTTCAAAAGCTTAGACCAAAGCCACAACATTTATAATCTAACCCCATCAAAACAACATCATGCTTGAACAAAAACAAATGTTGCCCTTAAGAGGCGCGTTCTTGCTCGTTCTCATCAACTTTTTACTTTCCCTTTCAGTTTCCCTTCTTGCGCCAATCTACCCCCTTTATTTAAAAGGATTCGTCCACAACAACGCTCTCGTAGGATACATTACCTGCTTTGCCGCATTGATCTTACTTGCAGGAGCACTTTTTACTTCAAAACTTTTGAAAAAAATACCTAAATTCCGCCTTTTAATGATCTCGCTCATCACCCTTCTTCTCTCCAATTACTTCTTCATGATCGTTACTACCATTCCACAATTACTCATTCTCATTTTTTTTAGAACACTTGCTTTAATTATAGCAGTCGTGGTCATTGGACTTTACGTACGCGCAAGCGTAAAAAATAAATCCACGCTTGGAAAAACAGAAGGACTCTACTTTGTCTTTGGAAACTTAGCTTGGATGGTCGGCCCACTCATTGGCGGAGCACTAGCCCAGAATTTCAGTTTCAATCTCGTCTTTGGTACAGCAAGCCTCTTTGTCCTGGGCGCAACACTCCTAACTCTCTTCGCAGTACCTCGAGACGAAGAATTGGATCACGACGGACATATTCTTTTTTCAAGCATTAAAGATTATTTTTCCAAAAAAAACTTACTTCTCCTTTACTTTATTTCTCTTGGTCTCGCAGTTTGGTGGTCAAATATCTACACGTTTTTGCCCCTTTACTTAGCACAGGAAGGCATAGCAAAAACCATCACTGGCTACGCACTCTTTTTAGTAGCCTTACCTTTAATTCTCTTTGAATTTCCAATTGGAAAAAAAGCAGACAAAATAGGCGTTAAAAACTTCTTTACTCTGGGTTACTTCCTTCTCTTTATCTTCTCTTTCTTTATTTATTTTAGTAAACACGTTTACTTGAGCATCGCACTTTTTGTTCTCGCTTGCGTTGGCGCAGCATTTATCGAACCATTAAGAGAAGCTTATTTATTTAAAAAAATACAGAAAAAAGACGAAACAAGATTTTACACGCTTTATACCACCGCTTTCGATATCGGCGCTCTACTCGGACCTTTACTCTTATCTTCAATCCTAGCCTATAGTAATTTTAAAATTGTATTCTTAACAACCTCGCTTGTTATGCTCTGTCTTTGCATACTCACAAGATTTATGGGCGATACAAAACATGAAATTCATCATTGAACATCTAGAAAACGAAATGTATCCTTGGTGCTTATTAGAATATAAACAAATCTGCTCTTATGTAGGCAAAGAAAACTTTCTTTTAACAAAAATACCTTCGAAAGACGTAAAAAAAGTTTCTCAACTAGCAATCGTTCACACTCAAAGCGTTCTTGATTTAAACTTTAAAAAAATGTGTTTACTTGACCCAAAAGCAAAAGAAATACTTACCCCCTCGGACAATAAAAAATTTTCTTACTTTCTCTTCGGCGGAATCTTAGGAGATTATCCAGAACAAGGAAGAACAGAAAAATACCTTACTTCCCACCTTAAAAACGTAGAAACACGAAACTTGGGAAACAAACAAATGTCTACAGACAGCGCGGTCTTAGTAGCCAAAATGATTTTGGATGGAACCCCCTTTGAAAAAATAACCTTTGTTGATGAACCAGAAATAGAACTTAAAAAAGGAAAAATAACAGAGTCAATTATCCTCCCTTACCGGTATGTTGTTAAAAATGGAAAACCTCTCTTTAACAAAAAACTTATTACTTATTTAAAAGAAAAAGAATCTATTTAGATTTCGCAAGTTTTCCGCTTTTCTTATGCAAGCTTATTTAAACACTTTTTACTCTTACCCTAAAATGATTTATCCAACCCCTGAAAGAGTGATAGCTTATAACATCTTAGCACTCAAATTTATCAACGTTAAAAAAGCAGACCAACCTAAGGTTCTAAGCAGAAATAAGATCGTAGAGTCCCTCAAAGCTTGCGAAGAACAACAAGGTGACCTCTATGATAAGGCAGCAGTTCTTTTAAGAACTTTAATACAAAAACATCCTTTCGCAAGCGGGAATCGAAGAACAGCTTTTATCACCACCAAAGACTTTATAATAACCAACACCCACATTCTCCATATTAAAGACAATCCAACATTAGCGAAAGTTATGCAAGGAATACGAGAAAACTATTACACTCATGAAGAAATCAAAGAATGGCTTAAACACGGAAAAATCAAAACGTTCCAAAGATAACATTTCCCAGAAAGAACTCTCTTATTTCAAAAAACTCATCAAAGGACATGAAAAACTCCTCGAAGCAATAGGCAAACTTTAGGCATTAATTCTAAGTTTAAGAAAATAAGATTTATAAGCAGCAATTAACCCTCCGAACTATGCTAGATTTTAAAGCTCTTGACAAAAAATGGCAAAAAGCTTGGAGCGAAGCTAACCTCTTTGAAGCAAACGTAGACAGTACCAAACCAAAATACTTTGCAACTTTTCCTTACCCGTACATGAACGGCTATTGCCACATCGGTCATTTCTACTCTGCAATGCGCGTAGAAGCAATGGTAAGATACAAAAGAATGAAAGGCTACAACGTTCTTTTTCCCCAAGCCTGGCACTGCACAGGAACACCCGTCCTTGCCGCAGCAAACAGAATCAAAGAAAACGAACCCAAGCAAATCAAAATTATGCAAGAAATGGGCTTTTCTTCGGAAGAAATAAAAAAATTCTCAGATCCAAAACACTGGGTAGACTTTTTTCCAAAAGAATGGAAAAAAGACTTTCAAGAAGCAGGAATGTCTGTAGACTTTCGAAGAGAGTTCATCACAACCTCTCTTAACCCCCACTACGACAAATTTGTTCAATGGCAATTTAGAAAACTCAAAGAGTTAGGATACGTTAAACAAGGACGCTTTCCCGTTGTTTGGTGCCCGCGAGACAACACGCCCATCCAAGATCACTCCAGACTTGAAGGAGAAGGAGAAACAGCACAAGAGTTTACACTCTTAAAATTCAAACTCGGACAAGATTACCTAGTCGCGGCTACCTTACGACCAGAAACCATATTTGGACAAACAAATCTCTGGATCAATCCAGAAATAGAATACGTTAAAGCAAAAATAAATGATGAAAACTGGATCATCTCAGAAACCGCAGCACGAAAACTTAGCGAACAAGAACGAAAAGTAGAAATCCTCTCAAAAATCAAAGGCTCGGACTTGCTCGGAAAATACGCTATCGCCCCTTCAATTAACAAACAACTCCTCATCCTTCCCTCAAGCTTTTGCGATCCAGAAAAAGGAACTGGAATCGTCACTTCAGTACCTTCAGACTCTCCAGACGACTGGATGGGCCTCTATGACTTACAAAAAGAAGATTACTTAGCAAAAAAATACAAATTGGACTATAAAGAAATCAAAGAAATAAAACCAATCCCGATCATCCGCTCTGAAGATCTGGGAGACCTACCAGCAGTAAAAGTATGCCAAGTCCAAGGCATCAAATCACAAAATGAACGAGAAAAACTAGAAGAAGCAAAAAAAATTGTCTACAAAAAAGGATTCTATGTTGGAATCATGAATCAGAATTGTGGAAAATACGAAGATATGCCAGTAGAACGTGCGCGCGAACTTATTAAAGAAGAACTCAAAAAAGCAAACCAAGCGGAAACACTTTATGAACTCACAGGAAAAGTCATTTGCAGATGCTTAACAGCAGGAGTTATCAAAATCGTCTCAGACCAATGGTTTATCGACTACGCAAATCCAAGTTGGAAGAAAGAGACACATGAAGCTCTTAAAAAACTCAAACTCTACCCAGAAAAAGCAAGACAACAATTCAACTACACCATTGACTGGCTCAAAGAATGGGCGTGCACCCACGAAGAAGGACTAGGCACAAGACTTCCCTGGGATCAGAAATGGATCATCGAATCACTCTCAGACTCCACAATCTATATGGCCTACTATACTATCGCCCACTGGCTCAAAGAAGTTCCTATCGAAGACGTTAATGACAGCCTTTTCGATTACGTATTTCTCTCTCACGGAAAAAAACCAGCAGTCGCCAACATTGACGCAATGCGAGACGAATTCGAATACTGGTATCCTGTAGACTTAAGAAATTCTGGAAAAGACTTAATTCAAAACCACTTGACCTTTTATTTATTTAACCACGTCGCACTCTTTAGCGAAAAATACTGGCCCTTAAGCATCGGTGTCAACGGATGGAGCACAGTCAACGGACAAAAGATGAGTAAATCCTTAGGAAACTTCCTCACTCTTCGCGATGCACTAAAACTTGGAGCAGATCCTTGCAGAATCACAAGACTGGCTGGCGGAGAAGAGCTTGACGACGCAAACTGGGATTATGCCCTACTTGAATCAGTCAGTGCTAAACTCAATAGCTTTAGCGAATTCTTAGCACAATGGTATACTGTCTCAGAGGTAGAAGCACGCAATATTGATCTTTGGTTAGAATCAAAACTTAACGAAATCATCAAAAAAACAACAGAAAACATGGAAGAAATGAAATATCGCAGTAGTCTTCACGTCTGCTTCTTTGAACTTCAAACAGTGATTAGGAAATACATGAAAAGAACAAAAAATAATCCTGGAAAAATCTTAAAAGAAGCTCTCGAAACACAACTCTTACTTCTCGCACCCTTTGCTCCCCACTACTGCGAAGAAGAATGGAACAAACTTCACAAAGATACATTCATCTCTCTCGAAAAATGGCCTAGCTTTGAAGAAAACAAAATCAACTCAGAACTCGACTACGCAGAAGACCTTATTATGAACACTGTTGAAGATATAAAATCAGTTTTAGACCTTGCTAAAATACAAAACCCTAAAAAAATAACACTCTTTGTATCAGAATCTTGGAAATACCACTTTATGGCTACTTTCAAAAAAACCTTTGAAAAAACACGCGACCAATCAGAACTTATCCGCGCTTGCCTACTAGCAGGGCATGAAAAAGAAATCCCACCCTTAGTAAATTCGTTACTTAAAAATCCTCAAAAAATACCCGCTCTGATCTTAGACTCAGAAATGGAACAGAGAATCTTAGAAGAAAACCTAAGCTTTATCAAAGCAGAATTTGAAACAAACATTGAGATCATCAAAGCAGAAGATAGCCAAGAAAAGAAAGCCTCCCAAGCATTACCTGGAAAAATAGCAATTTTAGTTAATTAATCCTATATCCAAAAAACACTACATCTTCACCATAATGCAACTCTTGAAGCAACCCTATAGGTTGAAAACCAAACTTCATATGCATCTTTAAGGAAGCAGTATTGGCCTTATTTACACTGCTCAACGCAAAAGGCTGCTTTTTTCTTGTTTCCCTTTTACTTAAAGCAATATATTTCTTTAATAATAAAGAACCCATACCTTTCCTTCTTTCTTCTTTTTTTACAACAATATCTTCAACATAATTGGCATAATGAGAATACTTTCTGGTGTAAACTAACACTCCCGCTACTTGAGGGTTTAATGCAACAAGAACTTCTCTATTTTTTATCTTTTCTAACAAGTACTTCTTTGCTTCTTTAAAAGAAGAATAAGATTCTTGTAAGATCTTAGCCGCGGCATGGGCATCCTTTAACTTAGCAACCACCACTTTCATAATTCTTTTTTAGCAACTCCTTATTTAAAAAATTTTTCAAAACCATTTTTCTTCGCTTCTTCTCTAAAAACAAGAAAATGCCTAATGAAAGTCGGCGCAAATTCGCTTTCCTTTTCTTGTATCATCCTATATACTTCCTCAACCTTAAACGCTTTTACATACTGCGCTTCACTTAGATCTAGTTTAAAGTCGTTTTCCCCTACCTCTTGCTTTGTTACAAAAATTTTAGC
>CAZCCK010000031.1:0-9601 GCA_964497265.1 Candidatus Woesearchaeota archaeon | reverse complement strand
TGAGCTGTTTATTTATTTTTATTATATATTCTCTTTAGTTAAAGTAAAATCAAAAGTAGATCCTTTTAGTTCTAGTGAAAGAAGCGGATAAACTTGTCTCTGGTTTACTTGTCGCTGGTTTTCCAGTTCTACAGGTAATTTTCCTAACTCTAAGTGGACTTTAGGTTGATCTTCTGGGTGGCGGTTATATATTGCTTTAAGTAGTGATTCGGCTTGGAGAACTTTTTTCCCATCTGTATTGTAAACGCAGCTGAGGATATCAATGTGTTTATTTTCATCCTTGTAAAGAGGGCTTTCTGCAAATACGCAAAGATCTGCTGTTCCGTTTGGATGATAATTTGTTGAGAATCCTTGTAAAACGGAATCATACTTTTGTTTTTCTTGTGCAGAAGCTAGGTTTGTAGTTGTAAGTGTAGCTGCTGTAAGAATTGATGCTAAAGTTTTGGATTTTGCCATAGTTTTAAGTCGATTCTTCTATATTTAAACCTTTCTATTTGTTACTACTTGTAAGTAACTAAGTTAAAGTTTCTCTAAAATTTTTATTTTAGGTGGATTTTAAGAAGTAACTTTCCATTCTTTGATGTCTTTCATTGCAAAGGTTCTATCCGCTTGTTTATCTAAGTCAAAAGCATCAAGGAGCCATTGTTCTTCTGGATGATATTCTGTTTTTCCAAACCAGATTTTTTTAGGGGTGATTTTGCGTAAAGCGGTTTCTCCGCGATAATTCGTGTAAAGAATAATTACGGTTTGAAGGTTCATGAGAATAAAAGAAAAAAAGCTAATGTCTTGGGGAAGACATTAGCTAAACATTGGGTGTTTCAAGGGGCGACAAAAGGGGGTAGAAGTCTTTCGTATCGCCCGTTGATCGTGAGGTTTATCTCCCGAACTTTCCGTGTACCATGTCAATGCCTAGTTCTCGAGACATTGTTTTGGACTTCTCGAAGCTTTGTGCTCCTTGCATGCTCTTTCCAAGCACGAATGGGCTTTGTACTCCGGTGATGATGGTCATGACTCGGATTTTTCCTTTCATGGCATCTTCAACACGTGCTCCCCAGATGCAGTTTGCGTCTGCGTCGAGGCTTTCGGTTACAACTTCTCCTACTCTGTTAACTTCGTCGAGAGTCATGTCAGGTCCTCCAGTTACGTGGATGAGGGCTCCTGTTGCTCCTTTGTAAGATACGTCGAGTAAAGGATTTGTTAAAGCTCTTTTTGTAGCTTCTTCTACTCTTCGTTCAGAGTCTCCTTCTCCGACTCCTACTACTGAAACTCCGCCGTTTGTCATGATTGCTTTGACATCTGCGTAGTCTAGGTTAACGAGTGAAGGTACTGCGATGATTTCAACGATTCCTTTGATCATTGTTGCAACAAGTTCGTTTGCTACTGCGAAAGCTTGGGTTACTGGCAAGTTTCCTGCGATTTGAACGAGTCTGTTGTTGTCAATGACGATAACTGTGTCTGAGACACTTCGTAATTGTTGAAGACCGAATTCTGCTTTGTCTACTCTTGCTCTTTCAATGGTGAAAGGTGTTGTTACTGCTCCGATAACGATTGCTCCTTGGTCTTTTGCAGCTTGTGCTACGACTGGTGCAGCTCCTGTTCCGGTTCCTCCACCCATTCCTGCAGTGATGAAAACCATGTCTGCGCCTTTGAGGCATTCTTTGATTTCAGCGAGTTGTTCTTTTGCTGCTTCCATTCCTACGTTAGCGTAACCGCCTGCTCCAAGGCCGCGTGTTAAATCTCTTCCGATAAGGATTTTTTTATCAGCGCCCATCATGTCAAGGTGCTGTTTGTCTGTGTTAAGGCAGATGATCTCTGCGCCTTTGACTCCTTTTTTGTAGAGCCAGCTTGCCATGTTGCTTCCGCCACCGCCAGTACCAAATACTTTGATATTAGCGTGTCCGATCTCTAAGTCTTGGTCTATTGTGTTGTGTGCATGTTCCAATGCGCTTTGTATAATAAATTCCATTTTTTGTCCTCTATTTTTTTTGTCGTTTTTTTGAGAGCGAATGTTTAGTTCGCAGCACTATGAGAGTTCACACTGATTCGTGTGTGAGTTGTTACTGATGAGTCATTTTTCGCGAAATCGTTTTGAGGATGGTCAAAACCCGCGTTAATGCGCATCTATATATTATTTTAGGGCTTTCCTTTATAAAGATTTTCTGATTGTGAAATATACTTTTTCAGACATCATACTATTTTAGACAGAACGCTTCTCTTAAAATGAAATTTTTGTAAATCTGCCTTCTTTTCTTGTAGAATTTTTCTTCCTGTGAAAAAATTTTTGGGTAAACGCTCTTTTTAAGCCGAATCTAAGTGGTTGCTAATGCTTTTGAATGAGTAAAACAGTTGTTTCGCAGAGCCAATCAACGTTACTTTCACTTTGAAAAACGATTTTCTTGACAGGAATTTTTTCTTCTTTGAGTTTTTTAAGAAGAAACGAAAGGTCAACTCTGTGTTGCCAAGGTTTTAATTCTTTAGTTCCTTTCAATGAAGGAGCGTGGAGGATGTGCATTGCTAATCCGGCTTTATTAAGCGCTAAAAAAGAGTTATAAAGCATTTTTACTTGTTCTTCTTGTGTAAGAAATTTCATCAGTTCATGGCTAAAGATGAGATCGTAAGGGGTGTTTGGAAATGGTTTTGTCACATTGTGTTCGAGAACATTTTTTTGCTTGCCAAGATGGACTTCATCAATATCTAAAGTGGTCATAATTATTTGTTTTTTAAGAAGGGTTTCAAAAATACGCTGATGAATCGGCAAGTAGCGTTTATCTGATGCGCCAAGAACAGCGATCTTAACTTGTTTTTTAGAACGATTGAATTTTGTTTCATTAAGAACGTGTTGAACAATTGATTTTTTGGTAAGTTCCATGTTTTTTACCCAAGTGTCGGACTGTTCACTGTACTCTTTGTAGTGGGCTTGAAGAATTTCTTTTGGAATCATAGGTTTTTATGTACATAAGGACTATAAAAAGCTTTAAGAATGCAAAGCAATAAAAAACGTCATGAGAAAAAAGTGGTGGAAGCCGATAGAAATTCATATTGATGAGGTCGTTCCTGTTCTGTTAGTTGTTTTAATTCTCATTTTAATTGTAGAGTTTTTCTTTCCAACCGTGGCTGAACAATATAAGGGGTGGATTGAAGTCGCAGATTGGCTTATTATCGTCATATTTGCGATAGATCTTTTGTTTAAATATTTGAGAATTAGGGTTCTTCCTTTATTTTTAAAAAAATATTGGCTTGATATTATTGCGATCTTTCCTTTTTTCTTAGTGTTTAGATTGTTTGAGCAGCTTGCGGTCGTTTTTGGTACTGTCCGGGAGCTTCCTGTGCAAGTGCAGAAGATTGTGCATATAGGCTTGGAATTGAAAGAAGCGCGTTTAGCTGAGGAAGCGATTAAAGTGTCAAGTGAAGCAGAGGAAGTGTCAAGAACAGCAAGGTTTGCTCGTTTTTTAGGTGAAGCGGAAAAGGTTCCTCAAGCGTTAAAGCCAATTGCTTTTTACGAAGATCCAAAAAATAAGAAAGAATTAAAGAAAGAAGTTAAAGGGGTTGAGAAAGAAGGAGAAAAGCTATTTAAACAAGTTGAAAAAGGTCTAGTAGATGAACTTAGGGGACCTCGTAGAAGTAAAAACGAAGGAAAAAGTATACAAAGGAGTGTTCGTTCCGTCCAAAGAAGAAGGCATTTTAGTTCTAAAGCTAGAAAACGGGTATAACATTGGTCTTGAAAAGTCTAAAATCCTTTCAAGTAAGGTGTTAGTTGAATTTAAAGAGTCTTCAAATCCTGTTCAAAAAGCAAGTCAAAAGTCTGATTTGAAAAAGATTGTAATTCTACATACTGGTGGTACTGTCGCTGCGAAAGTGAGTTATAAAACGGGCGGGGTTGTTACAAAATTTTCAGCTGAAGAAATTTTAGCCTTGTTTCCGGAACTAAAAGAGATTGCTAATATTGAAACAAGATTAATTAGTAATTTATTGTCTGGAGATATGCGTTTTGCTCATTATAATTTGATGGCTAAGGAGATAGAAAAAGAGATAAAAAAAGATGTTGCGGGTATTATTTTGACGCATGGTACTGATACGTTGCATTATTCTGCTGCCGCTTTAGCTTTTATGTTAGAGAATGTTTCTCTTCCAGTAATTTTAGTGGGGGCTCAGAGAAGTTCAGACCGGGGAAGTTCTGACGCTGCTTTGAATTTGCTTTGCGCTGCTCAGTTTATTGTAAAGTCCAGTTTTAAAGGTGTAGCTATGTGTATGCATGAGGGTAGTTCTGATCAGTCTTGTGTTATTTTGCCAGCGTGTAAGTCAAGAAAGATGCATACTTCCAGAAGAGATACATTCAAGTCAATTAATGTTTCGCCCATAGCTAGAATTGAAAGGGGAAATGTTGAATTTATTTTAAAACCTGCTCAGAAAGAAGGCAAATTTTCATTAAAATTGTTTGATGAAAAGCTCAAGATTGGGATTTTAAAAGCGCATCCGAATATGTTTGCAGAGGAAATTAAAGCTTATGAAAAGTTTGATGGTTTAGTCTTGGAAGGAACTGGTTTAGGTAATTTTCCTGTGGACAAAATTGATGAGGATACAAAAGAGCATGAGGCTATTTTGAAAGAGATTGAAAAGTTAGCAAAGAAGATCCCTGTAGTGATGGCGAGTCAGTGTATTTTTGGTAGGGTTGATATGAATGTGTATGGTTACGGAAGAAAGTTACAGGAGGCTAATGTTTTTGGTAATTTAACTGATTTTACTCCTGAAACAGCTTTTATCAAGTTAGCCTATTTAGTGAGTAATTATAAAAAGCAAGAAATTAAAGCGTTGTACGAAAAAGATTTAAGAGGAGAATTATCAAAAAGAACAGAATTTGAGGAGGAATTTATATGAGCGCGTTTAATTTGTTGAATAAGGTTAAAAATGAGGGAAAAGATCTTGAGCAGTATTCAATTAACTATGTTGATCCTGTTTCAAGAAGAATTTTCGAGCTTTCTCTGCCAGAAGTTATTGATCTCGATCCTTTAACGATTGTAGTAAGAAAAGATCATGTTGATGTTGAGATTCCGATGAATGCGGTGAGGAAGATTTCTAAAAGAGGGTTAGTGTTGTGGGATAAAGAGAAGAAAGAGTAGAGTTATTGGTGTTTTTTTATGAATTCTACTATCTTTTTAGAATCAGCTTTTCCTTTGAATTTTTTCATGATTTCTCCCATTAAAGCGTTGAAGGGAGCTCCTTTGTTTTGATGAATGATTAATTTGATTTCTTTTTCTAAGTCTTTTTCATCGATTTGTTGATATTTAGTTAAATCTATTCTATCGGTTTTGATTATTTCCATTAAAACATCCAAAACTGCTTCTTTCTGGATTTTTTCTTCACTTAAAAGCTTTAAAACTTCTTCAAAATGTTGATCGGTTAATTTGTCAGAGTCTAAGTTGAAACGTGTTTTAATTTCTTTAGGCGTTTCTAAAAGGACCGTTAAGATAAAGCCAGGTTTTAGTTTTTTAAAGGCGGTAAAATAATTCTCTAACTCCAGTCCTTCTTTTAATGCTTCAGCTACTAAATCTTTGTTTAAGATATAAGATTTAGCCAGTCTATTTATTTTATCATTTAAGAGTTCGGGTAAGGGAGTAGAAAGTAATTCTTTGGTTATGGTTACTGAAGGTAAGTCTGATTCTGGATACATTCTTCCTGCGCCGGGTAGAGGGCGAGCGAATGAGCTTGTAGCGTTTACGTGATTTGGAACGCGTGTTTCTTTAGGTATTCCGATGAGAGCGTATTTTGCGCGCTCTTTGATTGCGTTTATTGCTTTTTTAGCTATTTCTTCTTTTTCTGCGATAATAAGGACAAGATCACCAAGATTGCTTTTTATTTTTTTGCAGAGTTCGTCAAATTCTTTGGTTAAATCGTATTTAGCCAGATCTTCGTCAGTATGGATCATGCCTTTTGTTCCGTAGGTATTGCCATATTCAGCAAGTTCTTTTCCAAATGTTTTTCCAGGGCATAATTCTTTTTTGAGTAATCCTGCGAAGTGGGGAAGTTTGAGGCTGTAAATTTTCGCTCCTTCTTTAAGTAGGTTTTGTAAGAGTTTAGACTGAGTGGAAGTAAAAAGTTCTGTAACTTCGTAAGGTTCTTCTTTGATGTCTTTAACTCCTCTTTGAGAGAGTTCTTCTTTAATTTCAAGTAAGTTTTTTTGGCGTAAGACTTCGTTTTCAATAAGTAAAGGTAGTGTTTTGAGGTCTTGCCAACCTTTAACTTCTACGCGTTCTCCGCCTCGAATGCTGACATTAATATCTTGTCTTACACTTCCTAAGCCTCTTTTGACTCCTTGAAAGCTCCTAAAGATCATTCCTAGTTGTTTTGCTACTTCTAGCGCGTGGTGTGGATTTTTGATTGAAGCGTCTGTACCTATTTCCCACAGGGGGATTCCTTGTCGGGATAATGAATAAGAAGTTGTTTTTCCTTCTCTTTGCAAAACTTTGCAAGAATCTTCTTCTAGGTTTAATTGGGTAATTTTGACGTTTCCGTGTGTTGTTTCTAGGAAGGATTCGTTTGATTCTAATCCCACGAGCATTGTTCTTTGAAAGCTTGAGCAGGCTGATCCGTCTGTGACGATTTTTCTCATAACAAAGAGGGTGTTTGGAATGTCCATTTTTAGAAATCTAGCCAGAGCAAGTGTTTGTGTGAGGTGTTCCTGGCTGATGGGTTGTGGTGGTTCTTCGTCTGCTTCGATTAAGCATGCTTCGTTTTCAAATCCGGTGTAAAGAAATTCTTTGTCTCTAAGTTGCTCAAAGGCTGCGGCAGCGTCAGTTTGGCCGAGTTCTCCAGCGCTTGCGCGTAGTTTTCTTTTGATTTCAAAAAGTTTTTTAGCTTCTTTTAAGTCTGTGGCGCAGTCGCAAAAAAGCTTTTTTCCAGAACGTTGTTGATGGAGCTCTAACCCGCATAAAAAACCGAGTTTTTGATAGTCTACTGTCATAGTTTAATTCAATCCCGTTTAGTATAAAAATCTTTGTAAGGGTTAGCTTATCTTAATTGAATTAATATCTTCCACGCAGATCCAAGCAGCCATGTTTCCAAATCCTTTTTTACTTATTGAAAAGGGTTTTATTGCGTGAACGTTTTTTAAAAAAATTAAAATGCAATATTTTTTGTTTTTAACAAGTTCGAAAAAGCTAGATCCCACACCAATTTTTTCTCCGTATGTGTTTAAAATTTCTTTAACTTTCAAAGGTGTTAGTTTGGAAAATTCAAGTACTGAAGAAGCTTCAGCTTTCAAAGTGATTAGTTCGCCGGAATTTTTAAAGTAAATTGTTTCTCCTGTTTTAATCCTGTTCCAAGGAGAAGATTTGTGAAGATACCAGCGAGATTCAATTGTTTTTTGTCCAGAAAGGATTTTTTCTTTAAGATTCCAGCTACTTTTTAGAATTGCGACGTGTTCCATTTTTTCTGCTCAGAATCTTTTTTTCTTGTTCTTGCAATCCTAAGAGAATGAGGCAGCCAATAAGGGATAAGGCTCCGACAACGATGAAGGTATATTGAAATCCTAAGAATTCTGCGATTGCTGCTCCGACTGCTCCGCTGCAGGCGGTTCCTAGGCTCGTTAAAGTGGAATATAAACTCCATTGATAGCTTTCATGGTTTTTATCTAAGTTTAACGTCCATAAACCAAGCCAAGCGGGATAGGCAAGACCGCTTCCTAATCCAAAGAGGATCTGCGCTAGATAGATGTAGATGATTTTTGTTGCAAAGATGTAAATGAAGGGTACGATTGCGATGAGGAACGTTCCTAAAACGATCCAGCGTTCATTATTTTTGTATTTATCTACGTATTTTGAGAAAGGTAATTGGACTAAGCTTTTAGTAAGGAGAAAAAGTGTGCTTGCGATTCCAGCTGCAAAGATTGTTCCATCTGCTAAGTTATCTTTAATGAAGATAGCCAGGATTGGCTCTACAAGTCCAAAGCCGGTAAGAACGAAAATGTCTGCTAAGATTAAGAGTTTGATGATTCGATTCATAGTTTTGAAAATTTGTTCTTAGATTTATATAGTTTTCTTTAAAAGAAAGTTTATATAGGTGATTTTAATCTCTAGAACGATGGACGTAGTTGCTTTTAGCGAGTTGTGTGAAAGCGCGGGTTTTGTTCCCGTAGCAAGAGATCATTTTTTCTATACGATTTTTAAGGAAGAAAAGGAAAATGAGAAAAGGGTTTTCTTTGTCCGAGAAAGAAAGTTGTTTTTTGATGTTATCCAGTTTGAACATCCATTTAGCGTAGATGAAGCTAAGCTTTTTGAGATTCCTTTAAAGGAGATTCAAGATGCGTTAAAGCAGCGTCTTACAATGCAGTTGCATATTCCTCCTGATAAAGGGTATTTGCCGAATCATGAAGGTGAAGAAATTATTAGTGTGTTAGCAAGATGAAAAAGGTAGGTATTGTTCTTGGCAGATTTCAGCCGCCACATCAGGGTCATCTGAATTTGTTTAAAAAAGTGTTAGAAGAAAATGATGAGCTTTTAGTGATTATTGGTTCTAGTCAGAAGGCTGATCCTTTAACTGCACAAGAAAGAGAAGGAAGAATAGTTTCTTTTTTAAAAGATTTTAAGAATTATAAGATTCTTCAGTTGGCTGATCCTCAAGAGAAAGAATCCTGGCCGATGTATCTTAAAAATGCTTCGGGTCTAGATGGAACTACTTTAAACACGTTCTATCGCGCTGATAACGATCCGATTACGGAGCATATGGGGCAGTTAGAGTCTTTAGGATTTAGGTTGAAAATTGTTCCAAGAGAGAAGTTTGAGTATGTATTTATGGGTAAATCTTATCTAGTAAGTTCAGCGAGTGAGATTAAGGCTTTGGTGAAGGGTTTGTTATAACCTCTTCTACAAGTCTTATTTCTGCTTTTCTCCATTTTCCTTCTAAGTCTCGAAAATGGGTTCCCTCATAAGGACTTTCTCTGTGAGCGTAAACCGCGTCTCGTTCTTCAAGCAGTCTTTTACTTACAAGAAAATTTGGGTCTGTTGAAGCCTTAAGGTCGCAAGCTAGTTGCTCTGCGGTTGTAACGTTTTTTGGATAATTATTCGTAAGTCGATCAAGCTCAGAAAGGATTTCGCTTATTGAATTCTCCAGTATGTTGCCGGGCAAGGAGATTCCGGGCACTCTTCGCGAGCACATTTCTCGAACGTTCTTAATATCTGAATCGCTCTCAATGCTTAAAAGTGAAATGCCTTGATTGTAGTAAGCTGCGCAAGTTGCTTGGTCAATTCCTGTAAGAAGAAAGTAGACTGGATCTTTAGAATAGAGAAATTTGCCTACTGGGGAATTATTTTCGAATTTATTAAAGAACTGATCGCTTCGTGTGTCGTCTAAGGGTGGATGTCCGTTTACATCGTAGCGTATTCCTAATGCTTTTGGGAGGAGACTCGGTTTTCCTGATGCAAAAATGTAAGAATAAGCTTCAAATAGTTTATAATCGATTTGGATTTTATTCGCGCCGCCGATAATTGCTTGGCTTGGATGTACTAATCTTTCTGCAAGGTCTCTAGGTTCTTCAGAAACATCTGGGAAACTGATCATTGATCCCTTTTGAAAAATGATTGGTTTGTTCATAGAAGTTTATTCCCCA
>CAZCCK010000030.1:0-10293 GCA_964497265.1 Candidatus Woesearchaeota archaeon | reverse complement strand
TTTGTTCTTATCAATTTTACCATTACAACTGAACAAGCCTCAAATATTGCAAATCTTACGATCAGTATTTCAAACAGCACTACCGTTAATAGCACTTTTTATGTCACAACGAACTCCACCTTCACTTATAATTTCTCAACTTTGGGATTAGGAAATGATACCTACCTTTACAACGTTACGGTTACTGATCGAATGGGAAACGTCAACACGAGTAATAACCGTGTTCTCTCTTTAGACCAAACCTTTCCTCAGGTAAGTTATATTGATCCTACCGCATCTAATGGGGATAGCTTAGCGCAATCCTTTATCTTTGTTAACGTCTCAGTTGTAGAACTCAATCTCCAAAATATTACCTTTACTTTTGCAAATAGTACAATGGTAAACTCAACAACTTACACTACTTTGGTTACCCAATTTAATTTCACAAGCGCCGCTAACACTGCCTATACTTACAACGTTACTGTAACTGACAAAGCTAATAACGCTAACACTACCTCTACCCAAACCGTCACGCTCGATACCAGCTTGCCTACAGTTACCTTAGTCTCTCCGGTAGACAATCTTCTCTCTGCAAATACTAGCCTCACTTTCTTCTGTAACGCTACAACCACTTCAAGACTCTCCAATATAAGTCTTTTTACGAATACTTCAGGAACATTCTCTTTCCAACAAAACGTAAGTATCTCTGGATTAACCAACTCAACTAATTTTACTTTAAATAGCCTCTCAGACGGAACCTACCTTTGGAACTGCAGAGCCTTTTCTATAACCGCTTCTTCCGCGTTTGCTTCTGATAATCAAACCTTTACTATAGACCTTACAAATCCAACTCCTTCGGTTTCTGCTACACCCTCTTCAGTTCTTGTTTCAGAAACAAGTACGATTAGCTGCAGTGCCACGGATAACATCGCAGTCCAATCTGTCACTGCCAGCGAACCAACAGCGGGTACAATCTGCACAGGTACAAGCAGTTGTAGTGGTAGCTTCTCAAGCACAAGCTCAGGAACCAAGACGATTACTTGCTCTGCTACAGATACTGCTGGGCACAGTACCTCTCAAACAACAACCGTTACGGTTAATGATGCTTCCACTCCCGGACCTGTACCTGTCCCTCCTCCACCACCAACCCCCCCTCCACCTCCTCCGCCACCGCCAGAACCTCCCCCAGTAGAAGAAGCACCTCCTGGAGCACCTGTGGCAACCACCGCGCCAGATGTCTTAGAAGTTAGTTCTGGACACCACGGAAACATCACCGCAAAAATCGGAAAGAAAGGTGTCATTAAATTCACAATCGTACAAGAACCAGGGGGAAAAGAAAAACCTAGAATTGATCTAAGCTTTGACGTAGACAACACACTTAAAGCTTACAAAACTTACGATCTTGTTTATATTAATCCATTCGTCTACTTACTTATCCTTGTAGCAATCGCCACGCTTTTACAAGGAGGAGACCTTGGCTTAACCTTTGTAAGAAAAGAAGTCACTCTCTTTAAACCAAACAAACCCCCCTTTGTCGAATCATTACCTGGAAAAAAGATACATCCTTTTAATACGGAATCTCTTTACCTCCAACTCGAAACGCTAGACTACTTATTAGAATCTAAACAATATGCTGAAGCATCGCGCCTTTTCAAAGATGTAGAACGCGTTTCACTCAAGTATCATTCACGCATTTCACCTGAAGAACAACAACTTATCAGAAGTAAACTTGAACAAATATTTTCCACTCTTTCCCAATTCGACACTAAAAAACCTGCACGCAAACTATAAAAAAGCTCTTTCTTTTCCTTTCTTGCGCAATGATGAAACTTTTTAGCAAACCTCTGAGCGCATTTAGAAACCTTTAAATTAACTTTAATCCTTTTTTCTGTATGCTTAAAATCAATGATTTCGCTCCCGACTTTTCTCTTCAAGATGGAGAAGGAAAAACAATTTCTTTAAAACAGTTCAAAGGAAAATCAGTCGTTATTTACTTTTACCCAAAAGATGACACTCCTGGATGCACAGCAGAAGCTTGTAGCTTTAGAGACTCTTACTCTGCCTATCTTAACAAAGGAATTGTTGTTCTTGGAATAAGTAAAGATAACGTATCTTCTCATAAAAAATTCGCTCAAAAATATTCTCTACCCTTCCCCCTCCTTTCAGATCCGACCCTTGAGACCTGTAAGAAATATGACGCTTTTGGCACTAAAAAAAGATTTGGCATTACCTATCAAGGAATCTTAAGAAAAACCTTTCTTATTGATAAAGAAGGTAAAATAACTCAAATTATCGAAAAAGTTAACTGCAAAACTCACGCTACTGATATTCTTAATCAATAACTTTTTTTCTTAATAAACTGCGTAAATCCGATAGGCGCTATAGCGGTCATGATAAAAGCGGTTAAAATAATCGCCGAAAACAAAGATTTGTCAATTAAATTTGAAGATAAGGCTAATGTTGCTACTACTAATTCTGTATCTCCTTTCGGAAGCAAACCCCATCCAACAATTAGACCCTGCTTCCATGTGCCCCCACTCAGTCTACACCCTAAGGCAGTTCCACCAACAGTTCCTAAAACACCAATACCAATCAAACTTAAGACTAATCCCAATTGACTTCCAATTCCTAGAAAATCTGTGTTTACTCCCACCCACACAAAGAAAAAAGGAACAAACAATCCAAAAGAAATAAGATGAACTGATTTAGCGATATCGTGCTCTTCCCATGGCTTTCTATTCTTTCCTTTTAATAAACTCTGACGAACAAGCATACCCGCAATTAGCGCTCCAATCAAAGACCCAATCTTAAATACCTCTGCCAAATAAGCGATAATCAACACAATCATCAACGCGCCCATAAAAAGAGTTGTTTTCGAATGCTCTTTCTCAAACTGTCTCAACGCAAATGGAATAATAAAAAAACGCATCAAAAATACTAATCCAATAAAGAACACTATCCCTAAAGCTAAAGGTAGGAATCCATCATTACCTGTTGTAATATGGAAGATTAACAATAAAATACTTATCAAAATAAACTCAAAAATATCATCCACCGCTCCTTCTGTAATAATCATCTTCGCTATCTTACTCTTAAGCAGCTTTGCTTCTTCTAAAATATCTAAAGAAATAGCCTGAGAACTCACTCCTAAAGAAATACCTACAATCAAACAAGCAATCGTATCTAAATGAAAAACAAACTTACTTACGATAAAACCTAGAAGTAAAGGAATCATTGTATTAAAAAAAGCGATCCAAACCGAACTCTTCACATTCTTTTCGAAATCTAAAAGATTAATCTCTAAACCCACAAAATAAAACAAAAGAATAATCCCCATATTTGCAAGAAAAGAAAATATTTCATTGGAAACATTATCAAAAAGTAAATTTTTAAGAAAAGGTATGCCTAAAATAAAACCCGCGCCTAATTGACCAATAACTCTTGGTAATTTAAAAAACTTCAATAATTCTGAAAGAATAAACGCTAAACTTAAACTGACTAATAACGTAAGTAAAGGATTCACCATCTTTACCCTTTTTTACTTCTAACCCTATATAACCCTTTTCATTCAATCTCCTCTCCACGAAGCGTATAATTCCTAAAAGAAATATCCATAAAATCAGTTCTTATTCCACCATACCCATTTCTTAACTGTGTCGTTGAAAAATCTTGTACCTGATCCACCACCACCCACTCTCCCTCTAAATCCACTAAAACTTTTATCTGCACACTCTCATCTTGATTAGAAATTTCCGTTCTTACACCTATCCATTTCTCTTTAGGTAATAAACTCGGATTCTTCATCCGATCGTATACTCCGGGAAACACCTTTGTTTGGTTTAGTAAAAAATAAGTACCATTCACCTTTTTCTTAATCACCGCAGTACCATCTACCCTTATTCCACCATAATACAAATTATTCCCATCTTGATAATGACTAAAAAAAAGTATTCCATTCGAAACATCTCTATGAGAACTATTACTTAACTCATCCCTTTCTATCATAAAATACCCCTCCTGGATAAGGTTTGTCCAATTAGACCGAGTCACTAACCTAAAAATATTCTGAGGATGAAATCCTTCATCCGTATCAATAGGATTTGCATAAAAATATTTCTTCCTCCACGGATCTTGAGAACTAAGCTCTCCTTGAATCGTCTGAGCGACATCATCAGAAAGATAGAGCTTCGCTCCAGAATTTAACCACCACTCCTGACTCTTACTTTGCTGCATAGAACCCGCTTCTTCTAAAACTACTCCGCTTTTTCTAAATAATAAAATGATCGGCACTTCCACTAACAAAAGAATCAAAAGAACCCCCTTTTTCATTCTTCTTTCGTCCCTTCAACACTCACCTCACTTGCTTCAAGCTGACTTTCTTGAAGATCATAATCCCAATTCTTTATTCCAATTCCACCATGGTTTAAGAGTGGACTTATTGTTGTACTTGCTAAAGCGGCATCATTATATCCGCAATAAACTGAAGTACTGTTTACTTTAATGAAAACAGTAAAGTCTTTTGAAACATTGTACCTCTCTGGTTCATTCAACAGATCTTGCTGATTCCCGTTTATAAATTGTCTAATCTTTAAATGAGTCGGATAATAATCACAAGATACATAATCTGCTTCGTCTTGATATCTAGCTCTCAAACTCAACACCTCTCCTCCATTATACTTTATTTTTGCTTTGAAAACATAATCTTTGAACAATAACGTTCCATCTAAGAAAATTGAGCTCCCGTTTGCAACAGATTCTGGCTTTCCTACATCCACACTCTCTGGTTTTATAATCAGGGATCCATCTTGAATGATCATATCTCCCCATACCGCATTCCACCCTTGGTTATAGGTAAAATTATCATCGAATGGTAAAGGCTTATCTTCAGTATTCTTTATTAAATCCATAAGATCTTTCGCACTTATCTCAGGATAAACTGGAATTCTTGTCATCATCTCCCCCTCAATACCAATTCCCGCTTCTTTACGAGGATAATTCTCTTTCATTCCCCTAATTACGCGATACTCATGAAAACGAAGCGGATAAATATCCTTAGAAACGTTCAAAACTACACCTAGCGCGTTTGGATAATTCGCAGAATCCTCACCTAACGCTCCGAATGGAAAAGCAAACGCGTAAACTGAAATTCCTAAACTGTTTTCAATATCCGACTTTACATTTTCCAATTCATTCTTAATTCTCTCTTTAAATTCTTCATCACTCTCAAGTCTTTGCTCTTCAGATAACCATAACTTATTGGCTATAAAACTCCCTTGACTTCCATCTGCGCCTATTTGGATTGGTCTATGCGCCTCTCTTGCATGCGCTTGAATTTCCCATCTTCCACTTTTTATCATATCTTTTACCTCTTGATCTGACAGATAATAAGGAGAAGAAGTATGATTTAAGGAATATTTACTTATTACAAACATTACCGCATTATAATCTACTGCCTTTAAAACTGGATCCCCATTGTAATAACTCGTTTTAATCCCATCATCAAACGTTAACAAAAATGATTTTTCTGGAAGAGGCTTTGCAGAATAAATAAAATCATAAAACTGCTGCAACGTAATTGTCTGATACCCCTGCCTTTTTAACTCGAACATTTGCTCTTTAAATGTTGAGACTAAAACATCATTCTTGTACGGTTTTTCAGAGATACCGTGATATACTAAAACTGGAATAGCTCTTGTTTGGCTTTCTCCATTTAACAAAGACATCGCCTGCTCGTTATGTCCGTTAAATTCTCTCTTATACTGCCAATACTCCACGTTTTTCTTCAAATCTATCTTTCCTTGATTTATGTTCTGCGTGATTGCTTTTGGAAAATAGTACTTTCCAATAATTAAAATGATAATGCTCAACGCAATCAATGAAAAAATAAACTGTTTTACTTTCCCCATTAAGTACGTCTCCGTTTCTCGATTTCATGTCTTGTCCACTTACTATTCCTAATGGTATAAAGTGAATAAAATAACAACCAAGATAACACTAACGTTGAAATTAAACTCATTAATGGGCGATATACCCACTTGTCATCGTCCTTGTTTTCCATCTTATACGCTAAAGCATACATTAAACCAACGAAAAATATACCTGAAAGGTAGAGCACCGCTGAAAAAATGTTTCCTTTCAAAGGTAGATAAATCAAATGCCTTGCTACAATAAAAGGGCCTAAAAGAACAAACATAATATGCCCGTAGTAAGCCGCAGCAGGAACAAAAGGTTTTCTCCAGTAGAATTTACCCGTGAAGAAGATATTTCTAATAAAACTCTTTTTCCATCTTATCTGCTGTCTTAAAAATTGCTTTATTGTGAACGGAACTTCAGTCCATACCCTTGCAGACTTACAATAGACAATCTTCCAATCTCTTGTAGGATAATTGATCTCTTTTACGAAAGGAGAAGAGGAATACTTCTTTTTTAACTTCTCACCAACATACTTACTTCCCAAAACAAAACCTGTTAAAGTTCTATCTGTAGCAAACTTAAACTCACTTCCCAAAAACTTATCATTCTCCCAAGCGGGAATATAATTATAAATAGCTTCTCTTCTAAAAACCGCTAAAGGCCCAGAAACACAAGTCACACTTCCATAGACGCTTTCGAACGCTTTCCTTATCGAAAATTGACCTTCATACCAAGAATCTTGGATCTTTGTTAAAATATTTCTTCCCCCATTTAATGCTCTACAATGTCCGCTTACCCCTCCAATCAACGGATCCAAATTAAACACGTCAACCACTTTTTCGATAGCGTCGTTTGCAAGAACCGAATCGCTATCAGAAAAAGCAAATATATCCCCCTTCGCCCTCAACATCCCCTGCGCTAGCGCTTTCTTTTTCCCAACATTCTCAGAAATATGAATTACTTGGATTAAACCTTTTCTTGCATACTTATCTAGAATCTCTTTTGTTCTATCTGTACTCGCATCATCCACAAAAATAATCTCTCTCTTTTCATACGTTTGATTTATTAAAGATTCAACGCATTGCTTTATGATCTTTTCCTCATTTCTTACTGCAACTAAACAAGAAACAAAATACTCTTTCTTTTTTGAAGCTGGAATCTTCTGCGCCTCAAAATAAGGATCTTTATATCGAAGGTAGGTAATTGTAAACGTGACAAAACCGAATAAGGTAAGTAAAATCCCATAGATATACAAGAATAGGTTCGGTGCATCTCTATTAAACCAAGCTTTTCCAATTAGTACCCCTAATAACGAAAACAAAATAATTAATCCTAATAGTTTTCCTTTCACGTTCTCCCCCTCCCACTAAGAAAACTATATTCCTTCGATACTATTTATATCTTCGCTATATACTTTTATTGGGTTATTATATACCCTATTCTTTATTTAGAATCCAACTAGTCCTGTAAGAACAAAAATCAGAATAACCGCGCTCGTCATCGCTACAGCCATCTTCCAAGAAGAATGCTTATGCGTTTCTGGCAACAAATTCGCTGCTCCAATATACAAAAATTCTCCTGCAAAAATAGGAAGTAGAAACACTAAAACTTTTTCTGAAATCGTAAATAAAGAAGTAATAACGATTCCTAATAATGGCGCAATTGCGTCTAAGATAAGAAAATTTCTGGCTTTCTTCTCATTTTGCTTATGCTTTAACATTAGCGTAACCGTATTCACTCCATCCGTAAAATCATGACAAACCACTGCTAAACCAACAATCAAACCAATCGTCGTATTTGCTTGGTAGGCTATTCCAATCGCAACACCATCTAATAAACTATGAACTATTAAACTTCCAGCGCCGATCGGACCTAAAATATGGCCATGGTCTTTCTCATCCTCATGGTGATGATGCGTCAAGAAAAATCTCTCAATAAAACTATAAAATAAAAATGAAGCTACTAAAATTAACAATAAATTTCTCACTGAAAAACTAAGACTATTTGCAATCTCCAAGCTTTCAGGCAATAAATCAAAAAAAACTACCGCAATCAAACTTCCAGAAGCAAATGCGAATAAGTAAGGCAACAATCTTTTGAACTTCAATGCTAAAAAACCACCAATCACTGTCGAAATAAAAGTGAAGGCTGCGAGCATAACAACCGTATTGTTCATCATTTTTATCTTTTTGAGATTTAACCTTTAAAAACCTTTTTAATTTCTTCTTACTGCTTTTTCAAATAAATTTTTTAACTTCTTTTCTGGATCATACTTTGCCTTTACTTTATCATACTCTTTTTTGTTATATAACTTCCAAAAATCCTCTTCTGTGTAAAAACTATCTGAATACAACGATTTCTTTCCTTTTAACTCTTTAACTTTCTTTTCAATTAACCTATTAAAATAACCAACTGGAAGACTTTCATTCACCGTCACTGTATCCCAAAAACCAAAATTAATATACACCTTTTTAGGATTCATTTCATACAAACCATATTTATTGCTTAGAGGTTTAATGGGACAAATCCACACGGGCTTTATTCCAATCTCTTTCTGAAAAAAACCTAAAAACTCAACACAATTCTCTAAAGGAATTTCCACATCCTGAATCACGCTTTCACTATGCGCTTTCTTTTGAAAGAATTTATCCATCACTTTATACTTCCTATTCCAAGCCATTACCTTCCAATAAAATGTAGACTTCAAACAAAACTTACCTAAAATGGTTCTAAGAATCGCATTCTGCATTCCAAAATGAATTGAACACCAAAACCAATCTGGATCCCACCGCCAAATATAATCTTTTATGGTTAGATAATCAACTTTGTTATTTTTAATTGACTTATAATAAACTTTTAAGTATTTATAATTACTAACAAACTCTGCGTTATCCGTAAACTTTCCTAAAATAATGAACATCTTCTTTTCATTAAAGACAACCCCCTCTAAAAAATCGACTTCTTTCCGCTCTATAAGGCTTTTAAGATCTTCAAAATACTTTTTACTCTCACTATACTCTCGATGCTCTAACTTAACAAATTTTTTAACAGGAATTAACTTCACTTTTAATTTCAATGCATACCCAAACGTTGCATAAGAATTTGGAAACGCATAAAATAAATCTTTATTTTTCTTACTTGTTGCCGTTATAATCTCTCTTTTAGAAGTCAAAACTTCAATTTCTTCAATTGTTTCATGCACTAACCCGAACTTGAAAGAAGAAGACTCAATACCTATTCCGGTTGCGGCACCTCCAACAGTAATAGACTTTAACTCTGGAACAACCGTAGGCATAAGATTAAACTTTAATGTTTCTTTAACAAACTCTTCATACGTTGTTAAACCGCCAACTTCAGCATATAACTTTTCTTTATTAATCGTAAATACTTTGTTAAAACTGCCTAAATCTAAACTCTTCTTACTGCTTCTTTCTCTAAATAAATTGGAAGTTTTTTTGTTTAAACTAAACTCCTGAGAACTCTTCAAATTTTCTAAAAGCACCCTTTTACTTTTTTCATACTCTTCTAATCTATCTAATGCTAGTGTATCCACCAGGAACACCGCCTTTAGAGAATACAATCTGCCATAATTGGTTCTTTCTGCATCTGAAAGATCCTGCACATGTCAATAAATAAAAACGCCACATCTTGAAGAATCTTTCACCATATCTCTCTTTAAATTCAGGCCAATGCTTCTCAAAATTTGCATTCCAAGCTAACAAGGTTTTATCATAATTAGCACCAATATTATGCCAATCTTCCATCACAAACAACCCTTCAGCAGCACTACTCAACTGCTTTATTGAAGGAAGCATCGAATTTGGAAAAATATACTTCTCGATCCAAGGATCAGTTGTCTTTACAGACGCATTTCCACCAATTGTATGCAGCAAAAACAATCCATTCTCTTTTAAACAACTGTTTGCTAATTTCATCAGCGTTTTGTAGTTTTTATACCCAATATGCTCGCATAATCCAACAGAAGCAATCTTATCAAATTGTCCCGTCGCAGTTCTGTAATCTCCCTGAACAATTTTAACAGGCAAACCCTTTGTTAATTCTCGGGCGTACTTTACCTGTTCTTCGGAGATGTTATACGCCGTTACTTCACAACCATATTTCTTTGCTGCATAATACGCAAAATAACCCCACCCGCACCCTAACTCTAACACTTTCTCTCCTTTTTTTAATTGCAACTTCTTACACACTAAATCTAATTTATTTTCTTGAGCTTTATCTAAGGACTTTGCATCCTTCCAATAAGCACATGTATACTGCATTGTCTTTCCAAGCATTTTCTGATAAAAATCATTCCCAAGATCATAATGTATCTTTGCAACCTTCTTGGATCTAGAAAAAGTCTGCATATTGCTAACTGTCGCTTTAAAAAAAAGCCAGGCT
>CAZCCK010000029.1:0-10574 GCA_964497265.1 Candidatus Woesearchaeota archaeon | reverse complement strand
GCAGAACCAGTTAACATTTCTCTTTTAAGACCTGAACATTGCTCTGATAAACTTCTCAATTTTGATGAAGAAGACATTGATTGTGGAGGAGCAGAATGCGCAACTTGCGCTGAACTCGCAAGCGCAGGAAATATCTGTGGAGATTCAATCTGCAGCCGCGGAGAAGGATGCAATTGCCTTTCTGACTGCAGAATTATTAACTTCCGCACGTATCTTTTACTCTTACTCTTGCTTCTTTTTCCTCTTGCCTATCTTTCTACAAAAATCTTCAAGACAAAAACAAAAGCATTTATCTCGTTCTTTGTGAGCGCCCTTGTTCTATTCTTCATTACTTACTATCTTTATTACTTTAGTAGTTGTGTGACCTACCTCAAACCATTTTTCATTCTTCTTGTCTTAATTATCCTCGTTTGTTCGCTCATTTTCTTCTTTTTTCATACTTCTAAGAAAGAAGCTTGAAACAAAAATTATTTAAAACGAACAAAGGAGATACTCTCATGGAAAAAAAAGGTAGGTTGCCATTACTTTCTATTTTTGCAGTTTCTCTTCTCTGTCTTGGCTTTTGCTTTGTCCTTTTTTCTTTCTATCCTTCTCTTTTTCTTACTGGCTACTCTATTTACGATCCGAATGCCTTTACTCTTAGTTTTGTCTCTCCGACACCAATTAGCGGAGCATCTTTAGAATCCAATAACTTTACTCTCAACATCACTTCTTCCACAAACTTGAGCTACGCATGGCTTTCTTGGAATGGAATTAACGAAAGTTTAAATGGAGCAGATCAAAACTGGTACTTACAAAAACAAGGAAGTGGACAATTTACCTATCTTGTTTATGGAAATCTAAGCAACGGAACCTATACCTCCACAGAATCAAGAACAATCACTCTTTCAAACGTAACCATTAACCTAAACTTAACAAACAGTAGCACTCCTGAAGATTTTTCTTTTGAACAAGATCTTTGGAATTTTACCACTTCCTCGAAAAGCGCCTCTCAACTTCTTTATGAACTCTTCAGTCAGACAAACACTTCAGTTCTTAATTGCGAAATTAGAACTAATCGCTATTTGAACTGTACGCCTGTTCTTAATCAAAACGGATTCTCTGATGTGGGAATTAAATCCTCTTACCAAAGTAGCACTAGTAATATAACTCTCCTTGTTAACGTTACGCCTGTAAATGACCCTCCCACTTTAACTCAACTCATTCCAAACCAAACCTTTGCAACAAATGAAACTCACATCATTAACCTTGGTTCTTACTTTACTGACGTTGAAAATGATTCTTTAAACTATAGCTCTACAAATCCAGAACATGTGCAAATAATCTTTAACGGAAAACTTGCTTCTTTGACTGCTTTAGACTCTTTTGTTGGAATTTCTAATTTGAGTTTTAACGCTTCTGATGGGAAAAATTACACCTTGTCTAACACATTCTTCCTTAATGTCACCGCATTAGATGCAGGACCGATTCCAAATGTTACCCTTCCCGTCATTAATCAAGCATCCTTTACCATTCCGGATCAACAATGGAACAGAAACACAGACCTTAAACTAGACTTTTCTTCTTACCTTACCCTACCCGCAACACCCTCTTACTCTGTGACGGGTTTGAGCTCTATCAAAGCTCGCTTTGAGGCAAATAACGCTATCCTCACACCAGACAAAGATTGGGTTGGAACTGAAAAGGCAATCTTTAAAGTCACAAGCGGGCCGATAGAATACACCAGCAACGAAGTCTCTCTTAAAGTTTCAGACGCTAATCGACCTCCAACTCTCAAAACAGAAATTCCAGCAATTAACTTCACTGAAAATAACACTCAAGTCATTATAGATTTAAATGATTACTTCCAAGATCCAGACGGAGACACTCTTGAATATAAAATCGGAGAATCTGAAGGAATAAACGCAACCTTAAGCACAAAATCAATTGTGATTCTCAGTCTAGCAACTTCGCCTACAGAGATCACCACAGAAACAATTCAAATCTCTGCTAAAGATCCTTATGGTGGAAGTGTTACAGATGACCTTTTGATCACTGTCGCAGAATCCTTAAGAAAAACTCAGTTCCAACTTAGCTGGCTTCTTTACTTTTTCCTAATCGCAATCGCTGGAACGCTTTTAGTGGTTGCTTACAAAAAAAGACAAACATTCAAACTTCCTAGCTTTAACACAACCTCTTCAGGAGCAAGCGATGAAAATTGGATGTCTCACCTTTTTTCAAACATGATGAAAAAAGAAGAAAAACCTACTGGTAAATTCAGAACAGAATCTTATTACCTCAAAGAAGCACTCGCAGTCCTTGATGCGCTTGTCGCAAGTACAGACGATAAACTCGCAAGACAAGCAATTGTCAAAGAAAAAGAAAAGTTAGTCAAAGCTTACAATGTTTTAAAAGAAGGATTAGCAGACGAAAATATTCGAAAAGAAATTCTTTATCTAAGAGAAGTAAAAGCTTCCCTCTTAGAAATCAAAGCTGTAAGCAATGATAAATTAATCAGAGATGAACTTGGAAAAGAAATTGAAATCTTAAATAAAGTTCTTAAAAGTTTCTTTCAACAAAGAGAAACCATCGTTCATCCACTTCGTTCTTCTGAAAAAGAAAAAACTTTATAAATACCTCCTCGCTCTCGTTTTTACCCCTACTGTACTGAAATAGGAAGCCGCTGATTCTAGAGCTAAAATCATTCCAGAAACAAAAAAATGGCAAATATAAGAAGACCAAGACACGGAAGCTTGCAATTTTGGCCTCGAGTCAAAGCAAAAAAGGAAATACCAGTCATAAAATCCTGGCCCAAATCCAAAACAGTAGCACTTTTAGGCTTCGCAGGGTACAAAGCAGGAATGACTCACGTTCTTCTTAAAGATAGTCGGCCTAACTCTCTTACCAAGGGAGATGTTGTTAGTTGGCCTGTAACTGTTTTAGAATGTCCTCCCCTTAAAATTCTCTCTATTCGCGCTTATCATCAAGGATATAACGGTCCTGTCGTCGTTAAAGAAATTTTCAACCCTAAACTCAATAAAGAAGTTCAAAGAGTCCTCAAATTGACTAAAAAACAAGATTTTGATCTTAAAATTAAAGAATTAGAAGAAAAAATTTCTCAATACACTGATATTCGTGTAAATGTCTACACTCAGCCTAATAAAACTGGAATTGGGAAGAAAAATCCTGAAATATTCGAAGTTGCCATAGGCGGAAGCGACCTTAAAGCAAAACTAGACTACGCTAGAACCCTCTTAGACAAAGAAATCCGCGCTCAAGACATCCTCAAAGGCGGAACAAGAATAGATGTTCACTCTGTCAGTAAAGGAAAAGGCTTCCAAGGAAGCGTCAAACGTTTTGGCGTACAACTCCGTAGCCACAAATCTGAGAAAAAACGAAGAAGCAATATCATGGGACCAGAACGACCAGGAAGAATCCACTGGGGTATGCTCATGCCAGGAAGAATGGGATATAACCAACGAACAGAATACAACAAAAGTCTTGTTCTTATCAGCGATAAAATCGAAAAAATCAATCCTCAAGGAGGATTCCCTCATTATGGAATTATAAAAAACGACTATATCCTTATCAAAGGATCAATCGCAGGACCAGCAAAAAGGCTTGTTCGTGTTATTGAACCAATTCGAGGGCAAAAACCTTTAGGAAACATTGAAATACAATATATCAGTCAGGAAAGCAAACAATGAAAGCAGAACTTTACGATTTAGAAGGTAAAAAAGTCAAGGAAATCGAACTTCCTTCCCAATTTTCTATAGATTACGAACCTGTCTTAGTAAGAAGGGCACTTCTTGTTTTAGAAAACCATCAAAAAAAATACGGTGCAATGTACGGCGCAGGACTTATGGGAGTCTCTGGAAAAATCTCAAGACGAAGAAGAAATTACAAGGGCAGTTATGGTCACGGAATCTCAAGAGTTCCAAGAAAAACCCTCTGGAGAAGAGGAACGCAATTTGGATGGGTAGGAACAGAGGCGCCTGGAACCGTTAAAGGAAGACGAGCACACGCACCAAAATCAGAAAAAAACTTCGACCTAAAAATAAATAAAAAAGAAAGAAAAAAAGCTATTCGAAGCGCACTTTCAGGATTAATCCACGAAAAAAAATTCTCACTTATAGAAGCGAAATTTGAAACTCTCAAAAAATCAAAAGACGTTAAAACAATAATGACGAAATTAGGAATGAGTTTAGAAATTGATCGTTTGCAAGAAAGTAAAATTCGTTCTGGAAAAGGTAAAAAGAGAGGAAGAAAATACCAACAAAAGAAAGGACCTCTCTTTGTCGTTGCAGATAAATGCTCTCTTCAAGAAGCTACAAAAAATCTTTCAGGAATCGACACAGTCACAGTCAAAAATCTTAATATCGGTAAACTTACTCGAGGAAGAGAACTTCGAAAAACTATCTGGACAGAAAACGCCCTTAAAAAATTAGAAATGGAGAAACTCTTCCAATGAACGATCCTTACACTATCTTAGCACATCCGATCAACACGGAAAAAGCAGTACGCTTAATGAGCGCAGAAAACAAACTCCTTTTCGCAGTAGCAAGAAAATCAACCAAAAGTAATATCAAAAAAGCATTTGAAACTCTTTTCAATGCAAAAGTTGTTAAAGTCAACACTTATCACACTCCAGATGGAGAAAAAAGAGCATATATCACCTTATCAAAACAAAATGTCGCAACAGACGTTGCAACAAAACTAGGACTTATGTAAACAATGGGAAAGCGCATCATCTCACAACGCAGAGGTCGAGGAACAAGACGATTCATAGCACTTCCTTATAGTGCAGGAAATCCAAGACATAAAGCTCTTGGACAATCTGAAGTTCTCTTTGGAACAGTTTTAGATATTATCCATAGCCCTGCACATAGCTGCCCTTTAATGAAAGTCCGCTATGAAGATGGAGAACAAGTTCTCTTACAAGCAAGTGAAAAAACAGCTGTTGGAGATGTCATCGCAACAGGAAGAGCAGCGCCTATACAAGAAGGAAATACGCTTCCACTTGCAAGTATTCCAGATGGAACTTCCATTTTTAATATTGAACAGTCTCCAGGAGATGGAGGAAAATTCGTTAAAGCCTCAGGAACTTTTGCAAAGATTCTTGTAAAAGTAGGAGACACAGTCACAGTCAAACTTCCTTCAAAAAAAGACAAAATCTTTAGCGCTCAATGCAGAGCTACCATCGGCATTATCGCAGGTGGAGGAAGACTAGAAAAACCAATGATGAAAGCAGGAAGAAATTGGCATGCTAAGCGTGCACGTGGAAAACTTTACCCTGTCACTTCAGCAGTAGCGATGAACGCGAACGAACATCCATTCGGTTGTGGAAGAGGAAGACATATGGGTAAACCTTCTATCGCACCTAGAAATGCGCCACCTGGAAGAAAAGTAGGACAAGTCAGGGCAAGAAGAACTGGAAGGATAAGATAAAATGTTAAAGAAAGGAGAACTCTACAAAGGAAAAACGGTTGAAGAACTAAAAACAATTAGTATGCAAGACTTCATGCTCCTTTTACCTTCACGACAAAGAAGAACCCTTAAACGAGGAGTTAGCGAAGAACAGAAAAAACTCTTGAAAATGCTTCAACAATCTCGAGAAGGAAAATACAAAAAACCGGTTAAAACTCATTGTAGAGATATGGTTATATTACCAGAAATGATTGGACAACAAGTCCAAATCTATAACGGAAAAGAATTCACTCCCCTCACTATTACCTATGATATGATCGGAAGATACCTTGGAGAGTTTGCATTAACCCGAAAGAAGGTTGAACACTCAGCACCAGGTATTGGAGCAACAAAATCGAGCGGTTCGCTCTCAGTGAAATAAACATGACTAACGCACACGAAGCAATTGTAAAAGGAAGATCTCTTCCTATCTCACCTAAAATGTCGATGATGATCTGCGAAGAAATCAGAGGCAAAAGATTGCAAGATGCAAAAAAAATCTTGCAAAACGTCGTAGATATGAAAAAACCTTTGGCCTTTAGAAGATTTCACAAAGATTTAGGACATAAACCTGGAATGGGACCGGCTCGCTATCCAGTTAATGCGTCTGTACACATCCTCTCTTTGCTTGAAAGTGTACAAGCGAACGCAGAGAACAAAGGACTCAATACAGAAAAATTAAAAATCACCACCGCAATCGCAAACTTCGCAGAACGAAGATGGCATATGGGAAGACAACGACGCACAAAAATAAAATCCGCGCATGTCGAGATAAAAGTCATTGAGGAGAAAGAAGAAACTAAAAAATGATTGAAAAACAAATTGTCGCTCAAAAACTGAAAGAAAAACAAATAGAAGATTTTGTCTTTTCCTTTTTAGGAAGAATGAGCTGTAGCCATATTAAAATGCAAAGAACTCCCTTAGGAGAAAAAGTCACAGTCTACACTTCAAAACCTGGCCTTATTGTAGGAAAAAAAGGAGCAAACATTAAAAGCTTAACAGGATTTTTAAAAACAAAGTTTAACCTAGAGAATCCACAAATCGAAGTCGAAGAAATAATTAACCCCTCCCTTGATGCAGCATCTGTTGCGAAAAATCTTATGAGCGGGCTTCAACGCTTCGGACCAAAAAGATTCAAAGCAATGGCTTACAAGGCCTTAGACGATAGCATGAAAGCAGGCGCAGCTGGGATCGAAGTTGTTATCTCAGGAAGAGGAGTTCCAGGAGAACGCGCAAAATCTTGGAGATTCTCAACAGGATATCTCAAAAAATCAGGAGACATCAGTTATAGTCATATGGACATCGCAATAGAAGGATGCAACCTTCAATCTGGAACTGTAGGAATCAAAGTAAAAATCCTTCGACCAGACGTAAAACTTCCAGACGACATCACTTTCAAAGAAGAGATGAAAAAAGAACCAACGGAGACCAATGAAGCAAATAAAAGAACTGAAAGCAATGCCCCTGCCGGAAAGGAACAATAAACTTTCAGAACTCAAAAAAGAATTAATGCAAGCACGCGCACAAATAGCTACAGGAACATCACCAAAAAATCCTGGAAGAGTGCGAGCTATCAAACGAACAATCGCGAGAATTTACACCCTTGCACAACTAAAGGAGGAACCTAAGAAAGCATGAGTGAAGTTTGCCCAACCTGCGGACTGCCAAAAGAACTCTGTGTATGCGAAACCATCGCACAAGCAGAACAACAAATAACAGTTCGCGTCGTCAAAAGACGCTTTGGAAAACTAACCACCACTGTCGAAGGGCTTGACGAAAAAACAATCGACCTCAAAGACCTTGCAAAAAAACTCAAAAACAAATTCGCTTGCGGAGGTACCGCAAAAAACGGAGTCATTGAGTTGCAAGGAAATCATGTCGAAAAAATCAAAGAAGAACTCGTCAAACTTGGCTTTAGCGCAGACCAAATCATCATCAAAAACCTATGAAAACCAAAGAAGCACTTTGCGGAGAATTCATCGGTAAACACATCGAAGTCATTGACGCTGAAAACAAAAAACTGGTGGGAATCAAAGGCATAATCGTTGACGAAACGAAAAACATGCTAGTACTTGATAACGGAAAAACCCTCATCAAGGATCAAATCACGATTACCATGATCATTGGAAAAGAAACAATCACATTGGAAGGAAAACAGATGAACGCAAGACCTGAAGATAGAATCAAGAAGGTGAAACACCTTGAAAACTAAAAACATTGGAATAGAAGTGAAAGCTCCAACTCAAAGTTGCGAAGACAAACACTGCTGTTTCCATGGACACATCAAGCTTCGCGGAAGACAATTCATGGGAAAAGTTACCCGTCTCAACGCACAAAGAACTGCTCTAGTAGAATGGCAAAGACTCTTTTACATTCCTAAGTACCAGAGATATGAAAAAAGAAGAAGTAAACTTCAAGTCCATCATCCGGATTGTATCTCTCTAAAAGTAGGAGACACAGTCAAATTCATTGAATCAAGACCAATAAGTAAGACTAAAAACTTTGTCATTATCGAGAAACTATGAAAGCACTCAAAGCAAAAATCACAAAAGCAGTACAAAAAGGAAGCTACATCCCGACCTGTGATAACTCTGGAGCAAAACTCCTCAGAATAATTTCTTTTCGAGGAGGAAAAGGAGTAAAAGCAAGAAACATGACTGGAGGAGTAGCAGACTTTATCACCGCTTCAGTTAGTGTAGGCTCACCAGAGATGAGAAAAAAAGTTGTCTATGCAGTCATCGTACGACAGAAAAAAGAATACAGACGAAGCGATGGAATAAGAGTCAAATTTGAAGATAACGCCGCGGTTGTTGTAAAAGATGACAAAGGCAACCCAAAAGGAACCTTGATCAAAGGACCAATCGCAAAAGAAGTAGTAGGAAGATGGCCAGCAGTATCAAAATTAGCTAAAGGAATCGCATAACAATGAAAACTTGGAGTAAACACTGGAAATCCAGCAGCAAAGCAAGAAAACAAAGAAAGTACAAAGCAGAAGCACCTCTCCATGTTTTAAGAAAAATGCTCTCAACAACACTCTCTCAAGACTTGTTCACTAAATACAAGAAACGAAATATCCCTTTAAGAAAAGGAGATACAGTCAAAGTTTTACGAGGACAATTCAAAGGAAAAATTGGAAAAGTAGAAAAAGTATTTGCAAAACACCAACGCATCGTAGTAGAAGGAGTCTACTTAACAAAAAAAGATGGAAACAGAACCGTTTACAGATTACACCCTTCCAAGCTCATGCTCACAGAACTTAACTTAGATGATAAAAAAAGAATAAAACTACTCGAGAGGAAATAAACAATGGTACAAAATCACTTAGCACGCTACGCCGCTCCAAAAAGCTGGCTTATTAGTAGAAAAGAAAGACACTGGACAGCAAGACCTCGACCTGGAGCGCATAAACTTTCAGAATCTCTCACTATCAATTTTATTCTCAAAGACCTCTTAAACCAAGCAAAAACAACAAAAGAAGTTACCTACATTCTGAACAATGGATGGATCTGCGTAGATAAAACTCAAAGAAAAGACTACAAGTTCTCAGTAGGATTTATGGACACTTTTGAAATTACTAAAACTGGAGAAAAATTCAGAGTTCTCTATGATAAAAAAGGAAGACTAACCCTGGCTCCAATCTCAGAAAAAGAAACTAAAATCAAACTTCTCAAAATCATCGGGAAAACTTTACTTAAAAAAGGAAAAATACAAATCAATCTTAGTGATGGAAGAAACATTCTCTTAGATAAAAACCAAGCCAATGTAGGAGACAGTGTTCTTTACGACCTTGAACAAAAGAAAATCTTACAAACAATTCCTCTCACAAAAGGAACTCTTGTTTATTTAACTGCTGGAAAACACATCGGAGAATTAGCAACTATTAAAGAAATCATTAGAACTACAGGATTAGAAAAAGCAAAACTCGCTCTTGAATCCGGAGAAAACAAATTTATCACACTTATGTCCTACGCTCTTGCTGTAGGTGAAGACAAACCACTCATCAGTCTTGAGGTTAAACAATGAATCCTATGAAAGAGATCAAAGTAGAAAAGCTCACTCTTAACCTCGGAACTGGAGGAGCAGCAGAAAAAGTAGAGAAAGGAGCTAAACTTTTAACTGCAATTACAGGTGAAAAACCAATCAAAACCACAAGCATGAAAAGAATTCCAACTTGGGGAGTAAGACCCAATTTAGCAATCGCAGTCAAAGTCACACTTCGAGGAAAAAAAGCAGAAGAATTACTTAAACGCCTCTTCCAAGCAATTGACAATAAAATCCAAGAAAGAAAATTCGATAAATTTGGAAACTTTTCCTTTGGTATCGATGAATACATCAAAATACCTGGTGTCGCTTACGATGTCTCTATCGGAATCATCGGACTAGAAGCAGCAGTCACTCTTCAAAGATCTGGCTTTCGCATCAAAAGAAGAAGTAGAAGAGCTTCAAAAATTCCAGCAAGACATCAAATCAACAAAACAGAAGCAATCCAATTTGTAACCTCTAAATTCAACGTAACCACAGGAGAGAGTGAGTAATGACCACCAAAGATTACAAAAAAGCATTCAAACAACTTGAAGCAAAACCAGCAAAATTAAATAAATTCATCAAACATAACACTCCCAAAAAAAGATCAACCGGAATGGGACAAAGAAAATGTAGAAGCTGCGGAAGATATGGCGCACACGTAAGAAGTTACGGCATCCACCTTTGCAGACAATGCTTTCGAGAACAAGCAAAAGACCTAGGATTCAAACAATACAGCTAAGGAGAACACATGAGCTTAAACGACCCACTCGCAAACACACTATCCTGCATTCACAATTCAGAAATAAAAGGAAAATCTAGTTGTGAAATCACCCCCGTCTCAAAAGTAATTAAAGCAGTTTTAACTGTATTGAAAGATAATAACTATCTTGGAGAATGTGAAACTTTATCTGAAGAAAAAGGTGGAACAATGAAAATCCACCTTAAAGGAAGCATCAACCAATGTGGCGCAGTCAAACCTCGCTTTTCCCTCACCCAGAAAAACTACGAACTCTTTGAAAAAAGATACTTACCTGCTAAAGGCTTTGGACTTTTAATTGTTACAACCTCTAAAGGAATTATGTCTCACAAAGACGCACTCACAA
>CAZCCK010000028.1:0-10997 GCA_964497265.1 Candidatus Woesearchaeota archaeon | reverse complement strand
GCCATCCTGGAGTTGCCCGTCATGGCCTGAAGCGGCAGCTGACCTGCCGCAAGCACGCGCGCACACTGCTTATGAGCGTGCGCCGTGCTATTGGCGTAGCATAGAAAACCGAAAGAGAGAGTCGATGGACGGATCGGTAAATGAACGAGATCATCTTTCTGATTGAGCAAGCGGCGGACGGTGGCTACGTCGCGCGTGCGGTCGGTCACGCTATCTTCACCGACGCGGACAACCTTTCTTCACTGTGCAGTCGGGTTCGAGATGCAGTACGTTGTCATTTCGAGCAGGGACAGCCGCCTCAGCGAATCCGTCTGCAATTTATGCGCGAAGAGGATGCCTGGGGGAGCAACAATACGAACGACGCTAGCAGCGAGAAGCGCTGGATCGGGCTCTCCGATGACGAGATCGACCTGAGCGATATCCCGGAGGTTGGCAAGGATTTTGCCGAACATGCGAGGATGCGTGGACCGCTGGTGCAAAAGAACACTGTGCTGGTCGATACGGGCGTCTACGAATGGTTCGAGCGGCAAGGTCCCGATTACCAGCAGCGTATCAATCATTTGCTGCGCAATTACATGGACGCGCAGAAAAATGCCCGCTAATCCCAATCGCGCGACCGGTACAGCTCGGCGGCAAACTCCACGAACACCCTGACCTTGGGCGACAGGTGGCGGTTGTGTGGATACAGCACATACAGCTCGCGCGGGCGGATCGCATAGTCGGGCAGCACCCGCACCAGCTCGCCGCGCCGCAAGTCCTCATGCACGATGAACGAAACCGTGGTGGTGATGCCTGTCCCGGCCAGCGCCACTGTGCGCAGCGCCACACCCTGGCCCCGCTCGGCTCTGGAAGAGATCGCGCAAATGATCTATTGCTTGTAGATGCCGCAACTGACTACGACATCTCCGACGCGTTCGAAATATAGCAACTTGCGATCAATCTTCCCGCTGACGGGATTTGGCCATTTGTAGTCGATCCAACCCCGGTCTGTCGTCTTAAGCATCGCCAGGCGCTCGCGCATGAATGCCTTGCCATCGGCATCTTTCAACTCCAGTAAGTCCTTTCCCACCAATTTCTGATTGGCTCCGTTGGCTAAGCTGTGCGCGCGCAAGTCGGTGATCGATACGTACAGGTCGCGGTCCCTGAATTTTCCCTGTCCCGCATTGATCTCGGCGATTACCTTGTCCTTGCCTTCAGTGCCAACCAGGGCGACCACCTTTTGCACCATCGCGACCGCTTCCTGCTCCGTACCATGCTCGGAGGCATTGGCAATGCCGGCAATGAAGCCGATGGCCACCATCGTTGCATGTACTATTTTTTTCCACATAATCATCTCCTCAGAATCGATGCTGGATGCCTGCCACCAGGCCATGCTGGGTGTCGCCGAAACCGGGATCGTCCCGCGATATACTGACCGGCTTGCCATGCTTGGACTTGGCATATGCCGCAGTCAGGTACAGGTCGGTGCGCTTGGACAGCGCGTGGCGCAGGCGGGCAACATACAGCACCGGATCGGCGTCGGCGGCCGCTGCCACGTTGCGTATATCCTGATAGTAGACGGCACCGGTCAACGTATCGACTGGCGTCAGCAAATAACTGGCGCCCGCCCAGTACAGCGTTGCGCGGATCGTCGGCGTGGCCGGCTTGCCGGCAGCCAGCCGATAGTCGCGCGCTGCCAGCTGAAGCTTGAGCGGTCCCGCGTTGTACATGGCCCCGACGTGCCAGGCGGTGGTGACATCGCGTTGGCCAGCGGTGGCCACTGTTGTGCCGTTGATCCGCTCCCATGTGGTCACCGCGGACCAGGGACCTGCCGTGTAGTCCACGCCAAGCGACGCCTTGGCGCCATCGGCCGTGCTGCCAGCCTGCTCGCCTGCGCCATAGGATGCGCCTACGCTGAAGTCACCCACCTTTCCCGCGTACTTGATCATGTTGTCGAACGCGGTAGCCATACCGTATTTGCTGGCGCCCGCGCTGCTTCCGGATGGCGCCCATGAATAGAATGGCGCGTACCCCATCGGATCGTACTTGATCATGAAGTCGTACACGGTGGTGAACGAGCGGCCGATCACGATGCGTCCCAGCGTTCCTTCCAGGCCGACGTTAGCCTGGCGTTTGAACAACGGGCTATCTGCCACACCGGTGTCCGCCTGCAGGCCAGACTCCAGCTGGAATACCGCATGCAAACCGCCTCCGAGGTCTTCACTGCCCCGAAAACCCAGGCGTGACGTATTCATGCCGCCAGAACTGACACGGGTAACGCTGTGATGATCTGCAACGAAGTCGCTGGTGGTGCCAAAATTCAGGTCCAGCAAGCCGTACACATCGACGCTCGACTGTGCGCTGGCGCTGCCGGCGCATCCCAGCGCCAATAGCCCACAGTACAGTCCGAGGTTCAGCCTGCCTTGCAGCGTGCGGAATGCGATACGACGAGTAGGGATAGGGTTCATTTGTCTCTTCCTTATTGATTAGTGTTCTGGTGGTATTGCTGACGGCGTTACTTCACACGGCGTGTCGCCTCTTCCGCGTAGCGGTTGGTGTAGGTCCGGCTCAAATCGACATTGGCGCGGGCAACCGCGGAGTCATAGGAACTCAGCACCGCCAGCGGCGTCTTTACGGCCTCTGCGTTGAATAAGCCAGTCTTGGAAAACATGCCCTTCGAGGCCGCCCAGATCGCCTCGTTCAGCGTCGCGTCACCCAACTTGGAACTGGGTGGCAGCGTGTCGACGATGACCTTGGGGTTGGCTTGATCGATCCAGCGCACCGTGCGCAGGAAGGCGTTGGCAATACGCTGTACCGTTTCCGGATACTTGTTAATGAATTCCCTTGTCACATACACGCAGGCAAAGGGATACTCGCCATTGAAGGCGGCCTTCGATCCTGCCGCGGTGCGCGCGTCGAACATGCGCTTGATGCTGCCTTTGCGCGCCAACTGGGTGGCGACCGGATCGTAGGACAGCAGCGCATCGACGTTCTTTGCCTCCAGCGCGACCATGCCAGGCGCGCCGGAACCAACGCCGATGAACGAGACGTCGCGATCGTTCAGGCCCGCGCGGGCCATTACGTAGCGAGCAATCATGTCGGTTGAGGAGCCGGGGGTGGTGACCCCGATGCGCATGCCCTTCAAATCTTTCAGGCTGTTGACCTTGCCAGCCAGATCGGCCCGGACATCGAACACGATACCTGGCACCTCATTCAGCAGAAACACGCCGACAATATCTTTGCCCTTGGCCTGCATCTGTATCGTGTGGTCGAACGATCCAACCACGACGTCCACCGAGCCTCCAACCAGCGCTTGAAGGGCTTTGCTGCCGCCAGCCTGGAAATTCTCCAGCGTGACGTCAAGTCCTTCGGCCTTGAAATGCCCCAGGCTGGCGGCCAGTGGCACCGGTGCGTATCCCAGGATGGACGAGCCGACCGCCAGTTTCAGGGCCGGCTTTTCCGGGGCAGCTGACCAGGCGGGAACCGCGGCCAGCGCGGCTAACGCACAAGCGGCCAGCTGATGGATGATGGATTTCAACATGGTGTTCTCCTCTATCGTTATATTCAATGCGCGGCCAGGGCTGCTTCTTCATCGCTGTGCTGTGGGCGCCAGACCAGCAGGCGTTTCTCCAGCCGGTCGACCAGCGCGTCGAGCGCCACCACGAAGGCAGACAACAGCACCAGCCCGGCGAACACGCCGATGGCATCCATCACGCCTTCGGATTGGGCGATCATGTGCCCCAGGCCGGCCGAAGAGCCGAGATACTCGGCCACCACCGCCCCCATCACCGCCAAGCCGACCGATACCCGCAAACTGGACGTGATCCAACTGGCTGCGGAGGGCAGGTAGACATGTTTCAGCAGGGCCAGCTTGCTGGCACGGAGCAGACGCGCGTTGGCCAGCACTACCGGATTGACTTCACGCACCCCTTGCAAGGTATTGAAAAAGGCGACGAAAAATACCAGCGTCAGCCCGAGTGCGACTTTGGACGACAAGCCGAGCCCGAACCACAGCACGTAGATCGGTGCGAGCAGCACTCGCGGGATGGCGTTAAACACCTTGATGAAGGGACTGAGTACGGCCGCCGGATACGGCGAGAGGCCAAGCCACAGGCCAAGCACAATGCCGCCGCCAATACCAAACACAAACGACAGCGCCGTTTCAAGCAACGTGATGGCCAGGTCCGACCAGATCTGAGGAGCGGAAAACCAGTCCCCCAAGCGTTCCACAATGCCGATCGGGCTGGGGAAGAAGAAGGGATCAATGAAACCGCGCGCGGCACAGAATTGCCAGGTGCCGAGCACACCGGCCAGCAACACCAGCTGCGTCAATTTGATCTTATGCTTGCGTTTCATATTCGTTCTCCTCGGTTTGCGTGGCGACGGCGGCGATGCCCACCTCCTGATGCTGATAACTCTTTTCGACTTCCTTGCCCAGCAGACTCCACAACTCCCGGTACAGGCGCAGGAATTCGTCGGTGGTGGCCAGCGCGCTGACGTCGCGAGGCCGCGGAAGTGTGATGGCGACCTCACCCACAATGCGGGCGGCCGGACCGGCCGACATAATCACCACGCGGTCGGCCAATGCGATGGCCTCCTCCAGATCGTGCGTGATGAAAATAAGGGAGCGTTTGTCCGCTTGCCACAGATCGAGCAGAATGCGATGCATCAGGCGCCGCGTGTGCACATCCAGCGCGGAAAATGGTTCGTCCATCAGCACGATACGGGGCGACATGATCAGGGTCTGCGCCATCGCCACGCGCTTACGCTGGCCGCCGGACATCTGGTGGATGTAGCGATCCTCGAAACCTTTCAGGCCGACCTTGGCCATCCATGGTCGCGCGCGCTGGCGCGCCTCTTCAACCGGCATACCTTGGAACACCAGGCCTAGACCAATGTTGTCGAGTGCCGTCTTCCAAGGCAGCAAGGCCTCTTGCTGCAACATATATCCCGAGTCGCCGTTCAGGCCAGTCAAATGTTTGCCAAACACGTGGACTTTGCCTTCCGCAGCTGGCAGCAGGCCGGTGACCAGATTGAGGATGGTGGATTTGCCACAGCCGGTGGGGCCGACGACTGCGACAAACTCGCCGTCGGCAACGGTCAAATTGACGTTTTGAACTGCGGTGAAGCTGCCGAACTTCACGGCCACACCGCTTAGTTCAACAGCGGTGGGTGCTAATTGCATTTTCATGCAGGTCTCCTTGTGTGGTATGTTCTATCTTTCAGAACATGGTTCTGTTTTTGTTGAATGGATTATCGCCGTGCGTTTTTTTAAAGTCAATCTGATTTTTTGTAGGACGGAAGACAATTCTAAAAGACAGAACCTCTGGAGGGGAATGCCAACGCCGTGTATCATGGCCAGGTCTATAATCCAAAGTCTCCCCATGCCCAAAAAAGCCATCCACCAATCGGTCGCGGACGCCAACGCGGCACCCGGCGGCGCAGCGGCCGTTGACCGCGCGCTCTCTATCCTCGGCGCCTTTACGACGACGCAACCGACACTAAGCCTGGCCGAAATTTCGGAACGGACGATGTTGTATAAAAGCACCGTGCTGCGCTTGCTGGCGTCCCTTGAACATACGCGATTGATACGGCACACTGCCGACGGACGCTATGCAATCGGACCGGAAATCGCCCGTCTGTATGGCGTCTACTCCGCGTCGTTCTCGCTCGATACGGTGGTGCTTCCGATCATGCGGGAGCTGGTCGAAAAAACCCGGGAAAGCGCTTCACTGCATGTCCGCCAGGGCGAACAGCGCGTATGCCTGTTTCGTATTGATTCCCCACAGCCCATCCGCGATCACATCCGGGCCGGCGACCTGTTGCCGCTGGACAGTGGCACGGGCGGCAGGGTTATCCTGGCCTTCAGCGGAGAAGCCGGTCCCATGTATGACGCGATCCGCGCCAACAAGGTGATATCGCTCCCTGGTGACCGCCTGGAAGGCGTTGCAGGCGTTTCCGCGCCCGTGTTTGATGCCCTGGAAAAGCTGGTGGGTGCGCTCACGCTCACCATGCCGGTGGCACGCTTCCAGCAGAGCTATGAAGCGGATGTCAAACAGGCCGCCATCGCCATTACCCGGGGCCTCGGCGGTCCCGTGCATTACTTCGACTGATCCTGCCGGCGTGACCTTGCTCTAGGTTCGCTCTCTCTCTCCTGCTTGTCCTCACATCGCGTGCGTCCGGCTTCCCGCCCGGGCCGCATGCGGCGTTTTCGCGCGCCCGCTTCACCGGAATGTCTTGACACCGGGATGGCTGGCGTCTAAAGTAAATCATGTTTTAGAACAGCGTTCTATCTAATAGAATTAAACGGAGGTGACATGGGTGATACAACAGCAATTGATGTCCTCGTGAGTGAGGTTGGGCCGCGCGATGGCTTGCAAAGCGTGTCGGCCATCATGCCGACTGCACGCAAAATTCAGTGGGTCGCGGCACTTGCAGCGTCGGGGCTGCGCGAGATCGAGGTGGGTTCGTTTGTACCTGCGGCATTGTTGCCGCAAATGGCGGATGTCGCCGAAGTAGTGAAATTCGCGCTGACGCTGCCAGGCCTTTACGTCACCGCGCTCAGTCCCAACCTGCGCGGCGCCCAAGCGGCATTTGCCGCAGGCGTAGACAAAGTCACTTTGCCGGTATCGGTCAGCGAGCCGCATTCCCTGGCCAATGTGCGCAAGAGCCACGCCCAAATGATCGAAGAAATACGGGCCGTCGTCGCGTTACGGAATAGCCAGTTTCAAGGCGTGAAAATCGAAGCGGGCCTGTCGACCGTATTCGGCTGCAGCATTCAGGGTGTGGTGCCGGAAGACGACGTGATCCGGCTGGCAGTGATCATGGCAGAATGCGGTGTCGACGAAGTAGGCTTGGCCGATACCGCTGGCATGGCCAACCCGATGCAGATCCGCCGACTCTTCCCACGTTTGCGTGCCGAAATCGGCGCTGGCAAGACCGGCGGTGCGCACCTGCACAACACCTACGGCCAAGGACTCGCAAACGTGGTCGCTGCGCTCGAAGTGGACGTGCGTACCTTTGACTCATCCCAAGGCGGGATTGGCGGCTGCCCCTATGCACCCGGCGCCACAGGCAATATCGTGACGGAAGACCTGGTGTTTCTGCTCGAGTCCATGGGCCTGCGTACCGGCGTGGACCTGGAAAAGCTGATCGCCGCGCGCCAAATCCTGGCCGATAGCTTGCCGGGCGAACCGCTCTACGGCTTCGCGCCCGACGCTGGTTTGCACAAAGCGTTCCGCTATGCACAGGAGAGGACACGATGAACAACGCAAATTCCTTGCCGCTTGCGGGCGTGCGTGTGGTGGAATTCGTCCATATGGTCATGGGGCCCACCTGTGGCCTGCTGCTGGCGGACATGGGGGCCGAGGTGATCAAGGTTGAACCGGCCCCCGCCGGCGACAACACCCGCCGCTTGGGCGGGTCGGGCGCCGGCTACTGGATGACCTACAACCGCAATAAGAAGAGCTTTGCGGTGGACCTCAAATCGGAGGCCGGCATGGAGGCGGTCCGAAAACTGGTCGCTACCGCCGATGTGGTGACCGAGAACTTCCGTCCTGGCGCCATGGACAAGTTGGGCCTGGGCTACGACGCGGTAAAAACACTTGCCCCCGCCGTGATCTACTGTTCGATGAAGGGTTTTCTGCCTGGTCCATATGATCAGCGCACGGCGCTCGACGAGGTAGTGCAGATGATGACCGGCCTCGCTTATATGACGGGCCCCGAGGGCAGGCCGCTGCGCGCGGGCGCCTCAGTCAACGACGTCATGGGCGGTATGTTCGGTGCAGTCGCCATCCTGGCCGCGCTCTATGAACGCAAGCAGACCGGGCAGGGGCAGTTCGTCCAGTCCGGTCTGTATGAGAATTCCGCCTTCCTGGTCGCGCAACACATGATGCAATATGCCGTCACCGGCAAACCTGCGGCCCCCATGCCAAGCCGGATTTCCGCCTGGGCCATTTATGACGTGTTCACCTCTGCCGATGGCGAGCAGGTGTTTGTCGGCGTCGTGAGCGATTCGCAATGGAAGGTATTTTGCGATGCGTTCGGTTTCGATGAGCTGGGCAGGGACGCTGCGCTCGCCCTCAACAATCAGCGCGTGCAGGCGCGCGATCGCATCCTACCCTTGGTGCGCGAATGCTTCGGCCAAATGAGCAAAGCGGCACTCATGGCACGCTGCGAACGGGCCGGCCTGCCGTTCGCGCCTATACAACGCCCACAAGACCTGTTTGAAGACGAGCACCTGCAAACCTCCGGAGGATTGGCCAACTTGACTTTGCCGGATGGCCGCTCCGTGCAAGTTCCCATGCTGCCGTTTGAAATGGGCGGGCGTCGCTTCGGCACGCGCCTCGAAGTTCCCCTGCCCGGTAGTCATTCCGGGGCGTTGTTGGCGGAGCTCGGCTATACGGCGAGCGACGTGGCGGCGATGCGGGACGCCGGCGTGATTGTTCAAGGCGACAAATCAGCATGAAAAAGTGGCGCGTCGTACGAAATGCACCACAATTAGCAACAGAGGAGACAACCATGGCTACTATCGCCAATTCCACCATGATCCGTCCGGCACCGGTGCCGGCCGAACTGACCGCGGTGCAGCAGAGTGCCCTGCGCAAAGCTGCCTGGCGACTGATCCCGCTACTGGCGCTCGCTTATTTTTTTAACTATCTGGACCGCACCAGTGTCGGCTTCGCTGCGCTGACCATGAACCAGGCCCTGGGATTGTCTGCCTCACAATTTGGCTGGGGAGCGGGGATCATGTTTTTTGGTTACTGCTTATTTGAAGTCCCCAGCAATCTCGCCATGTATCGCTATGGCGCGCGCCGTTGGATGGCCCGTATCATGATCACTTGGGGCCTCGCGGCGGCAGCCACCGCGCTGGCTACCGGTCCGGACAGCTTTTACGTCATCCGTGCCATCCTCGGCATCGCAGAAGCGGGGTTCTTTCCCGGCGTGATTTATTATCTTTCGGTGTGGTTTCCCGCGCAGTATCGTACCCGGGTGCTCACCTGGTTCACGCTGGCGATTCCTCTGTCGTCCCTGATCGGAGGGCCGGTTTCCGTATGGCTGTTGCAGATGCACGGCGTGCTGGGCATGCAGGGCTGGCAATGGATGTTCATCATCGAAGGCTTGCCGGCATGTGTCCTCGGTGTGGTGACGTTGAAAATCCTGGCCGACAAACCGGCCAACGCACGCTGGCTGACGCCGGACGAACGTACGGCACTGGAAACGATGACTGCCAGCGCCACCACGTCCAAGGCGAGCCGCTCGTTCCTGCCGGCGCTAAAAGATGCGCGCATCTACATCCTCAGCTTGATCACTTTTTGTTTTACGGTCGGGTCGTATGGCATCGGCATCTGGCTACCGCAAATCCTCAAGGGGCACGGGCTGAGCAACGTAGCGACCGGATGGGTGTCGGCGATCCCCTATTTCTTCGTCGCGCTGGGTATGCTGGCCTGGGCCAAACTGGTGGATAGGTCAGGACGCCGCATTGTCAATCTGTGCGCAGCCTGCCTGCTGGCGGCGCTGGGCCTGATCTTCTCCATCTGCTTCGATCAGTTGCTACCTGCAATGGCCGGTATCACCCTGGCGCTGGTCGGCACCAACGCAGCGCGCGCCATTTTCTACACCATCCCGTCACGCTTCCTGAGCGGACAGGCAGCCGCCGGGGGCATCGCTTTCATCAATACCTTCGGCGCCATGGGCGGGTTCGTTGGCCCTTACCTGGTCGGCTACCTGAAGGAAACAACCGGTTCCTTCCAGGCCGGGATGGTGGGCATGGCCGGCTGCCTCGCCATTGCGACCTTGCTGTCCTACGCACTGCGTTATTATCTCCGGGACGAATAATCATGAGCAACCCAAACTATCTGCCAGTCCGCGACGATTGGCTGGCGGCCGGCAGTGAAAAGGCGCAGGAGCCTGAAATGGCCATCATCGACGCCCATCATCACTTCTACGAGCGGCCAGGCTGGACTTACCACGACCAGGAGTATTTGGCGGACATCGCCGGCGGACATCGCATCATCGCGTCGGTCTACATGCAAGCAATGACCCGCTATCGTAGCAACGGCGATGAGGCACTGAAGCCAGTGGGCGAGACTGAATATGTACGCCAACTGGCGGAGCGCCATGCCAACGGTGACACGATGATTGCGCGTGGGATGGTCGCGCACGCCAACCTGCGGCTCGGCAGCGATGTCGCACGGGTTCTGCAAGCTCACGTGGAAACGGGCGCAGGCCGGGTGAAGGGCGTACGCCATCTGGTCACCTGGGATGCGGACGGCTCGCTGGCCAATCCGCTGACGGCAGCCCCACCGGGACTGCTGCTCGATCACCACTACCGGCAGGGCTACGCCCAACTCGCCAAGTTCGGTCTTAGCTATGATGCCTGGCTGTTCTTCCCGCAACTGCCAGAACTGATGGACTTGGCCAGCACCTACCCTGAAATCCCCGTCATCATCAACCATTGCGGTGGCGTGGTGCGCATAGGCACCTACGCCGAAAGGCAAGACGACGTGTTTGCCACCTGGCGTAAGCACATCAGGGCACTCAGCCGTCTCCCCAACGTGTATATCAAGCTGGGTGGCCTAGGTATGCGCATCAACGGCTTCGGCTTTGACAAGCTGCCAGCATCACCCCCGGCCACGGTGCTGGCGCAAGCCTGGAAGCCTTGGATAGAGACATGCATAGAAGCTTTCGGACCGCGACGGGCCATGTTCGAAGCGAACTTCCCGGTCGATAAAGGGTCTTACAGCTACGTGAACTGCTGGAACGCTTTCAAGCATCTCACACGCAATTTTTCCGACGACGAACGGCATGCGCTATTTTTTGAAACAGCCAATTCGGTGTATCGGCTCGGCCTCTGATTCGAGCACGAGTCCTGAGCGACCATTAGAGCGGCCAAGTGACGAGATCGACCTGAGTGATATCCCTGAAGTAGGTGAGGATTTTGCCAAACATGCAATCGGGCTAGTCCCAATCGCGCGACTGGTACAGCTCGGCGGCAAACTCCACGAACACCCTGACCT
>CAZCCK010000027.1:0-12444 GCA_964497265.1 Candidatus Woesearchaeota archaeon | reverse complement strand
AAAACTGAACAGTTGTATCTTTCTCTCCACTATCCATCCTCTTTAAAGCAGCTTCTACAGGATCCCACGCTCTTTTGTTTTCACACTCAGAGTTTGATCCTACTAAGAAGTAAATCCCCAAAGCAATGAGACCCACACAAATCAAGAAAAAACCAACACTTACAAACAAACGAACAAAATTTTCAGGAATAAGATCCTCAGCACCCTTTTTACCTCGAAGAACCATAAAAGCAAAAAATGCCTAAACCCTTATTTAAATGTATCTTAGGGTGTTTTTGGAATAGCTCTTGCAAGCTCAGCAGAAACATTCGCCTGTTGCTTAATCGTGCCCACTAACGGCGTGCTTGTCCCAAAAATAAAGATAAGAAGAACAGTAAGAACAACAAGCACAATAATAAAAATAATGACAGTACTTAATGATAAACTTTCAGCTTTCTTAAACATCTTAAGCGATAGACCCAGCATTACAAGAGATCGGTGTTCCAGCCCCATTGGTTAAATCGCAATTCTGACCAAGATTATTTCCAGCAGCGGCAACACCACGCGATTTCTCTTCATCACTAGGATTTTCAATAGTAGCTCTAGAATCAGAACCACACTTTACTTTCGTAGGCTGCTTATTCAGATCTACAATGAACGTCTTGGTACAATAACCAGAACTAGGCCTTAAGTTCTCAGGAAGCGCTTTCGCACTTTCACATAACTGCTTACAATCATTCACCGCAAGCTCAGCAGATTGCGCACTAATCCTTCCAGTAAAAATATCTTTAATCTTAGAAGTAACCTGAGCAGTTCCCCCAACAAAGAAAATTAAAATGATAATAAGCACAACAATTACAATAATTCCAAGAATAACCGTATTTAATGGTAGACCTTGACCTTTCTTGTTCATTCATTCACCTTTTGATAAAATACTTTCCTCAACGTTTTATTTAAAGGTTTTGGTTTATTTCTCAGTAAACATACTTTTCGCAGCATTAATCGTTTCTTGTTCAACAGCCACTTTATCCTTTACATAAAGACAAATCTGATGATTTGGATAAGGATAGAAATACAAATGGACAAGATCTTGATTTAAGCTAACTGTATTTGTTAAACCAACCGGATTTGCAGCCAAAGAATTTATCTGACATAAAGATAAAGGTAACTCCTTACTTGAAACAGAAACCCCCTCTTTTAAAAGTTCAAAAGAACGAGCTGAAACATCGATGGTGTACCCTTCAGGTAACACATATTTTTGATCTTTATACACATCAAAAGAAGCGCAAGGTTGCCCCTCTACAAAAGTTCTCGGTTTTAGATTAGCCTCAATCCCAACCAGCGTGGAAATTGGAACACCCGCCTCTTGCTGGAAAGAAATAATTCCTTTCTGAGTAAGAATACTTAACCCTTGCTCAGCAGATTTTCCCTTTAACAAATCAAGCAAAATTTTAGCAGCAGTCACCTGAGATTCACTAGGGCTCGTTACTTGGTAGAAAACGTTTTGCGTTCTTACCTCTTCCTTTCTCGCACCAGCAGAAACGGTTCTCTGTTCGTTCTTGTAATATTTTAGATCTTGCCATGAACCAATACCATATTTACTTAAGAAGTATTTTACACCCACAACATCTTGATTTTCGCCCAATTTCACCCTCACTTCTTGAGAGACAAAATCCTGACTTAAAGGAACATAAGGTAAACAATTTTCAAAACTAGTAACTAAAAGATCAAATTGCTCTTTAACCTTAGCATCAATAAGACTGCATCTTTTAAGTTTTGCAAGATCGTTAACATTCCTTACTTCTCTTAAAAAACGATCATTCATTACTTCGCCCACTTTTTTATTATCACTTAGCAACACCAAATGCGTTTGATCCGCCTTGTAAAAATAACCAGGATCAAAATCTTGAATCCTAAAACTAGGCGCGTCATATGCGGGAAGAACAAGACAAGGAGCACAGTTCTTGGTATTACCAAGATAAGCGACCCCAATATCGAAAGCGGGAGTATAATCCAATACCGCGTTTTCGCCCGAGGTCTTTACCGCCCAATACAATTTCGCAACAGAAGCAAGGTCGTCTGAAACGCTCAGCGCCTCGTTCTTCTCAGAAGCGAGAGAGTCGTACTTCCCCTCATAGCTCGGAGGAGCAAATAAATCAAAAATACCGGAACTATCTCTGATTTTTCCCTTCAATAAACTAAATGTAGTCTGCTTTTTATCAGGATCATTCTTTATCTCAACAACCGTGTTCTCCGGTAACACTAAACTCGCAGAACATAAACAATTTGAATCTGGAGAGTTTTTACAATCTTTATACTCTTTTAAAAAAAAATCAAAACTGTCTTGACTTTGAGCTTTTGCTTGAGCAGAAAGTTCATTTGCACCCGTTAACGCATCTATTAACGGCCGGGCAATAATCGGCCCTTCATAAATCACAAGACCAATTATTAAAAAAACAAGAATTAACTTCACCACCGTCTCAATAGAAAAATTCATTACGCACCAAACCTCAAAACTCTTTTCATACTTTCTAAAAGAGCATACATCTTCTCTTTAAACAAATATAATGCGAGAATAATCAATAATAAGAAAACAACCCCAATAATTAACTTACCCACAGTATCTAACGCGAGATCTCCCTTTTTCATCATTGTTAAAAAACATTAAAGAAGATATAAACTTTACGCAATCAATTCTGAACTTTGCGAAGGAACAACCTTCTTCTCTTCGGGAACATACTCTCCGTGACACAGAGCATTTGTTGCAGCAGCATTCGCTAATAGAATAGAATAACTTGGTTTTGTATCAGTCGCCCATTTTTGATAAGCAACAGTTCCCGCACCCGCAACAGAACCAGCTAAAAAACCTCCAAGCGTCCCAGCAACAGGAGTGATTACACTTCCAACAGCCGCACCAGCAACACCTCCAACAGCAGCACCTTCTACAACAGAGGTAACAATTTTTCCCTTACCCAACGCATCTGCACCTACAAACATTATATACAAATCTTCATTCACCCCTATCTGATCTTTCTCATTCGCAGGAGAATACTTTAAAAAATCAGGATTCTTTTCCGTTAAAAACGCTAAATAGGTAGGATTTTCTTCGCCAATTACAGGCTTATTACTTTTTAAATAAGCATTCAATCCCTCTAGCTTCGCATTTGGATCGCTCTTTATCTTTTGAGAAAAACTAACAGTCGTACAAGGAAAACAAAAGATTGGAACTTCTCTTAATTTCGGAAGGAAATTTGCTTTTCCCGCACCAAAAGCATTCCAACATGAAACCATCGCTTCAGCAATCTGAGGATTCGCAGTTCTTAACAAATCATCACGATTTTTAATCAGAATCGGCTCTGAAAGCTGGGTGACAGGAGGATAACTTGAAGCGTGAACTTCTTTTGAAGGAAGGCTCATCTGAGTAACCCACGCTTGAATCAACTCTTGGTTTGTCAAAGACTTTGTAGACTCCTGATACTTAATCGTAAAGCCAGTAAGAAAAAGTAACGCAACAACTACCAAAATCAATTTTAGAACAAAATCAGTATCAAGCCCTTTCTTATTCATCGAAATACCCTCGCAAAAATAATCACCACAACAAAAACCACCAGTGCAATTAGAAGGATAAGTTCGATAATAAAACCCTCTGAAACACCTAAAAAACCCTTTTTCATAAACAGATTACAAGAAAAATCCTATTTAAACTTTTTTAAAACGTTTGCGAACTCAAAATCTGATTTGCAAGCAAGTAAAAAATCACAGAAACAGCCAAAGCAATTACCACATACAAAAAAACGCTCCGATACATATTCCTCCCAAGCAAATACTCTTCCATTACAGGGTCTTGGCCATTTTCAATTCCATTCTGCAATTTCGTCAAAATATATCCTAATTGAACGACATAAATTCCTACAACTACTTGAAAGAAAAATCCAGGAATAATCCCTTCAATACCAAAGATATTCACTAAAGAACCAACCCCACCCGCCCCTAAAGCTTCAGGACCTGCATCAAGAGAAAGCTGTGCGAAGCGAACATTTAAACTCACAATAATCGCGACAATCATTGCAGAAATCCCTACAACAATGCCTGCAATCGCAGGAGTCATCAAAGAAATCTGTGACTTCATCGAAGAAACAATCTCAGACATTAAATCTTTCAACCGCTCATTCACCCGATTAATACTCTCAACATAATTCGAAATTGTAACCAGAGACTGAGAAACAATCTTAGGACCTTTCTGAGACGCTTCAATCAGAATCTCCATCGAAGACTCAACAAGAGGAGAAGGATACAAAAGAATCGCACCCGTCTTTTCATTAAAAATTGCTTCTCTTAAATTCATCCCCAATACACGAATGTTCTTATCCACCGCAGCGAAAAAATTTCCAGTTGGAGTACCTTCCAACGTCAACGCAACTTTATTAAACGCAATCTCAGGAGGAACACCATCACCAATACGGTTTCCAAGCTGAAACAACGCAGCAGCATATTCTTTCTCTAAAGATTTTGTCTGATCTCTTAATGCAATAACATTTTTACTTTTTAAACGATAGTACAACCCAATACCGAACGCTAAACCAAACGGAATACAAAAACTTAACACTAAAGCACCAAGACCAAATGGACCATACGCTTGATTTCCTTTTTGTTGATAATCTAAAAAACAACCTAAGAGCCCTAAATCAATATCTGCAGGACCACACTGACCCGGACCTGCGCCCGGAGTAGGATTAATAAAATGTATGATTAACGGAAATAACCCGATGATCATAAAAATCGCTCCAATACCCATACATAACCATAAAGGATTTACCCGTCTGTACGCTGTTTGCGCAAAACGAGACTCACTATACCCTGTCGGGCGCTTGGCTAAAACATTCATTCCGTATCCAAACACCACTAAAGGCAAGAGAACATTATACAAAAACGCTAAATGATACCATTGCACCAGCCCATTCAAAAAAGAACCGACAAGAGGAAAAATGACTAAACCCAAAATCGGAAGAATAACCCCCAACATATGTAACGTGGTTATTGGATTTTTTAGTTCTTGCGCATAATGAAGCATCTTCTCATATGTTCCGTCAAGAATAACACTCAAAGATTTATCTAATAACTCTAACCGCCTCGCCTCAGAAGGTTCGTACAAAGAAGACTCTATTAAATGAAAAGCAGTTACGAACTCCAAATTGTAATGACGCCAAGACTCCAGATAATGATCTAATGACTCTTTAATCGTAGAAAATTTCCTTGTTTCAATATCCCAAAAAATCTTCCTTAAATCCACAGAAAGAGGAGGCCCTACATGCTCAGTCGCAAAACGAATAGCATTCTCTAAATTTGAAGTATGACGCATATAAATTACCACATACAGGATACACAACACCATCTGATTACTCGCTTTCAAACGCCACTGAGACGCAAGATAGACAGGCATCTTAGCTAACATCTTCAAAGAAATAAAACCTAAAATCAAAAAAAGAAGAGGGAAAAATAAAGGTAAGTCTACATGAGAAAAATCAGTAAAAAACTGAGAAGACAAGGCAGCAAAGATAAAGAGATACAATAAACCCAATAAAATAAAACCAAAAGAAACTAAAGCAGCAAAACTCGCAGCGCCTTGAGCAGTAATGTTTAAGTGAGCGGTTTCGATCGCCTGCTCAATTTCGGCCCTAGCCTTAGGATCAGCTCTAAACTTAATCAAAGACTCTGCACGAGCACACCATTTTTCATAACTCGTTTGTGAAGAAGAGAGCGCTTCTTGACGGAATTTTTCATAATCCTTAGAAAACTCTTTTTGCACTTGAGCATCCTCAATATGCTCAGAAATTTTTCCTTTATATTTAGAAAGAATCTCTTTCAATTCCTTGTCAGCCATGCCCTCTTTTACCTGTGATACTTTACCTTGATATACCTTTTTAAGCTTTCTTCCCACTCAAAGAATATCCTCTTTGAATCCAGGAAACCTACCTCTTCTTTTATTTTATCACTAATCTTATGAAACTCATCATTCATCGCAACAACACCCTCGGCTTCTATCAAATCCGGAACATCTGTTTTTAAAGAATACTCCAAAAGCGCTTTTTTCGTTTTAGCTCTTAACAAGATATTTTCCCAAATCGCATCCCAACTGCCAGCCCACTCCCGAATCTGACCTCCAATCGCTTTTAAGATAACAGAATCCCCATTAATCAATTCATCAGTCGGCACTAAAGTATCACTCTTACTATCATACTTCATCAAATCCACGAAACCTTTCTCTGCTAAAGGATCTGACTCCCACTCTTTTCTCACTTCAGTAATTTGAGTCAACCTTCTTGCCCGATGTAACCCATCAGCCGACCTAATTGGATTAGCAACAAGAATAATATCTGTCGCTTTAAAAGAAGTTCTTGGAACTTGCAAATCATTTACAACACGATCAAACACACCATAGGGAGAATCACCATGAATCGTACCCGCAACCACATTCGCTAACGCACCTACACGCATCGCCTCATACAACGCTAACGCTTCCTTACTTCTGATCTCTCCAACAATTAAAGAAGAATCACCCATACGTAAAGAAGTTCTTATTCCTTCCTCCGCAGACAACTCATTTCCGCCAGAGGATAATGCAGAACGAACTTTCATTGACTGAATATTATACCCCAAATCTCTTAACGCGTCAACAGGAAGTTCAAGCGTATTATGTTCTAAGATATTGTTACAAACAAAGTTCTGATGCTCAGGAACTGAAAGATCATACACATACACATCTTGTTTCTCTAAAGCTACAACCTCGCTCACTTCATCCCAAAATATATCAGACTTCGCTAAATTTTTTAGATTTTCATTCAATTTCGTTTCTAATTGCACTTGCTCAAGAATAGCTCCTAACTTTTTTCTTCCAAGCTGATTATCTCGATTGATGTAATCATTTGCATTAAAAACTTTATAATTTTTAATTTGATCATGAAGTGTTTTCTTTAGACACATTGAGAGGGGAATTATATCTGTAGAATCATGACTGGATTTCTTATTACAAAGCTTTTCTAAACGTTCATTTTTATAACCCTGCAAGATACCAATCTCCTCCCTAAAACCCATCCAATCTTGCACCCTACTTATACCCGCATTGAATGTGCCGTCCTTTCTCTTCTTCCCAATTCTTAGATTAATTCCAAAACCTAAAAGCAATGTCTGAATGTCTCTTAACAATTGCATTGAAGCGAGTGGAATAACTATCTCTTTATCCGCAATACAACCATCGCCAGTAAATATTCCTTTCAAAACACTACCTATTTGCTCTTTCGATAAATTAAAAATCCAATTCGGGACTTTCTTGGTGTAAGCATTCCCCCTTAGTTCTAAAATTTCCTTAAAAATAAACTTGAGCGTTTTTGAATTAAACATCAAAGAACCACCATCACTATGAACTTTGACATTCAAACTAAACCGCTCTCCCACTCTTCTAACTAACTCGCTATCTTCTTTATCAAATGAAGAAAAGATAATAGAACTCTTATCATAACATCCATCGGCTAACCAAATTCCAACAAGAGTTAAAAATTCTTCATCCAACCTCACCTCTAAAGGGATCGTTCCAGCAGTATTTGAAATCTTTAAACTCAATCCTTCTCTAACCCTCAACGGCAGTTCTAAAGCGTTTAAATCTTTTAAAATCTTAATAGGCAACGATCCTTCCCTTAGCCAACGAGGGACATTTGATCTAGTGTAACTACGTTCTTTTGCAAGCTGTTTTATCTGAGCATAATTTTCTTTTATGAATCCTTTAAGACTCTCTCCACACAAAATTCCCGTATCAACTCTGTCTACATAATCTAAAAGATTAATTGATAAAACTTCCTTCTCGTTAAAGGGAATTGTTCTAACTGTCGCAATAGCTTCACCAATCTGAATATCTTTCGGTTTAATTTCTTTGAAATTAGCCTTATCATCTAATACAAATAAAGAATGATCTTCGGTTACTTTTATTGATCTCCCGGTTCTAGTCTTAACCTCATAAACTTGCTTGTCTACTTTGTGACGAATCAATTTGGATGGTCTGGCCCAAACAATCTTATGATTTGCATCTTTACTTAAAATTTGCACGTTCTCATCATTTCCTAAGATTTCATGATCTGAAAGGTCATACCAACAGCCATATCGTTCTATTGAAGAATCAATCCATGCCCCAATCGTCGTTTTTTCAATCCTATTTCCCCTCTTTAATAAAATCTCAGAGTCCCCAGTTACACTATCTTCAATCGATACCACCCGATATTTCCTCATAATCTCTACAAGCACAGACCCTAAAACACTTGTCTTACCAGATCCTCGCGTACCCGCAATCAGCATCGTTCTATTCCCATCCACTAAAAAAGAAATCAGACCCGCAGCTAAATCCGTCATCATTCCATTCTTCATAAACAGAGGAAGTGTCCAAGGATGATCTCTATGCCTCCTAATCGAAAACGCAAGACCGGTTGGATTTAGCGGCTTAGAAATGACCGCAACTCTTGCCCGCGCACCAGGAATTAATAATTCAGTGTCTAACACAGGATTTGCCTCATCTAAAGGACGAGCAGAAATCAAACGAAACTTTGTCGCCCACGATTCAACATCATCAAGAGAAGGAACAATATTTGTTACACACTCATCATACGTTCCATGAACTACAAAAATGGGATTATTCCCAATCGGACTATTGATCGCAATATCTTGTACATTTGGATCTTGAAGCAATGTTTCAATTAACCCAAACCCAACAGTATAACGCACAAGAATCTTTGCCATCTCTTCAATCTCTTCAAAAGAAATTTCCAAGCCTTTATGATCCGCAAGCTCAGTCAACAAGTCACGCCCAATATTAAAAAAAGTCTCACGCATCTTTTCAGGCTCAATAAATTCTTCAGCCTTTGGTTGATGCTCGGCCAAAACCTTTCTTGCTAGATCAATCAATTCGTACTTATCTTCAGAAATTTGAAACTCGGGAGGAACAAGATGGTACAATAATTTAATCGTATCCTTCACTGAAAAAAGCTGAGCGTACGTATTTTTCTCAATTTGATACGAATCAACCTCCTCAGCGTCTAAAGGAGGGGTTGCAGCAAGCCTTGTAAGCATAAAATCGGGCGTGATCGTCGCTCTGAAAAGCAACTTATAGATCTCTCTTGAACCGACAACATATCCGGGAAGATATTGCTCTGCTTGAGCGATTAACTTTGTTTTAGAAAGTAACAAATATAATTCTTCAAGAATGTCTACATACGGCTTTAACGTTAATTTTTCGTTTTCTCCTTTCACTTTTTCTAGATTTATTTTTTCCTCTCTTAGAAAACGCTTCACTTCAACAAAAGCACCAACAGGATCTGTTCTTAATAGACTCAAAATAACATACTGTAAATTCTTCAAACGCAAAGAAGCATCTTGCACCGGACCGAAAGTTTCTAAAGCGGCAAGAGATAATAATTTTTTTTGTTTAATGAAATGATTATAGATTTGACTAATCTCAACAAGCATTTGGGTTTGAGTATAAGAATATTCATATTTTTTCTTTTGATGAAAAATTATTCGAGATACGGGAGTAGCACTTAATTTTTCCACAACTCTCGACATGGTCAGGGCATCATCTTCAAGGGAAGGAAGCTGCTGATACTCTTCATAATTAATATGCATAATATCTTCAGAACCCTCACGCACTACTTCGTGCTCACCTGTTTTTAGTTTCTTCTTGAAAAGGACCATGTCACTACTTTAATATACTAGCATAACACTTAAGAACGCAGGTTAAATAGTTTTCGAAATGACACAAGAACCCCAACAACCAGGACTCCAAGATTTCCTTCTCGATGTCAGCTCACGGGTCAGATCCTTAGAAGGACGCTATAATCTTTTACGCGACAGAGTTCTTATTATCAATAATAACATGATTACAGAATATAAAAAACTCCTTACAGATATTCGCTTACTTAATGGAGATATTAAAGAAATTAAAACAGAATTATTTAATATTAAAGAAACCCTTAAGCAAGTAATCGAAGAAACACAACGTTTAGCAAGAAAAGAAGACGTGAAAGTATTAGAAAAATATATTAACCTCTGGAACCCAATGAACTTTGTTTCAGAAAAAGAAGTAAAAATCATTATTGAACAAAACCTAAGAAAAAAAGAGTGATTATATGGCAGTACCTACAGACGACGAGCTTCCAGAAGCACCAGATGCTGGAGACCAAACAGGAACAATAGACGCTCCTGAAACTACTTTTGAGGCACCTAGCGAAGCTGTCGTTCAAACACCCCCAATTCAACAAGCGCCTACTGAGCAGTACTATCCTCCCGCTAACATTGACGCAGAGAAAATCCACGAAATCGCTGAAGCGATTGTTAATGAACGTTGGGAAGAATTCTTAGGCAGAATCGGAGACCTTGCAGTCTGGAAAGAACGCACAGAAACGAACATTCTTTCTCTTAAACAAGAAATTGTCAGGATCAATCAACGCTTTGAAAATCTCCAAAACGCAGTCCTAGGAAAAATCAGAGAATACGATCAAGGAATGAAAGATGTTCACACAGAAATGAAAGCCTTAGAGAAAGTCTTTGAAAAGATAGCCGAACCTCTCGTCATGAACATCAAAGAACTTGGAAGAATCACAGAAGAATTAAAAAGAAAATAGAGATTCTTCTTTCTAAATCTTTTTATAATCCTCTTCCTTTCTTTATCTTTAATGGATTACGAAGCTTATCTTCAGATCAATGGTGGCGTTTCAAACGGATTAAGCGTAAGGCCCGATCTTGAGTATGAAACGTATCGCATAAATTCAGACTCTCACACTGACGCGCTTAGACAGGCAGTTGGTCGAGCAACCCGTCTTGCTTATGAGCACGTCTCTAATCCGAACTTGGGATGTGCTGAAGTCAAAGTTCTTTCTCTTAAGGATGCTGAGGGTAAACAGATTGAACAACGCGCTTTACCCATTCCTTTCACCCATTTTGAAAACGGAACGTTAAGCGTTCGTCTGAATACCCTTGAAAAAATTATAGTAAAGGCGATTTTAGAAAAGTAAACTACCCTATCTTCTTAGTTAAATAATTCACAGTAGCACCTGCAACAATCAAAGTAAAAATAGCGCCTAACAACCTTGGATGCGTTAACGTTCTTAATGTTTCTGTTCTTGGATTCACACTTCCATTTGGACCTGTAGAATACGGGCTTAAAACACCTTCAAAAACAACAGTAATGCCCACTAGAACTACAATTAAAATCACAATAAAAACAGTTGTCTCTCCAAAAAGATCCCAAATTTTAGCTGGATCAGTAATTCCGAAAAACGTGTAAATCAGGAAGATAAACATTAGTAAAACAAAGATAAACACTACCCAGGGAACAATCACACCGATTAAACTTGTAAGCTTTCCTGCAAAAATAGATACAGCCGCTACTGAAAAAGCTGCAGCCACATTTAAGAGTGCGTTTTCACCCAATAATTTCGTTTTTTGCAACAACGCTAAAAGAATACTAAATATAAAAATGAAAACAAAGACTGGCAAAAAGAACGCCAATGCACCTACATCTAATAAAGTTGCCATCTTAAGTGCTCGGAGGCGTGGCTCCTCTTCCCCCTCTTTCTTTTAAGAACGGAACACCAAAATTACTAAAAGCCCATTCTGCACCTGGACCTCTCTCACCATCTCCCCCGGTAATGAGAAAGATTGCTCCAATTCCGCCTAAAACTAATAGCCCCACTTGCAAAAGCATAGACTTGTCTTGAGAACTAAGATTTACCGCAAAGTCAGGATAGAGTGCAAGTAGTATCGCCCCTAACGCAACAATACTCGCTAGGATTGCCCATCCCTTTTGGAAGGCAGCTTTATCCCCAGTAATAAAAGATAATACGAGAAGGATTGCTAAAAAAACTACTAAGATCAAAGATACTCTTGGCAAAAAGGCATTTATTTTTTCTACAATTAAAGGCTGCGATAAGAGTAAGAACGCAACAGCAAAACTAACGACTACATTGATATTCTTCTTAGAACCTAATACGTGCGTTTTTTCTAATACAGCAAAAACAATAGCAAAAACTAATAAGAAAGGTAAAAATACCTCATAAAAACCAATATCTTGCAAATACGTTACAAAACTTCTTAGATCAAAAGCAACTTGAAAAAGCATTAGCCTTGACCTCCCGGATTACTCCGAGGACTACTCATCACATAAAAGATAGCGCCAATAAAGATAAGGAACATTATAATTCCACCAACGATGGTACCACTGTAATTATTCACAATAAAATTCCAAAATACATCAAGCCAGGATTCTTCACCCTGATACGTAATTGAATTCGCGAAAATCAAAAGGATAGCAATTAAGATGACAACCATAAAACCGGCAACCCACCCCGCATTATCACTAAACTTAAATTCTCCTTCTTTGTAAAAGACACCAACAAGCATTAAGAAACTTAAGATAAGCACAAGCAA
>CAZCCK010000026.1:0-12794 GCA_964497265.1 Candidatus Woesearchaeota archaeon | reverse complement strand
AACTCCGGCGTATCAATGCTCTCTGCTTTGCCAGAGGTGATCTGGCTTTCGGTGGTAGTGGTCATGGGGAGTCCTTAAGCGGGTTGGATTGCTTCAATCGCGGCCCGCAGTTCTTCGTAGGTTTCACGCACGTAGTAACTATCCGGATCGGTGACACTGTTGTGGTAGGTCACGATCGCATTTGCGCCCGCGTAGTTCGTCGGTATGATCGTCATGGCCAGCGAGAGATTCAGCAGAATCTTTTCGTCGCTGTTGTAGCGCGTGCATTCTTTGAAAATCATGTGTTTCTCCCTTAGAGGAATGAATGGGTGGTTATTCGAACAATTCGAGATTGTTCAGCGCAGCGCGGCGCGTCGCCCGGGCGGTTTCAGCATGGTGCGCGGCGTCGTGGCGTAAGTGGTGCATCTGGCACAGCGCGCGCAGATTTCCCGGGTCGCAGTTTTCGGGCTGGTGGTCCAAGTGGGCGATGGTCAAAACGATCGTCACCATATTCTTCATTTGGCACTCGCTCATGCGCACCCGGGCGATGTGCTCGCCGGTTTCCGCGTCATACACATTCGCGTCATCGGTCTGGTATGTCCCGGCGAAAGGCCCAGCGCCCCGCGCGATGCGCTTTCCGTTCTCCACCTTGCATTGCTCGCAGCAGTTACCAGCCCGGGCCAGAATAGCGGCGCGGATCTCGGCCCAGTTTCCCGGGTAGCGCGCCTTGTTCTCAGGTTTGATCGGCATGACCAGTCTCCCCTGTATCCGCCTGTTCTGGCTTGGTGGTGCGTGTCTGCAAATCATGCTGCGCCTTGGTGATGCCGCGCCATGCCGTGTAGTCGCCAACTTGCCGCCAATGCACTTTCCCGCTCGGGCCGCCAATTCGCCAGACTTCACCGTCCCAATACTGCATGGACCATTTCACGCCGCCATTCATCATCGAGTCGGTGAAATGTCGTTCGTAGAAGCCAACGCGTTCAGGCTTCGTGGTGCCGTCAAACCAAGGCGTAGTGAACGGCAGCTTAGGACTGCGTCCGTTGGCAATGCTAAGCCACGTATGCGGGCAAATTATCGTCAGCTTAGGCATGATCGCCCTCCGCTGTATCAGCGCTTTGCGCGAGTTGAGCGGCAATCGCCTTGTCGCAAGCTTCATCAAGTTCTTTGCCATCCAACATTTTGTTGGTCTGGCCTTGAATCACCTCTACCGCATATGGCGTGAATCTTCCAACTTGGCTGTCGATGTCCTGGTCGCGTAGCCAGCGATAACGCTGCGCATCGATCTTGTCCTGCTCTTGCGCTGGAACCTGTTTAGCAAGAGCGGCAGCAGCGGTGAGAGCGGAGCGGAAAATATCGTCGCTCGACATTTGCCCATAACCGTGCGCGGGGAATGGTAGCGCCAGTATCGCCGCAGCCAGATCGGATGGCTCGTTAGTGGCGCTAGATGCTAAAGCAGCGCGGAGTTCGGCGATTTCGGCTTTCATGCATTCATCGGGTTTGTAACCGTATGCGTGGTTCCCGTAGGCTTCGTACATACGTTCCTGCCAAGTTTTGATGTTAGGCATTCTTCACCTCACTAGCAGAGAGGATGGCGCGCACAAGCTCCAACTCGCTCTTGGAAAGCACGGGAATCGTGAACTTGCCTTCCGCATCCTTTTTGAACCCGATCCAGTTCAAACGCCCATCGATGTATGCTTGATGCGCAATTTGCCCGATCTGCTCATCGGTCATCTGCACTACTGCCGGAGCGGGAGAGGTGGCGGCCTTCTCGGCAGGGTCGAGTGGCGTCCGGTTGTCCCAGCCGGTTTTTCCCAGCTCGCGCAACTGCTGGCCGATCAGCCAATACTCCATAAGCCAATGGTCGTCGCTGGGCGGCTTGTTGCGGTTCTCGCGGCCGTATTGGATGGCGCCGTCGATGGCGAAGCGCGCATTGTGTTCGTGCATCGGCACGGGCGCTGCTTGTGGTGCTGGTGCGCGGCGGTTCCATTGCGCGTAGTCCAGGCGGTCAAATTCCCACTCACTGAAAAAGCAGTCGTTTTTAGGATGCGTGTGGAAATTGCATTCGTCATCAACTTCGCCAATCAGGTGTTCTCCGCAAAAAGCGCACGGCAGCAGTTCTTTGTTGTCCATGTCATTCCTTAGATGGTTGGGTGGCGGCCATAGCGGCGACAGGCTCGGAGAACAGTTCCATCGGCCCGATAGCAGCTTTGATCGCATCGACATCCGCCGCGTATTTGCCGGGGCTCCAGGACAACGGCGGCGCGCGCCGTACCACCTCGTTGAACACGCGCAGCGCTTCGGCCATTTCGCTCGGAAGGTCGCCATCTTCCGGCAGGTCATCGCACCAGAAATCAGACTCGACTTCGCGGGCCATGTTCGGCTCGCAGATAATCAGGCGCAGGTCTTCCAGCGTGTACTTATCGTCTTCGTCGTAGTCGGACAGGTAGTCGATCAGAGATTCCAGATCCTGAAAATACTTGTCGTGCGCGTCGGAATAGAGGAACGCTTCACTGTCCCATACCTTCACTGGACGCGCTTTGAATTTCTCGATGTCGGCCTTCGAGCGGCACGCCTCGCAGCGGATGTAGGACTTCTCCGCGATACGACCGCACTCGCACTGCTTGTGCGTGGAGCCGTCGTAGCGAGCCATGCGCTCGTCGTCGCCCCAGAAGCGGCCGGTGCGCGATACCCAGCCGGTGACGGTCTTAATGGATGCTGCTTCATCGGACGTGTCGAGGACCATTTTTTCGTTTGGCTTCATTTCGGCTCCTGTTGCTTGGTCTGTTCTGCTACTTGAGGGGCGGCAAAGACTGGTAGCCATTCGTATTCGCTGTGTGCAGAGATATAGAAAGGGTTGGTAGCGAGAACAGGATCTTCAAAGTTACGCTTGCCATCCTTCGTCCCCATCGTGTACCAGCCGATCTGCTTCCCCACCGGCACTGCTGCTTTGGCTTCTGCCAGTTGGCGCTCGAGCTCTGCGATGCGTACAGCGCCCTTGGCCTCTGCCGCCGCAGCATAGTGCTGCGCAGCCTGCCAGATGACTTCCGCGAATTGTTCGCCAGCCTCGCGCATGCACTTCGGCTCGAAGTTCGGCGCTAGGACTTCATCGACCCATTCCAACAGTTCTGCTCGTTCCATCACCACTCCCTCAGTCGCTTTTTCAGTAGATCCGGCTTGATCTCGTCGCCGAGTCCTGGCCGCGTTGGCTCAGACTGGACGACTTCCGCCGCTTCTAGCTTTCCCGTTCCCTTGCAATCCAGGCAGACAAGCGGGAACATCAGAAAAGGTGCGGCTCGCTGGCCAGTTCCCTTGCAATGCGGGCAGTTCTCAGTAGTCGGATGGGCGGTTGCCGCGCCCAGCACGTCGCCGATGGTCGCAATGCTCACGTCACGCATCCTTCTGCTTCTTAACTTCGATGCAGGCCAGCTTGCGCTTCATATCGTCCGGCAATTCGGCATCCCGGATCGTCGCCAGGCACTCGCCTGCGTTCTTGTATTCACCCATCACACCAAATACGACTGGCTCACCAGGAGCGGAAGAAGGATGATCAGTAAGGCCATGAACATGGTTTAGCTCCTTGGAGTAGCGGATACGTTGCGATGCCCGCACCCTTGGCATTTAGGATCGTTCTGGCTGGCGTCGTACTGGCAGTCAGTGGAAAGCCGGTGCGGGATCGTCACGAACACCGGGGCCTTGACTGGCGTGCCGGCTTCTTCGTAGTGGCGCCATCCGGACTGTGCGACATGGGTTGTCGCTTCAGTCGGGCGAGGCCGGCCGTTGCAGGCGTAGATGTTGGTGGGGCGTTTCATGGCGCACCTCTGAAAGCCTTAGTGAAGCCGCCGTCGACCGTGAAGCCGCGGCGAAGGACGGCATTGGCAAGCGCTGCACGATCGGTGTGGCTGGCATTCGCCTGTCGCAGCAGGCCGAAGTAACTGTTCGCGCTCCGGTACACATCGTCCTGCTCAATGTCCTGGATCGTGCGAATGGCATGCTGCACAGTCTTGCGGCGCGTGGTGCTGCGCCAAGGCCGGATAACCTGGCCGACGAAGTCAATCCCGCGATCTACGGGCTGCAGGATGGTCTTCCTGTGATTCAGACGGGCATGCAGGCGCGCTGGCAAGAAAGCATCGATCTCGCGCAACGCACCATTCAGCCAGGCGGTTGATTCGTGCAGTAGCACGAAGTCGTCTACGTAACGAACATAGTGCTTGGCGCCGATCTTGTGCTTGACGTGTTGATCCAGTACATCAAGGTAGATGTTGGCGAAGAACTGCGACGATAGATTGCCGATCGGCAGACCGAGCGATGGCGGCTGATTGGTAAGGCGCTTATATGGAGGCACCTTCTCAAGAAGCGCCTGCGTGCTTTGGAACTGATAGTTCTGGCGCGGATCGTGGAACAGAATGATTTCCGCGAGATTAAGCCACCAAGGCTCCGTCACTCGGTGCGCAATCAGATCGCGCAGGATGAACTTGTCGATGCTGACAAAGAAGTTAGCGAGGTCGCACTTGAGGTATCGTGCCGGCCGTTTCCAGTTCTGCGTGATGCTCCGGACTTTGGTTTCCAAGCGGCGTACTGCGTACAGGGTGCCACGACCAGGGATGCATGCACACGAATCGGCGATAAAGGAAGCCTGGAAGCGCAGCGCGATGCGATTGTAGAGCAGGTGGTGGACGATCCTGTCGCGGAAGTCCGCCGCCCATACTTCACGCGGCTTCGGATGCGTGATAACGAAACAGATGGAGCGACCAGGACGATATTCGCCGGAGCGAAGTTCGTCTGCCAGTTCGCCCAGATTGCGTTCAAGGTTCTGCTCGAAAGCGAGAGCCTTGCTGGTATTGCGTTTCGTGCGGCGGCAGTCGAAATATGCCTGCACCAACTCCTCAAATGAGAAGTCGGCGCAATCGACGTTTGAATCTGCGGACGGCGCGGACCCGGTAGTGATTCGACTTGTGATCGTTGTTCTGGTTGCCATTGTTGAAATTCTGCATCCAAGCGTAGTCGGGGTTGTCCGCGTGCTGCGACCATTCGTGCTATCTACATCGCCCCATCGAAGGACAAAGCCGATCAATGAGGAAACTGCGCGAGACCCACCGGGATTGACCAGGCGGTATCTGTTGTGCGCTTTGTCGGTGGCTTTGTGAGCCAGCGGCACGAACCAGATTTAAATCGCACTGGCATGACGGCCTTGGCCGTTATGCAGCAGGCGCTTGCGTCGATTGCTTCCCGCGCCATCCATTCGCCTGCTTGCCGATGGATGTCGTCAGTTCCACTGATCTCGCATACTGCTTTGTCGAAATCAGCTTCTTGTCACACGCGAGGCGGATCAGGAACTCTGCAACCTGCAGTCGTTCAAGCAGGTCGAGAAGAAGCTGTCCCTTGTCGCGTGCGGCATTCGCGCGGCCGATCAACACTAGGATCTCGATGCACTCTTCGGTAATCTTTCCGCCGAAGACGTGCTTAAGGTCGCGGCGCATGTTCTTGACCAGGTCCGTGGACAGGTCGAGAAGGTCATACGCGGCCTTGTAAATCGGGAGAGCGTTATGAATGGCCATATCAAATTAATGAATGATTAAATTGCTAATCTGCGGACGGCGCGGACCCGGTAGAGAAACGACTTGAGATCGGTGAGCTGGTAGCCAACGTCGAAATCCTGCACCCAAGCGCAGGCGGGGAGGTCCGCGCGCTGCTCGCCGGTCCAGTACCAGTTGTCCGAGAACTCGGACTTCAGATTGACGAACAGCGCCAGTGCTTCTTGACGCGTCGGCAGTTCGCCGCCTTGCTCCTTCGCCCACGCAACAGCTTCGTCCCAGGTCAGGCCTTCAGCTTCGCCGGGCAGCAGTTCGAACTTCAAAGCTGGAACTTCAACGGTGAACGCGGATGCCTTCAGCGCATCGATACGCGCGTTCAGCTTCACTACTTCCGCTTTGATGCTTTCGATTTCAGACAAATCAGACATGGACTCGCTCCAGTGTTGTTAAGGGAATTATTGAATTACTGAATAATCAATCTGCGGACGGCGCGGACCCGGTAGTGAACCGACTTGCGATCGTCGTTCCGGGTGCCATAGCTGAAAGTCTGCATCCAAGCGCAGTCGGGGCTGCCCGCGTGCTGCTCGGACGTCCAGTAGTAGCGCTGTTCGAATTCCTCTTTCAGGTTTGCGAACAGCAGGGCGCCTTCGCGACGAGTCGGCAGCTCGCCACCAGCTTTATCGGCCCAAGCCTTTGCGCCGGTCCAGTTGATGTCGGTAGCCTGGCCTGGCAGCAGAATCAGGTGATAGTCCGGCTCACCTCCTTTGCCGAGGATGATGCCGGCGTAGAGTTCACCGTCCTGCAGTGCCGCAGCGAGGAATTCCGCCTTGATTTTCAACTGCTCAATTTCAGCCATGTTCATGTAGTTTCTCCAGTGTGGTTATGCTGCGATTTGGTCTTGTGCGAAGCCGCCCAGCGCATCCACCAGGTCATTCAGCAACTTCGTGAACTCGCCGGCGAACAGGACCAGGTCATTGTCAAAGCGCTCAGCTTCGTTTGCCGCGGCTGGATTGTTTTCCTTAATGATGTCCAGCGGCTTAATGCTCTTGACGTCAAGTGATTCAGTCAGCACGAAGCTGATCTTGGAATCCCAGGTCATGGCCAGCTTCACGCATTGCTTGCCGGCGGCGATGTGCTGGCGCATGGCGTCAGGTTCCAGCGTATGGCGCTTGTAGGTGACCTGGGCTTTGCTTTCGCCCGTTGCCTTCATGGTGGCGTCCATATCGATCGTGAACTGCGCCGGCGCTTCGTCATGCTCAAGCCAGCCGGTCATCACAGTAACCGGCGAGCGCTGTACGCGCAGCGATTCAACCGGGAACCGGTCGACGGCCTTGAAAAGCATCTTGATCACGTCGTCGGCCTTGGCTGGGCTGGCAGCATCCACGATCAGCCATTCGCTCGTAATGAGTACACGGGTAACGTCGCGCTTGACGTGGGATCGCGGCAGCAGCTCGTCGTAGACGCGCTCCTTGAGCTCCTTCATGGCTTTCTTGCCAGGGTAGAAGCCTTGCTGCTCTTCCAATTCCAGCGCGCGGGCCTTGGCAACCTGGTTGACGACGGAAGAGGGCAGCAGCCGCTTGTCGGTCGTCAGTTCGATCAACTGGTAACCGTGAACCGCATGGACGAAGGTATCGCCGCGCGGCTTAGACCAGCCTTGGCGCATTGCTTCGCTGTTGCCGATTTCGGTGTGGGCGTGTGCGGCAAGGTCTGCCTCAAGGGCTACGGCGCCAACCGGACGGGTGAGGCGGTAAAGTTGGACGTTCTTGAACATTTCATTCTTCCTGTTGGTCTGATTTGTTGTAGATGTTGAAATCAACACTGTTGCCTTTACCCTCCCCACCAAGGATCAGGATGACCTCAGGCTGATGGATCGCGATGACATCACCGCCGCCGGCGCCATCCGACACAACCAGGTGATAGCGACCGTCCGAGTGGCGGAAACAGCTTACGAACCGTCCTTTGACGTGCATCCGGTCTCCTTTTCTGCTGCGACTGCGGCTTCGTGATCCTCTTGCGCCGCCGCTACCTTGTAGGTCTTGAGCCTGCCCATCTGCTTGTGGGTCCGATACTTCCGGCATGCCTCGCGGTCCAGGCGCTCAAGTCGCTGCTGTACTGTCTCGTTCTTCATCTGGTCACTCCGAACACGAAGGGCGCTTCTGGCAGAAGACATGGCCTTTGCAGCGACTCGGGTCCGAGCACCGCGGCTCAAATCCATCCGAACGCTCACCCTCGTAATGCAGCACCGGGAAGGCGCTGTATGGCAGCCTCTTGATCTCGCGGACAGCATCACTAAACTTCGACTCTGCGATGTCGCGTACCCGGTCCTGGTCTCCTGCGACGATGCAGCCCGACCGCGTACGGCCTACGAAAGTGACCCAGTAAGACGGCATTGAGCTCTCCGGTAAAGTTTGGTAAGTTCACGCTTCAGTAGCGCGCCCCGCACAGCCAGGCTAAGAGACCATCCGGCGCGGTGGTAATTCAGGATGTCGCGAACGGTGATCATTTCTTCACGCCGGCCCGAGCCTGTTCCATTTCACGCAGCGATGCGAAGTCCGCGGTACCGGCGAACAAATACAACAGGGCGATAATGACCAGGGCTGGAACGATGGATTTGAAGTCCTTCATGATTCAGCGCCCCGTATCGCGAACGGATGGCACCATGCCCCAACCGAGCTGGCGGCGGATTTCTTCAGGGGAGGGCGGTGGCGCGTTGGATACACGGCGCTCCTGCAGGTACTGCTGCACTTTCTGCTTCGTGGGTTGCGAGACCATCATTGCCTCCGAGGGAAAAAGGGCGGGTTGGCACCCGCCGGCTGCCGATATCGCAGCGCCTTCTTGCGGACCGCATCCAGCGACAGATGCGGGGTTGTGGCGATGGGCTACCTTCACCGCAGCCAATCGGCCAGGGTGGGTACAAGCCACCCGGATTCAGTCATGCACCACCACACAGCAGCCAATCAGATTCGAACTGATGACCTCGGACTTACAAGGACCGCGCTCTGCCAACTGAGCTATAGCTGCTGTGTGGGGCCTGGCGGACGCGCCGCCAAGCCAGTGCTGCAACCTCAAACTTCCGCTCTCTCACCACGCTTGCGTGCACCCAGCGCTAGGCTTATAGACCACCGGACTTAGGCCGGGCCTGCATCTGTCACTAGAAGGTCAGGCCGTGACGTCCCAGCCCACTGTTCTCGCGCCTTCCTCGCTGCCGTGCCCCACTTAACCAAAACCCCAACTAAACCGCCTCGACCGATAGACCGGCCTGTCCCGCTGAATGAATTCGAAGAGGCGCATCAGGCGCTGCTCTTTACGTGGAGGGAATGCGATGACCATCACGGCCCCAGCTGCTCGATTGCGGCGCCCATAGACTCCAGCGCAGCTGCGCGGCGCATTTCCAGGGTTGCGTGTTCAGGATCGGGATGCTTGAGTTCGCGAGCGGCTTCAATGCCAGCGTCAACGAACATCACATCGCGCAAGACGTTGAAGAAGGCGCGGCCGGTCGCCTCGAAGTTATCCGAAAAGGCAGTGCGCACCAGGTCTTCAAGCACATAGGAGGAGGCAAAGAAGGCTTTTAAGCTCTCCGCTGCCGCCGCCAGAGTCTGCGGGTCGCCCGCCGCCGCGGTCAGGCGCTGCAGCTGGAACTTCTTCGTGGCGAGATCGCGCAGCGCCTTGTCGCGTTCATCAGCGCGAGCTTTACGGATTGCGTTCAGTTCGGTTTCGTTGACGACCATTGCGACCTCCGGTTATTGGGTTAGTCAGCCCAGCGCTTTGATCAGCGGGCCAGTAACAGCTTCATGCACGACCCCGGCAACATAGCCACCCAGGGCAAAGACGATGACGATTACGAGTGCTGCGCGCTTCATGGTGTTACTCCTTCATCTCTCCTGCGGCGATCAGGGCTTCGTTTGAAAGCCTGATCAATCTCTTTTGCTTGGACGTTGCGGCGACCTGGTGCAACGTCTCCACCATCTTGTCGTGGCCGTTCATCGCATTAATCAAACAGGCTGCGACTTCCATCCCCTTTGCGCACACCTTCGATTTCTTCGCCTGTTCAAGCGTCAGCCCAGTCTCGATCCCGTACAGGTTTGCAATCGCGACGCCATTCGCATCTACGAGGAGGTGTGCGGCACTTCCGTCGATGTATCCCTGGCGAACAGGTAGGGCTATGGCTGTGGTGCAGATCGGTTTCATCTTCGCCTCCTGTTGCGATTACCGCGGCGATGAATAAATATTAGTCCGACTGATTGCGGTTGTCAACAGTCCGACTAATTTAAATTTGCACGTAGGAGTCAAATGAGGGGTCGATGGGGATATGAATCGCGGCATGTTACTTGCAATAGCGAAGTTATCGACCCGCAAGTATGCACAGTTTGATACCTAGTTGATACCAAATAGATCAATCGTGCGGCTTAGGATTGCACAATTGCCGGATGAACAAAATCAAGAAAAGCGACTATTCGGCCATGACGTTGCGCTTGCCGCGCGAGCTAATGGACCGCCTGGATGTAGATGCCGCGCACAATGGCCGCACGCGGTCGGATGAGATTCGGGCCCGACTGGAGGCGTCACCTACGGACGAGCGCCTGTCTTCAGTCGAGCGCGAATTACAAGAAGTGAAAGGGATGCTGCGGAGGTTGCTGGATGAGGCCTAGTATTAGGCGGCCAGCGTCGTCTTGCGCTTAAGCGAGGCAATCTGCAATTCCCGGCGCGCCCGCAGAACCACATATCCCAAGAGCGACATTGATACTACCCAGGTTGGATTAGCGTTAATCATTGCCGCCACCACTATTAAGACCAGCGGAGATACCCAAGCAAAAGCAAGCATGCTGCGCTCGCCCTTGAGCCAACCGGTTTTCCGGCCCTCAATCGTAATCCATATGATAGGCAGCGCAAGCCAGGTCAGATCGTATGTGAACAGGTGGGGGCTCGTGAGAAGCGTTGCGAGGATCAGCGCCGAGTTACGCACATTGGCAGACACTTCGTGTCGCCAGATCCAGCCAACGACGCAAACGGCGACAGCAGCACACCCCAATTGCAGCGCATTGGCAAGAGACTCGCCGGCACCTATGCCCAGCGCGCCAGCGTACACCGTCGGCATAAATACATGGAGCCAGTATGGTTCCAGAACGGCCGCCCGCGCCGCCACTATGCCCTTGACCGAGAGTATTGATGTGTCCAGACCAAATACCGAAGTTGATACGCTGATGAGGGTAATTACCGTAACGCCCGCCGCCCACAATGCATCTTTGCGCCTACCCACGATGAGCGCAACAGGAAAAAGTATCGCTAGATGCGGTTTCATTGAAAGTAGGCCTATGCATACCCCAGCTAGGACAGGGCGCCGATCCAGTTGCATTAGCGCCATGCCGGCCAGGAAGGCTGTTAGAAAGGAATTCTGGCCGAGTGTAAAAGTAAAAAGCACGGGCGGAAACCCAAGGACAAACCACCAGACGCGATAGGGTATTGCGATCTTGCGGATGAGTACGAGATAGGCCGCGAAGGTGGTGAAGATAAAGAGTATGTACGCCAACCGCCAAGGCATAAGGCCGAACGGCAGCATGACGAGAAGGTATGCGGGAGGGTAGAACCAGCTATGCCAAGCCCGCTGCTCGGTAAGAGCGGGGTCGATCGATTGCAGGACCGCGAATATTTTATTGGGGTCATAAACGCCAGTGGGGTCGCCACCGAGCGCGAGATGAGCTCCTGACCAAAAGACGCGAAAATCACCACCGGGATTGAAGTCAGAATTTGCGTCCGGGAAGTAGATGGAACGGATCATCGAGATCAGCAGTCCAGCAATCTCAATGACCGCAATGATAATCCCGTAGACCTTAACGCGTTCTTCAGCAATCCACTCCGACGACTGTTGGCGCATGGCTGTCTCCGTTTGAGTTCGGCAACTTGATTATATTTTGTGCAAACCGATTAAATATTCACACATTGTCACCAGTGATCAAACTGCAACGGTCGAATGGCTACTAATCTGCAATGTGAGAATTGTTACATTTCAAAACGAAATTGTAGATGGGAAAAAATAGCCTATTTCTTCGTTTCGACTCGTCAATGATTGTTATATTGGACTAACACAAATTCCAAAAACGAGGTGCGGGAATGGATAGACTGCACAGAATTATTGCCGCTTATCAAGGCATGGACGACGACAGCCGGGACTATGCGGTGGCTCACTTGGAGGGATTGGCGCGGTTATCCCCACGGCGTGAACCCCTAAGACTTGTTGTTAACAACCGTGGATTCGACGGATCGCGGTTGCTGCTCGCCGGCCATCAACATCCTGCCACGTCCAATATCGGTGGTGCCCCGGAAGAAGCTAAGTAACTTGCGCTCCTGAGCGTTAACCCGCTCTATTGTCTCGCTTTGTGCGTCCAGTAGCTTTTGATGCTCCTCGCGCGACAACACGACCATCTCGCCTGAGATTGGGGCCACAACGGAGGGTTGCGCCGCTTCAGGTGGAACTTTACTTTCCTTCGCCACGCCGGCGCCGGGGCCGTGCGGGGCAGTTGCTCTCGCAATAGCTTCGGCATATTGAGTCGCTGCCTCCGCCAGGCTCGGACTGAACTCTTTAATAGGGACGCCGAGCAGCTCGGAAAATTTGATACTCACCGGAATGTTAAGAGGAATGGAGCCGTTCAGGTATTGGGATAGGGCGCTTTGCCCGAACCCAAGGTCTGTGACGATGTCCTCTTGCGATGCCGGCCTTCCTGTATCGGCAAGTGCATCCTTCCACTTCTGAAAGAGTGCTTTCAGTTTTTTTGCGTCCTCGCGCTGTTCATCAGATAGTGGTTTAGCTGGCATGCGGCAACAATATAAGGAACACTAATAAATATCAATTAGTCCGACTGTTGACAAGCTCAATCAGTCGGACTAATATGAACCACATGAACACCTTAGCCAGCATCCGAGCGCGACTCGGAGTCACCCAGGAAGTCTTGGCACGTGCCCTAGGGGTTACGCAGGGGAACATTTCGCACTATGAGCGTGGACAGACCGTCCCGCCCGAAGTGGCAGCGAAGTTGATCTCATTTGCGCAAACCAAAGGGCTTGCTCTGACCTTCGATGACATTTACCTGGCCGAGGCTTCGCCGTGAATTAAAGCCGTTCGTAAGCGGTGGCACCACCAGCAGTAGAAGTTCCGAAGTTCTGTAATCCGATTCACAAGGGAGAGAAGCATGAAATCGAGCAGCAAGAAGCACGGTACGCGTTGGATCATCGTTAAGGTACTGATGAACGCCGATGAATATGTCTCGTTCGATCGGCAGTGTCAGGACG
>CAZCCK010000025.1:0-14391 GCA_964497265.1 Candidatus Woesearchaeota archaeon | reverse complement strand
TGTTCAGTTTTATAATAGCGAGTGTAAGCTTGTTGGTTTTCCCCCAAAGAATGGGGTGTACTCTACCTTTGCTACTTCGTCAGAGGTATTTTCTTCTCCTCAAGTATGTCTTTGCCAGATCGTAAAAGGAAAATGTAAGCCTGTTTCTTGTTATAAACTCTCTAAATTTGACGCGCTTTCTTGGCCTACGCAAGAAAGTCAGGTTTCTACAGTGAATAGTCGTTCTGATCTTATTTTTTTAAAATTTGAAGAAAAGGATGCGACTCTTGTTGTTTCAGTAATTGGTCAGACAAGACAAGAGCAAACAGCTACGTATAGGAAAGATAATCCTAAGGCAAAGCAAGTTGACCCGTCAGGTTTGATAAATTCTTTAGAGGTGAAGTATAGTGATCCTACTCCGCCAAAATTGGTAAGTATTACCGTGAAAGAACATGCAACGTTCTATCCTTCTGAGATGGCGCGGGTTGGGCAAATTCTACCTTTATTTTTTGATATAAACCTGGATTTTCCTCAAGCAAAACAAAACGTTATTAAGACGATGGGCTTAGAAGTTGCTTTGACAAAAGAAGAGAAGGAAGCATTAGGAGAAAAGCAGCCTTTATTATTCTATGAAAAGGGAGAAGAATGGCTTTCTACCCCTTTAATGTGTGATTCGAAGGATGTTACTCAACAAGCAGTTCTTGATTTTCCTGCTCAAGAGGTTCTTACTCAAACAAATCAGGTCTCTGACAGAATTATTCCCTGTACTGCTAAAATCAATGAATTTGCAGAGCATTTTGCGATTTCTGCGGGAGTAACTCAATGAAAAAAGGATTTACTCCTGTTACAGATACGCTTGCTGATTTACTCATTTTTTTATTTTTATTAGTAATGCTTTTTGGTGCGATAAGTAAGATAAAGAATGATAAGCTTCATATTCAAGAAAAGGAAGCTCACGAGTTAGCATTGACTCAAGCTGCTTTGCTTGCATCTCCTGAGACTGTTTCTTTAGAGTATCCGTTGCCACAGGGGTTGAGTTTTAAGTTTGAATCTGAGTGTAGGCTTTCTGTTGGGCAAGTCGAGCAGGAAAGTTCGCTAAATCCAACAATAATTGATTGTGCGCAGTCAAAAGATACAAGGTTGAAAGAATTTTCTTTAAACCATAAGGATAGTAGGAATGTGGTGGGAGTAAAGGTAGATGGATAAGAGGGGTGCGGCGATAAGTGAGCAAGTTTCTTTTTTGTGGCGTTTGCCTTTAGTGATTTTAGTAGTGGGTTTTATTGCTGCAGTAACGATTGTTTATTTGAAAGAGGATTTTCAGACAAATAATGTGGAAGATTTTCTTTTGAGTACTACTTTAAGGTATTCGCCTAATTGTCTTGCCTTGGAAAAAGAGAAGAGGGTAGAAGTAAATACGTTGGATTTAAAGAAATTCGAAGGGCTACATCTGGCTTCTTGTTATAGAAAGAAAGGGCTTGCTTATAGAGTAACGCTGGTTTCATTGACTGGCACAGAGATTGTTTCAGCAAGTCTTATTCCAGTAAATGTTGAAAAGCTGGTTCCTGTGTGTTCAAGCGTGCAATCTTTAAAATGTTCTCGAAAAGAAGATTATGTGCTGTATCAGAATGGTGAAGGAAAGACAAGTCCTGCGATCTTAAGGTTGGAGGTTGTGCGCGGTGCGATCTAAAAAAGCAGATTTGTTTGTAAGTGATCCTATTGCGATAGTTCTAATAATATTTGCTTTGCTTGTTTTTTCTTATCTTTTCTTTGTATTAAATTTTGCTTATAGTAAAAATATTGTGCTCGCTCCAGAGCAAGAGTATACTTCTTCTGCAAGATTGGTTTCTTTGTTAAAAACTCCGGTTCAATTTGATATTGATAAAGATGGGAAGCCGGATTCTGTCTCTATAGGGAATCTGTTAGTATTAAAGTATAATGAAGATCCTTCTCTTTTTGATGCAAGTGCAAGAAATGAACTTGGGAGTTTACTGGCAAAAATTCCAAAGCCGGAAAGTACTCAGGCAGGATGGAATCTAAAAGTCAATTTTCTTAATTCTGAAGAGAAGGATTATATTGTTTCAGGTCCTGTTGAGGCCAGAGAGTTTCTAAAGCAATCCGTTATTTTGCCAACCTCAGAAAAGGGAAAGATTTTGAAAGTGACGTTGTATTTCTCTTGCGTCTCTTGTGAGCAGAAAGATCTGGAGGGATTTGCATGAATAAGAAAGGATTTGTTTTTCTTCCTCTTTTTGCGATAGCTACCATAATTATACTTGTCGTTCTTGCTTTTGCAATTGTGAAAAATAGTGAAGAGAGAGAGCAAAAGTACGTGGAAGCGATTGGATATACGCCTCTTTCATTAATCAAAGTGTATGATGAGGGAGAAAAAGTTTCTTTATATGTTGAGAGTGCTGCTTCTTATGCGAGTGTTTTTGCGGCTTTGAATTTAGCAAACAATGGGGGATATAGTCAAGATAGTGATTGCGCAAGAACGTTAGAAGGGATTGTAATTTGGTCGTCTTGTAGTTTCTTTGATCCAGAGTCGAGTTTTAAGCATGAGTTTGAGTTAGAGTTAAAATCCTCTTTAGGTGGGTATGAATCAACGTACCCTATTTTCGAAGAAAAGCAAGCGTTAGTCAATTTGAGAAGGGAAAGAAATCTTTTACCAGGGGATGTAGGGGTTTCTTTAGTAAAAAAGTATACTGCTCTAGTAAAGAGTCTAAAAATTCATTCCTTGCAAATAAAAGAAGATCATCTTCATGTAATGTTTGAAGAAATGAAGTTCCCGATAGAATACGGGACTCAAGAATCGGCTTATAAAAAAAGGTTGGAGTTTGATTTACCTAAGCCTGAATTAAAAAATTATCAAGAAATTTACGAAAAATTAAGAGAGTGTGTTCCGCCTAACCAGAAATCTTTTTCTGAGTGCAATCTGAAAGAGGCAAAGGTGAGGGATGAGGGTCGTTTGAAGGTTATTGAGTATAAGGGAGTTAAGTTTGCGATTGATCCTGAGGAGAGTTTGCCTCCTATGCCTTTTAAAGAGGTTTAACTGTTTGGTGACGATTTTGAAAAGCAAAACCTTTTTATTAAATCTAAGTTGACTCTTAGCAATGATCCAGCAGAGTTATGAGGTTTTAATAAAAAAAATTGTTGAGGGAAGCGCTCTTTCTCGAGGTGAGGTAGAGAGAAAGATTGAGTTAAAATTGCACGAATTACAAGATCTCATTTCTAAAGAAGGTGCTGCTCATATTATTGCAAATGAATTAAAAGTGCAGTTGTTTGATAATGTTTCAAAGTCGTTAAAGATTATTGATCTGGGTGCAGGGATGAACGCTGTGACTGTAATTGGGCGTGTGTTAAATATTTACGAACCAAGAACTTTTACTTCTGGTCAGAGAACAGGAAGAGTGGTTAACGCGGTGATTGGTGATGAAACTGGAGCGGTAAAGGTTGTTTGTTGGGATGAAACGCTGATTAATGAATTTTCAAAATTAAAGGAAGGAGATATTTTGAAGGTAAAGAATGGATATGTGAAAGTGAGTAATGTGTTTAAAGAGGTTCATCTGGGTAGTAAGGCTCAGATAGCGATTAATCCTGAGAATGAGACTGTAAATACTGCAAAAATAAGTTTAGGAAAGCCAGCAGCGCTAAGAAAGAAGATTAAAGATTTTGGTGAGAATGAGGTTGTAGAATGGTATGGCACTACCGTTCAAATATTTGAACCTAAATTTTACAATGCTTGTCCTGTTTGCAAAAAGAAAGTGTTCCCACAAGATTCTGGGTTTAACTGTCAAGAGCATGGCGTTGTAACTGCGCAGCAAGTTCCTATTCTTAATCTGTTTGTGGATGACGGGACGGGGAATATAAGAGCTGTTTGTTTTCGAGAGCAGGCTGAAAAGTTGATTGGTGTTCCTGCTAAGCCTTTTGAAGAGGTTAAAAGGGCTCTTTCTGGAAAGCAATTATCCTTAAAAGGAAAAGTTACAAAGAATGTGATGTTTAATCGTGTAGAGTTTGTTGTTTCTAGTGTTGAGGAAGCGGATCCTGCTAAGTTAATTGCGGAATTGGAAAGTGCGTGATAAGGGACAATAATTCTTATAAAGTCTTTTTTGGAAAAAAAGGTATGTTTGATCAGGAAGCGTTTAATGAGTTTGTAATAAACCAAGGAGTAATACAGTTCGATTATAAGGGCGTGAAATTGCCCTCTGGTAGAATTTCAAAGTGGGATGTGAAGTGGGGACATATTCTACAGAATATAAAATCATGCGAGAAGGTAGCCAGACAAATTATCGATTTTGTAGTTGATAAAGAACTCAAGCCTGATTGTTTTTATGGTGTTCCAGATCGTGCAACTTCAATCGGTTTTCTAACACAATATTTATGGGAGAAAGAATTTCCTCTTCCTAAGGGATCTCGTAATTTTGTGATGGCCCGCGGCAAGACAAAGACGCGGGGCACTGCTCTTGAAGGTTCTTTTGAAGGTGCGCCTTATGGTCGTACGCTGATTATAGATGATACTGTGGATACGGGTAAGTCTATCTTAGAAGCTGTTGCTAGGAGATATCTTGCACCTGAAGCACAAGTTGTAGGTGTACTTGTCTTGACGGATAGAAATGCGCGTTCTCCTATTCCTGAAACGGATAATGCGAGAGTTGTGGAGTTGTATAAAGAGTGTTTTGATCGCGCAGCGCGTAAACCGAATGCAAATCTTGTTCGCTATGAGCCGGGAGATCCAACAACAACTGTTTTTAACGCTGCAGGTATAAAACTGTATGCGATGAGTGAGGCTAAAAACATTCTTCCAAAAGCGTATCAAGTCGCAAAACTGGATGGAGATTTTGGTACTTTAATAGAGGCTGAATTCGAAAAGTATGGGGCTGCGCCTGTAAAATTATCTTCTGAATAGAAAGGTTTTATTAATTCTAATTATTTAATTAAAGAATGATGTTTAAAACTCATTTAGCATTAGGGTTTTTGATAGCATTGGTTTCTTTAATGTTGTTACATCCCGCGTATCCGTATTTGTTTGTGCCTCTAGCAACTATTTTGAGTGGACTGCCGGATATTGATACTGAGAAGAGTAAGTTTGGGAGGAAAATTTATCCTGTCTCTTTATTTTTAAGAGTGGTTTTTGGGCACAGGGGATTATTTCATTCTTTACTTGCAGCGTTTGGAATTTATTTTTTATTTTGGTATTTAAAATATCCTTGGATTGGTTTAGCGGCTTTAGTTGGTTATCTTGCTCATTTAGTAGGAGATGCTCTGACCTTAGAAGGAATAGATCCGTTTTATCCTTTTACGAAATGGAGAATTTCAGGTTTTATGAAGACCGGTGGTTTTTTAGAGAGTGTTGTTTTTGTTTTTTTAATCGCGCTTAATCTCTTTGTATGTTTGAAAGTGTTGAATATTCTCTAAGAAGAAAAAATTAAAGGAAGGTAGTTCGCGCCATCCGCGCCATGTTCGCATAATCTTTATAAATCTAATAAGTATTTCTTACGAAACCTCATGAAAAAAGGCGAATAGCGAGGCCCAACCTTTATTTCTGAGTTTGAAAAAAATGCGAAAGCAAAAGGAGGAAAAGATGGCAAATAGACCGATAAAGACGTATCGCGCTGGAAATATTCAAGGCGCAATTTGGTTTAATGAAAGAGAGGTAAAAGAGGCTGTTGTTGGTTTTAAAACAGTCAGCATTAGGCGTTCTTGGAAGGATAAAGACAAGGATTTGTGGAGAGAAGAAACACTAAACCTTAGAAAGCAAGATTTACCGAAAATTGCGGTTATTCTAAACAAACTACAAGAAGATTTGTTATTAAATGAGGAAGGAGAGGATGACGATGAGTAAAGAAATTTCTATTGAAGATCTTCCGGGTGTAGGTCCGGCTACTGCTGAGAAGCTCAAAGAGTCTGGCTATGATACGATGCTTTCCTTAGCTGTTGCTTCTCCTGGAGAATTAGTTGAAGCGGGTGGATTGACTGAAGCTACCGCTAGAAAAGTGATTCAAGCTGCAAGAAAAGCGATGAATATGGGTTTTGAATCTGGTGAGGAGCTGTTGGAGAGAAGGAAGAATGTTTTGAGAATTTCAACAAGTTCAAAAGCATTTGATGGTTTGTTGGGGGGTGGTTTTGAATCGGGTGGAATTACGGAGTGTTTTGGAGAATTTGGATCAAGCAAGACCCAGATTGCGCATCAGCTTGCAGTAAATGTACAGTTGCCTAAAGAACAGGGTGGTGCGGAGGGGGTTTGTGTATACATTGATAGTGAAGGTGCGTTCAGACCAGAAAGGATTAAACAGATGGCTGAAGCGAGAGGAATGGATCCAATGAAAGTTTTAAAAAATATTAAGGTTGCCCGAGCCTTTAATTCAGATCATCAGATGTTGTTGGCTGAAAAAGTGGAAGACTTAATTAAAAATGAAGGAATTCCTGTTAAACTTTTAATTGTGGATTCATTGATGTCTCATTTTAGGGCTGATTTTTCTGGTCGTGGTCAATTGGCAGATCGTCAACAGAAAGTAAATAAGCATATGCATGCTCTGATGAAAGTAGCAACTGCATATAATCTTGTAGTTTATGTAACGAATCAGGTTATGGCAAAGCCAGATACCTTCTTTGGAGATCCAACTGCTGCGATTGGGGGTCACATTGTGGGACATAACAGCCAAACTAGGATTTATCTTCGTAAAGGGAAGAAAGGAACAAGAGTCGCAAAGCTGATTGATAGTCCTCATCTTCCAGATGGAGAGATTATTTTTAATATTGAAGAAGGGGGCGTTAAAGATGTCTAACTTCTTTTTTTATTTTTTTTAGAATTTTTTATCTTCTATTTTTAATAAGTATCCAATCCATTTGATTAAAATGTGGAAAAAGAAACTTATGAGTAAAGCTATTAAAAAGTATCTTAAAGAGATTAAGTAAAGTGGTGAAATAAAGATCATTGCCCCTAAAGGAGCGACAATCTGGTCTAATGGAAGAAAGCTTTCTCCTGGTTTTTTACCAAGTCTTCTTTTAATGAAGCTTCCAAAAGCGTCGCCAGTAATAACTCCGAAGCCTAATAGAAATCCATAGAGGTAAATGTTAATAGAATCGTATTTTACAATGCTCAAAGACCATAAGATAAAATTGTAAGTGTACCAATGTTTTAAAAGTAATGCTCCGATCATTCCGCCAAGTATTCCAAAGAGTAAGCCTCGAAAGGTTTTGTGATCTCCTAAAATCCGTTCTCCGTTAGATTTTTTATAAAAGTCTAAAGGGTAATTTAAGTAGGGAAATATTTTACGGACTAAAACTGGTGCCATATTGGCGAGTGCGACTGGAAGCAGAAAGTAAGTGACTCTTAAAATGTCTTCAAAGATCATTAAGCAAGTTTGTTTTAGGGGATTAATAAAGATTGTTAGCAAAGTTTAAATGTGTGTAGGGCTAGTTGTATTTATGGTAGGAATAAAAATGAGTATTGGAGAAAAAGGTCAGGTGGTGATTCCTAAGCCTTTAAGAGAAGAATTTAATTTAAATCCCAACGATATGGTGGAATTTGATCAGGAAGGGGATAAGATTGTTGTAAAAAAAGTAAGTTCTAAAGATCCTATAAAAATCTTTCTTGAAATTAAAAAAAGAATGGGTAAATTTACTGAAAAAGATTTTAAAAAAATAGATTTCGATAAATTGTATGACCAAATGATGGTAGAAAGGCTCAAGTTAAGAGAATTGAAGTAGGATACTTTTTTAAAAAAGCTAGTCTAGTCCGTAAGATTCTAAGAATGATCTTATTTTATCATAATCTTTTAAATAATTAAATCCTTTTTCTTCTAGAGAATAACATTTTTTCCCTTCTTTATCTGTTTCTTCTTTTACAAATTTTCCTTTAATAAGTTCTCCAAGGTATTCTGTAAGCATTTGATGAGAGAGATTGGATTTATACAAAATGTGGGTGGGTTTTAATAAAGGGCCCTTTTCTTGAATGCTTTTGAGGATAGAATGGATGATCTCTAACCTATCTCTTTTTTTATTCATCTTTTTCTCACCAGGTTAAAATTCCAGAGGATGAGAAAAAAAGCGGTTAATTGAAGTACGTGGCTTAGAACATAGAATAAAGGGGAGTAAGGAACGAGTAAGAAGTCAAGCCAGCCGAGCGTTAAAATAGTAAACGCAATTGCAATAAGTAAAGTTTTCTTATTTTTATTTTTGAAATAATTATCAATGTAGTGCCAGCCGATGATTGCGAAGTAAACGCTTGCTAAGACAAAGAACGTAAAAGTAATATTTTTGCTAAAAAGTAAAGCTGTCAGAGTTCCAGCAAGTTGAATGTAGAGAATTTTAGGTTCTCTTGTTTTAAGGGTGGTATAAGCAAGAACTGAAAGACCGATAACCATTAGTAAGAGGTGAATGGTAATACCTGCGTAACTAAGAGCGCTTAAGCTATTTAATCTAAATAGATCGCAGATACCATTTTTAACATGAGCATAAATATAGCTGTTTAGTAAGGCTTGGCAGAGATAAGCAAGAGCGATAAATGCGAATGCAAGAGAAAATGTTCTTACGTTTTTTTGATTAATATTTCTATAAACATCGAAGGCGAAGGCGGCGATTAATAAAGAGACTGCCATAAAAAGAAAACTAAAGAGGATATCATATCCAAAAAACCAGGGTGGAGAAAAGCATTCATAATACATACAGTAAGTTTTCTAAATTGATTTAAAAAGTTTATGGAGGTAAAATCTGATTTTTCCTTAACAGGCTATTTAAAGAAAATTATCTATGCTTTCTTATTGGAGGTGGGAAATATGGAAGCCCAAGAAGTGACAGATTGGAAGTTAACAATGCTTGACTTGTATGGGTTTGTCCCAAGCGAGGAAGAGGAGGAGGATTTGTATTGAAGCCAATAGTTATTCAAGAAGGAACTAAGATGGTAATCCTAGGTTCGAAGGGGGTGATGATCGTGAACCTAGAGAAAATGCTTACTTACGAGCAAGTTTGTCGATAAGAAAATCAAGTTTTTTGTAGCTTTCTTTATTGTTCCATTTTGGGGAGAAAGAGTAATCCTTTTTGTCTACCCTCGCAAGAAATTCAAGTATGTTTTTTCTGCTTAGATCAGGATAGAATTCACCGTAATTATTCTTTTTAATGTAAGCTGCGTTAAAGATCTGTTCAAAATGTTTTTTGATTGGAATTACCAGAAGTGGTTTTTGAAGATAGAGTGCTTCACTAATTAAAGTAAAGCCTCCGTTGCTGATCACGGCCTTTGCGCAAGAGAGATCTTTCAAGAAACGTTTGCGGTCATCAAATTTTTTAAAAGTAAGATTTTTGTATTTTTTTTCGAGGTCAAATCCATAGATAATGAATTTTTCGTTGACTTGTTCGAGAAGCGCAAGTAATTTTTTATAGGTTTTTGTGGACTGGTAGACAAAAACGTAGTCTTGTTTTTTAGGTTTTATCTTAAAAATTTCTTCTCTTAAGATGGGAGTGATTCCTGTTGTTTTTTTATTGAGATCTAATTTTTCTCCTGGAAAGAGCAAAATAAGGTGATGATCTGCTTTTCTTGTTGCTAAACCGAGAACGAGGCGTGCTTTGAAATATTCGAGAAAATATCTTTTAGAAGAGGCGTATTTTCCATAAATCAAAAAGTGCTGGTTGTCTATGGTGAGGAGGGGAATGTTTTTCCATCTTGCTAGGTACATGCTGAATGTTTCCATGTCTGAGATAATTAACTGAGGATCAAATTGGTCGATTTTTCTTTTGATGAGTTCAAGGTTATCAATTGTATTTGGGTTTATCTTAAGAAGATTCTTCGCTAAGGTTCTGCTATTTGAAAGAGCATTATTTTCAAAGACAAATTCAAATCCTTCAATTGCGTGTACGTTAGGATAATATTTTCTAAGATAAGGGGCGATTTTATTGCTGCTTAAGATTAAGAGATCGTGTTTTTTACTTAAATAATCTAAGATAACTCTACTCCTTACTGCGTGTCCAATTCCTATTCCGCATAGCCCATAAACGATTCTAGCCATTAGTGTTTAAAAGTAATATTACCTCTGATCCAAACCTTTATAAATATTGTCACAATACCCCGTTTTTATGGCTAAAGAACTATTCTGTTCGTCCTGTAGTGTAAAGATTTCGAATCTGGGTGGCGCAGTTAGATTTAGTTGTCCTTCTTGTGATAAAGTAGAGCTTATTCGTTGTCCTCACTGTAGAAAAATTGCAGCAAAATATACCTGCAGCCAGTGTGGCTTTAATGGACCCAACTAAGATGGCAAGTGTAGTTATTACTTTAAAGATTATGCCTATAGCTCCAGAAACTGATCTTAATTCTTTGAAAGAACAAGCGAAGAAGGTAATTAGTAGTCAGGGTGGAGAAGTAGGTAAAGAAGAATTTGAACCAGTTGCTTTTGGATTGAAAGCGATCAAATTGATTTTTGTCAGAGATGAATCCAGAGGGGGCACAGACGAGATAGAGGCGCAGATTTCCCAGATTGAAGGGGTGAACAGTGTCGAAGTTGCAGATGTACGTAGAGCGATTGGCTGATGTTTTCTTCTATTACGTTTTGGTGTGAGTTTCCGGAAAAAGTTGATTGGAAAAAGTTAGAAATCCCTTTCAAAAATAAAATTTATCTCACTGCTTCTTCTCGTAAGGAATTTGAAGCTTGGAGAAAGAAAATTCCAAAGAAATTCGAGTTGGGAGTTTGGCCGATTCTTCCTAAGGGCGAAGGATATTGGTTTTCTGGTTTCTGCTCAAGAGAAAGTATAGATCGATTAAAAGAGTTTGAAGGATTGGACGTCAAAGTAGATATTGAGCCTCCAATTCCCAATTTTGAGTTTAATGTAAAGAAATTTATTCGTTATGGGGTAGAAGTATTTTTTTTAAAAAAAGCAAGAAATAATCTTTACTTAAAGAAGAGCATCGAAAATCTTTCTTCAGATCTCATTATCAGTGGTTTACCTTTACCAGAATTTTTATTAAAGACGTATGGGGATAACATTGAAAAAGTAAGGGGGAAGAGAAATTTTTTCATTTACAAAACGTTCACAAAAGGGTTTTTAGCGGATATACTAAACATCTATTATCGATGGTTTATTCGTTCTCGTTTGAAGATGTATAAAGAAAGAGCAATGTTTGCAATTGGGTGTACGGGCCCTGGGATTTTAGGTAATGAGCCTGTATATTCAAGTTTAAGAGCTTTTGAGAAAGATTTGAAATGGTTTGAAAGGCAAGGTGTAAAAAACTTAGTTGTTTTTAATTTAGAAGGTATTTTAGAAAGAGCAGATCAAAAAGAATGGTTTGAAGTTTTAAGAAAATTTTTGGTTTAGAGAAGGATTTAACAGAAGAGGGGAAGAATCTGTTTTATTCTCTGGGTAAATTTGTCCCATCTCAGAAGATTCGTCAAGCTGCGCTCTTGTTTCTTTAGCGTAGGTGAATATTGAGTTAATAATATTCGCCGTTACTTTTATGGCGTGTTCGTGTTCTAAATTTTCAGTCATAATACAATAAAGAATTTTAATGTCTCCATCGTAGATAATGCCGCAATCATGGAAGAGTTTTGTATCTGTTGTATAATATCCTGCAAATTTATGGGCTAGGGTGGTAGAAGGATTGAGCGCTGAAATTTCTTTAAAATTAAATTCTGTGTCTTTCATAAGGGAGAGGAGGTATTCTGAATCTTTTGGGTCTAAGACAGTAGAGTAATAGAGACTAGAGAAGATATTTGCAAATTGTTTTGGGCCTAATTGTTCTTCATGTTCTTTGACTTTGTCTGGAAAATAGCTCCCGTCCAAGTTAATATTATAATAGTCTAAAAGGGCTTTGAGTTCTTTCGGATCAAGAAGCTTTAAAAGAGATTCAAAAGACTCGTTATCTGAATCTTTAAGCATTTTTTCTAAAAGCTCTTGAATTGTTTCTTCTTTACCATTCGAAGTTTCTATTTTTTGATGCAAACTAAGTTTTCCTTGTTCTACCTTTTGTAAAATCAAAACTGCAACGGGTAATTTGTTTAGACTTGCAGGAAAAAATCCTTTTTCTGCATTTATTTCAAAGTTTGCGCCGTTATTCAAATTCTCTACGTAGACAGAGACGGTAAAATTATTTTCTTGGATGTATTTTTTAATGCCTCTTTCCACAGGATAAAAGCTGGTTATAAGAAAGCTTTTTCCAGGGAGGATGCCTGCGTAGACTCTTTTTGCGAGTAATCCTTCTTGAGGAAGGTTTATTTTTTCAGAGGAAGAATAAAGTTTGAACAAAAGAAAAATAATAAGAAGAAATTGAAAGAGAAGAATGAATTTTAAAACCTTTTCTGACATAAGAATCCTCGTTTAAGGGAGATTTTGTTGTATTTAAGATTAATCTTCAAGACTTACCGGTAGCTTTAAGAGTAGGATTTTGGTAGAAATGAGTAAATGGGGCGAAAGAAATCAAAAAGAAAAAGACAGGTGTTATTTTGGTTGGCAATCTTTTTATTAATCTTGGGCGTGGCTATTTGTTTAAAGCAAGTTGATTTAACTGGTTTTGCCGTGGAAGAAAGTTCTCTGAATCAGTCTGTTGTGGAGAATCAGTCTCAAAGTGAGGGGATGGTAACTGAAGTTAGTGTTGGACAAGTACAGCCCGAAGTAAATAAGAAAGGAGAGTCTATTGGTTTTGAAAAAGAAAATAACCTGCCTAAAAATTGGTTTTTAAAAGAAAATCAAAATGTTGAAGAGAAAAATGAGCATGAATGGAAGAAGTCTAATGATGAGCAAGATCTGGTTATAGATCTTTACGAGTTAACTCATCCAGAGTTGTGGAATTCGACACCGCGCACAAGAGTTTATTCAAAAACAATCAGCAATCTAACTGGTTTTTTTAATATTTCAATGGAGTATAGTGAAAGCGGGGTTGAGACAGACTGTTTTCAGGTTGCTGCTGAAATTCTCAATAAAGACACTTCTTCAGACAGCACTCTTTTTTTGACGTTAAATGCTTCGCAAGCAAGTTCCTCTGATTTTATTGTAAGTTCTTCAAAAGAAGACAAATGGATAAAGGTGGATGCACAGAGCAAAACTTTTATGGGCTCTGATAAAAAGATGCAATTTAGTTTTGTTCCTTTGTGCGATAGTGGGATTATAACTGTAGAAAAATTCGAATACTTTTCTTAATTTCTTTAAGAAGTTTCCAAAAGCTATATAAACCGCATATAACGAATCTAATCTAAATGAAAAGGGGGGCGAATATTTTTATCTATTTAGTAGTTATTCTAGTTTTAAGTTTCCTGGTTTCTGGTGTGGGATTGCCGCGTTCTAATATTAAGACTGTTGAATTTTTTATTCATCAAAACAATTCTGAGTTAAGGCCAAACCTTCAAAATCTAGAAGTTCCTTTTACTTTTTACATTCCAGAAAATATTACTAATCCAATAAATAGGGGAGCATGGGTAGAAATTCAGGGTATTGCTGGAGGTCAGGTAGACACGACCATTCATGTAAGTGTGAATGGAACGATTAAGAGTGGTTACTTTGGAGATAAAACCGGTGTGTACTCTTTAGACAGTGCGGGTGAGACGCAGCGTTTTATCATAAGGTATCCTTTTGCTCCTCAAATTAACACGGGTCTAAACGGTCCTTATCTTTTGAATGTAAGTATGATGGCTGGAGGAAGCACGATATCATTAACAAATGCAAAACTAGTGCTTACTTACGAGTATGATACAAGTTCTCCGAGGCAGTTAAGAACTGTGCGTTATTTTGTGGGTCAGAATGACACTGCTCTTAATCAAAACGGAACGATTAACATGACTTTTCCTATTTTTGTCCCTGAATCTGGAAACATTAGTGTTCGTTCCGCATTTTTAGAAGTGCGTGGGGTGAGTACTGGAGATTTTGCAGCAACAACAGGTGTTAATTCAAGTTTGAATGTTGCGCTCCTAGGAGATACGAAAAACTTGACTATGGATTTTAATACCTCCACTGCAACTGAAGCTTTTTCTGTGTTGTATAACGCGAGTCAGATGTATGCAAATATTAATGGAAGTGGAACTTCATTTTATACCCTGGTAGTGAATTCAACTGGAACAAATATCTCTTTGTTAGGTGCTGAAGCTGTTTTAACCTATGAGTATGATAACTCTTCTGCAAATCAGTTAAATACGGTACGGATGTTTATTAATAGTACGAATGTTTCTTGGGCTTCTGTGGCAAATCAGGTGTTTCGGTTTGATGTTCCAATTGCGGAGCAGAATATTAATGTCACAAGCGCTTACATCCGTGTATCTGGTTTTTTTACTGCGGTTGATGCGAATCCGATTCGTATTATGATTGGACCGAATAGTGCAGCCACTCCTGCAAATACAAAGAATTTTACGTACAGAATAAATACTGAAGGAAGTGATTTTATGATTTTGTATAATGCAAGCGCGTTGTATAATCTAAGCGGGGGTCGTACGAATGGTCCGTATATCT
>CAZCCK010000024.1:12803-15107 GCA_964497265.1 Candidatus Woesearchaeota archaeon | reverse complement strand
GGCCGGAAGGAAGCGACGCACGAGCGCATCGTCGAAGTGGCGGCGCGCGCCATCCGCCGCAGCGGCTATGGCGGCACGGGCGTGGCCGACATCATGAAGGAAGCCGGGCTCACGCACGGCGGCTTTTATGCGCACTTCGATTCGCGCGACGCGCTGCTGGCCGAAGCGGGCGACCGCGCCGGTGCCGAGTCGGTCGCGCTGGCAGCGCGCGTGGCGGCCACCGCGCCGCCGGGACAGGCGTTGCTGGCCATGATGCAGGCCTATCTGTCGCCGCAGCACATCGCCGGCATCGAAACCGGTTGTCCGGTCTCGGCGCTGGGGTCGGAGATGCCGCGCCAGGCGCCCGAAGTGCGGCGGGCGGCCACCATCCACATCAAGGAGATGATCGACGTGTTCGCGCGCCAGATGCCCGACTGGGGCCAGCCGCGTGCGCACGAGCAGGCGATGGCGCTGGTCTGTGCGCTGATCGGCACCACCGTCGTGGCCCGCGCCGTCGACGATCCCAAGCTGTCGGCGGCATTGTGCGCGGCGACGCTGAAACAGTTTTCACGGGCTGCCGCCTGACCAGGGCGGGGGTTTTTTTTGCAATAAAATATGATGATCGTCATATAATGGGTGCCGACTGAGCAATTGTCTGGTGTGCCATTTCCTCACTCAAGGAGCAAGCATGTCTACTTCCGAACGAAAAATTGCCGTTGTCACCGGTGCCTCATCGGGCATCGGCGCCGTCTATGCCGACCGCCTCGCCCGGCGCGGTTACGACCTGGTGCTGGTGGCGCGCCGGGCCGAGCGCCTGCAGGCGCTGGCCGCCACGATCGCGGCCACGCACGGCGTGCGCGTCGAACCGCTGGTGGCCGACCTGGCATCGGAGGAGGGGCAGGCCGCCGTCGAGCAACTGCTCGCGTCCAACCCGAACATCAGTGTGCTGGTCAACAATGCCGGCATCGCCAGGCTGGCGCCCATCGCGGCCAGTCCGCTGCACGATTCGCTGTCCCAGATCGCCCTGAACGTCACGGCCCTCACGCGCCTGACGCACGCCGTCCTGCCCGGCATGGTGGCGCGCAACGCTGGCACGATCATCAATATTGCCTCCGTCATGGCGCTGCATTCCTTGCCCATCAGTTCGGTGTACAGTGGCACCAAGGCTTTCGTGCTGGCGTTCAGCCGCGGACTGCAGCAGGAACTGGCTGAGACCGGCGTGACGGTGCAAGTCGTGCTGCCCGCGGCCACCGCCACCGAAGTCTGGGACAGGTCGGGCGTGCCCCTGTCCGCGTTTGCGCCGGAGTCCGTCATGGCGACCGATGACCTGGTGGACGCGGCCCTGGCCGCATTCGACCGGGGCGACCACGTCACCTGGCCCTCGGTGGCGGACGTGGAGATGATCGAACGCTTCGAGACGTCCCGCACCGCGCTGTTCACGGTGGCGCAAACGGGCAAGGTCGCGCCGCGCCTGCTGCCGCTCTGATTTTTCGAGGTGCCGACCTCAGCAGATGGTGTCGGCGTGAGCGCGCGGCGCGGCGCCCGGATGGGCGGGCCGTGCCGGGCGGCATGAAAAAGGGGCGACAGGCAGGCGGACCGCCAGCGGCGTGCTATGATAACGCTGTTATGGCATCGCTTCAATGAAAATGACAACAAACGACACCCTGTCCGATCCCCGCACCCGCCTGGTGGAGGCGACCATCCGTCTGCTGGCGCGGAGCGGCCCGTCCGAAGTGAAGGCCCGCTCGGTGGCGACCGAGGCGCAGTTGTCCACCATGGGGGTGTACAGCTATTTCGGCGGGGTGCCGGAACTGCTGCAGGCGGTGGCGGACGAGGGCTTCAACCGGCAGGCGATGGTGTTCGGCAGCTTGCCGCGGTCGGACGATCCCATGGCCGATCTGTGCATGATGGCCTTCGCCTGCCACGACTTCGCGCAACGCAATCCCCACCTGTACGACCTGATGTTCGGCTTGTCGATCCACGGCCGCTACAGTCCCTCGCGTGGCACGGCCGAGCCTGTGCTGAGCGGTCAGTCCGCCGCGTTCCAGACGGCCTACGCCTTTTTGCTGCACGGCTGCGCGCGGCTGGTGCAAGCCAAGTGCGTGCGCAAGGCCGATGCCGATCCCATCGCGCTGCAGTTCTGGAGCGCGCTCCACGGCTTCATCATGCTCGATCTGGGCGGCCATTTTGTCCACGTGGCCGCCCCGGCGGCCGATGTGCTGGCGCCCATGTGCGTGAATATGGTGGTGGGCATGGGCGCGAAGCGGGACAAGGCCGAAGCGTCCGTCGCAAGCGCCAAGGCGGTATGGGACGGCACCCGGCACC
>CAZCCK010000024.1:0-12703 GCA_964497265.1 Candidatus Woesearchaeota archaeon | reverse complement strand
GCCGCAAGGAACTAACCCACGAACGGATCGTCGAGGTGGCCGCGCGCGTGATCCGCCGCAGCGGCTATGACGGGACCGGGGTGGCCGATATCATGAAAGAGGCGGGCCTGACGCACGGGGGCTTTTATGCGCACTTTGCGTCGCGCAACGCGTTACTGGCGGAGGCCTGGGATCGTGCGGGCGCCGAGTCGGTCGCGCTGGCTGCCCGGATCGCCGCCGCCGCCCCAGCCGGACAGGCAATACAGGCGTTGATGCACGCGTATTTGGCGCCGGAGCATATCGCGGCCATCGAGACCGGCTGCCCGATTTGCGCGTTGGGCACGGAGATGCCCAGGCAGGCGCCGGAAGTGCGGCACGTGGCGACCACCCGCATCAAGGAAATGATTGATGTGTTTGCGCGCCAGCTGCCTGACTGGGGCCAGCCGCACGCGCACGAGCAAGCGATGGTGCTGATCTGTACCCTGTTTGGCACCACCATGATGGCCCGCGCGGTCGATGATCCGAAGTTGTCGGCGGCACTGTGCGCGGCCACGCTTGGGCAGTTTCCACCGGCCGCCGCATGAATTCAGTGGTTGGCGGCGGTTTTTTTTGCATCACAATATGATGAATGTCATATACCAGGCGGGCCACGGCGTATCGATGGCTGCTTCTCCACCGGATTTCCCCCTCTTTAAGGACGCTTGAAAAATGCTATTTGAATCGTATCCCCTGCGCGCCATCCAACTGAACAACCGTGCCGTCATGGCGCCGCTCACCCGTAGCCGTGCAGTGGAAAACAATACGCCGAACAGCCTGATGGCCGGCTATTACGCCCAGCGCGCGACGGCGGGACTGATCATCACCGAAGGCACCTCGCCATCGCCGAACGGTCTGGGCTATGCGCGCATCCCCGGCTTGTTTAACCAGGCCCAGGTTCAAGGCTGGAAACTGGTCACCGACGCGGTCCATGACAAGGGGGGCAAGATCGTCGTGCAACTGATGCATACCGGCCGCGTCAGCCACCAGGCCAATTTGCCGGCCGGCGCCGAGGTGCTGGGGCCGTCGTCCGACACCTGCCCGGGCGAGATGTGGACCGACGCCATGGGCAGCCAGCCGCATACGCCGCCGCGGGCGATGACGGAAGCCGACATCGCGGCCACGATCGCCGAATACGCCACCGCCGCGCGCCTGGCCATCGAGGCCGGCTTCGATGGTGTCGAGCTGCACGCCGCCAACGGCTATTTGCTGGAGCAATTCCTGAACGCGAACGTCAATCGCCGCACTGACGGTTACGGGGGCACGCCGGAAGGACGCAACCGCTTCGTGCTGGAAGTGGCGCGCGCCGTGGTCGCGGCGATCGGGGCCGGGCGGGTCGGCATCCGCCTGTCGCCGTATGGCGTGTTCAACGCGACCGGCGCCCATGAGGGCGTGGACGCGCAGTATCTGGCGCTGGTCCGGGAACTGTCGGCGCTCGGGCTGATGTACCTCCATGTGCTGGACCATTCGGCGATAGGCGCCCCGCCCGTTCCGGCGCAACTGAAAGCCGATCTGCGGGCCGCGTTCCATGGCCCCTTCATCCTTGCGGGTGGATTCGACAAGGACAGTGCGCAGCAGGCGCTGCAAGGTGGCCGCGCGGACCTGATCGCCATCGGTCGGGCGTTCCTGGCCAATCCGGATCTGGTCGAGCGCATGCGCAAGGATCTGCCGCTGAACGCCCCCGACCCCAGCACCTTCTACACCCCTGGTGCACAGGGTTATACGGACTATCTTGCCTACTCGGAGTAAGACGATGCGCCTCAGCTTTAGCGGTCTCGCGACTTTCACCTCGTTGCTGTTGTTCGGTCTGGCGGCGCTATGGTTGTTGGCGCCCAATCTGCTGCTGTCGGATTGGGGCGTCGCATTCAATGCGTCGGTCGGATTGGTTGGCCGGCGCGCCGGCGCTTTGTACGCGGGCTTAGCGGTCATGCTGCTGGCGGCCAGGAAGGTGGAGCCGTCGGCGGCGCGCTCCGCTATCAGCAAGGGTCTGGTCGCTACCTTGCTTTCGCTGGCGGCGCTTGGCGTGTATGAACTGCAGGCTGGACATGCGACGCCAAAAATCCTGCTCGCCGTCGTCATTGAAGTCGCGCTCACGATGGGATTCTTGTTCGTGGGGCGTGTACAGCCCTTGCGTTCGGATGCCGGTCGTACCCGCAAGAACGCTTGAGTTCATGTTACCAAAGGAGATTTTTGCAATGCATAAGTTGAAACAAACCCGTGTGATCGGGCTGGCGCTGCTGGCCGCACTCTTGTCGCCAGCGGTGTGGGCGGACGACAGTTCGCCGGCAGGCCTGTGGAAGAACATTGACGACGTCAGCGGCAAACCAAGGGCGCTGATACGCATCACCGAGTCGAACGGGACGCTGCAAGGCAGGATAGAAAAGGTCTTTCCCGGCCCGAACGACAATCAGAATCCCAAGTGTGAAAAATGCGAGGGCGCCAATAAGGACGCGCCCGTGGTCGGACTGGTGATGTTGAGCGGACTGAAAAAAGACGGCGACGAATTCGTCGGCGGCCAGATTCTGGATCCGGATAATGGCAAGACCTATAGCAGCAAGGTGCGCCTGACCGACGGCGGCAAGAAGCTGAATGTGCGCGGCTATATCGGCGTGCCCATGCTGGGGCGCTCGCAGACCTGGGTGCGGCAGGAGTAGGGGGGAGTGACGGCGGTGCGCGTGCCGGCGGGCGCCGGCCAAAACAACAAAAACGGCAAACGCCGCCGCAAATAATCGGTCGTTCACCAGCATCCCGTCAATATCAACTTGAAATCTCGAAATAACAGTGTTATGGTGAGTAATAACACTGTTATTTGACAACAGGGTTTGGCTAATTCAAGGAGACTGGCAATGAAAAATACACAGATCCGGCCTGGCGGGCTGGAGGTTGACAACCACGGCGCGGTATTGATGGTGCGCCTGAACGGCGGCCCCCAAGGCCTCATGGGTGTGGCCATGGCCGATGCGCTGGCCGAATTAATGGATGAGCTGGAAGGCGATTCGAAGGTCAAGGCCGTCATCCTCACGGGAACCCATCCGGGGCGCTTCATCGGCCACGCCGACGTCCCTTGGCTGCAGGAGGGGGGCACCACGATCCCGTCCATCGCACGGGGCATGACGTCGGCGGTGGCCCACAGCGCCGCCACCGTGCGTCGCATGCCGCTGGTGCGGCCCATGGCCGAATTCACGCCGCTGGGCGGCGCCATGCAGCTTGACAAACTGCACGACACCTTCATGCGCATGAACCGCTGCGGCGTGCTGTTCATTGGCGCCCTGAACGGTTCCGCGCTGGGGCTGGGCAGCGAGCTGGCGCAGGCGTGCGACGTGCGCTTGATGGCGGACGGCGACTTCTTCATCGGCCAACCGGAAGTCCTGCTCGGCATCCCGCCCGGCGGTGGTGGCACCCAGCGTCTGACGCGCCTGGTTGGCGCCCACCGCGCGCTGATGATGATGCTCGAGGGCCGTCCGGCGGCGCCGGCCAGGGCGCTCGAGATCGGCCTGGTCGATGAAGTGGTGGCGCCGGGCGAACTGCTGGACCGTGCGCTGGAGCTGGCACAGTATCTCGGCGCGCGTCCCCGTGAAGCGATCCGCGCCATCAAGCGCGCGGTCTACATCGGCGGCTCGATGTCGCTGGACGATGGCATGCATGTCGAGCGCACGGAATTCATGGCGGCGCTGTCGGGCCAGACTTCGCAGTCGCTGATGCTCGAATATATGGATCGCACCGAACATGAAGGCGACCTGCCGTTGTATCAACCGGCCATCTTCGAACAGGCCCTCGAACTCGGGCATTTCCCTTTCACCAACGGCCGGACCGTCAAATGAACGCCATGGAAAAGCATGCCTGTCAATTCACGCGCCGCGACATCCATTTCAATTCCGGCGAAACGTTCTGCTCGGCGTGGCTGTATCTGCCGGTAGGCGTGGAACGGCCGCCGGTGGTGGTGCTCGGGCATGGGCTGGGCGCGGTCCGCGAAATGCGTCTGGATGCCTATTGCGAACGCTTCGCCGCGGCCGGCATCGCGACGCTGGCCTTCACCTACCGCTATTTCGGCGACAGCGGCGGCACGCCGCGCCAGTTGATGTCGGTCGGGCGCCAGTTGGGCGACTGGGACGCGGCGCTCGATTTCGTCAAGGCCTCTCCTGAGCTCGATGGCAGCCGCGTGGCGATCTGGGGCAGCTCCTTTGGCGGCGGCCACGCGATCCAGGTGGCGAGCCGCCACCCGGAGCTGAAAGCGGCCATCAGCCAGTGTCCGTTCACCGATGGCTGGGAATCGGCCACCGCGCTCGGACTGCGCGCCACGCTGCAGATCACGCCGGTCGTCATGCGCGACTTCGCGGCACGGCTGTTCGGCAGGCCGCCCGTCATGGTGCCGATCGCGGCCTTGCCCGGCCAGCCGGCGCTCATGAATGCGCATGACGCCTTGCCCGGCTATCTGGCGCTGATGCCCAAGGGGCTGGACTTTGTCAATCGGGTCGCGGCCCGCGTGATCCCTGAAATCGTCAGCTACCGTCCGGGGCGGCGCGCCGCCAAGGTCAAGTTCCCGATCCTGTTTTGCGTCAGCAGGACCGATACGGTCACGCCGCCCGAACGCACGGTCGCCATGGCCTCGCGGGCCCCGCGCGCCGAGATCAAGCTCTACGACTGCGGCCATTTCGACTTCTACCTGGGCCAGCATTTCGAACGGGCCGTGGCGGATCAGACCGAGTTCCTGAAGCGACATCTGCTGTCGCATTGAGTGGCCACCGTTTTCTGAAAGAGGAATCATGCGATTTTCTAAACTTCCAGACCTGCGCGCCGCGCAGGCCCCGTCGGCGCCGTGCATCGCCGATGCCACCACCAGCTTGTCCAACAGCGAGTTTTACAGCAAGGTGCTGGTGGTGGCCGGGCTGTTCGCCGAACTCGGTATCCATGCCGGTGACGTGGTCGCCATCATGTTGCCCAACCGGGTGGAATTCGTGGTGGCGATGTTCGCCGCCTGGCGGCTGGGCGCCGTCGTCACGCCCATCAATCCGAACCTGACGCTCCAGGAAAGCACCCACCAGATGAAGGATTCGGGCGCCAAACTGTTGCTCAATACGAGCGGCGCCAAGGTGTTCGATCATGTGCCGTCGCTGCCGGTGGACGCCTTGCGCGGCGACGTGCAGTACGGCTCGCACTATGTCGCACCGCCGGTCGACGACGCGGCCGCGCTGGCGCTGTTGATCTATACCAGCGGCAGCACCGGCTTGCCGAAAGGCGTGATGCTGGACCATGCCAATATCGAGGCGATGGCGGACATGTCGCGCCAGGCGCTGCAGATCAAGGCGGCCGACCACTGCCTGCTGGTGCTGCCGCTGTTCCACGTCAATGGCATCGTGGCCAGCATCCTGACGCCGCTGTCGGCGGGCAGCCGGGTCACCATCCGTGCCCGCTTCGACCTCGAAACCTTCTTCACCGACGTCGAGCAACTGCGGCCGACCTATTTCTCCGCCGTGCCGACCATCTACACCTTGCTCAACGCCTTGCCCGAGCAGGTGAAGCCCGATACGTCCAGCCTGCGCTACGGCATTTGTGGCGCAGCGCCGGCATCGGCCGAGCTGCTGACCAGTTTCGAGGCGCGCTACGGCTTTCCGCTGGTGGAAGGCTATGGCCTGTCCGAGGGCACCTGTGCCTCCACGATCAACCCCTTCGACGGCGTGCGCAAGGCCGGCACGGTCGGGCTCCCGTTCCCCGGGCAGCGGGTGGTGGTGGCCGACGCCAGCGGGCATCATCTGCCGGCCGGCGAGGCGGGCGAAATCCTGGTGCAAGGGCCGAACGTCATGCGCGGCTATCTGGGCAAGCCGGAGGAAACGGCCAAGACCATCGTCGACGGTTGGCTGCGCACGGGCGACCTGGGGCGTTTCGACGCGGACGGCTACCTGTCCGTCGTCGGGCGGCTGAAGGAAATGATCATCCGTGGCGGCGAGAATATCTATCCCAAGGAGATCGAGGACGCGCTGAGCGCCTGCCCCAGCGTGCTGGAGGCGGCGGTGATCGGCGTGCCCGACAAGACGATGGGGGAAATCGTCGTCGCCTACGTCGCCTACCGTGATGGGCTGAGCAGCACGGGCGAGGAGCTGGACCAGCACTGTGCCGCGCGGCTGACGCGCTACAAGCGGCCGGCGGCGATCCATGTCGTCGACAGCCTGCCCAAGAACGCGGTGGGCAAGATCGACAAACTCAGGCTGCGCGCCTTGTGGAAGGAACAAAATGCATAAGGTAATCACTGGCGCTCGCGGGCAGCGGCCCGCCATTTTCGTCACCGGCGCCGCATCCGGGATCGGCCGGGCCAGCGCCGAGCTGTTCGCGCGGCGCGGCTGGTTCGTCGGCCTGTACGACGTGAACGCGGAAGGCGTGGCCGCGCTGGCCGCTGCGCTGGGCGAGGGCAATGCCAGTTTCGGCGTGCTCGACGTCAGCGATCCGCAGGCATGGCAGGGCGCGCTGGAACATTTCTGGTCCCACAGCGGCCAGCGGCTCGACGTATTGTTCAACAACGCGGGGATATTGACGGCCGGCGCGTTCGAGACCGTGCCGCTGGCCCGGCACCGCGCCATGCTCGATGTGAATGTGGCGAGCATCGTGGTCGGTTGCCACAGCGCCTTTGCGTATCTGGAGCAGACGCCCGGCGCGCGCGTGATCAACATGGCCTCGGCCACGGCGATCTATGGCCAGCCCGACCTGGTGACGTACTCGGCGACCAAGTTCGCGGTGCGCGGCTTCACCGAGGGCCTGGACCTGGAATGGAGCCGGTTTGGCATCCGCGTCAGCGACGTCTGGCCCAGCTTTGTGAAGACGGCGATGGCCACCGGTTTCGAACGTATCGCCAGCGCCAAATCGCTCGGCATCCGGCTCACGCCGGCCGACGTCGCCGCCACCGTCTGGCGCTGCGCGACCACCCGCCGCCTCATCCATAAAACGCACTGGACAGTGGGCTTGCAAGCGGGATTGTTGTCGCTCGCGACACGCCTGGCACCGGGCGCCCTGACACGGCAGGTGGTGCGGCGATTGGCGCACTGACGCCGGGATTTTTAAAATTACAACAATTTTGCCGATACGGCAGGAGACAAACCATGCAAGCAAAGAAGTTCATGACCGCCGCCGCCGCGGCGCTGACCCTGTGCGCCGTCGCGCATGCCGACGAGCCGGAAAACAATGTGGTCAGGGTAGGCTATGCCAAGGTCCGTTTCAATCTTCAATCGGGCGACCTGACCGGGCCACCGGGCACCACGCCGCCGGGTCTGCGCATCGACGCCAAGAACCTGGACGTTTTCGCGCTCAGCTATGAACGCCGTCTTGCCGACAATTGGTCGGCCCAGATCCAGGCCGGGATCCCGCCCGCGCTGAGCACCGTGGGCGCCGGCACGGCGGCGTCGGCCGGCGTCGTCGCCAAGGCGCGCATCTGGTTCCCGACCGCCATGGTGCGCTACACCATCCCCGGCTTTTCCACCATCCGGCCGTACGTGGCGGGGGGCGTCACCTATACCTTCTTCACCGAGCAAGAGGTGGCCGCGGGCTTGACGGCAGCGCTGCAAGGCACCGCCAGCACCCTCAAAATGGACAGCGCCTGGGGCGCGTATGGCAGGGTGGGACTCGAGTATCCGATTGATCAGCGCTGGTGCGTCAATCTGGAGTTTTCCACGTTCCGCCTGCGCACCTCGGCCACCGTCGCCACCCAGACTCCGGGCTTCGGCGTCATCTCCCGGCACATCGACCTGAAGGATGCCCCGCGCATCCTGGGCGTCACCATCGGCTACCGATTCTGACCTATGTCCCGGATCGCATACGACTTTGACTGGCTGGTGATCGGCTCCGGCTTCGGCGGCAGCGTGTCGGCGCTGCGCCTGGCCGAAAAGGGCTATCGCGTCGCCGTGTTCGAACGGGGCCGGCGTTATCGCAGCGAGGACCTGCCCGAGTCGACGTGGCAGTTGCACAAGTTCCTGTGGGCGCCCGCGCTCGGCCTGCGCGGCGTCATGAACATGAAGGTGTTCCGCCACGTGTTCTTCCCCAGCCAATCGGCCGTCGGCGGCGGCAGCACCGTGTATGGCGGGGTGCTGTACCGGGCGCGCCCGGAGTTCTTCGTCAACCCCCAGTGGCGCCGGCTGGAGGACTGGGAAGCGGCGCTGCGCCGGCATTACGATACCGCCGAGCGCATGCTGGGCGTCCAGACCGTGCCGTTCGACTCGACCAATCAGCAGTTGGCGCGGGCGATGGCGCGCCATTTCGGCAACCCGGATGGCTTCACCAAGTCGCCGACCGCCGTGTTCTTCGGCGAACCTGGCAAGACCGTCAAGGATCCGTATTTCGGCGGCGAGGGGCCGGACCGGACCGGATGCACGCGCTGCGGCGCGTGCATGGTCGGATGCCGGGTCGGCGCCGCCAATTCGCTGGTGAAGAACTACCTGTGGTTCGCCGAGAAACGTGGGGTGCGGGTGCTGGCGGAACGCGAGGTGGTCGATGTCGTTCCGCTCGGGGCGGCCGATGGCAGCGACGGCTATCGCGTCACCACCCAGCGTCCCGGCGCCTGGTTCAAGCGGGAACGGCAGACCCATACCGCGCGCGGCATCGTGTTCGGGGCCGGGGCGCTGGGCACCAACGAACTGCTGGCCAACTGCAAGCTGGGCGGCTCGCTGCCACGGATCAGCGACCGTCTCGGCGAACTGGTACGCACCAACAGCGAGTCGGTGCTCAATGTGCGCTTGCCGGAGGATATCAAGACCTGGAACGACGTCACCGCCAGCAGCAGTGTGCACGTGGATCAGAGCACGCACATCGAGTTCCTCACGTATGGCCGCAAGGCCGACTTGCTGAGCCTGATGTACACCGTGCTGGTGGGCAATGGCAATCGTTGGACGCGGCCGTTGAAATGGTTGGGCACCATCGTGCGCCACCCGCTGCAGTGGTTGAAGACCATCTGGCCAGGGGGCTGGAGCCGGCACATGGTCACGCTGCTGGTGATGCAGACGCTGGACAATGCCATCGCCTTGCGCGCGCGCAAGCGCTGGCTGGGCGGCGGCTACCGCCTGGTCACCGAGCAGGACCGCGCCAAACCGAACCCGACCTACATCGAGGTGGCGAACCTGGCGGCCCAGTGGCTGGCGCGGCGCACCGGCGGCGTCGCCCAAAGCAACGTGCTCGAGGCGCTGGCCGATATCCCCACCACGGCCCACGTGCTGGGAGGGGCGGTGATCGGTGCCGACCCGTCCAGCGGCGTGATCGACCGGCAATTGCGCGTATTCGGTTACCAGAACATGGTGGTGTGCGACGGCGCGGCGATGCCGGCCAACCCGGGTGTGAATCCGGCGCTGACGATCACCGCGCTGGCCGAATACGCGATGGCACAAATTCCCGAGAGTACACTTAACCGGACGGGACGGGAAGCGAGCTCACCCACCCCGGCCAACTGAAGATTGGAGAAGCAGATGAAAGCATTCGTGATGGACCGTTATGGCAGCAGCCAGGTGGTGCGCGCTGGCGAGATGCCCGAGCCGACTATGGGCGACGGCGACGTATTGGTGCGGATTCATGCCGCCAGCATCAATCCGCTGGACCTGAAAATACGCAGCGGCGCGCTGAAACTGGTGCTGCCATACCGTTTGCCGCTGATACTGGGCAACGATATGGCCGGCGTGGTGGTGCGGGTCGGCGCCCGTGTGCGCAGTTTCAAGCCGGGCGACGAAGTGTATGCGCGCCCGGGGCAGGACCGTATCGGGACATTCGCTGAACTGATCGCGGTATCTGAGGACGCGTTGGCGCTGAAACCGAAGACGCTCAGCATGGAGCAGGCCGCGTCGATTCCCCTGGTGGGCTTGACGGGATGGCAGGCCCTGGTCGAGATGGCGGACCTGCGGGCGGGGCAGAAGGTGCTGATCCACGCCGGTTCGGGCGGCGTGGGCACCTTCGCCATCCAGCTGGCCAAGCATCTGGGGGCGTACGTCGCGACCACGGCCAGTGCCGCCAACCGCGAGCTGGTCAAAGGGCTGGGCGCCGACGTCGTGATCGATTACAGACAAACCGACTTCTCGACCGCGTTGCACAATTACGACCTCGTGTTCGACACCCAAGGCGGCGATACGCTGATGAAGTCGGTCCGTGTGCTCAAGCGCGGCGGCCGGTTGATTTCGATCTCCGGTCCGCCCGATCCCGACTTCGCCAAAGCCAGCGGCGCGCCGTGGTTCGTCAGGGCGGCCATGGCCATGCTCAGCTATCGCATCAGGGCGCTGGCCAGGCGCCATCAGGTCCGGTATTCGTTCCTGTTCATGCGTGCCAACGGCGAGCAATTGCGCCATCTCGCCGCCTTGATCGATGCCGGCACCATCCGCCCCGTGCTGGACCGGGTGTTTCCGTTCGCGTCAACCCGCGATGCCCTCGATTACATCGAGGCCGGCCGGGCTAAAGGCAAGGTCGTGGTCAAGATGATGTCCTAGCTTGCGGCGCTAGCGGGGAGCTTGCCCGCTGCCAGTTTTTAACCTTGAATATGACGAGCATCATATTCAGGAAGCTTTTTACCACCAGAGAGTTCACAATGAAAAGAAATACACTCCCCCTATCAACCTTGGCCGTGCTCGGCGCGTTTGCCGGCGGCGCCCAGGCGCAGGACGGCCCGCAGGTGACCATCAGCGGCTTCGGCACCGCCGCCCTGACCAGGACCAACACCGACGGCGGCGAATTCAGCCGCGTCAACCAGGCCGCCGGCGCCGCCAAGGATGCCCGCACCGGCGTGGATTCGAACTTCGGCATACAGGCCACGGCCACCTTGAGCGATGCCCTGTCGTTGACCGCGCAAGGTCTGGCGCGCAAGTCCGGCGAGCGCGACCAGTACGGCGCGGATCTGAACTGGGCTTTTGTCAAATACAAGGTCAATGACAGTTTCTCCGTCCGCCTGGGCCGCATCGGCATGCCGATCTACATGCTGTCCGATTCGGTCAACATCGGCTACGCCAGCACCATGTTGCGCCCGCCGACCGAGATGTACCGCCAGGTACCGCTCGATTACGCCAACGGCGGCGACGTGCTGTACCAACACAGTTTCGGCGACACGACGGCGACCGCCCAATTTGCGATGGGCTCGGCTAAAAACACGACGTCCGGACCAACCACCGCCAATGGCAACATCATGGCAGCCCAGCTGCAACTGGAAAATGGCCCGTTCACCTACCGGGCCGCCTATTCGCACGCGCGCATCAGCTTCCACAGCGCCGACATCACCACCATCATGGACACGCTCAGGCATGTCGGCTTGGACAACGTCGCGGACCAGTTGAACCCGATCGACAACCGGGGCACGTTCGCCTCGCTTGGTTTCGCCATGGACTATCGCGATGTGCTGGCCCAGGCGGAATACGGCAAGCGCAAGGTCGACACGCCGCTGGCGCCGGACAGCAGCGCCTGGTATGTGATGTTGGGCTACCGCTGGGGGAAACTGGTGCCGTTTTACGTGCATGGCGACGTGAAGCAGGATAGTCCGCGCACCATCGCGGCATTGCCGACCAGCGGCCCGTTGGCGCCGCTCGGTGCGGTGGTCAACGGGGCCATCAAGTCGCCGTTGCAGTCGACCAACGCGGTCGGGCTGCGCTGGGACTTCTACAAGTCGGCGGCCTTCAAGGTGCAGGTGGATCGCGTCAAGCCGCGCGACGGGGTGGGCTATTTTGTCAACACCAAGCCTGGTTTCAGCGGACCCGTCACCGTCTACGCGGCGGCCGTCGACTTCATCTTTTAAGGAGCGCACATGCAATCGACTATAGGCAAGTTGCTGTTGGCGACGGGCTTCTGGCTGGCCGCCGCGCCCGCCTTCGCCACTGAGATCGTCGTCATCGTCAATCCGAAAAATCCGGCGACCCGCATGTTCAGCGAACAGGCGGGTCAGTTCTTCCTCGGGAAATCCGCCATGTTCACGCCGATCGAGCACACCGACGGGGCCTTGCGCAGCGAGTTCTGCAAGAAGGTGCTGGACAAGGACACGTCCCAGGTAAAGGCGATCTGGTCCAAGCTGGTGTTTACCGGCAAGGCCAGCGCGCCCAAGGAACTGGCATCGAGCGTCGAGGTGAAAAAGGCGGTGGCGGCCGATGTCAACGCCATCGGCTATATCGAAAAGGCGCAGGTCGATGACACTGTCAAAGTGATCCTCACCGTCCAGTAAGCGCCGTCCGTGGTGGGCCTGGGCTAAGCTGCGGGCGCAGCAGAAGCCCAGGTCGTTGGTGCTGTCGGCGCTCTTGAGCGAGGACAGCAGCGCCACCCGCATCAGGATGGCAATCCACCGCTCTTGCCACATTGTTTTGAGTAATGGGCGTTCCTGGTTTTAGTACTTGCGGCTCATTTGCTTTCAAACATGCAAAGGCTTGCCGGAAACGCTCTTCCGCACCCTGCGCTTCAGCGTGCTGATTTGGCATACAAAAGTTCTCCATTGTTTGTTGCGCCATTTTCCGTCGCCGCTATAACAATGTTATTCACGGCCCGGGCCGGGCATCCGACGGGTGCTGGCCATGATCGTCATCGAACCAGGCAAGGCCTGCTCATCCCTCCTTATCTCTGGCTGATAAACAGCCGCCGGATTGGCAACTCATCCTGTGCCCACGCGTGTGGCGGGTGTGGCATATCAGCCGCCATAATTTCGTGTGGTATACGTTTGATATAGTATTGCGACTATACGTAATGTATAGTGAATGCTCATTCA
>CAZCCK010000023.1:2711-21048 GCA_964497265.1 Candidatus Woesearchaeota archaeon | reverse complement strand
CAAGAGCTCATTAATTATTACGATCGCAAATTTGGAAAAGGATGGGACTATGGCTATACCTTACCTGCTTTAATAAAATGCTTTCAAAACGCTGGACGCGCAATCCGCTCAGAAAAAGACAAAGGACTCATTATCTATCTTGATGAACGCTTCACCTGGGATAATTACTTTAAAGCATTTCCAAAAGGAGAGAATATTTTAGTTAATAAAGAACCTTTAGCTAAAATAAAAGAATTCTTTAGCTAATTTATAGACCTAGACTATTTTTTAAAAACTTTCACTTAACCAATTTATTAAAAGTCTATTCAAAAAAATTAAATACTCCTAAACCCAACTACTTTCTTATGAAGATAGGAATCTTAGGAACCGGCATTGTTGGAGAAACTTTAGGAACAAGACTTATTGAATTAGGACATGAAGTTAAACTTGGTTCAAGAACAGCATCAAACGAAAAAGCCCGAAGCTGGGTCAACACTCAAGGAAGCAAAGCATCACAAGGTACCTTTGAAGACGCGGCAAACTACGGAGAAATTATCTTCTTATGCACCAAAGGAGACGCGACCTTAGAGGTTTTAAAAATGGCTAAACTCCAACACTTCACGAATAAGATTGTTATTGACGTTACTAATCCTTTAGACTTTTCTAAAGGAATGCCGCCCTCTTTATTTATTTCAAACACAAACTCTTTAGGCGAAGAAATACAAAAACTTCTCAAAGACAGCCACGTTGTCAAAGCATTAAACACCATTAGCGCAGACGTCATGATCCGTCCAGAAAAGACAGGCGACATCACCTTGCTTCTCTGCGGGAACAACCAAGAAGCAAAAAACAAAGTAAAAGAATTATTACAAACCTTTGGATGGAAAGACTTTCTAGATCTAGGCGACATCAGCGGCGCTAGAGCAACAGAAATGTATCTTCCTTTATGGCTAAGAACCTGGATGAAACTTGGACACGCCAACTTCGGATTTAAATTAGTAAAAAAATCAGCCTAAAGAAAACTTTTCAAAATGAATATTTTTTATTCCCTCTTTATTCAACTCTTTTTTCAAACCGTTCATAAAAGGAGGAGGGCCACACAAATAAATTTCTCTTTCTTTCACATCAGAAACGTACTCTTTTAAAAACTCTTTATCCACTCTTCTTTTTTCTTTTATCCAAGAAGGATCAGAAGTCACGGTATAAATTATTTTACAACCTTCTTTCTCTAAATTATCTAACTCTTTTTTGAAAACAATATCCTCTTTATTACTATTTGCGTAAATAAGAACAACATCTTTCTTTTGAGCCACTAACGATTCAGACAAGGCTTTTATCGGCGTAATCCCAATCCCTGCAGCAACAAGCAAAAACTTCTCTTTTTTCTCTTGAATAAATCTTCCGTACGGACCTTCAATAATAACTTTTGTTCCTACTTTTAACTCGTTTATTCTCTTTGTAAAATCACCAACAGCCTTGACACTAATTCTTAACTCATTCCCCTCAACCTTAGAAATAGAAAAAGGATGCGCCTCAAACCAAAATCCTTTCTGCAAAAAATGAAAAATCATAAACTGACCTGGTTTAATCTTTAATTTCTTTAAATCATTTCCCGTTATGAAGATAGACGTAACAGAAGCGTTTTCGGGAATAATCCTTGTAATCTTGTATTGTTGCTTTTTTGAAACATATAAAGGAGTTAAAACTCTGAAAAAGAATAAATTTCCAAACGCAAAAAAATACAAAAAATACCAAAAAGAAAGAAAAGCGCGGTTTACTAAATCTCCGCCAAACTTTAACTGATGCCCAAACGCCAATAAAATCGCAACATACGTACACAAATGAAGATACCACCAAAACTCGTACTTTAATTTTTTTCTCATCAAATTAATAGACGTAAAAATAATAACCATAAACAAAATAAAAGCCAGAACAGCTTTCAAAAAATTAAAATCAGATGTTACAAACAAGACTATTTGATTAAAAAAAGTCGTCTTATCACTCAACGCATAGCCAGAAATCATTAAAAGAGGATGCATAAAAATAAATATCCACGTTAAAAGGCCATTCAAATGATGCGCTATAGACAATTTATCATGACCAAATATTCTCTCAATCCATGCTACTCTTCCAATCAGAAGCAATTGAGTTAACGAACAAAACACCGCTAAAAGTCCGCACAACCTAGCCACAGCAATTAAAACATTCGCTTTTCCTTGCGAAAATAATGAAAAAGAATTCTGAAACCAAAAATAAACGATTAAAGAAACACTCACAAACCATAAACCGTAGAGTAAAAGCTTTTTCTTATTCATCTTTCTTTCAAAGAACAAATCCTATATTAACATTATGGAATCGCTAGAAATAAATACTCTCTTTGCTTTAGTCTTCTTTATGAAAATGCCCACTCTCTTTCTCGGACACGGATCGCCCCTAAACGCTCTTGAAAATAATGAATTCACTTTAAAATGGAAAGACCTTGGTAAAAAAATACCTCGACCGAAAGCAATCCTTGTCATCTCAGCACATTGGATTACTCAAGGAACCTTGATTACCGCGAGCAAAGAATTAAAAACCATCCACGACTTTAGTGGATTTCCAGGCGAACTTTACGCTTTCAAATATAAAGCAAAAGGATCTGAAGAACTTGCGCAACTTATTCAAAAAACAATCAAAACAACTTCTGTAAAATTAGATTACGAATGGGGACTAGATCATGGCGCATGGTCAGTCTTAGCACACTTGTACCCCAAAGCAGACATTCCCGTCTTACAATTAAGTCTAGACTCTACTCTTACTTCCCAACAAGCATTTTCACTTGGAAAAGAACTTGAAGTTTTACGAGAAGAAGGAATTCTTATCTTAGGAACCGGAAACATTATCCATAATTTAATGCTCTTTCATCCAGAAGCCAAAGCTTTTAATTGGGCTACAAGCTTTGATGAAAACGTGAAAAAACTTCTCTTGAAAAAAGAGTATGACTCTTTAATTAACTTTAATCGGCTTGCTTTCATTGACCTCGCACAACCAACACCAGACCATTACTTCCCCCTTCTTTATATCTTAGGCGCAGCAGGAGAAGATTCTCCCACACTCTTTAACGAAAAAGTAATCTTTGGATCAGTATCCATGACAAGCGTTGGATTTGGACTTTAACTCTATTTTTTGTAAGGAATGACTGGAGGATTTTTGAAAATTACTTCTCCTTTAGAGTCAGTATCTAAATACCCTTCAATAACTAACTTCTTAAGACAATCATCTCGATTATTATCGATCATCATAATCTCTCTTTCACGATTTGCACATTCTAGGAGTAGATTAACCCTTTCAGAAGATAAGCCCCCTGTAGCAAAATAAAAATCCAGTATCTGTCTTCTGCGCGCTAGATCCTCCTCATTCCCATTCTTTTTAAATACCTCTTGAACTTTAGGATTAATTTTCCCGGCAAGGAGATTCCACATATCTGCTCCAGAGTGATACAACCCACCTTTTCCCTGTCTTACTAAGGGTAAAAGACCGAGTTTGTAAAGATCTTGCTCATACTCTGCCACTTCGGGCTTCATCACATCATACGCTTCGCGATTAAAAATCAGTTTACTTAAAATTCTTAAATTGCCTTCAGCCAGTAGCGCTTTTTGATCTTGCTTTTCTAAAAACTTGCGATATTGAGGTTTAATATACTGTTTATATTTTTCAAGACCGTTTTCACCTTCAAAAACATGAAGTGGTTTTTGCGCACTATAAGGATCTCCGAAGTCAAGCGCTCCCCTCTGCGCTAACTCTGCGATCTTTTCTTGCTCTTGAGGCGTAACTCCAAATTCTGTGAGCAAATGTAACGGACCAAGCGCATTATACTCGCGCGGTACAGGCCTGCTCTTCTTCAGAGGTCGAAGAGTTTGTACCCCTTTAACCTGTTCCTTCTCTTCTTCCTCCATCCTCCTTAATTGTTCCTTCCACAAAAATACATTTGATTCCGTTAACAAATCCGTCAGAGCACTTTTTGCTTCTTGGGGTTTTCCCAAGGAATGCAAAGTAGCAGCCGCGATTAATCTTTCACGATAAGGAAAAACTGGTATGAGCACCTCTTCTATCATCTTTACGGCTCGCTCTCTTTGACCGTTCTCAACTAAGAACCTGATCAATTGCGGAGGATATGTCCCCTTTCCTTCCTTTGCCAGCTTTACATATTCAGTTAGAATGTCTTCAACATGCTTGCCTTCTTTTATTAACAAGTTCACAAGATCTTCTTCAGGAAGCAATACATGCACCTGTGGTCCGAACTGATTTTTCCATTCAGCATACAAGCTTTCAGCAGCAGAATCATCTCCTAATGTAGTTAATGCTTGATAAGAATTAACCATAGATCTTACTGTTTTTTTAAAATTAGAATTGGATATTTTCTTTAAATCATCTAAAGCATCTTTAAAATTAGTTCTTAAAACCGCTTCACCACTCTTCTTACCCAATCCCGTTTCTACAAGGTTTAATATTTCCTCCTTAGAAGAATCTGTTTTATTCAAGAGATATGCTTGTAGCGCAGAAGAAATACTTGGATCTCTCTTTCCATACTTAAATAATACTTGAGCAGTAGCCGCAGCAACCGCTAATGAAGGATGAACAGGCTGTTTTACAAAATCTAAAGCGACACTATCAAAAGAATCTTTATCAAGAACGCGATCTCTCACACTAATTAATAATTTTCCAGCTTCAACCCTATCTAGCTCCAGCTCCTTTCTCTTTAGATAAGAGAAAATATCCTTTACTGTTTCTTTTTCCCTTTTAAACGAAATAAGATCTTCTATCGCCGCTAAAGAAACTCCCTTCTCTGCTCTAGACTCAATCATTTCTTTCAAATCCACTAAAGGATCTTGTTTGTACCCGCTATGAGAAGAAAATAGTTCTCTTCCATTCTCAATCCACTTTCCTTCTAAAACAGCCTCTAACGCTGAAATTCTTTTCTCTACTTTTTGAAGATCGTTACACTTAAGTAAACTAAAAAAGTTTGCTCTCTCTAACGCAAGCTTTCTTTTTTGTAAACCTTGCACCTGAGACGCTAAATCATTTCCATATAAGAGCACCTTATTATCTGCAATTTCTTGGCTTATCTTACACCAATCCGCCTGAGGAGACGTCACGGCAAGCAAGCCTGGCTTATCTGCTTTCAAATCTTCTAACAAACCAATTCTAAGTTTCGCAGAATTTGCATCCCTTAATTCTTTCGCTAAAACAGGTTTCTTTGGAATTACTCTTTCTTTAGGCAGTGCTTGGTTTTCATCAAAAATACCCTGCTCTTCATACAATGTTCGAGATTGAGCAAAGTCTGCATATCCCTCACCCTCATCAGTTAAAACCTTTACAGGACTAAAAAAAGTCTTTACTGTTTTTTTCGCATCAGCCGCGATAGCAGCCGTATCCAACATTTCTAAATACATCTTTGAAGCATCTATCTCCTGAGCGATTTCATCAGAAACACTTGGTAGCGCGTCCACGGTTTGTTGACTAATTCCAGAGCCTCGCTGAGTGAGATCTATTTCAGGATCTTCTAGAACAGTTACTGCTGTGGAAAAGCTCGGCTTTTCATCAAAGGGTTTTAAACCCGCCTCCGGTTTTTTTATAGTTTTAAGATCCAATGATAACGGAAGACCTGTAAGTGGTTGGCGCAACCCGAATAGATTCGGGAAAGGATAGTCATACCACCCTTGAATTTCTTTTGGAAAATCATCAAGGCTTAACGTAGAGTTATTCAATAAGTAACCAACAACATACGCTTCAGGTTTTACTAAAAAACCACTACTATGCTTTAACACTATTTGTTTTGGAGTTGTGTTTTCTATTACTACAACTTCTGCTTTTTCCTTCGTCGCAGCTTGAATATGGTCTAAATAAACGTTTAGAAGTACGTCTGGGTCTAGCTCTCGATAACCTGCAACTCCCACTTGAGTACCACTATCACAATCTATGATTCCATCTTTTAAGGCACTTTTTACATCTCTTGTATCTCTTTCGTATCCTTTCAAAAAAGTAAACATCGCATCATGGAAAAGCATGTCTTTTTGCAATGCAGATTGATCTTTCCTTATTCTCGCTTTTGCAACAGCCATCATCTGATCAAATCGTTTATACAACTCTGGAGGCTTGACCTCTAAAGGCTTATTGTGGGTTAATCTATCAATACCATAATTGTAATACCATCCCTTTACTAGAAATTCAATGAAAGGCATGCTTTGCAACTTTACTTTTCCTTCTGGATCATCCTTCATATCCTTTAGGAGCGTTTTTTGAAATCGTTCTCTTGCTTTTAGAATCCCTTCTAAAGTTACAGGCTCTTTTGGCCTTTTATCTTCTACCTGCGTAAGAAATGGACTATACTTTTCAAGATTAATTTCTTCCTGAATTTGAACTTTTTTCTCTCCTTGGGGAGGAGTATATAGATCTTCATGAACTACGGGAATTTGATATTCTTTTTTTGGCTCTGCTCTTTTTGGAAAAAGAAATCTCTCCTCTTGCTTGTCTGAAATAGGAGTAAGCTCTTTTATTTCTTCGGTTGTAAATTCTTTCTTTTCTGGCGCTTTTGGATTAATTTGCTGTTCGACTTTTTGAATAGGTTTGGTTTGCTTAGGTTCAGACTGAGGAATGAGTGAACCAAGACCAAGATGTAACGCCGCAGAAAGCGCTAGCGGAGCAACGACAGATTTTAGCTTATTTCCCATCTTTTTTCTAAAAAGTCTTAGTTTATAAAACCTTCTAATTTAACTACTTTTAAGAGACGAAATATATTTTATTTAGCATTTCCGAAAAATCCTCTTTTATCAAGAATCTTTAAATAGCCATAAATCTAAATAATTCTATGCAAAAAATAACACCCTTTTTATGGTTTGACACCAACGCAGAAGAAGCAGTTAAATTCTACACGTCCATCTTTAAAAACTCGAACATAGGAACGAGCGTAAAATACGGCGAAGCAGGAGCAAAAGCGTCAGAAATGAAAAAAGGAAGCGTCATGGTAATTGACTTTACTCTTAATGGACAAGACTTTACCGCAATCAATGGCGGACCAGCCTTTACATTCAACGAAGCAATTTCACTCCTCATCAACTGCAAAGATCAAAAAGAAATCGACTATTATTGGGAAAAACTAACAGAAGGCGGAACTGAAGTCCAATGTGGCTGGCTCAAAGATAAATATGGTCTCTCCTGGCAAGTCGTTCCAGAAAAACTAGGAGAATGGATGAAAGATCCTAAAAAAGTAGAAAAAGTCATGGCAAAAGTTCTTACAATGAAAAAACTGGATTTAAAAATTTTAGAAGAAGCAGCCAAATAATTCTTATGAAACCCATCAAAGCAACCACAGTAAACGACTACTTAACCCACTTACCTAAAGATCAAAGAACAGCTTTAGAAAAAATTCGTAAAACTATTCTCAAAACAGCACCTTTTTTAGAAGAAAAAATCAGTTACGGCATTCCAGGTTACCTCTACAAAGGACCAGTTATCTACTTTGCAGCTTTTCCTAACCACTGCTCAGTTTATTGCATTAATAAAACTATTTTTAACCACTTTAAAAAAGAACTTGCTTTCTTTGAAATCAAAGGAACAACGCTCCATTTTACCCCCGACAAACCCTTACCTTCCTCTTTAGTTGCTAAAATAGTAAAAGCACGAATAAAAATGAATGAAGAAAGAATTAAATAATTCTCTCTATTTTAATTGCTTATGAATGATGAACAAGCTATTCGAGAATTAATTTCTACTTGGATGGACGCAAGCAAAAAAGGCGATACTAAAAAAGTTCTTTCCTTAATGACTGACGACGTTGTTTTTCTTGTTTTTGGACAAGAACCTTTTGGAAAAGAAACTTTCAAAAAAATGTCAGAACAAATGAAAGATGCCAAGATTGAAGGTTCTTGCGAAATTAAAGAACTCAAACTTCTTGGTGAGTATGCTTATTTACGAAACTATTTAGAAATTTCAATTACTTCTTCTGGAAAAACCATTACTAAAAAAGGATACACTTTAACCATCTTAAGAAAAGAAAAAGGAAAATGGAAACTGTTTAGGGATGCTAATTTAGTGAGTTAAACCAAAGAGAATTATTCTTCTATAAATTAACTAGGATAAATAATAAACGTTGGAGGATCAATTGCTACCACCTTAAGAGTATACTCCTTTCCATTTTCATGTGTGAAAGTTACTTTCTCCCCTGTATTTTTACGATAATTCTGTCCATTTATGCTAAATTCCACATAAAACATTTGACTGCTAGGATTATTTTCATTATTAAAAACCTGAATGGTTAATCTTCCACTATCTCCAGTAAACGGTGGCCTTCCCTTCTCGAGAATAAATTGCCGATTTATAAAATCAATATTATACTCTACCTCGAGTTCCTTAGAAGGGCTTTCTTCTTGAACAGGATTACAAGATTTTAAAGCGGCATTTTGTTCAGCAATTTTTCTATTAAGGGTCTGAATAAGAGCATCTTTGCCTTCACAACTTAAATTAGTATTTACCCCTGAATTAATGCCTTGAAGATTGGGATTGTTAACATTAATATTGTTGACAACCATACTCCCTTCTGGTTTTGAAACCTTATAATCAACCGCTTTGTTAAAACCCCATACGATGGGTGCTAAAATAACAATTACAGCGAGAAACACCCACCAATACTTCTTTATAGATGTCCAATAATTTTTAAGTTTAGTAGCTTGGCCTTCAACTAAATCTCCCATAACTTCTTGTTTAATAAATTGATATTTAAATATTTGGTTACAAAAAATTTACATAGAAATCATTAGTCTTGTTTTTCGAATAGCTTGAGTATTTTTTGTAATAGTTACAGCTTTTCTTTTATTTCTTCTTTTTTAACTAAAGCATTTTACTGCCATCGTTGTTCCTCCATTAACGTGCGCAGTAGTTCTAACAATATTCATTCACGATACCTTGAAGGGATGTAAACGTGAATTTCGAAGACTGTATAAAAATAGCCCAAACTGCGCAATAAATCGTTAATTATTACACAAAGCCCCGCCAGCCGAAAGCTTTATAAATAAGTTCGCTATTCCTTTCTTTAGTTTACTTAAGATCAACCAATTAAGCTTTAAATAACATGGAAAAACATCCAAAACCAGAAAAAGAAACAGCGAAAACAGAACCTCAACTCGAACACATTAAACAAGAATTAGAACACAAAACAAAACAATTAGAAGACTACACAAACACGTTAAAAAGACTCCAAGCAGACTTTGAAAACTACATCAAACGAACAGAAAAAGAAAAACAAGAATACGCCGCCTACGCAAACGGCAAACTCCTTTTAAAAGTCTTAACCTTAATTGACGATTTAGAACGAGCACTCACCGTTCAAGACCAAAAAACACTCACAGAAGGACTACACATGGTACACAAAGAAGCTGTAAAACTCTTAAACGAAGAAGGAGTCAAACCAATAGAAGCACAAGGAAAATTCGACCCTTACAAACACGAAATCATTGACTTTCAAACCAATGAAAAAGAAGAAGGAACAATCATCGAAGAATTACAAAAAGGATACATGCTCAAAGACAAAGTTCTGCGACCAAGCAGAGTGCGCGTATCAAAAGGAAAAACAGAGGAATAACATTTAAAAAACAAACAGGAGAAAAACAACAATGGCAAAAATCATAGGCATAGATCTTGGGACAAGCAACTCAGCAGCAGCTGTTTTACAAGCAGGAAGACCAGTCATCATACCAAGCGCAGAAGGAACAAGTCTCTACGGCAAAGCATTCCCATCAGTGGTAGCATTTACTAAAGAGGGACACATGCTCGTAGGAGAACCAGCACGAAGACAAGCAGTTTCTAATCCAGAAGGAACCATTCAAGCAGCAAAAAGAAAAATGGGAACTTCATTTAAGTACACTATTCGCGGAAAAGACTACACACCACAGCAAATCTCAGCTTTCATCTTACAAAAAATCAAAAAAGACGCAGAAGAATTTTTAGGAGAAAAAGTAGAGAAAGCAGTCATTACAGTTCCCGCTTACTTTGACGACAACCAAAGACAAGCAACAAAAGACGCAGGAACAATCGCAGGACTAGAAGTAGTTAGAATCATCAACGAACCAACCGCAGCCTCATTAGCTTACGGATTAGACAGACAAGACAAAGAAGCAAAAATCTTAGTTTTTGATCTAGGTGGTGGAACATTAGATGTAACTATCATGGAACTGGGAGACGGAGTCTTTGAAGTAAAAGCGACATCTGGAGACACCCAACTCGGTGGAACAGACATGGATCTGCTTTTAATGAACCACCTCTTGAAAAAATTCGAAGAAGAAAACGGTGTAGACCTTAATGACGATAAAACTGCAGTACAAAGAATACGCGAAGCAGCAGAAAGAGCAAAGATCGAACTCTCCACAACACTAGAGACTGAGATCAATTTACCTTTCATTTCTGGCTCTAAAAACTTGAAAATGGTTTTAACACGAGCAGAACTAGAAAAAATCTTAGACCCAATCGTCCAAAGATGCAAAAAACCACTCTTACAAGCAATCAAAGATGCTAAGTTAACAGCAGAAACCATAGACAAAATCATCTTAGTAGGTGGACCAACAAGAATGCCAATGGTCAAAAAATTCGTCGAAGACCTTTTGAATAGAAAGGCAGAACGAGGAATTGATCCAATGGAATGCGTTGCTCTCGGAGCAGCAGTACAAGCTGGAGTCTTAGCAGGAGAAGTCAAAGATGTTTTACTCTTAGATGTTACTCCATTAACACTAGGAATTGAAACTTTAGGCGGAATAAGAACCCCGCTAATCCAAAGGAACACCACCATTCCAACTAAGAAAAGCCAAGTCTTCTCAACAGCAGAAGACAACCAACACGCGGTAACCATACACGTCTTACAAGGTGAACGAGAAATGGCCGGCGACAATAAATCTTTAGGAAGATTTGATTTGGTTGGAATCCCACCAGCACCACGAGGAGTCCCACAAGTCGAAGTCACCTTCAACATTGACGCAAATGGAATTGTAGAAGTTTCAGCCAAAGATCTAGGAACAGGAAAAGAACAAAACATCAAGATAACTGCAACACAAAAACTTGATGAAAAAGAAATCGAAAAAATGAGAAAAGAAGCAGAAAGTCACGCTGAAGAAGACAAAACAAGAAAAGAAAAAGCTGAAGTCAAAAACAATGCGGATACACTTGTCTATACCATTGAAAAGACTTCAAAAGACTTGAAAGGAAAAGTTGATGACAAACTCTTAACTGAACTTGAAGCAGATAAGAAAGAGCTCAAAGAACTTTTAGCAAACGAAGACACAGAAAAAATGAAAGCTAAAATGGAAGAGATTAACAAGAAATTGCAAGAAGCAACAACCAAACTCTACCAAGACGCTTCCAAAAAGAGTGCTGATAAGAAAGACAACGTTGTAGACGCAGAAGTAGTAGATGGAGAGGAAGACAAATAAACTTCTTCCCTTTCTTTTTACTATGAACTACACCCTTGAAGAAGGATTTTTGAGAATCTTACACTCTTATTCTCCTGAAATAGATTTGAATAGCGGGCCGCTTTATGGACTTATAGAATACTTTAAAAACCCGACACCAGAAGCGGAACAAGAGATTATTAAAAACATTCAAAACCAATTAGAAAAAAAGGTGCAAAATGAAGGACGCTGAAATCAATTACGAATATGAAACTTTCGAATTAAAAATAGAAAAAGAAGGATCAAACTCCAGAATTACTTCACTAGGAATTAATATCCTAGAACTACCCACATTTATTAAAGAACTCTCTAACAAAAAACTAAAAATCGAAGACCAAGAAATACTCTTTTCTACCTTTCTTGAAGAAAACCAAGAAGGTCCGTTTAGCACTAAAATAACCGTTACTAATCCCGAAAATATTCTTGAACTTGAAGACAAAAATATTTTAGTAAAAAATCCCGCTTTCCTATTAAAAGAAATAAAACAAGCTTACCTTGATTCATTTTCATATGCTCAAGATTACGAAGGATACAAAGAATTCATTTCCTTTTTAAAAAAATCCTTAGAAGGCGATTTGAAAGTTACCCTAGACGAAGAATTTCCAGGAACCATGCTTAAATTCTACAAACAAGACACTTTCTTCCAAGCAGTCTCGCTACATGAAGAAACAATTACTTTCATAGAATCATTCTCAGAAGAATACAAAAAACTCCAACTTGAAAACATCAAAGAAACTCTAGAAAAAATAAACCACCACCTCCAATTAGAAGGTAAAAAACCCTTATCTTTAGGAAAACTCTAAAATGGCAGAAGATTACTACAGCACCCTAGGCGTTTCAAAAAACGCTTCAAAAGAAGAAATCAAGAAAGCGTACAAAACACTAGCTAAAAAACACCATCCAGACGTTAGCAAAGATCACGGCTCAGAAGAAAAATTCAAAAAAATCTCAGAAGCATACGCCGTTTTGAGTGATGACCAAAAAAAAGCTCAATACGACCAATTCGGAGAAACAGGATTTCACCAACGCTACTCACAAGAAGATATTTTCAAAAATTTTAACTTCAATGATCTTGGAGATCTCTTTGGCTCAGACATCTTTGAAGCATTCTTTGGCGGCGGTTCTAGGAGAAGAGAACGAAGAGGACGCGATTTACGCTACGAACTAGACATCACCTTTGAAGAAGCAGCATTTGGAACAAACAAAAAAATAGAACTAGAAAAACTCGAAGAATGTTCTGACTGTAAAGGAACAGGAGCAGAAAACTCGGAATTAGAAGAATGCGACGAATGCAACGGAAGAGGACAAGTCCAACGCTCACAACGAACACCCTTTGGCATGTTTTCTCAGGTTACTGCATGCCCAGAATGTTCTGGAACAGGCCAAATACCTAAAAGGGTTTGTAAAACTTGCTCTGGAGAAGGACGATTAAGACAAACAAAAACGCTCAACGTTAAAATACCCGCCGGCGTTAATACTGGAAGCCAACTTCGCGTACCAAACGAAGGAGAAGCAGGAAACAGAGGAACAAGATCTGGAGACTTGTACATTTTCTTAGTCGTTGGTGAAAGCGACATCTTCAAAAGAGAAGGAAACGATATTTATTTGGAATTACCCTTAAGCTTCTCTCAAGCAGCTTTAGGAGACGAAATTAAAATACCCACTCTCGAAAAAGAAGTAACTTTGAAAATACCCAGCGGGACACAAACAGGAACCTCTTTTCGACTAGCAGGAAAAGGTATCCCTTACTTAGACACAATGGGAAAAGGAGACGAATTTGTCGTTGTCAATATTGTCACTCCCAAAAAACTAACAAAAGAACAAAGAAAACTCTTCGAAGACTTACAAAAACATGAAGAAAACAAAACGCTTTTAGACAAAATAAAAGAATTCGCTAAAAAGCTTTAAATAATTTCAAAACAAAGGAATACCTATGCTGCATGAATTTAGAAGAGTCACTATTGTCCGCTTACGAAAACCCGTGAAGAAAGACTTGAATGAAGACCTACAATGGTTCTCTAATAGCCTAGGACTTTTTACTGAACGAGACAAAGAAAAATCTTGCTTTCGTATCTTTGTAGAACTTATTAAAGCCGCTCGCAGAAACCAAATTTTGACTAGCGATGACATCGCAGCTCGAACGAACTTGTCTCGCGCTACAATCATCCACCATTTGAATAAACTCATTGAAACCGGGCTTGTTGTTCCCCACGAAGGAAGATACGTCTTACGAGTAGACAACCTCGAAGCTTTGGTTGAAGAAGTACAAAAAGACGTGCTACGCGCTTTCGAAGACTTAAAAGAAATGGCAGAAGAACTTGATGATCAACTTGGTTTATTAAAAAGAAGCAAAAACAAAGTTATTTCTGACTAGACCTTTTAAATTTATACAAAGCAAAACTCGTTATACCTAAACAAAAAAGAACTAAAATTATGAATAAGATCAAATAACCTAAACTCGGTTCTTTAATTAAACTATTTTGTATAAACCAAAACAATAGATTACCTAAAAGTCCAGCTATTAAAATTACCGCTGCCTCCCACACAAGTTTAACATACTTTTCTGTCAAGTTAAATCCTTCTCAAAAGCACTTTATTACTCTGATAAAAACATTCTACCGAATTAGCATCCCAAGCACCTTCAAGCAAAGGCCTTTCGATCTTACTGGGCAAATGAAAAGGAACTTTTAAAGGATCGAAATACTCACTCGCAACAGGATCACCACCTTGACCGTACCGAATTTGAATAATATTCTTTCCAGCAAAACTCCAACCTCTTCTTTGAAGAATTCTTCTGATTGCAATATCATGAAAGCGAGCGAATTCTCCTTGAATCAAGTAATCCGTACCGGACTTAATATCTTCAGGAGTAAAATCATACACGTCTTTAGCCGCTGTCGCTAATTCTTTCCAACGGTCTTCACTTCTAAAAGAATCCTCAAAATACGCTTCTTCACAAATCTGATAAGCCTTTAACTTATCAACTAAAGAACCTTCCCAAACCCAACCCACTTTCCAATATCCTTTGCCATACTTCTGATTTCTTTCTGCTTCAATTCTAGCTTTCTCAAAACCCGTTCTCCCAGGTCTTTCTACAGGAACCCAATCATCATAACCGAACATAACTTTTTTAACTCATTTCTCTAAAAAAAGACTTCTATTCTTCAAACTACACTTTAAAATATGATTTTCTCTTGACATTCCAGAAATCCCTATTCAACAAACCCTAAAAGATACTTGCAAAAAAGCAATTTCAGAATTCAATGACGAATCTTTTCCACTTTTAAAAAACCACTTTCAGTAAAAGAGATAGTCGTAGAACCATCTAGGGATACTTTTTTAACAAAAGGAACGTTAAGCTCTTTTAGCTTCTCCGGACTAGGACCAAGATACTCCCTAGAAACAAGATTCCACTTATTTACCCTATACCCATACTTTCCCCTTCCATAGACAACTGCAGAAGCAATAAGATCGTCGTTAGAAAATTTAATATCATAAAAATTATTCTTTCCGTCAAAAAAACCAGTCACATTGGCTTTTACTTTCCGTTCAAGATCAACAACATACACATCCTCACCTTGAAAATCTCCCTCATTACTACCCACAAAAGCAACCTTCTTTCCATCATCGGAAACCGTAACCAAATAAAAAACCTTCTCATCTAGAAGCAACCCTTTCTCTCCTTCCACCAAATACATTTCTTTTTGATCACGAACAAGAATTTTTTTATTTTTTTTAATAAGCTTTACTCCGCTTACCGGCTCTGCCTTGACCATTACTTGAGAAACAACGTTTCTCTCCAAATCCGCAACAAGACCAACTAACTTTCCCCCCCTTATCGCTTCAAAAGACACTAACGATCCATCAGCAGAAATCGAAGGATAACGCTCTTCACTCTTTGTTTGAGCGATAGCATCCATTGACTTAGAATTAAGATCAACTAAGTACACATCTAGATCAGGAGGTAAAGAAGAAGGATCTGGCTCAACTCCAAAAACAATTTTATTTCCATCACTAGAAAGATCTGGCTGCCAATTAATTTTCCCTTGAGGACAAATCAAAAAAGTATACTCATCAAGCTTAGCAACTCCGCTTCTTGCGCAAGTTCCTTTTTGAATACTCCTTTCTAATGGAGATTCTTGCCTTTCTATTTTAACTTCATTTATCACTAAAGGATGTTCTCTTCTTCCATAAATAGAACTTAGATTATTCTTTGAAGGAAAATACCACGCTAACAAGCTGAGAGCTACGCTTCGAATTACCTGCTTTGACTTCATAAAAAGAGCCCTATAACAAGATTTAAATGCTTTTTTAGGACAATATTTCTATGGTTTTAACACAAAAAGACCTTAAAGATTATGTAAGAGTCTCCTATGAAGGAGAAGACTGGCTTATCGAAAGAGAACCCCGCTTCTCGGGCCTTACCTTTGAAGAAGCACAAAAACAATTAGCTAAAGAGCGTGCAATCCTCCCACCCATTCCCCTTTATTGGAAATTTCTCGAACACCTTACTTCTTCCACCCTCTATGATGGAAATGGAACACTATTAGATCGACTAGAGAAAAGCTCACTTTTAGAACAATTTTTAGGATTAAGAGATCCTCGCATAGAATGGCTTAATGCAAGATTTGAGAATGGAGAGCTCTCCACTCAAACTTTTAGAAGAAACGGCACTATTCAGCCCTACCAGAAACCTCTTCTAAATCACTTAAAGGGAGGAAACTACACTACTTTCTTTGAAAATGGACAATTCAACTTTATCCACTATAACCCTCAAGGATTACCCAGACGTGACGCGATGAATACTGAACGAGGATTAGGTGCAGCCATTAACTTACAATATCTTAGTCCGGGAACAAACAGAGACAGTGCAGTACTATTCAGCGCACGAGCCAAAGTACCTCGCTTAGACTGCGCTGCTTACCCTCAAACTAAACAAGCGGATATCCAAGCAAGAGCAGCAAAAAGAGCCTCGAAATCTTTATAAAGAAACCATCTTTCTCATTTCCGGGCGACCATAGTGGCCTGGTCCCACCCTGACTCATCTCGAACCAGGAAGTTAAACAGGCTTACGTTCAAGATTGTACTGTTCTATCGAACGGGAACTCTTGGAAGTTGCCCACTTATTTTTTTAAACATTCTTTAATCAAACGATCAATAAGAGCAAACGCTTCTTGATTATCTTTTTGAGAATACCTCTCTAAATTCCCTTTATACTTTTTCAAATTAGCAAGAAAATTTTGAACATTCTCTAAAGTTAGCTCTTCATGAAACTCCCCATACCCTTCTCTTTGCAAATACAGCGCATTACAAATTTGCTCAAAATGATGCTTAATCGGAACACTTAAAACAGGCTTATGCAAAAAAATCGCTTCAGAAATCATACTAAAACCACCATTCGTAATCGCTGCCTTACACGAAGCAAGATCCTCTACAAAACCAGTCTCACTAAAAGGCTTGAACGTTAAATTTCCCTCTCCCTTAGACTCACCAAAACCATACACAATAAACTTTTCATCCACCTTCTTTAAAAGATCCAGCATCGACAGATTACTCTTCGAAGTCTGATACACTAAAATATGATTGCCCTCCCCAACCTTTGCTTTGACAATCTCTTCGCGTAATAAACTCGGAATAAAAAAAGTATTCTTTCTTACCACAGGAGGAAAGAAAAAGCTAGTAACAAGAAACTTATTCACATTCTTTGGGGGGACAATCAAATCGTTAACATATTTAACCAAAAGATAGTCGCGCTTATACTCTTTAGGCACCTCAATCTTACAATTAGAAATAACATGCATATTATCAATACTTAGTAAAGGTATTTTCTTCTTATGAAAAACAGTCTTTCCGTTAGCTATACCCGCTAAATACGCAACAGTGAACTCATAATCCGTAATAATCAGATCTGGCTGCTCCTCTCGAATAATTTTTCTCACCCTCTTTACTGCTTCTCTTCCCTCAAGATGAATAAAATTTTTCACTACCGACTTTAACGCCTTGAGCGTATTATCCTCATACACCAACGTAGGACCAGGAATCTTTGTCGCGTTTTTAAAAGAAGAAGAGATAAAATCAAACGCTTTATTACTCGCAACAATGTGCACGTTATGACCCTTTTCTTTTAAATGAGTAAGAACAACTTTAGAACGAGTAGCATGACCCATCCCTTCACCAGCCAAACCATAAAGAATCTTTACCATCCCGCTTCTTTAAAAAAAGTTCAATAATAAACCTTTCGCTTACTCTCTTCTGTGCTTTGAAAGATAGAACATATTCTTAGTAAAACTCCAGAACGGAACAGCCCGAAATATCTGGCGAATCATTCCAAAATCATCATACCATCCTCTAAAAAAACCGCGCTTCACATACTTTAACGTATGATGAACATTAGGCATAGGCACAACTTTTGTTTTCTTCTTAGAACGAATGATAAAATCATTAATCAAAGACTCAATTCCAAAACCACAACCCCTACAATCAGGCATCTGTAAAAAAACATTCTTCTCCAACGCTCTTTCACCACCAATAGGATCTACACTTACCCACTTAAACAAAAAAAGAGAATCTCCTCGAAAACCAATCGTCTGATCTGTTTCTCCTTTAATTAACGGACTTACTAAATCAGTTACGTTTTTCTCATTTAAATTCCAAAGATCCGCATCTAAAAAAAGTACAATCTGCGACTTAGCTGCCGCTACACCCCGATACATTGCATACGCTTTTCCGCGCCTTTCATACTCTTCAAGTAACTTAACCTTCTTAGACTTCGTTCTTTTAATGAACGCCTTAACAACCTTAGACGTGTTATCCACAGAGAAATTCTGCACAACAATCACTTGATCAATTAAAGGATGATTATACACCACTTTTAACACATTCTCAAT
>CAZCCK010000023.1:0-2701 GCA_964497265.1 Candidatus Woesearchaeota archaeon | reverse complement strand
GAAATGCCTTTGCTGTATTGGAAATGACAGTTTCTTCATTATGAGCCGGAATAACACAAGTCACACTTCTTTTTTTCACTATTTTTAAAACACCATTTTACTTTAAGAACCTTTCGCTGCTTCTTCCAGCTTAAAACCGGAATTCTACTTTTACAGGAAGATTTATTAAAAAAATCTCTTAACAGACTTCTACTTTAATAGGCAAGGTTAATTTAAAATCCTTCACAGATTCAGTTTTTTTCTTGAAATCTTGAATTAAAATACCGATAACTTTCCCGCTTTCTTCATCAATCCTTTCAGAAACTCCTGGCTTAATATCTCTTACAAAAGTCTCTTTTCCCTCAGCAAAACTGATTTCTAGGAAATCCGCTTCTTCGTCATAATAAATACTTATTCCTTCTTCCATTTTAAATGCTCCACAAAATAAGCTGTAATTATATAGCCTTTTCCATTTAAATACTTCACGATCACCCTTACGATTTTTCTTTCCACTTCCTCTCCTTACAATAGAAATAATAAAAATTAACTTCTCCTTCTGGAATAATTTTTAGAGGTCGGGCTAAACAAATTTTAATTAGATCTAAATTATTCTGTAAATCTTTGTGCTTCATTAAATGAAAATACCGTTCACGACTAAGATAAATCATTCTTTTAGTTATATCTTTACACTCAAAAACGTTCATTTTATTAAAAAATCTTTTAACAATTCAAAAATCTAAGCCTACAAAATCCGTAAATCATCCGAACCGTTTTTATACTACCTATTCTAAAACAGAATTATGCCTTCAAAATATCCTTCAAAGAACCAACTAAAACAACTCGCTTTAGAACGAATCAAAATTCTCTTTAGCGAAGCTAAAAAAAATCCTTCCAAAGCAAATAGATACGTAGAACTAGCAAGAAAAATCGCAATGAAAGTTAACCTTAAAATTCCTAAAGAGTACAAAAGAAGATACTGCAAACACTGCTCCACTTATTTTAAAACAGGAAATTACCGAGTAAGAACCAAAGAAGGCTATGTCATTTCTACTTGCTTTACCTGTAAGAAATACTCTAAATATAAAATTTAACGTAAAAAAATCCTCAAAAAACCTTGCTTTCTAGGCTTTACTTTCGGTCTTATCAACTTTGCCCATTCCTCTTTCACCCACTGCTTCTCCAGCATTAAATTTTGAGCAAACCCCCGCTTCCTTAATTCTTTATTCACAATCCCCCCTTGATGAGGATGACTAAACATCTTGGGATGAGGACTATTAAAACCATGCATATAATGCACTAATTCATGCGCGATCGTTAAATCAATAATATACTCCGGAACTGTTTCCTCTCTAAAAAAACCGTTAATAGCAATTTCGCTGTCCTTATTCTTTAATCGCTTGATATGACCAAACTTGTTCTTCCAGTGACCCTTAAACTTAATCTGAACAGTATTTCTTCTTTCAACATCTGCAAAAAGCAAAGACCAAATCGCATCCAAACGCTCTTTTAACCAACTATCATCTCTCATTTTGAGTATGAGAATACGCTTTTCTTTTTAATAGTTTCTTCAAAACATAAAAGTATTTAGTTAAAGAAAAAAGTATAGGGTTCTTTAAGAATTTATTCCGGAAAGCTAGCCTGTCTTCTTTTACGTCGTCTGTCTAAGTTAGGAAGATATACGCGGTAATCTAAAGGGGAAATAAGCTCAAGATTATGCTCTTCTATTTCTTTAATAGTCCTTTCTATCTGAGACCAATTTCCTAGTCTAATTTTATAAATTCTTCCTTCACTCTCTTCTTTACTCATTCGATCATAAAGAAGTCTTTCTCCAAGATAAGCAACAATTGTGCCTTCTACTAAAGGCCCATCCTTTTCCAAAACGACTTTAACAGGATGATAGATTATACTAGAAAGTTCTTGTCTTTTTTGTATTTCAGAAGGTTCAGGAAACCCACCGGTTCCAAAAGGCATATGCATAAACTCATTAACAGCTTAATAAACATTTATATAAAAGAAAATCTATGCTTTCTTAAACTTAGCAATAGTTTCTAATAGATCAACATGACCCATAAACAAAGCTCGACAACAATACCTTTCTAAACCTAACTCATCCATTACTTTCTTAGGATGCTCACCTTTAGAAGTTCTCTCTTTATAATCTTCCCATAAATGAGCTACAGGTTTTCCACAAGCGAGACAACAAATTGGAATAATCATCAAGAATGACAAAAATTAAACCTTTTTAAAACTTTCGAACTTGTTAAGTCCAGTCTCTAGCGTTACATTTACAACTTTATTTTATACGTTTAGCAGGAGAAGGAGTGTAAAGCATTCCGTTGTATTCGAATGCTTGTCCTTTTTCTAGGGCGGGAATGATTTCGTTTAGTTTGGATTCTAAACTATTTTCCTTTTTGATTTGTGGAATGGATGGTTCAATTTTTTTTGCGCTGTGCGCCTCCGGCGCTACCCCGAGAAAACGGCCAACACCACTGAGATCACTGCCGCTGCCGAGGCCGCCACCAGTACTACCGACACCGAGCAACCGACCCTGCGGCACTGAAGGATTTCTTCCATTAAAAGGGTGATGATTTCCGACTTTTCCTTCACGTTGGGCTTTGTCAAAATAAGTTTCAAGATGTTCATGAGCACCAAAAGTTCTTACAAGAGCTAATTCATTTGTTAAGAATCTTTCTCGATCATGGTATCCAGAGAGGGTATTCAC
>CAZCCK010000022.1:0-21749 GCA_964497265.1 Candidatus Woesearchaeota archaeon | reverse complement strand
CCTCGTGGGAACAGAACTTACCATCACCCAAGAAGGCATTCCTGCAGCAATACCTGCTGAAATGTGCTACCTAGGATGGCAGGACTCCTTAGAAAAATTAACAAAACTAGTAGAACCTGAAATTCCAGACGCATAATTTTAATTACATTTTTAAACTTCTCTATCTTTAATAAAATTATCACACAAGAAGACTATTACCGTTTTGATCCTTCCAAAGATTTATAAAAGTCTCTTTTATTCACTCTTTATGTCTAAAGATATCAAACAATTGTCTACCCTCAAAATCAACCCAGAAATGATTTCTCGAGGAACTGGACAAAAAATTAACCTTTCGGAAGCCACAGTATACGATTTTATGCCAAGAATTGTCGGAAATCGATTTCGAGAAATAACCCCCTTAAGAAACGCAGTTCACCTCTACCAAGAAGTAAGCGGTCCGAATTTAGCATGCGAACAAGCATACACCCTTCTTGCGATACAAGAACTTAAAGAAGGAAATCTTGACCCTGCTCTGGAAGCTTACAAAAACGCACTTTACTATGCTACACATTTTCTTAAAGGAATGACCTTGATGCAAAACGTTGCGTTAGTCACCGTAGAAGAAACTCAAAGACTTGACTTTTCCTCATTTCAACCTTTAGAAGAAGATCTTATTCAAATAGTAGCTGCACAAAAAGCAGTCTTTGATATTACCGCTTATGTTGCTTTTCTTGATGAAGTAAGAGCTTTAGAAAAGTCTGCTTCCGACTTAACTGGCCGCTATTTCAGATTAATGAGTGAAGAGCGAGATAATCCCGAACTTGGGAAAGAACTAAGAGATCTCTCCCTCCGCATGCGAAGATACTCTGACGCCGCACTCATCTCAGAAAAACTCGGAGAAGCAGATGCAGAACAAGAATACAGAGAATTAAGCAAAAACGAACCTAAAACTAACCCCAAGCTAAACCAAATTCTTAAACCCCTTCTTGACCAATATGATTACTAAAATTTATAAACCATAAAAACAGACCTTATTTAATGATAAAACAAATCTTCGTTAACTTGCCTGTAAAAGATTTAGACAAATCCATTGAATTTTTTACTCAACTAGGATTTACTTTTAACAAACAATTCACAGACAAGAACGCTACCTCCATGATTATTGGAGAAAATATCTTCGCTATGCTTTTGGTAGAACCCTTCTTTAAGACCTTTATTAAAAAAGAAATTAGCGATACTAAAAAATATGTAGAGGTTATTAATTCCTTACAATTAAATTCTAAACAAGAAGTAGATGCAATGATCGAAAACGTTACCAAAGCAGGCGGAAAAGAACCAAGAGAAAAAGCGGATCACGGATGGATGTACCAAAGAAGCTTTGAAGATCTAGACGGACACTTATGGGAAGTTTTTTGGATGGATGAAAAGAATATTCCTGCAAAACCTGGAGAAGCACAATGAACCGCGTCGTACACTTTGAAATCCAAGCAGAAAACGTAGAACGAGCAGTAAAATTCTATACAACCATCTTTAACTGGAAAATAGAAAAATACGGCGGACCAATGGACTATTGGATGATTATGACCGCACCCAAAGACAGCAAAGAAGCTGGAATTAATGGCGGATTACTTAAAAGACCCTGCCCACCACCCGCATTAGAACAAGGAACAAACGCATTTACCTGCACCATCGACGTTACAAACTTTGATGAAACCGCTCAAAAAATCTTGAAAAACGGCGGAAAAATAGCAATGCCAAAATTTGCAATCCCCAAAATGGCATGGCAAGGATACTTTATTGACACAGAAGGAAATGTCTTTGGATTACACCAACTAGATCCTAATGCTAAATAGCTTTAAAAATATTTTCTTACTCTTCAAATTATGTACTTACAACAGTATAATTTACAGGGCATAAAAAAACCAGATTCTAGAACAATTCGGTTTTCAGAAGAAATTACCCAAACCGCTCAACGATTAACTTTAGATGTTTTAAGAACTCGCGTCTCAACTTTATACCCACCCTATACTCGTTTGGGATTTAATACCACTTCTCATAGACTCGCGGCACTCCTCACAGTTTCGGAAGGACACCTTACCAATAAAAAAATCATTGATCTTGCTTGCGGCGCTTGCCCTTCCAACACGTGGGATCCTGAAGGAAACCCAGATCCTGCTTACGAACCTTGGTTATGCAGACTCCTTTACCCCTTAGGACTAGATATTACCGGTGCAGATTTAGGAAATTTAGAAGGAGAACTCTTTGAACATTATTCAGGTATAAACTTACTTGATCCTTATTCACTCGATAGCCTCACAGAACATAGTTTTGACATTGTGCACGCCTCCACTATTTTAAGCGGAGAACCCTATACCTCTCAATCTAAAAACTGGGGAAAGATTTACACTGCAATAGACCTTCATGCTCAGCGACTTTTAAAAAAAGATGGAATCCTTCTTACAAGTTATGAATTCTAAATAATTATTTTATTTGCTTCTTCATAGGATAATAAGAATATCTTTATTCATGAACCATTTTCAAAATTATCTTTTTACTGGGCAAATCAAATGTAATCTTAAATCTTTCAAAAATTCCCGCAACACCTATAACCATCTCAGCGTCATCTTCTTCTATCTTTTCTTTAGGAACAATCAAACAAGGTACATGAGTCACTACTTCATCTTTAAATCTTCGATTATTAGATATCAACTTCAGATTAATAAAACCCCTATAAACTTTGAAGCTTTCGCGAAACGCCTTCAATTCTGTTACTTCTCCTTTTTGAATCCCAAAAAGATCCGCCAAGCCTTCTGAAATGACAGTTATGTCACAGCCAGAGTCTAGAATCGGAAAAAAATAACGACCTTCAAATTCGACCTTAATCGTCGGTTTACAAATATACCAACCAGTATCAATTTCCTCTTTTTTGAATTTGTAGATTAGCATTAAAGAATACTCAGACTTTTTGAAACTTTCGTAAATGAAGCTTTCTTTCCCGGATACGTTTCTTCTACTATCGAAATAAGCATTTTTAGATCTTTTTGATGAGCAATAATCTTCTTATTAAGAATGGCAATCCATTCCCCAGCATAAGAACTTAGATCCGTATCAATAAACCAATCATAATCCGTTTTCGTTCCAGGTCCCATCATTCCCTCCAATTTAATAAAAGTGTTTAAAATTTATAAAGATTTCTCCTTCTTTTCCGCAAATCTTACGCTAGCTAGAAAATTTTTATCAGTTAAATCTCTAACGATTCTTTCTTCAGCAGATAATAAGAATACCCTTTTAGGGAGAATCATTCTAGACTTTAGGCAGATACGCTGTATAAAAAATACGCCCCCCTTTAGCTAGCTTTTTAAGCTTTTTCTTTATCCTTTTATTCTATGGCAATCAAAGAAGACTTAGAATATTCTATTTCCATACTCGCAGGTATTGATCCTAAAACGAATAAACTCGAATACCGTTACCAAATTTATAACGAAAAAATAGATAATGAACCAATTTCATGTGAAACGGTTGAAGACGTTGTAGAAACTATTCTTGCAGATCTTGAAGAAGCTAGAAAAGAATGGTTAACTTCAGATAAAAGAGATGGAACTTTACAATATATCCGGATCAATAATCCCGGTGGAATAACTACCTATGCACCTAACTCAATAAGCTTAGAAGTATTTACTAACCACGCTGGCGGGGGATTTCTTGAAAGACCTCTTTCAGGACAAGAACTTGAAGCGCTTTACTTAGAATTACACCTAGCACTCCATAAACAAAAAAACGATTAAACATCTATCTGCTCTTCTTTCTTCATTCCAAGTTCTTTTCTTAAACCATTAATCTGATCTCTTAAAGAAATCGCTAATTCAAAATCTAACTTCTCCGCAGCCTCTTTCATTTCTTTTTCTAAAACCGGAATCAGTTTCTCCTTTTCTTTATTTGGAATATGCTTTGTATCTTTAACAATAATCGTCTGCTCTTCAATTGGTTTAACGATCGTTTTTGGAGTAATTTTATTTTTCTTATTAAACTCCAACTGAATCTTTCTTCTCCTCTCAGTTTCTTTAATCGCGTTAATCATCGAATCGGTTAATCTATCCGCATACAAGATAACTTTAGCATCAACATTTCTTGCAGCACGACCAATAATCTGAATTAAACTCTGCTGATCTCTCAAAAAACCTTCCTTATCAGCATCTAAAATGGCCACCAATCCTATTTCTGGAATGTCAATACCTTCTCTTAACAAATTAATTCCAACCAAAACATCAAACTTACCAACCCGTAATTGTCTTAAAATCTCAGTTCTATCTAACGCGTGCACTTCAGCGTGCAAATACCTTGTCTTAATTCCTAACGAAGCAAAATAATCAGAAATTTCTTCAGCTAATTTTTTCGTTAAAGTCGTAACTAAAATCCTGTTTCCCTTCTTAATTACTCTTTTAATCTCCTCTGACAAATCCTTCATCTGCTCTTTCGCAGACCGAACAACAACCTCTGGATCAACCAACCCTGTTGGACGAATAATCTGCTCGACGACTTGACTTGATTTTTCTAACTCGTACTTTGCTGGAGTCGCACTCACAAAAACCGTTTTATTTTTTTCTAAATAACCCTCAATCTCTTTGAAATTTAATGGTCGGTTATCTAAAGCAGAAGGCAAACGAAAACCATACTCAACCAATACTTCTTTTCTTTGTTTATCGCCCTTATACATCGCATTTAACTGCGGAACAGTCTGATGACTCTCATCTATAAGAATAAGAAAATCATCTGGAAAATAATCTAATAAACAAAAAGGTTTTTGTCCCTCTTTTCTCCCTTCAAAGTGCCTTGAATAATTCTCAATACCCTTACAAAAACCTAGTGTTCGCATCATCTCCAAATCATACTGTGTTCTTTGTTTTAGCCTATGCGCTTCTAAAGGCTCTAACTTTTTTAATTGAACTTCTAATTCTTCCTCTATTTCCTTAAAAGCACCCTCCATTTCATCCTTAGGAGTAACAAAATGCCTCGCAGGAAACAAAAAATAATGCTCTAACCTTTGCTTAGGTTCTAAAGTAACCTTATCCAAAATCGTCATTCTTTCAACAACATTACCCAACAATTCAATTCTCAAAATATCTCTTTCATAACCAGGAATCACGTCAATGATATCCCCTTTGACTCTAAATCTACCCGGCATCAATTCAATATCATTCCTTTCATACTGAATATCAAGCATCTTACTCATCAATTCTTCACGCTTTACTTTCATTTCACTATTAATCTCAAAACCCAATCCTAAGAAATTCTTAGGATTACCAATACTGTAAATACAAGAAACAGAAGCAACAACAATCACATCTTGCCTTGACATCAAAGAAGCAGTAGCGCTTAAGCGCATCCGCTCTATTAAAGGATTAATACTCGAATCTTTCTCAATATACTGATCTTTTGCAGGCAAGTAGGATTCTGGCTGATAATAATCATAAAAAGAAATAAAATATTCAACCCTATTTTCTGGGAAAAACTCTTTAAACTCCCTAAATAATTGCGCTGCTAAGGTCTTATTATGAGCAATCACTAATGTGGGTTTCTGGATTTGCTCAATGACATGCGCCATGCTGAACGTTTTTCCAGAGCCAGTAATTCCCAACAACGTTTGAAACGTCTGTCCTTTTTTAATACCTTCAACTAGCTTCTTAATTGCTTCTGGCTGCGAACCTGCTGGTTTGAAAGGTGAATGAATCTTAAACTTCATTTTTTAAAATCCTCTTTATTTCTTAAAGATCTTTGAAACGTAATCGCAAACCTATGCGCCTCGTCTCTTATCGCTTGCAACAACTGCAAACCTTTATTCTTTTTATCTGCTCTCAGCGGCTCTTCTTTACCTGGAACGTACACTTCTTCAAATCTTTTTGCTAACGAAATTACAGTTCCTTTCTTTAAAACAGATAAAGCCGCATTCAACTGACCTAAACCCCCATCAATCACAATAAGATCAGGAAAATCCAAAGACTTACTCAACGAACCAAAATACCTTCTTTGAATAACCTCTTTCATAGCAAGATAATCATCACTATTCGCTTTAGCCTTTATTTTAAATTTTCTATAAAAACTTTTCGCAGGCAACCCATTCTTAAAACAAACCATCGAAGCAACAGTATTCGTTCCAGAAAGATGCGAAATATCAAAACATTCTATAACTCGAGGTATTTTCTCTAAATTCAATAACTTTTGGAGCGCTAAAACACTCTCACTTCCAGCAAAAAACGTGGAATTAATATTCTCACTCACTAAATCCAATAACTCTTTCTTCTCTCCCTTCTGAGGAATAATAAAACTTACCTTCCTTCTTCCTTTTTGAGTTAAATATTCTTCCAAAGCAGGATCAACCTCATGCGGAACAACCACCTCTGCAGGAATCGGAGCAACATCGTAATATTGCACTAAAAACTCATTTAAAAAATTCTCATAAAAAGTAAAGGTATACGCCTGCTTCTCTTCTAAAACCCCCTTCCTAATTGAAAAAAGAAGTAAAAACACCTCATTATTAATTACCTTATAGTTCAAAATATGCGCATCAACAGAACGATGCATTTCAATTCTTTGCTTTTCTTTTAAACTCTTTAACGCACTAATCTGATTTCTTAACGTTAACGCGTACTCATAAAAAGTCTTAGAAGAAGAGTCTTTCATCTTCGCCTCTAACTCTTTAATCAGATCGTCAACCTTTCCTTCCAGAATTTTCTTTGCTTGAGTTACTCTTTGGCTATAAGAAATAGGATCAATAATCTTTTTTAAACGAGGAGATGGCTTCTTTGTCAAAATCCTAAAATTTCTCGTAATCACTTCTAACACCAGTGTTCTCATCACTCCAGAAACAAAAGGACCGTAATAGATTCCTTTTTCCTCCCTTGACCTTACTACCTCAATCCAAGGCAAGGCGTCAGGATGCAATAAAAGATAAGCATACCTTCTCGAATCTTTTAAATCCAAATTAAAATGAGGATAATACTTCTTAATCAGACTATTCTCTAACAATAAAGCTTCAACCTCAGATTTAGTTACAAACAAATCAATATCCTTTATTTGAGAAACCAAAACCGCAGTCTTTGGATCTAAATCCCGCTTTTGAAAATAACTCGAAACACGCTTTTTAAGATTCTTGGCTTTTCCAACATAAATGATTTCATTTTCTTTATTCTTAAACAAATAACAGCCTGGGCTTTCTGGCAAAAAAGAGATCTCGCTAGGCTTTACCATCTTTCAATAAAGGAGCCAAGAATTTACCTGTGTATGTATCTGCTTTCGCAATCTGCTCAGGAGTACCTGACGCGACAATCTGCCCTCCTTCTTCTCCCCCTTCAGGACCAAGATCAATAACATGATCCGCAGATTTAATCACCTCTAAATTATGCTCAATAATCACCATCGAATTTCCCTTCTCAACTAAACTATGCAACACTTCTAAAAGCTTATTTACATCGTGAAAATGCAAACCCGTTGTAGGCTCGTCTAACAAATAAAGCGTTTTACCCGTTCCCCTTTTTGCCAACTCTCTTGTTAACTTCACTCTTTGCGCTTCACCACCTGACAGGGTCGTTGCGCTCTGACCCACCTTAATATACCCTAAACCAACTGCGCTTAGCGTGGCTAACTTTCTATTAATCGAAGGAACTGCTTCGAATAATTTTAAGGCTTCTTCCACACTCATATTCAACACATCCGCAATAGAAACCCCTTTGTAAGTAATCGTTAACGTTTCTTCATTATACCGCTTCCCTTTACAGTCCTCACACTCAATATACACATCAGGCAAAAAATTCATTTCTATCTTGATAGTACCATCACCAAAACATTTTTCACATCTTCCGCCCTCCACATTAAAAGAAAACCTTCCCGGCCCAAACCCTTTCAACTTGGCTTCTTTTGTAGAAGAGAATAATATTCTGATTTCATCAAACACCTTAATGTACGTCGCGGGATTACTCCTCGGCGTTCTTCCAATCGGACTTTGATCGATCACAATTACCTTATCCACCTCCCCTTTAATCCTTATTTCTTTATGTTTTCCAGGACTAACACTCGCTTGCTCTATCTTTTTTACTAATCCTTTGTAAATAATTTCTTCGAGTAACGTAGATTTTCCAGAACCTGAAACACCCGTCAAACACGTTAACACACCTAACGGAATCTCCACATTAATATTCTTCAAATTATGCTCAGTACAACCAAGAAAACTAATCTCTCCTTTTGCCATTCTCCTCTTTTTTGGTAAAGGAATACTTAACTTTCCAGACAAATATTTTCCAGTTAGAGACTTTGCACTCTTAATAATCTCACTTGGAGAGCCAACAGCAATAACTTCTCCGCCATGAATCCCTGCACCAGGCCCCATATCCACCACATAATCAGCCCTTCTTATCGTATCTTCATCGTGCTCAACAACAACCAACGTATTTCCTAAATCTCTTAACTTATGCAACGTTTCAATTAACTTCATATTATCCCTTTGATGCAAGCCAATAGAAGGCTCGTCCAAAATATATAACACCCCCATTAAATTTGAACCAATCTGCGTCGCTAATCTAATTCTCTGCGCTTCTCCCCCAGATAATGTTCCGGCCTCTCTTGAAAGATTTAAGTAGCCTAAACCCACATCTTTTAAAAAAATCAATCTAGAATTAATCTCTTTCAGAATTAACTTTGCAATCTCCAACTCCTTCTTGGTTAATGAAACTTTTTCAAAAAAATTCAAACACTTCAAAACAGATAAATCGGTAACATCAATAATCGACTTACTATTAATTGTCACAGCCAATACTTTCTCTTTCAATCTTTTGCCCTTACAACTTGGACACTGAGAACTACTCATAAACTTCTCAAGCTCACTTCTCCTCCAATCAGAACTTGTTGACTTGTATAATCTATCAGATTGATTGACCAACCCCTCCCAGCCTTGATTAAGATTCATCGTAGCACCATTTGACCAACGACCAGACAACGATTCGGTTGTACCATACATCAATACGTTCCACTGCTCTTTAGAAAAACTTTTTACCGGTGTAAACAGATCAAAACCATACTTTTTCCCAACTACTTGTAACTGCTGACCGCGCCAACTTAAATCCATCTTTCCGTACAATTCAATCGCACCATCCATAATCGACTTATTCTTATCAGGAATAATCAAATCAGGATCAAACTCAATCTTCACACCCAACCCCTTACACTCTTCACACGCACCAAAAGGACTATTAAAAGAAAACATTCTCGGCTGCAATTCCTCAAAAGACATTCCACACTCAGGACACGCTAACTTCGAAGAATACAACTGTTCTTTTTTAGATTCAATAATAACCAACCCTTCACCTTTCTTTAACGCATTTTCAATAGCTTCATTTAACCTTGACTTATCAGAAATATCAACTCTATCAATCACAATCTCAATATCTTGCTTTTTGTATCGGTCTAACTTTATTGTTTCATCAGTTCTAAAAATCTCTTTATTTACCCTTACTCTCACATATCCTTCCTTTGCTAAATTCTTAATTAACTGCTCATACGTTCCCTTCTTTTGTCTTACAATCGGCGCTAAGACATTTACTTCACCTTCAAACTCTTGAACCACTTTCTTAACAATTGACTCGGCAGACTGCGACTGAATCGCAATTTTATGAATAGGACAATGAGGAATACCCACTCTCGCAAATAACAATCTAAGATAATCATAAATCTCAGTAACCGTACCGACCGTACTTCTCGGATTATTGGATGTAGTTTTTTGCTCAATCGAAATCGCGGGAGACAACCCATCAATAGAATCAACATCAGGCTTACCCATCACACCTAAAAACTGTCTTGCATAGGCGCTTAATGATTCGACATACCTTCTTTGACCCTCCGCGTATAACGTATTAAATGCTAATGTGGATTTTCCTGAACCTGAGACGCCAGTAATCACAATCAACTTATCCCTAGGTAACACTACATCAATATTCTTTAGATTGTGCTCTCTAGCTCCACGAATAAGAATATCCTTCATCCTGGCTAAGATAGCGAGCTCGTTATTAAAGATTTTTATCTCTTAACTTGTTACAAGAGACCTACCCTCGTTCTTACGATAATCTTTAAATAACACCTTCTCACAAAAACGCTTTAATGAAACTCAAAGCTTTGCTCATCACGCTTGTTTTTGCAGTTATTGGATTTCTCTTAAACGGACACACACCCATCGGAGCAGCAATCTGGCCACCATTAACAACCATCCCCCAACCAACAGGAATACAAATGCCTCTCTTTATGCTTTTAACAATCATCGAAGCACTCCTCTTTGGATTAGGATTTGCTTTCCTTATCTTAGGATGGCCAATGATAGAAAAACTAGCTACTAATAAAAATCAAGCAATCCTAGCCTATCTTTCAGTAGGCTGGCTCTTAATCTCTTGGGTACCCCATGATAACCTCCATATGCACGCAGGCTTACAACTCAACCAACTACTCGCCATAGAATACGGCTTTCATGTTACTTTAATGCTTGCAGGACTCTTGATTGCAATTTTCTTTCTCAATCAAGTAAAACAAAATAAAACTACTTTTAAATAATTTTTCTTTTTCTAAGAATTATGAGAATACAAGCCCCAGTTTTATTCTACTTCTTCGCCCACTATACAGAAAATCATCAGCTAAACACACACAAATTTACAACCCTTTTATCTAGAGCAAACACTGTTTTTTCAGAAAGAGTCGTTTTTGACCTAGAAGAAGCAAAAAGAATTGAAGAAAACTATAACCACTGCATCCAAAAATCTTCTTTAAGCGACTGCCTTTATGACGGACAATTCCTCACTCAGACACTTTTACGTAAACTTTTAGGCTCAGAAAAAAAACTCGTTTTAGAAAATTACGTTCAATCAAAAGAAGAGCTTAGCCCATACATGAATACCCTTGATAGGTGTCTTCCTACAGCCTTTGCAGAGCTACCCGATCTTGAAAAAAATCTCGCCCACTCCATTTCAATAATCCAAAAAGAAGAAGACCAGCGGGAAGATCAAACAGCCAGGATTATCTCTCAACTGCCCGGAACAACCCTTGTTTTATTCGGATCCTACCATACCCGCTTAGCAGAATTAGTTGGGCAAGAAAGAGAAGTTGAAGTACACTATCCCTACCCCAATTATCCACAACCATTCTTTTTAGAATTAATTCACCAGTTTCGAACGACCGGCAAAATACCCCCTGATCTTTCTATACGAGCAGCAACCGAATGGTTTGTAGACGCATCGCTAACAGAACATTATAAACGATGGACAAAAAACGAAATCGCGGTTCTTGCTCACTACTACGCTCAAACACTCACACCAGGGCAGATATTAGACTTACGAGAGCTCTATCTTCAAAATGAAAAGGCAGTCGAAACAAAATATTTAGAAGCCAGTATTTCCCTAGAAAGAGCGCGCCGCCTTCACTTAAAACACTCCGCATTTAGAAAGTTATGCGAAAAAGAAAACATCCCCCTGCCTGAAGACTTACCCAAAACTCTTTTAGAAGGAGCCACAGACCTCCAACGCTAATTCAAAACCTTTATAATACAGCTTTTTCAAAAAAAGATATACTCATTTGAAAATGGAGGTGAGTACCATAGCAAACGTAAATCAAACGTATTCTAGAATCATTGGAGCAGTAGTCGCTCTCGTTGGAGTTTTAGGATTTTTCCAAAACCCCGTATTAGGAATTTTAGGAGTAAACCTTTACTCAAATATCATCCACCTTGTAGGAGGAGCTGTTGTCGCCTGGAAACCAGGTAAAATGACAAACAAAATTCTCGGAATTGTGGCGTTAGTAGTCGGAGCAATCGGATTTATTCCAGGAATCAGCTTCATCGCAACAGACTGGCTTGGATTCAACACTGCATTCCACATCTTACACTTAATCATCGGTGTAGTCTCTTTAGGAATTGCAATGTGGGCTGAATAAAGCCCTCTTTTTTATGAAAACATTTACTTTTCTTTTTTATTTTTCTTCTCTTATTATGGGCTTAGGCTGGTTTTGGGCACTCTTACCCCACGCTTCCCACTACCACGAAGGCATGCACATGATCATGCTCTACTCAGAACAACAAATTCTTTCACACGTTTTAACTGGCGTCGCTATAGCATTACTAGGATTAGCAGGAATGCTCCTTACTGCGAAGAAAGCTTAGAACGTATATATCCCGCAACCAACTCTTTCACTTTAGGAAGGCCGTTTTTCCTTATCGAATCAAGATTCCATAACAGCGTCTCATATTTCTTATTTACATCCCCTCCGACAACAACATCCTCAGGACGAAAAAGCATGATCTGCCTTAAACTTTCATTAAAATTCAACACATCCACCCTCTCTGTAGGCAAGCGCGTGTGTAAACGTAAACCCACCTTCATATGTTCATCCAGATAAGCACCATGAATATCTGACGTTCCAAAACAAGCAACATCATATTGCTCTGCCAAGAACTTCACTTCTCGGTTATCTGAACTTGAAACAGGAATCTGACCATTCTGCTCCACTCCAAGAGGTTCTTTTTCAAAACGCTTATACATCACTTCAAACAATTCTCTTCCGCATCCAGCAAAACTTGTCGTTAACAAATGAGAAAACACCGGAATCGCACCCTGCTTATACACCTCTTTCAAACAATCTTCTAAATCAATCTGATTATCAATAGGATCTTGAATCCCCCACGCAAGAAGATGACCTTGCTTTGTTTTTATTTCTTCCCCCTTAATCACATACAATTTTCGGTTATACGTCGCAACTTCTAAAACTGTTGAAGAAACTCTCTTTATATCCCAATCCGCTTTATCTAAGATCGGATTTCCCTCTTTATCTTTATTCTCCACTAGCCTATCAAAGTTATCAGTATTCCCATAATTTGTAAAAATAACCGCATCTAAGCCCCTTTCAACAGCCTTACTCATTGCTCCCTGAATTCTCTTAATAGGGATATGTAGCTGACCGTCAAAGTAAAAACCCATCTTAAAAAGAAAAGTTATAAAAATAAAAACCTATCTAAAGCAACTTGTGAATCCCCAAACCCACTTTCTCTTTACACTCCTTCTTTCTAGCTTCTTTGTAAGACTTGGTTTACTTAGCTGGAAACTGGCCTTTCTTGCCGCACTCTTAACAATCCTCTTTGACTTAGATCATTACCTAGAACACATCTTCAAAGCAAAGAAAAACAAATTCTCTTTAAAAGATACTTGGAATAACTCCATTGCGCTCCACCGATACAAACAGCGAAGCTTCTTACATCACTCATTAGGAATAGTCTTTATCAGCATCATTTTATTTTTAATCTCTTTAATAAATCTACAAACAACGCTAATCTTAGCTCTTGCTTATTACCCCCACGTCCTTTTAGACCATCTTTACCTTTCCAAAGAACATCTTTTCAAAAACAAAATAGGTCCGGTTTACTTTAGAGAATCATTAAGTGAGATCGTTTTAGACATTCTTCTCATTTTACTCTTTCTCTTTATTTAAAACATTTTATAAAGGGGCTTTTCGCAAGATAAGCTATGCGAAAAGAGGGTTATCCGACCACCCAGTTCATTAAAGATTATTGGCTTTTTCTAGACGGCCATAGATTTTCCTTTCTCTTTTTTACGCTCTTACGTTCAAGCTCGGTCCTTGCAAACTTTGGAATGGTCTACTTCTTAGGAAAAATTGTAGATTTCTTCACTACATTTCAAACAGGACACTCCCTCTCCAAATTTTACCTCTTTACTTTCCTGATTGGAATTTTAGGAGTTTACAGTGTTTGGATGAGAGTTTATTCTAAATTCAAACTAGAGAAAATCGGAGCACAACTCCAAAAAGAAATTAGAGTCAAAGCAATGCAGAACCTGATGAACTTTGAACTTTCCTGGCATGAAAAAGAAGCAGCAGGAGCAAAACTTGAGAAAATCGATCACGGTGCTCAAAGCCTCACTGAATTTATGCACCTTTTTTCTAATGATCTTATTGGAATTCTTACGGATACTTTCGCAGGACTCTTTCTTCTGGCCACACTTAGTTTCTCTTACTTTCTCTACGGACTTTTTATTGCTCTTCTTTTCAACTTAGGACTTTTTTATTTCAATAAAAGAATTGTTTTCCTTGCCGCCCAACTTGATAAATCCAAAGAAAAAATAAGCGGAAAATTCCACGAATCAATATCCAATCTTCTCACTATCAAAGCTTTAGGTCTTAAAGAACAAATTTCCCAGAAAGTTAAAACAAATGAAGAAGATTACTACCGACTTTGGCTTAAAGCCAAAAATCTAGGATATTGGAAAATAAGAGTCATCAAAGGATTATCCGCCTTTTCCTACGCAGGATTTATCCTCCTCCTCGGATTAGACCTCACCCACTCAAAAATCACAGTCGGATTCATCGTTACCTACGCAGCGTATTTTAACAGGCTCATTACCGGTCTTGACGGACTTTCTAACAACCTAGAACTCTTCATCACTCAAAAATCCGGAGTGGGAAGACTTATGACCATTCTTGATGCACACTCATTCAAACAGGAAAAAAATGAAATCCCTGAAAATTGGAAGAAAATCGAATTTGTAAACGTTACCTTCTCCTACAAACATAAAAAAGTATTACAGAACTTTAACCTCACCGTTAACCGAGGAGAAAAGATTGGTCTTGTCGGAAGAACAGGAAGCGGAAAATCCACACTCTTCAAACTTCTTTTAGGATTATATAAACCCCAAAAAGGAGATATACTCATTGACGGTATGTCAGTTAAGAAATACGATTCTAACTCACTAGCAGAAAAATTTTCCATTGTCTTGCAAGAATCAGAACTTTTTAACACAAGCCTCTTAGAAAACATCACCATAGCAACAAACAAAGAAAATCCAGAACACCTCAAAAAATCTATACTAATTTCTCAACTTGAGACGGTCATAAAAACACTACCTTCAGGCTTACACACCCTTATCGGAGAAAAAGGATATCGAGTTAGCGGAGGAGAACGACAAAGAATAGGACTGGCTAGAGCACTTTACAAAGACTCTTCGCTCTTGCTTTTAGACGAAGCCACCTCCCACTTAGATAGCCAAACAGAATACGCAATACAAAAAGAACTCGAACAACTCAAAGATAAAACACTTCTTATCATCGCTCATAGACTTTCTACAATAAAAAATGTAAATAAAATTATTGTTTTAGCCCAAGGAAAAATCATTGAAGAAGGAACTTTTAATGAACTTGCCAAAAAACAAGGATTATTCTCTACTCTTTCAAAACTTCAAAGAAATAAATGATCTTTCTTTTTAAATAAAAAAGTATAGGCAAAACATTTAAAGAGGGAATTTACCCTTTTAATTCATGCAAGAAGCACCTATTATCAAAGTAGAAAATCTCATAAAAAAATTCAAAGACTTCACAGCAGTAGATAATATCTCTTTCGAAGTTAAACATGGAGAACTCTTCGCTTTCTTAGGACCCAACGGCGCAGGAAAAACCACAACCATAAAAATGCTCACAACGCTTTTACACCCCACTTCAGGCATAATTAAAGTCAACGGCTTTAACCCCGCTACAGAACAAGATCAAACAAGAAACTCTTTCGGCATCGTCTTCCAAGATCCAAGTTTAGATGACGAATTAACCGCATACGAAAACCTTCAATTTCACGCAGTCTTGTATAACGTTCCAAAACACTTACGAGAAGAACGAATAAGCTACCTTCTCAATTTTGTCGGACTCTCAGACAGAAAAAATGATTTTGTAAAAACGTTCTCAGGGGGAATGAAACGTCGCTTAGAAATCGCCCGAGGATTAGTCCACCATCCAAAAATCTTATTTTTAGACGAACCAACGCTAGGTCTTGACCCACAAACAAGAAACCACATGTGGCAATATATCCAACAATTAAGTAAAACAGAAAAAATGACTGTATTCTTTACCACGCATTACATGGAAGAAGCAGAAAAAATCGCGCATACAATAGCAATTATTGACAAAGGAAAAATCATCAAACAAGGAAGCGCAAAAGAACTCAAAGAAAGTACAAAAACAAACTCCTTAGAAGAAGCATTCCTTTCATTAACCGGAAAAACAATCAGAGAAGAAGCAGCAACAGCAAAAGATCGATTACGCGAAGGTAAGAAAATGTGGAGCAAAACAAGATGAACGCGCTCTACATCATGTGGCTTAGACAAATAAAAAGATACTGGCGTTCACGATCGCGCATGATCGGCTCTTTAGGACAACCCTTACTCTTTCTCTTAGCACTCGGATTTGGATTTGGACCGATCTTTCAAAAAGCAGGAGGAGGAAACTATATCCAATTCTTAGCGCCCGGAGTTATCGCAATGAGCATTCTCTTTACCGCAATGTTCGCAGGGATAGAAGTCATCTGGGACAGACAATTCGGATTTTTAAAAGAAACACTTGTCGCACCTGTCAAAAGAAGTCAAATCATGCTTGGAAGAACTTTAGGAGGAGCAACAGTCGCTTCAATCCAAGGAATTGTTGTTTTTTTAATCTGCCTTTTAATCGGATTTAGAACAGACAACCTCATTCATTTGCCCATCGCCCTTCTCTTTATGTTCTTAATCGCATTTCTTTTCACAGCCTTAGGAACAGCTCTTGCCTCCCAACTTGAAGACATGCAAGCATTTCCTTTAATCATCAACTTTCTCATCATGCCGATTTTCTTTTTATCCGGCGCGCTCTTCCCACTAGAAGGATTGCCAAAAGGAATAGAATGGATTACCAAAATCAATCCTCTTTCTTACGGAGTAGACGGCTTACGAGGAACACTTACTGGAATTTCTCATTTTTCGATTGGATTAGACTTACTCATCCTCTTTACGATTACACTTGTTATAGATATTCTTGGAACGTACTTATTTACAAAGATAGAGATCTAAAGCCCCTTATACTTTAACAATAAAGAATTCGTGACCACACTTACCGAACTTAACGCCATCGCGCCACCTGCAACAACAGGAGATAATAACCATCCTGTAAACGGAAACAATATTCCTGCTGCAATTGGAATGCCTAAGACATTATAAAATAAAGCCCAAAACATATTCTGTTTTATCTTTGAAATAGTCTGCTTGCTTAACTTAATTGCTTTAGGAATATCTGTTAACTCATTTTTCATTAAAACAATATCTCCGGTTTCCAAAGCAACATCAGTTCCAGAACCCATCGCAATTCCCACATCTGCTTGTGCTAATGCAGGAGCATCATTAATCCCATCTCCAACCATCGCAACCAAACCCTTTTCTTGCAATTTTTTAACATAACTCGCCTTTTGCTCAGGAAGAACTTGAGCAAATACGTTCTTAATACCCGCTTGTTTTGCGATAGCTTGGGCAGTTTTAGCATTATCTCCTGTAATCATATATACTTCCAGATTTAACTTTTTTAATTGATCGACAGCCGCTTTTACATTTTCTTTTAAAATATCTGCAACAGCGACAAGCGCTACAACTTTTTTCCTTTCCGCAAAAATCATTACAGTCTTTCCTTCATTCTGTAACCTTTCAAGATCTTTTTTTATTTTGATTACATTAATTTTCAAAGAATTCATTAAAGATTCATTTCCAAAAAAATACTCTTTAGAGTTTAACTTTCCTTCAATACCCAGTCCAGGACGCGCTTTAAACCCCGTTACCTTTTTTAGTTTTATTTTCCTTTCTTTCGCACTATTTACAATAGCTTCAGCTAAAGAATGTTCAGACCCTTTCTCTAAAGAAGCTGCGTCGGCTAATACCTCCTTGCTAGTCAATTTCGAATAAGAAACAATGTCTGTTACCTGAGGTTTTCCTTTAGTTAACGTGCCAGTCTTATCAAAAACAATCATCTTGATTTTATGCATTGTTTCAAGAACATCTCCACCTTTAATCAAAATCCCATTCTTCGCTCCTTTTCCAGTACCTACCATGATTGCTGTCGGTGTAGCCAATCCTAACGCACAAGGACAAGCAATTACTAAAACAGAAACAGCGATTAATAAAGAAAACCCTAAGCTTTTGTTAACCATTAAAAACCAACCTAAAAAACTAACTAACGAAATTAAAATAACAACCGGAACAAAATACGAAGAGACAACGTCCGCAAAACGTTGAATTGGCGCTTTTCTTCCCTGCGCATCTTCAATAAGCTGAATAATGTGACTAAGCAGCGTATTCTTTCCCACTTTTGTCGCCTTCATTTTTAAAAAACCATGCTTATTCAACGTCCCACCAATCACTAGAGAATTAACGTTTTTCTCAACCGGAATACTTTCTCCGCTAATCATACTCTCATCTACACTTGAACTTCCTTCGAGCACAACACCATCTACAGGAATCTTCTGACCTGGTTTAATGAGAACAATATCTCCTTGCAGAACATCCTCAATTGAAACTTCGATTTCTTTTTTGCTTCTTAGAACAATAGCAGTCTTAGGAGCAAGATTCATCAGCTTGCTAATCGCTTCACTCGTTTTACCTGTCGCCAAAGATTCTAATAATTTTCCTAAAATAACTAAAGTGATTAAAACAGCTGAAACCTCAAAATACTGACTTTCTCCCCCAGTTAGTAAATTATAAACACTGAAAAAATATGCTGCGCTTGTACCCAAAGCAATCAAAGAATCCATACTCGCGGACTTATTCTTTAACGAAGCCCACGTACCCCTGTAAAAATCTTTTCCGACATAGAACTGAACCGGAGTCGCTAATAAAAATAAAATAAAAGAAGCAAAAGGCAATTCAAAGCCAGTAAAAACTAATCCTTCTTTCATAAAAAAAAGGCCAATAATTAAAATAGGTAGAGAAAAAATTAAGCTAATTAAAAATAGCCTTTTTAATTTACCAAATTCTATCTGATGATGTTCCTGCATCTCTTTTTGGGAAACTTCAGAAACTAATTTCGCCCCATACCCCTTTGATTTTACAATATCAATTAACTTACTTTCATTGACCTTTGCTTCATCAAAATCTATAGACGCCTTTGCAGCGGCATAATTCACATTCGCGTTTGTTACCCCTTGAGTTTTATTTAACGATCTTGTAATCAAGGTAGCACACGAAGCGCAATGCATTCCCTCAATTATTAACGTTGTTTTCTTCATCGTTTCACCAGATACAAACTAATTATCAAAACTAAAATCGTTAAAAACTGAACTTCCAAACCGTGAAAAGGCAATAGCGCATAAGAAAAACTAATCCCTAAAACGCTTAACAAAAAAGGAAAAACTCCCGATACACAAGAAGCACAAACACCGGTACTTAATCCCACTAAAGCGGCAGTACAGGAAAGACTCTTGTTTAACTTTCTTTTCTCTTTAAAGTAAAGAACATTTAGACTTACTAAAGTCGCAATAACTAAAGTAAAAATAATTGAGAGGATTAATTCTAACCAATTAATAGAATCAAGATAGTAGGGAATATACCTAGCAGTCTGATAAAAATTACTCATTACTACTGCTAAAATAAGATAAGAGAAAAAGAGAATCCAGAACAGAGGATTTTTCAAAACATTCATTCGACCCTTAAGACTCCCGTGCCCATACCCATCGCACATGAAAAAGGAAAATCTCCGACTTTATCAGGGGTAAATTCTAGAATATTATCTTGGGCAGTCAATACTTTTGAAATTTTAAAAGCGGGAATAACTACTGAACGAAAACAACCTTGTAAACGAGAAGTATCTCCAACAATTCTGAGCGGAATATCTTTTTTAACAACCATCACCTGCGGAAAATAATTTAACTTTCCCCAAGATAAATCAATAACTTGAACATTACCCACCATTCTTGTACTAACTACATCTTGAGCAGAGTTTACTTTAACAACATTTCCAGAAGAGATTAAAAAACTCTTAATAAAAAATCCAAGAAGGATTATCCCCACTAAAACACCAATGATCTTTAAAATCGTTTTTTGCATTTTAACTTACCAACCTCGCTAGCCCAGTTTTAAAACCGTAAACAATCAGTAAAATCCCAAATACTATTACAATCAAACAATAGGAAAAAAGAGTAGGGAAAGATAAAGCAGATTTTTGAATTTTTTCCCTACCCTCTACAACTTCCTCAAATAACATGTAAGATAAACCGAATAAGATTGCTACGTTAATAACCATGAAAAAAGGCATAAACCACAAAATATGATCCACACTCATCATCAACCCAAGCATTCCACCCATCACTCCACCCATCACTCCCGCCATCAACCCTTCCATCACACCCATAATCCCACAACACTTACCATTAAAAAAACCTACAGCAACTCCGACAAGCATTCCAACTAATGCACCTACAAAAAAACCATTCGTAGCACCTAAAATCGTACCAATCATTAAACCCGACTGCATTCCCGTCGTCATACCAATCATCATTCCCACCATACTCGTTACTTGAGAACGATACGACTTGAGATGCCACATTGCAGAAGCAAGACTTACAACTGCAACATCCAAATAGAAAAACCACCAAAGATAACTTGTGACAAAATGAGCTTGATTTTTAAAAAAATAATTATAAGAAATAAACTCTAAGATTAAAATTATTAGAAAAGTAAGCAAAGAATACTTAATCATCTTATATTCAATTTCGTATTTACTTTTGTTTTGAGTAAAATCCCTAAATCTTTCTTTGAACGTTTTTCTTTCAAAAGGATCTAAGCCGGCCCTGTAACCTTTCTTCTTTATTACTTCTAAAACTTTTTCTTCTTTAATAAACTCTTTATCGAACTCAATGTCAATAAGATCTTTTTCAACTTTAAAATCTTTAATCCCTGTTTCATTTTTTAAAACTTTAGAAATAACCCTGACACAAGAATCACATTCAATATCCGGACAATACACCTTTATTTGAGCCATACTACTTTGTATCCCTCACTCTCAATCGCTTTAATTGCTTTTTCTTTATTCTCACACTCGAAAGATACTTTTCCAATCTGTTTTTTTTCGTCCAAACTAATTTTAATCTGACTAGCACCACTATCCTTTAATGCATCTTCCACGAGCAGAACACAACTTCTACAACGCATTCCTCCTACATTTAAAGAAACTTTATTCATGATTCCCCCCAGAATATTTATGATTTAAATGCTTACAATAAGCATTCATATGCTTATGCATTAAACTAAGTAAAGGCTTGATCGTTTCCTTATTCAAACGACACACCTTTTCCTTCCCTTTCTTAGTCACTTTAACAAAACCACATTCAACCAATCTTCTTAAATTATGAGAAACAGTCGTCTGATGACACTTTAGCTTCTTTGCAATCTGGCCAACAGTTTTATCCCCCTCTTGCAAAGTCTCTATAATATCTAACCTATACTGATTTGCTAACGTGCCGAAAAATCTTCTGTAAGGCTCTCTTAATATGCTTTTCATTAATGACATATGTTATTAAGCGCATATATAAACTTTCCGTCACTGCAAAATCTTACAAAAATTAAAAAAACAGAATCTATACCCCAAAATAGAGGATAAAAACGTAAGATTTATAAATGGGTCCGTGTTTCCAACAGCCATGCATCTTTCTAGACCGCACAAGAAAAGCCTTACATCGCTTTAACGTCTAGAGAGAACTCGCTCACGGGCCGGTAGCTCAGCTTGGTAGAGCATCTGAAACGAGGCAGAAAAAAAGATTGAACAATCGCGTGGAAACTGCTCAAAACGCCCTCATACTCATGAACTGGCCCGTTTGGTGAAACTTTTACTCACGCTGAGAAGACATCAGGTGGTCGTGGGTTCAAATCCCATCCGGCCCGCACCTAAAAAACCATGGAAGAACAAGC
>CAZCCK010000021.1:0-23877 GCA_964497265.1 Candidatus Woesearchaeota archaeon | reverse complement strand
TTGATAAGAACAAAACGTTGGTTTTTGTAGGTGCCATTATTTTCAGTTCCACGAACAAAGGTAATGACAGGTTTTACTTGATCGATAAAGAGTATCCTTGTTCTGCTGGTGTTTACTTGGTTGTCTGACGTTCCAACAGTGACATTATAGAAATAAGTATCATTTCCGAAGAATGGTTGGGTCCAATTAAAAGTGAGAGTGGTGTTAAAAGTAAGATAGGTGGTTGTATTAACCGTGCTGCTATTTGCGACTAAGAACGTTACATTAGTGATGTTATATCTAGAGAGAGTGCTCAAATTAAATAAGATAAAGTTTTGACTTGTGTTTGTCGCGTTAGCTAAGGTATTTGCTAAGAAAGTGAGGCTGGGCGTATTTGCAGTAAAGGTAATGTTTCTTGTTTCTGTAAAGTTTTGAACATTGATCGTGCTTTGGAGAGTTACATTATAGCGATAAACATCTGCTCCTAATGCTTTTATAGAGAAATTGAAAGTGAAAGTGTGATTGTTCTGGTCTTGAGGAAGAACAAAAGTCGTAGAGTTTACAGTAGAACTATTTGCGATAGTAAAATTCCAATAGCTGATGTTGCCACTTAGTCCAAAGGTAGGATTAACAATTGTGACGTTAAGTAAGATCCAGTCTCTTGCTTCTGTTGAAGTGCTACTCGCGGCAGTATTTGCGACAAAGATAGGGCTGAGTTCGACATAGGTTCCGTTAGCGACATAGCTTCCGGTAAAATTAGTTGTGTTAAAGGTTACGCTTCCCGTAGTACTATCGTAGTTGAGGATGGCACATTCACCAATTGCGACGCAATCATACGCTAAGCTTGATTGGGTGATGTTTCCGTAATTGAGATCTACATAAGGGACTTTTAGGATCTGAGTGACATTGGTGAAATTAAGCCCGATGATAGTGAGATTAACAGAGGTATTTCCAAGTATGTTGCTAGCGAACGCGCTGGTGTTAATACTCAAACTAAAATTTTGGATCCAGAGGTTGAGTCCTAAACCCACTCCCGAATTGACACGTAAGGACATATTCGTGTAAAAGTTAGTTCCTGGGAAAAAAATCTGTCCCTGGCTACTGTTATAAATTAAATTATTGGTGGAAGTACTGTTAGAAGCGTCAATAATATCGTCAATATTTGCTGCACCAGTAGTGAAGTTATTATTCAAAAGGGTAGTAAAGTTTATTTTTCCCGAACCACCAAAGGCCATTGCAAGAGCATTGTCTCCAGCCTGGATGACGTTGGAGTCAAGGGTGGTATTTCGATCTCCATTTTGAAGCCACACTCCGTAAGCGTTATTTGTGAAGTAGGTTTTTATTCGATTATGATAAAGAATATTATTATCTGCTGAAGTAAGGAGGTTTATACCAAAGCTGTCTGCGCCAATTGTAGTGATATTGTTGTCTTGCACGAAGTTATTATCTGAGACTTTAAGCCTTATACCCACTCCATTGGCGCTGTTAGCGGTAATATTGTTAGAAGTTATGTTAATATTTGTTGAAGAGGTAATTAAAATATCCATTCCTACATTAGCCTTGATTACAGAATTGTTGTAGATAGTGCTACTGTTAACAAATTCGAAAGAAATGGCGTCACTGCCTGAACCTCCCTCTAGAACAACACAATTTTGAATAGTAACATTTTGTAAGGATTTAAATTGGAGTCCGGTTACATTAATTCCATTGTAAGAATTAGATCCGTCTATTCCATAAGTAATGCTAAATCCTTTACAGTCCAGAGTAATGCTAGAGTTATCAATGTTGATGCAAGTTTGACTACCGCTTATATCTGCGGTAAGATTGTATACTCCGGGAATACTGATTGTACCGCAAGAGCTTCTAAGATTAGAGAATGATCCAGCGGCGTAGGTTGTGAAACTCGATACGTTAAAACTGAAAGTTGTTCCGCTTGTTCTAGCGTTGGTGCATTTTGAAACTGGGCAAAGAGTATACGTTCCCGTGTCTTGGTTGTCTAAAAGAGGGCTGTAGGACGCAGCGGAAGTAAGACCGTTGAAAGTAAGCTGTGCTGATTGATTAAGCGGCCTGAGGGCTGTGCTATTTACAAAAGTAAAGTTAGATGTAAGGGTAAGATTGTTTTGCAAATCAAAAGAGAATCCTGCCCAGCTAACATTGGAGTAGAAGATGGAGTTCGTGTTATTTTCTAAGGTAAGATTCACAAATTGGATGTGGTAGTTGGGATCTAGAATGTTAATTTGTGGGGTAATAAGAGTGATATTTGTAAAGTTAATGAAAGACGCTCCGCTTACAGTACTTCCTTGAATGTCGCAGCCATTGTTTTGGTCGCACGTAGTACTTGAACTATTAACCCAAAGATTCGTAAAGGTATGATTTCCAGAAGAAGGTAAAAGAATTCCAGTGGCTGTGGTTCGTTCAATGAGTACTTTATCGAAGGTAAGATTAATATCTGTTCCAAGAAGTAACGCTGTTCCTGATTCAGATCTAAAGACGATGCTTCTAAAAGTGGTGTTGTAAATATTCGAGGATTCTAAAGGATCTCCGTCAGTAGTATTGATACGCATATTTTCAAAGAGATTATGGTCTGAGGTTGAGATAAGAAGAGCGACTGAGCTTGTAGTGTTAATTCCGAAATTAAGGAAAGTATTATTATTTGCGCTTTGGAGTTCTATAGGTCTTCCGCTTTTGGTGAAAAGTTGTGCTCCGTCAAAGGTGTTGTTAAAGGTGCTGTCCATAAGGATTCCGTCTGTTGCACCTTGGATAGTAGTATTTTGGAAAAGATTGTAACTATTGGAATTAATGAAGTTTATTCCTAAGCCCGAACTTGAAATATTAGTAAAGGTGAACGTGTTGTAGTTGGAATTAGCGCCACTGGAGCCAAAGTCAATGACCATTCCTCCATTTCCAGAAGAGTTAAGAGTTAGATTTTGAAAGGTGTTGTTAGAACTTTGGGTGAATTCGAGGACAGTAAGAGAGGCAATGGTCGTGAAAGCGCTTACATTGATAAGCTGACTGTTGTTCGTGAAGGAGAAGTCTATAGTTCCTGGAAAAATGTTGCTTCTTCCAAAGTCGGTGAATTTACAATTTTTTACAGTGACATTGTTTACTCCATTTAAGATGAGAGCGTTGTCATTTGTTGTTCCTCCGTCTCCGGTAATGTTAAGACCTGCGCAGTTGAGAAGAACGTTGCTAGAGGTGATGTTAAGACCTATTCCAGTACAGGTACTGGTTATTACTGGATCTGAAGAAGTGAGTGTCCTCGTAGCGTTTACTCTGTCTCCGCAAGAGCAAGGGACTGTATCTCCACAAAGTCCGTTTACACCCTGAAGTTCTATGCCTCCTGCTGGTTCAATAGAGAAAGTTTGCTCGGAAAGGTGAGGTACAATCCATTCTATGCGTGAAACGATTCTTCTTACAGGATCAGAGTAAGTAAAATTGGTTATCTGATGGTTAACTTTGGTTCCGTTTTGAATCCAATAAAGAGCTAATTCTGACCTCGTCATATTATTGATGCTTGTTGAAGCTAAGACGTTTGTAAAGGCAAGTGAAGAATTAATAGTGACTTCTTTATGGGTATCAGATAAATTTAGTTCTGTGATAGTTGGTCCCTCAGTAGTATAAGAGATTTCAAGTACCTCTCCCTGATGAAGATCAGAAAGAATAATTCCTTGATCTGTTTGTGTGAAGTTTTTGTCAAGTGTTTCTGGTTGAATTTGTTGAATTTGGATATTGGAAATTTCAGTGGGGAGTTGTATTTCTGCTTGGGAGGTGTCGTTAAGGAGGGTTATTATTTTTTTCCATTGAGCGGGTTGTCCTGCGATTACTTGACCGATAGTTGATTCGTTAGTTATTTCAAAGAAAGTTTGGTTAGATTCAGTTTGATTGGAAGAGGTAAAATTAGTGGTCGTATTCAATTCAGTAAACGGTTGGTCTTCGTCAATCGTTCCATTAATTGTTAAGTTGGTATCATAAACAATTTGATCTTGATCAAGAAGTTGAATATGGTGAATGCCTGGTGAAAGGTCAAGGCTTAAGTTAGTTATTTCAAAGAAGAAATTTCCTTCTGAATCTGTGCTGACATTGAGGGGGATTGTTTGGGAAACGCCGTCTACAGCAAGGTAGGCGTTTGCTGAGACGTTTCTTTGAATGTCAAGGATAATGTTCCCAGTAAGGGAAGAGCGAGAAAAAAAGAAAAAGCCGATACCTAAAAGAAGGAAGAGAAAAACAAAGATTAAACCAATTCTAGTGGGAGTAACTTTTTTTAAAAAATAAGAATTTTGACTGGGAGATTTAGTTCCGAGGTAGATATGTTTAGTCTTTCCGCTACTATCTCGAATGCTCTTATAGTAATAGGGTCCGTGAAGTTTTCCACCCCGTTTTATGTACTTCTCATACACCAATTTTTTCTAGAATTTTTGTGCGGTAACGCTCTTATAAAGCTTTCTTAGCCTGTTACCGCACTAGTCATAAGCTTCAGGTTCGTCTGCGTGGCTTTGTTTTTTAAGGCCATAATGGATTGCTTTAAGTTTGTATCCAGATGAACCACAATCTGCGCATTTGAGAGGTCTTTCTGATGCTTCTTCAATATGTCCGCAGACAAGACATTTCCATTTTTGGATTCTCTTTTTCATGATTAATATTTAAAAACTTTTAATCCTGAGATTCGCATATAATGATTGTCGCGTGTGATAATTTTCTGATTGTTTTTACGAGCGATAGCTGCAATCATAATGTCTTCTGTTTCAATAATCTGACCTTTCTTAATCAGTTCTGCTTCAATTTCAGCAGCTTCTCGAGCGGATTCTTGATCAAGAGGTAAGATCGGGAAAGAAGAGAGTGTTAGTTTAATTTTTTCTTTTTCTTGTTCTGAATTTCTGCTAAGTAATGCGCCGAGCCACAATTCCATAAACGCTGGAGCAGGTATAAACAGCGCAGTTTCTCGTTCAAGCTCTTTTAAGAGGGGTTCTAAGCCGTCTTTTCCTTGAAGAAGATCTATAATAAAAGAGGTATCTAAGCACGCCATCTTATTGATCACTTAGTTCTTTAGTAATATGTTGTATTCGGTTTTTATGATTGCTAGTTCGATTTTTTCTGGCTTGGTGGATAGTTTCTTCTAGGTCTTGCGCAGTTTTTTTGCTGATTATACCAAAGAAGGAACTAAGGGGTTTCCGTTTGGTAATTCGCAAAAGAGTATCACTAAAGCTTTCGTTTGAGGTTTTAACTGCTTTGAGGGCTTCATATGCTTCTTCCTTAACAGTAATAGTTTTAACAGCCATATTAAGTTTATGTAAGTTTAAATTTATAAACATTGCTATGTTTAGTTTTTAGAGCCTATTAGTTTTTTAATTAAAGAAGTTAAAGAGAGAAGCTCTTCTTTGCCCGTTTTCATGTCTTTAAGTTTGTATTTCTTGCTTTTCGCTTCATCTTCTCCTAAGAAGATAACAAAAGGGATAGAGTAAGCGTTAGCATATTCGAGAGCTTTGGAAATCTTGCCGTACATGAGAACGCAAGCTAGGTTTTCTTCTCTTAGTTGGTTGGCAAGAGTGAGAGCTACTTGATCTTGACCTAAAGAGATAATGAGGGTCTGATTAAAGTCTGGTTCTATTTCTTCCCAGTCTAAGAGTTTTCCAAAGCTTACCCCTACAGCAGGTAAGGATCGATTAGTGTACTTACCGACTTTATTGTCGTATCTTCCTCCGCCGGCAAGAGCCATGTTTTTGCCTTTTGCCCAGAGCTCCCACACATTTCCAGTGTAGTAAGAAAAACCTCGCATGAGTATAGGAGAAAAAGTGAAGGTATAACCATAGATCTTACCTAATTCCAAAAGTTCTTTTAATTCTTCTGCTCCTTTAAAACCGTTTTTTAGAAAGTAGGTAAGGTCTTTTTTAAGAAGGGTGAAAAGACTGCTAATTTTCTGGCTAGAAAGGATTTTTTGAAGGTTTGCTTGAACTTCTTTTTCAGAGAGTTTATCGAGTTTGTCTAGTTCTCTTAAAATTTGTTGCTGGTTTGAAGAAATTTCAAGTTTTTCTAAGAGAGAATTAAGAAGTTTACGATTGTTAACTTTGATTTCTGCTTCAATTCCTAAATCTTTTAAAATCTTGTAAGCCAGAGCTACGCATTCTGCGTCTGCTTTAACTGAAGGGTCTCCTACAATGTCTGCGTCGCATTGAGTGAATTCTTTGTATTTTCCAGGTCGTAGAGCTTCGTCTCTAAAAACGCTTCCGATTTGGTATCTTCTAAAGGGAAGTTTTAGGTTTGGGTTTTCTTTAAAGAGTCTGGATAGTTGGAAGGTGAATTCAAATCTTAATCCAAGTTCTCGTTCACCCCGATCTTTTAATCTAAATCTATCGCTGACTGCTTCATCATTTTCATTGTCTCCTTTAAGAAGTTCTTCAAATTCGATAGTTGGGGTTTCAAGAGGTAAAAAGCCAAAGAGTTTGAAGTTTTTTTCAATAGTTTCTCTTATTTTTCTTCTTTTTAAAGAGGCAGGAGGTAAGATATCTCTAAAACCTTTAACTGTTTCAATTGTCATAGTCATCCTCAACCGAATTTTGGGTTAAATAAAGATTTTGGTAGCTAGCTAAAAGAATTCTTTCAATGACAATGAAGATAATCACTGTTCATAAGAAAACTAAAGATTGATTATTTATAAAGCTATCTAACGTTAGATTTTTTTTCAGGTAAAGGCGAAAGTAGTTCTTTACTTAATTTGTCAAGATGTTCCTGAGGGGCAGAAAGAAGGAGGTCAATTCCTCCAGCATGCATTCCGAGTTCTATTTGTAAAGAAACTTTTTCATTTGAGGAGAAGTAAGGATTTTCTGTAGTAGGTGGATAAAATGGGTTCAAGTTATACCGTTCTATAAATTGTTCTATTTTCTCTCTGTTTTTTAAAAAAAGAGGAAAGGGATATCCAATTTCGAATTTCTGAAGGTAATTGAAAGGAGGATGCATAATCAGCCAGAATAAGGATCTTATTTAAAAGTTTCTAAGAAGGTTTATAAAAATAGGCAATGTTTAAAAGGGATGATTGAAATTGATGCCTCTTCTGGTGGAGGGCAGTTGTTAAGAACGGCTTTATCTTTGTCCATGATAACAAAAGCGAGTTTTAAAATGAAGAGCATACGTAAGAAGAGAGAGAATCCTGGTTTGCAAGCGCAGCATTTAACGTGTGTTCAGGCTGCTAAAAAGATTTCTCAAGCGAGTGTAGAAGGAGATGTATTAAAGTCAGAAGAGTTGATTTTTAGACCGAAGGGAGTGAATGGAGGGAGTTACGAGTTTAACATTGGGACTGCTGGTTCTACCACCTTAGTGTTTCAAACATTGTTACCGGCTCTAATTTTTGCTCAGAAAGAGTCTCAAATAAGTATTATCGGAGGGACTGCGAATCCTTTAGCTCCGCCAGCGTTAGAGATTAAAGAAGTTTTTTTAGAATTGATAAAAAAAATTGGAGTTAATGTGGATTTTCAGATAGTGAAAGAAGGGTTTTATCCAAAAGGGGGTGGAAAAGTTTTGTTCAAGGTTCAGCCAGTGAAAGAGATAAAGCCAATTTCTCTTTTAGAGAGGGGATTTTTGAAAGAAGTGAGCGTTTTCGCTGTGTGTTCTGAAGACTTACAAAAAGCAAGTGTTGCTTCTCGATTGATTAAAGGATTTAAGGGTAATGAAAAGATAAAAGAGAAAGAGATGTATTGTTATACTGAAAGCTCTGGGTGTTACATTCATGTAAATGCTACTTTTCAAAACACAAAAATAGGATTTACAGCTTTAGGTAAAAAAGGAAAGCCAGCGGAAGAGATCGGGAAAGAGTGCGGAGTTGAATTTGAAAAGGAATTGACTTCTTCAGCGACAATCGATCCTTTTAGTGCGGATCAGCTTTTGATCTATCTAGCTTTAGCAGGTAAAGGAGTTTTTGTAACAAGTCAGATTACAGAGCATTTATTGACAAATATTGAGATTATCGAAAAGTTTTTACCGGTCGAGTTTAAGATAAGTGGAAATAAAGTGGAGTGTTATTCTTTAGCGGACGTTGTAAAAGAATGAAAAGCGGCCTAGGAGAATCGAACTCCTGACAGAGGCTCCACAGGCCTCGGTTATACCACTTAACTAAGGCCGCCATAAGCAAAAAGAACCGGAGAATGATATTTAAATCTTTTTAAATAATCTTAAGAGATAGCTTTTTAAGAGAATGACGGTTAGTAGACGCATGAATTGGAAAGGTGTTTTAGGATACGTTATTCTAGTGCTTATAACGTTTTTTGTCTATCAAGAAGTTTTTATGTCTTCAACCGTCCTTACCAAGTCAGACAGCCCTGTTCATTTTCTAGAGGCTTCTTTTATTTATCATGAGATTCTTCCAAAGCAGAAGTGGTTTGCAGGGTGGTTTCCTTATGAGTACGCCGGTCTCCCTATCGGCCTCTATTTTTATGATGGTTGGATTTATTTGTTTATACTACTAAAATTTCTAATTGGAAAGAGTGATTTGTTTATTTTTAATTTGACATTTTTTTTAACGGTTCTTTCTGCCCCAGTTGCGTTGTATTATGTACTTAAGAAGCGTTTTGGAGTTTTAGTTGGATTAAGTTGCGCAATATTTTTATTATTGCAAAGGGATTTTATGAAGTTACATCTAGCTGGAATGTTTGGTCAGAATTTAGCATTAGCTTTCCTTATTCTTGCTATCGATAGATTAGAACCTTTTTTAGAAGGAAAGATGTCAAAAAGAGATTTTGGAGTTGTAGCAGCGTTATTTGCTTTGACCATCGTTTCGCATCAATTTGTTACTATCGCTTTTTCTTATTTTTTAGTGTCTTGTCTTATAGTGAATTGGTATTATGAAAAGAAATTTGCGCCTCTTCCAATCATCCTTCTTTTTGTATTAGCTCTTGCCTTAAGTTGGTTTTATGTCTATCCCTTTATTCAAACACAGAGTTGGCTAGCTCAGAATCTAGGATGGGGATTGAATGTAGACGGAGGAAATATTATAACAGTCATGTACAAATTAGTTGGAATATTTTTCTCTTTAAAACCAAACACCAGTTTTTTCCCTTTAGTAGCTTCAGGTTCTTACAAGCTAGCGATCATTGAATTTTTAAAAAGTTTATTTGTCAATTTTCCTGCGTTGATTGCGGACGTTTTAGGAGTTATAGGAATTTATTTCTATATCAAAGAACACAAAAAGAAAGAGAGAAGATTTTTGGATGCAATAATGATGTTTCTGCTAATTTCTCTAATTCTTGGTAGTGGATTTTGGTTTTTATTCAGTTTCGGTAAGAAAATTCCGATTTTACAAGGGTTAATTGCTTACAGGTTTATCTATTACGCAAGAGGTATTGCTCTGTTGGCTTTTGCAGGTTTTGCTTTAAGTAAATTAAAAAATGTGAAATATAAGCAAATTTTAGGATACAGTGCGTTAGGAATCATTTCTTTAGGGCTGATAACCAGTAGCTATGTTGCACCTTCGAGTTATGCTCAAACCTTTGAAGAGGCCCCGATTGGGATAGAATTAAATTCGATGTGGGATTTTATTGATAAGAATATCCAAAAAGATCAAGCCAGAATTTTGAATCAGAATTTTTTTGATAACGTGAAAGAACCTTTAATTACAAGTGATAGTTCAATTCCTGCTCTTGCTCCCAGGTATACGCATTATCATCATTTTATTGGTTCTTGGTATACCACTGTAAGTCCTTTAGATGCAAAAGTAAGTACTGATGGAGGAATGATTTTTGGGAAGAAGATTAAAGATATTTCCGAGCAAGAATTGGCTGAAAATTTTAAAAGATTTAATATTAAATACATATTAGCGGTGGAACCAAGTTTACAAGAAAAACTAACTTCCTTAAATTATCCGGTTTTAAAACAAACAAAACATTTGAAATTATTTGAAGTGACAGGTTATGATCCTTCTTGGTTCTTTTTTGAAGGAACGGCTAAGCTCGTTTCTTTTGAAAGCCAGAAAGTAAAGTTTTCTACAGAAAGTGGGAAAGAGAGTCAGCTAATATTCAAGATGGCGTATCATCCTTATTGGAAAGCCTACGTGGATGGAAAAGAAAAAAGTGTAGCTTCAGAAGAGGGGTTGATCTCATTAAACATTCCAAAAGGGATTCATCAAGTGGAGTTGTCGTTTGAACCAAAAAAGAATGCGCAAATTTTAATGAGTATTATCGCTTGGATCTTTGTTATTATTTTTATTGTATATTCGTATAAAAAAGACATAAAGAAACATTTGTTTATAGATTAGTTATTCTTTTATTTTAAATTGTTTATTAAATTCTTTAAGGGCGAGGGTTTGTTTTATTTTAATTTGTTTAGGATTACAAATAATTTGATATTGATCCTCATAAAGGATTGTAGAAGGTTTTTCTATGATTAAAATTTTAACTTCTTCTTTGACTACGGAAGTATGCCATGCGAGTAATCCTGAAGAGATATATTTTTTTAATCCTATTTCGCTCCAGAAAGAAATAGCTCCTGGATAGTCTGTTCCTTTTTTAGTAAGCCATGATCCATCTGGTTTGTTTTCTCTTCTTGGATCTTCTTTAGGACAATCTTTTTGAACAGCTTCATAAATTCCAACTGATCCTGAAAGAAATCTATAATAGCGGCTCATTCTTTTATTTTAAAAAACCGTAAAACCACATCCATTACTGAATCCTTAGGGGGTAAAGTTACATCAAATTCTTCACCGAGTAAGTCTGCGGCTAGTTTTTTATATTGGATTGCTGCCGCACAATTTTCTTCAGTATGAACAACAGCGTCTTTTTTAGCGTGAGAAAATTTTACTGCTCGGTCTTCAGGAATAATTCCGATTACGGATAAGTCAAGTAAATCTTCAATATCTTTGACAGGAATGTCTGCGTTTTTTGAGTTTGTTTTTGTGATTACAACCCCTAAAATTTCTTTTTTCATCTCTCTGCAGAGCTGGATTGTTTTGAGAGCGTCAGTAATAGCGGGCATTTCTGGAGTTGTGATGATTAATACTTCTTCTGCCGCTTCAAGAGGAGTTTTTGTTTCTTTAGAAAGTCCTGCAGGCGTATCGAGTAGCATGATCTCTGAATGAGCTTTGAGTTCTTCAAGAATTTCCGGAAGTTTGTCAAAGTTTACTTTTTTAGAATCTTGAAAAGAGATGCTTGCGGGTACAATTTTAGTGCCAGATTTATGAGAGTAGATCGCCTTGCTTACTTCTTTCTTTCCTTTTAAAACATGGTGGAGAGTGATTGGAAGAATAGGCACGCCTAAATACACCCCGATATTAGGAGTGAGAAGGTTAGCGTCTACAAGGGTTGTTTCTCTTCCAAAGGAAGTAAAAGCCATTGCAAGGTTAATCGCGGTGGTGGTTTTTCCTACTCCTCCTTTAGCTGAAACGATTGCTATTGTTCTTGCTTTTTTCTTTTTCATTTGAGTTTTTGCCTTAAGAAGGTAACAAATTCTCTGGTTACTTCAAGGTAATGATAGAGGTCAGGCATTTTTACTTCAATTGAGACCGAACCTTTTGTTTTTAAGGTTACGTTTTTTCTAAACTCTTCATGGGCAGTATATTCTGCCTTATCTATTTTTTTAAGAAGGTTGTAAAGGGTAAAATACTTTCGTGCTGGAGGGCCTAATAAATCTTTTACTGCCGTCATTTTTTCTTTTACACTAGCAGGGATTTCTTCAAGTTCTTTCTTTTCTTTTTTTTCTAAGAGAAACTCGTCAAAGGCAAGTTCGAACGCCGCGATCATTCTTGCGATTGCATTTTTCATAACGTCGCAAGTTCTAGTATATTTAAGAGAGACATACACTAAATGATCTGCGCGTTTTATTTCTTCTTCAGGGCTTTCTACGCGTTCTTCTAGCATGGCAGATCACCAACAAGGGTTAGTAAAGGTCTTGTTAAAAAAATAAAGTGTTTCACTCTTTCTTGATCCAAAGTTTTCATTCTATATTTATCGTCACAGACAACATATTTTCTGTTTCTTACAAATTCTACTGGACTCTTTTCATGTTTCTTCATTATTTCTTGCACCTCTTTTATAACAAGGATTGTTTCTTTCGGGATTTTGTGTTTCGAAGCGATTTTACTTTCAAAAAGCTCAAACTGTGCTTGTGAATCTTTTGGGATTTCTTTGATCATTTTTTTTAGTTGTTCATAGGTGAGAAGAGCAAGCACGCTTTTAGTTAGCGCATTGTGAAGATTTTGTGTGATTGCAAGCAAAAGTTTATCTTCCTTGAGTAAAGGGAGGGTCACATAAACAAGATGGTCCGCAGTTGTGAATGATTTTGCTGCTTCTTTTTGTAAAGTGTGAAGTTGCGCCTCCATAAATTTAGCGTTGCAAATTGAGGATTGCTTCTGCTAAGTCTCCATTTGTTTCCTCAAGTGCTTTTTTTGCTTCTTCTTTTGAGACGTGAGCTTGTTCTGAGACGGTTTGTATATCTTCTTCCAAAATAGCTTTTTCTTCTTCGATTGAACCAGTAATTTGTAAGCTTTCTTGACCCATCATATTTATTCTTACAATGTTAGGATTTTTGATGATAAGATTTTTATCAGCGCATTTAATGATGACTTCAGAAGCTTCGATTTCTTCTTGTTTGACTCCAAGCTTTTTCATAGCTTGTTCGAGTTGTTTAGGATTGACACCTGGAAACATGGTTAAGAGTAAAGGAACAATGTGATGCTTATATAAATACGTTTCCTATTGGAGGGCGTAGTAATCTTCAAGAACGATGGAATCCAGATTTTCTAAATTTCTAATGATATAGAGTCTTCCTCTTCCAATTTCGGTAAGCTTTTTTGCGAAAGAAGTTCCTTCTTCATCCAGGCCAATCCCAATAAGAGAAATCGTGATACCTAAGAAAAGTGCACGTTCAACAAGGTCGAGTGTTCTTTGTTGAGGGTCTTCTCCAACTGTAGGAACCGCGTCTGTAATCAAGATTAAATGTTTGGTGATGTTTCCTTCTGGGAACATGCTTGTTGCTTTTTCGATTGTTGCTGCGATGTCGGTTTGGGCTTTTGCTTTTATGTGAGAAAGCGCTTTGATAAATTGGGAAAAGTCAGAGGTTGGATAAACGACTTCCTCTATTTTTGATCCGAAGACAACTAAGCCTACTTTATCCTTTTCTTCGATTGCTTTGAAAGCCAGGGCGATTCCAGCTTTTTTGCAGAGAGCTAGTTTTTGTCCTTTCATCGAGCCTGAAGCATCTAAAGCATAGATGAGGTGAATTTTTCCTTTACTATCTTTTTCATAGACGGAGAGGTCTTGGGTTTGGAGTTCTGTGTGTTGTCTTCTCAGAGCTGTTTTGATTGAGCTTTTGATGGCGATATCTTGGTAGCGGTCTCCTTTTTTGTATTTTCTTGTGTTTTGTTTGTCTCCGTATAATTGAATTTTTTTACTTTTTCGCTCGCCAAAACCTTTGGTGCGAAGGTCATCTAGTTCTTGCATTGAAGTAACAAGTGAAGCAAGTTCTAGTCCTCGATCAGTAATCTCATTTTGTCTATTCAGAAGTCCTTCTTCTTTGAGAGAGTCTATTTTTTCTTTGATTTTGGATTTTAATTGTCTTTGAAATTCGGGAAAGTTGAGTTTCTTTTTCAGAGTTGCGGCTTCTTCTCCAGTAATGAGACGTAAAAATGTTTCTCCGTAGATTTTTTCAGCTTTGTTGTAGTCTTTTACTAAGTAATCAAACATCATGTCTGGATTGAAGGCGAATAATCCTTGATTCGCAGAACTGTCTAGGATCATTCCTTGTTCGATACGTTGTTTGTTTCCTTCAATAAGAGAATGGCTTAATCCTTTGTCAAAGCCGTTGCTTCCCTCTTCGTTGCCTTGCGTGATTTCATCTACATCGATGCTAGGGAAGGTCTCCTTCACTTTGTTTAGTGAAGTCTTCTTGGAAGCGTTTGAATTCTTTCTTTAAGAAATCTTTTGGATCGGTTAAGTATCTAACTGAAGGTTTGAGTCTGATTCTATGTGCGACGACAGAGTTGAAGGCTTCAAAAATATCAATTAAGTCAACTTTGTTTGCTCCACGTAAGAATGCGTTTGATTGTGCACGCTCGTACAGACCTAAAGAAGCTCTTACACTTGGAACGCGTTCTAGGTTTTCGTTTGTTCGTAAGTCTTGAATGAAAGATAAGGTTAAAGCAAGTAATTTCTGAGGGAACTCTACTTCTGGTAGGCGTTCTCCTTTTTGAGTAACGATCTTTTGTTCTATTTCCAAATTTTCCGGATAGTTAATAAAAACCAGGTCAAATCTATCTAAGAGTACTTCTGAGAGTTTTTCTGTTCCTGAGAAGTCTTCAGGATTCATTGTGGCGATAGTGATAAAGTTTGCTTCTAAGTCAAGGTCATAGCTTCCGATAGAAGCTTTTTCTTCTTCTAGAACTTGTAGGAGTGCGTTTTGAAGTTTTTCTGGGCAACGGTTTAATTCATCAAAGAATAAAACTCCGTTGTTTGCTTTAAAGATTTTTCCTGGAGTAAAACTTTCTAAGGCTAATGGTCCGTATTTTAAAGCTTTGACAGGATCAATATCTCCTAAAAGATCTTCTACAGTGAGGTCTGGACTTCCTTGGATTCTGATAAAGCGTTCTTCTCCTGAGAACTTTTTAATTTTTGCAGATTTTGTTTTACATTCTGGGCAGAAGGGTTTTTCTGGAGTGCAATGAAAGCTGCATTCGTTTAATGAGAGTGAAGGAAGGAGTTTAGCGATGTTTTTAGCTAAAGTAGTTTTTCCTATTCCCGGTGGACCGACTAAGATGATATGCCTGTTCATAATCAATGCTGAGAGAATTTGTTTCTTTGCTTGTTCTTGACCATAGATTTCATTGAAAGGATCTTGGCCTCGGAATTTTTTAAAAGTATCTTGGAACATGAGCTCGCTGATAGCAAAAGGGTTAATAAAGCTTGTTATCGAGAAAATGAGTGTTCTAAGAGAATAATTCTTTTAAAGCGAAATGGTTTAATAGCAAAATGAGTTCGCGTTTGCTTTTAGCGCAAAGAGATTTTCTTTCCCTTGAGAGGGAAATGAATGGATTGTATCTTGGTGCGTGCCTCGAGAGTATTCGTTGGGGAAGCGAAACTTCGGTATTGTATCAATTGTCTGCAAGAGAGATGATTCATTTTGTAAAAGCATGGCAAAATCAGAATGAAGGAGAGGCGAAGAATCGGTTCATACCTACGGAATTAGAAGAAGCTTATAGAAGTTTAGAGCTCCCTTATAGAGAAGAAGGTTGTCCGAGAGATAAAGATCATAAGAAGCGCATTAAAGATATTAGTGGAAGGGAGCGATGTGGAGAGATAAAAGAGGTCCTGACTGAAGGAGATGGAGTAATAGAGGTGGCAGATTTATTAAGCGATCAAATGCGAAAAAAACGTTTTTATGAGTTTGGGAGGGATCCAGCTTACTTTGAGAAGCCGGTAAATCAAGAAAGTTGGATTGATCCATGTTATGCTTTAATTGTTAAGCCAGAAGAAGTTTTAGCTTTAGAAACAATCTTAGAGAGAAAAACGATTGTAAAAGGACTACCATTCGTAGAGGATCAAAGATTAATTTTCCCTTTTGATGGTTGGACGTTAGCAGCTTATATCAAGAAATGGTCAGAGCAAAGAGAAAATCCTCCTTATTTTAAAAAAGATTTAGATAATAACGTTTAAATACCTGTTCCTGTTTTTATTGGCTTGTTATTTAGACTTAAAATGGAAAATCAACAAACCAAGCCTTCGCTTTGGCAGCGTTTTACTGCTTTTTTAGTGGAGTGCAGAAGGGTTTGGCAGGTTACCAAGAAGCCTACAAAAGAAGAATTAAAAGTAATTTTGAAAGTTACAGGAATTGGCATTCTTCTTGTGGGAGCGATTGGTTTTATTATTAATATGATTTGGCAGATAGCACTGAAGTAAAATGGAAGGAAAACTATTCGCATTACGAACAACGGCAAATCGAGAAGAGCAAGTAATGGACTTTATCGATACCAATGTTAAAAAGAAGAATCTGCAAGTGTACGCGGTTGTGAATCCTCATGGTATGAGAGGGTATATTTTTATCGAAGCTAAAACTGAAGAAGATGCCCAGCAAGCCTTCCAAGGTATTCCCTATGCGAGAGGATTGTTACCTAAGCCTTTAGAGTTTAAAGAGTTAGAACCAATGCTTGAGCAAATTAAAGCTCCAATGAATATTCAAGAGAAAGATATTGTTGAGATTATTTCTGGTCCTTTCAAAAGAGAAAAGGCGAAGGTAAAGAGAATTGACGAAACCAAAGAGGAAGTTGTTGTTGAATTGTTAGAAGCAGCGATCCCTATTCCTATGACTTTAAAGTTAGATGCAGTCAAAGTGATTAGAAGAGATTCTGACGAAGAAATTATTAAAGAAGAGTAAAATTTTAAAGAGAGTTATTTGTCTTCTTCCGGATCATAAGACGGTAAAGGGGGCGGAGGGATCTGGATTTTTTGTATATCCTCAGATTCTATTTCAGTTGTGTCCGCTAGAAGCGGATTTTCGACTGGGAAGTGGTTAAGGAGGTCAGAAGCATATTTTCTTCCAAGAAGGTAAGCCAGGCTTGGATTTTCTTCATTAAAGTCGGGATTATGGAGTCCTTGTACATATCCTCGAGTAAGGTCTTTCCTATCTGTCTCAGTTTGGTAATGACGAGCTAATTCTTCATCTATTGTAGAACGTGCTTGAGCATAGACTTCAAAATAGATTCTGTCTGAGTGGAGATCGTTTTGACGGCAAGGGGCTCGTCCTTCAAGTCCGGTTTGTTGAGCGTGGCCTATGAGGATCTCGTCCAAGAATGTTTCTAAGTTTTCCACGATTAAAGAAAAAAGAAGATATTTATAAGATTTTACCTACTAGAAGGATAAAATAAGTAGTTTTATAAATCCCTCATTCTTGCATTTTTTTAACAGATATGGCAAAGAAAGTTGTTGTGGATTTAATGGTTGATGGCGGAAAAGCCACTGCTGGAGCAGCATTAGGTGGAACCTTAGGTCCGTTAAAGATGAATCTGGGTCAAGTTGTTTCTGATATTAATAAGAAAACTGATGTTTTCAAAGGGATGAAAGTTCCAGTAAAGTTAGAGGTTGATCCGGATACCAAGACATATACGATGAGTATTGGTACTCCTCCAGTTTCCCAACTTATTTCAAAAGAGGCTTCTATTGAGAAAGGTTCTGGTGAGCCTCATGTGAATAAAGCGGGTGTTATTGCTTTTGAGCAAGTTATTAAAATTGCAAAGATGAAGTATGATTCTTTTATTGTGAATGATTTAAAAGCGGGCGTTAAAAACGTGATTGGTTCTTGTCGTTCTATGGGTATTCTTATTGAAGGTAAAGAAGCTGCAGAAGTTATGAAAGAGCTTGAGCAAGGCGTTTATGATCCTTTGATTAAAGCTGAGAAAACAGAAATTACGGATAATGAAAAGAAAGCTAAGTTTACAGCTCTTGGAAATGAGCTTGCTGCAAAGATGAAGCAAGTTGCTAAGCAAAAGGCTGAAGCTAAAGCTGCTGCTGAAGCTGCTGCTACTGCTGCGGCTGCCGCTGGAACTGCTCCTGCAGCTGCTGGTGCTACGCCTGCTGCTACTCCGGCTGCTCCTGCTAAAGCTGCTGCGCCTGCAAAGAAATAAACTTAAGAAGGTCTGTTCTTTTTTTAGTTTGATGAAATCTGTTACTCAAGAAGATGCTTTTGGTTGCGGTCTTGCTTGTGTTGCATTTATTTTAAAAAAGCCTTACAAAATTACTAAAGAAAAGTATTTTCCAGCAAAGAATGTTGAAGGTTTTGGTTTAGTATGTAAAGAGATAGTGCAAGGATTAAGAAAAGCAGGGAAAGAATATGAGTATAAGTATATTAAAAAAAGAATGAATTTTAAAGTTAATACAATTGTTTTCATTAAAAGATCGCAGAAGTATCCTGCAGGACATTATTTAGTTAAAAGTCGTCAAGGATGGATGGATTCTTGGATTAATTTTTCTTCTAAGAATCAAGATGTGAAAAAAGCAAAGTCGGGTTTTAGAAAGAAGCTTCCTTCAAAAGCAATTTATGCTGTTTTTCTAATTAAATAAAATAGAAATTAAATAAGTTATGCACCCCAAATTACTTTTGGATCATTATCAGCGTAATATTCAGAATCTAAGTTAGGTGGTCTGCTATTACCACCCATTACTGTTTTTGGAGTTTCTTTAATAAGATCTTTAACATACATCAAAGCATCTAAACTAACACCCTTAACTTCAGAAAGCTGTGTAACCGGAGGATTATAGTACTTATTATAAAGATCGATACGTTTTTCATCAGCAATTTTCTTTGCAAGATCATCATCTGTTGCTTCAAATTTAATTTCTTCTCTATTGCTTCGGTTTATCATCCCATTTAGGATTACATTTTCTTCAGACCAACTTACTGTGTAACGTGCTAAATAATAAGTATTCATACTCCTTCTTGGAAATTGTTCTTAAAAAACTTATCGTTAGTCTAACGCAATCATCCAGAAAGCCATTTATTTAAAGATTTAAGAGAGATTCATGCATTTTATATTTTAAAGAAGAGATAGCGACAGTTTTATAAGGAAATAGTTTTTGAGTTTTAATTACCCAAAGGTACCAAGTTAACATAATGGGGATTTAAAGATTTGCGAATCTTTAAACCAGAGCTATCTTATAACTTGGTTATTATCCGACCCTTGGGAGGTTGAAATCCCGGTTCAAATCCGGGTAGCCCCACCATTTTTATTTAAGAGAAGGAGCTTACAGAATAATTACGTTTGCTATGTTTTTGAAATCATAGTCTGAGGTGATAAAAGTAGAGCCTTCTTTTCTTGCAGTTGCAAGGTGGAGCGAGTCTGCAGTGCTGAATTTTGGATTTTTTATTCTAATGCTTTTTTTGATTTTTGCTGCGGCTAAAGCGAGTTCAATCGTAACAGGGAGGATTGTTGCTCTACTTTGGATAAATTGAAGAAAACTTTCAAAGGGTTTTTCATCTCTTTCAAATTTTTCCGCAAGTTCAACAATTGCGATAATTGAACAGGAGATCGATTCTTCCTCGACAATAGATTTTATTTTAGCGCCCTTAGGAGTGGAGTTAAAATATTCAATCCACGCCGAGCTATCAAGAAGGTATTTAGCGGTCAAAGGTTGCCCTATCTTCTTTTTTGTTCCATTTTTGTCCTTTGGAGACGCCGTACATAGACTTTGGGACATGAGTATGAAGTCTTAGAAGGTGAAGAAGGAGTTGTTCGTAGCTTTCTAAGTGTTCTTTCTTTTTTAGGTGTTCTAGCAGTTGTTTAGTTGTATCTGAAATTTGAATTGTGGTAGCCATAGTTATAAGTATAGTTATAAATATAAAAGGTTTACTGTTTAAACTGTCAAATCACGATTTTATTTTAAAAGTCTCCGCTTATTTTTGGGTCAACCTATCTTCTAAAGCAAGCGTGTGACTACAAAGAGCGTGTTCTTTGTAAAAGTCACAATTGCAAGACCATTCTTCTTGTTCTTTAGTTAGAAATTTTGTGCCATGATCGGTTTCCAGGGTAACTTCTTGTTCTCTTATTTGAAAGCGGTCTGGTTGGGAGCTATACCGTTTAGCTTTAGCAATTTTTCCAATGAGCGTTTCGATAAAGATTTGTTTTTTATCTCTTGTTTGTAGGGTAAGTTCAATAAGGATACTATCCCGTCTTTGTTTAATTTCTGTAATAAAAGGATGGGGATAAACACTTGAAATAGTTGCAAGACAAATATTTGAAGAATCTAAATAAGAACGTGCTATTTCTTCAAATGGTTTTGAGTAAAGTTGCATTTGTCCGATTTCATCTAAATAAAGTAAGTCTTCTGGATTGAAGTTATTGATAATGGGAAGAATGTTTTCTAAGCCAGAAATGTCCACGTTATATTTTGAAACTCTGACTGGGCTAACCAGAGACGCGCTTGCAAGGATCGCTTTTTCTCCAGAGTAAGTTTCCATTTCAAAACCCGTTCTTTCATTATTTTCACGAATTTCATTTGTGACAAGTCCTACTTTCGCAGGATAATTTGTAATGATTTTTTGGAGTATTGTAGATTTTCCGCTGTGAGGAAGTCCGGTGATTAAAACATTCGTCTTCATAAAGAAAAGGCAAGAGCTATAAGTTTTTAAATAGATTTATAAGTTTTTCATAGTTGCCTAGCCAGATGAAATTAATAAGAAATACGTTGTTAGGAATCTCTTTGCTCGAAGGACTTGCAGGTTGTACCACGCTTGGAAAAGATCAACAGTGGGCAATAAGACAGCAAGTAGTCGACCGTGGAGTTGAATGCGATTTTATTGTATATGAGAATCCGAATGAAAAGAGAAGTGATAATGAAGCATTGAGAGCAGATTTTACTTGCGAGTTCGCAGATAATCTAGTAAAAGGGAGTGCGTATTTCTCAAAAGAAGGACAAGCTTCAGACATAGAGTATATGACTGCGAAAATAGAAGGGCGTGGCTTTTGTGCTGATCCAAATAATAAAAGTCCTTTTTGTCAGCTTGCTAGAGCGCATTTTAAGATGGAGAAAACAATTTATAGTCATTAAAATAAAAGAGAATGTATGTTCCGCAAAGAGTTTCTTCTAATTTTTTTATTAGTTTTACCTATTGTGACCGCTCATGATATTATTGTTATAGATAATACATTAGAAATAAACACAAATAAAGTCGTTTTCCATAATGATGGTTCTCTCGCTACAGTTTTAAATGATTATAAAAAAGAAGTGAGTGAAAAGTTAATAATTAAAAACAATGATAAAATATGCAGCCCTACCAAATTTAGCTCTGAAAAAGATCCTATTGCGGGTTTTAGTGTTGAATTTTTATGCGAGGAGCAAGTAGATAATCTGACCGTGAATGATAGTCTTCTTTCAAAGTTGCAACTTCAAGTAAATACAGTTTATAAGGTAAAGGTAGGGAATGAAAGAAAGACGTTTGTGGGAGAGAAGCAAATAAGTTTTGAAGTGAACAAGTCAAGTGAAGATGAAAATATTTTTCTAAAATACCTAAAATTGGGAGTGGGACATATTCTTTCGGGTTGGGATCACATTTTCTTTATTTTAGGTTTTATTGTAATAGCGAGTAATTTCTCATCCTTAGTAAAAAACATTAGCGGTTTTACTTTATCCCACAGTATAACCTTAGCATTAGCCGCAACTGGAATTTTTTTCTTGCCTGCCAAGATTGTGGAGCCTCTGATTGCTTTAAGCATTGTCGTGGTTGGCTTATTAGGTTTATTTAATATTGAAAAGGTGAGTAAGTTTTGGTTAATTTTCTTTTTTGGTTTTTTTCACGGTTTGGGTTTTGCTGGGGCTATTGCCGAGGTTGGTTTTCCAAAGATTGGTTTCTTAACGGCTTTAGTGGGATTTAATTTTGGTGTTGAAGTGGGGCAATTATTAATAGTGTGTTTAGTGTATCCTTTTATTTATTGGATTGGAAAAGATTCGCAAGTAAGAAAAATAAGAGTTAAACAGCTTGTTTGTTTTATTGTTGTAGGTGCGGGATTGTTTTGGTTGATAAATAGAATCGGTGTTTTTTAGAATAAAGGTTCGTCAAGAGCGGGATCAAAGTTTAGTGTTTCTTGATGGAATGTTCGTTCTTTGCTAAGGATGATAATTCCTTCAAGATGTCCTTGAACTTCCGGGTTTAGGGTAAAAGAATAATCAGAGGTGAGAGAAATAGATTGTTTTTGGTTAGGATCGATTATTTTTCCGTTTGGCGCGTAAAGGGTTGGTTTTTCGTTTGTTCTTTTTGAAAAAAACCGATAGCGACCAAGGATTTCATTACTTAGAAGATTGGTTGCTATTCCGAGATCTTCTAGTTTTCCTTGAGGAGCGTGTACGCGAACGATTGCGAAAGAGGAGTCGCTAGTTTCTGGATAGACAACGTTCTCTTGTTCATAATTAATACGAACAGAAATTCTATGAAGAGTTTTGCCTGTTTGAGGGTAAGAAACTTTTGTCCAGAGTCGTAAGGCGTAAGGTCCTTCGGTGAAGTGCTCAGAAAGTTCTTCTAAAATTTGTAGATATGCTTGAGTCATAAAAAAAGAGGAGAAGAAAAAGCTTAAAAGGCTTTTTTAGAGTTTTTTAAGAAAGGCAAGAAAGAGAGGGAAGCTTTTTTTAGGAAGAAATTGGTTAAGTAAAGCGGTTCTGGAGGCTTCCAGAAGAGAAAGTTCGCTTACAGTAAGATCTCTTTTTTCAAGGGTTTGGTAGAGCGGAATAAGTATTCCTAAATCTTCGCTTATTTCTTGGATAACTTCTTTGAGTTCTAGTTTTTTGTAAGCGACTTGAAATTGTCTTGAGAAAGGACAAAGTTGTTGGATAACTACATTGAAGTAGTTTAATGAAGATTGAAAAACGCGAAGAAGTCTTGTCGCTACGATAATCTGCTCTGGATTAACAGGGTCTCTCTCAAGTTCTTGTTTAACAAAAGCGTATTCTTCGAGGAAGAGGGGGAAGTTAATTTCTTTTGAAAGTGCTGAAAGAGCCTCCTTAGGTGATAGTTCTTGAGGAGATTTAGAAGGTTCGAAGAGCAGTTTCTTTAAACGAAAAGTGAAATCTTTGACTGATCCGGGTTTGGATTGTTCTTTATCTATTTTTGCAAGTAAGATTTGGGTTTTACTCGGGTTTTTGATACGGACTTCCTCAGTAGAATGTGATTTCATCCTGGAAACTTCTTTTTCCCATTCTTGATCTTCGAGTGATTCTTTAATTGCTTGAGCAGACTCTTTTTTAGTGACGTTCGCCATTAATCTAAAAAAGAATTGTGGTATTTATAGTTTATGCTGCGAATCGTTCAAGATAATTCCAAAAGAGAAGGTTATAAGCAAGGAGAGCGGCATCCATCTCGGTTAAGACGCTGACAGTATTAAGCGCGTTATAATCTCCTTCTTTTTTGAGTTGCGGCGCGACTTCGTTGATGTCAAAGCCTAGGACTCGAACATTATTTTTCTTTGCAACTCTTAAAGCAGAATAAATTGTTTCGCGTATCGCTTTTCTCTTTAGTCCTAAAGGCAAAGGAGTTCCTGTTCCTGGAACCTCTGAAGCATCGAGTCCGTCGACGTCTATGCTAATCCAAAGGTATTTTGCTTGTGAAACTTTGGTTTTAATACTTTGAAGTTGTTCGAGGGTAGGTTCTCCATTCCAAATAAGGTTAGGGGTATGAATGACTTTATTAAAAGTAATTTTGTCTTTGAACTCTTCGTAAAAACCTTTTGTTTGAGTCGCACATAAATAAAGGTCTGAAGAGACGTTTTCTTTTTGAAGGTATTCTGTTTCTTCTTGGCTGATATGGTCTCGTGGTCCCACTTGGAGGACACGAAATCCCTTTTCTCGTGCTCGTCTCATGATGCAGGCGTGGCTGTAGATAAAATCATCAAGCATATCTCTTAAATCTAAGTGTCCATCGAAGTGTAAGATACATACTTCTTTGGGATTGAATTGTCTTGCGATAGCGTTCCAAACTCCATTTGGTACAGAGTGGTCTCCTCCAAAGAGCATGAGGAGTTTTTCATCTTTGAAAGCTTGGCTAGCGATTTTCTCAGTTTTTTCTACAAGTTCATTCATACTTTTTTTTATCTCTTCAGCAGAGTAGACTATCTCTTCTCCCGCTTCGTTTAAAGATTTTGGTGCTTCGAGTATTCCTTTGTTGTGGATTTTTATTTTTTCAGTTAAAGGAATTGCAAATCCAGGCGTAGCGTATTCGATTTGATAGGATGCGTCAAGTAAAGCAAATGGTCCGTGCCATGCGCCTTTATTGTAAGAAGCGGTTAAGTCGCAAGCGACTCCTAAGAGAACAACGTCTGCTTCCGAATAAGGGGGATTTTGAGTATCATCTAAGAAAGTTACGTCTGTTTGTTTTGTGTTTAATTTTACTTTAACCATGAAATTCCAACCTCGATTGAATTTATAAAAGTATTTCAAAATTTTTTCGTCTAAG
>CAZCCK010000020.1:0-25900 GCA_964497265.1 Candidatus Woesearchaeota archaeon | reverse complement strand
CACAAGCAAAAGAACAACATTCGGGAGAGCAGTATTAATCGCAGTAACAACTTTATTCGTAGCAACAACAAGCAACGCTACTACAAAAGCCACAGTAGAATTTAACGGGCGACGAGGAACCTCAACATCAGCGCCACCAACTTTCATTTTCTCCGCGCCTAAAATACGCGTTTTCTCAAGAACAGCGAAAACAATAGCAAAAATTAACAAAAAAGGAAGTACAACATCAAACAAACCAAAATCTTTTAAGAAGAGAATCGCACTCCCAAGCGTTGTCACCATGGATTAAGATTCAAAAAAGGACTATTTAAACATTTTGTTTTTTAAGAAGAAGAGTTAGAACTCTTCCACAGCTTCTTCGCCAGTACCTTCATCACTTGAAGGTAACGCATGAGAAGAAATAATCATAATATCGCCAATAGATTTTACGAATTGGTGTGGAACAGTTACTCCCTTAGCACCGGAAAGAACACGAGTTAACATTGAATTTTTTGTCGCCCTAACGCGCCAACCATGAACCTTATTTCCAGAAAAAATAGATTCCTCAACGTCCCCATAATAAAGTCCGTCATCGGTATACACAGGCATTCCGTAAACGTCAGTCACTTTTCTTGTTTTAATCATATCAAAACCACCTTAACGCAAACCATACCTATTTAAGTTTAAATAGTTTTCCATTTTTTTATGCATAGATACAAAAATATACTTATTATCGGCACTTCGCATATCGCAACACAAAGTATTCAAGAAGTAGAACAAAAAATCAACGAAGAAAAACCAGAACTTGTCGCGCTCGAACTTGACAGAGCACGTTTTCAAGCTCTTCTTAACCCAGACAAAAAGAAAACTCGTCTAAAAGATATCCGCCAGATCGGAGTAAAGGGATGGGTCTTCGCACTTCTTGGAGAATTCGTTGAAAAAAAACTAGGAAGCAGAGTCGGAGTAAGTCCCGGATCAGAAATGCTCAAAGCAGCAGAAGTCGCTCAAACAAATAATTGCAAAATAGCTTTGATCGATCAACGAATAGAAGTTACTCTTAAAAGATTTTCACAAGCCCTCACCTGGAAAGAAAAATTTCGCTTTCTCATCGATCTTGTTAAAGCACCGTTCTCCAAACAAAAAATAAAAATTGACTTAACCAAAGTTCCTGAAGAAAAACTCATTAGACAAATGATCTTGCAAGTCAAAGATCGCTATCCTAACGTCTATAAGGTTCTTGTAGAGGAAAGAAATATGTACATGGCTAAGCGCATTCATAGTTTGATGCATCAATTCCGAAGCATCATTGTTGTCGCTGGAGCAGGACATGAGAAAGAACTTATAGAAGAAGTACAGAAATTAGAATCACGCAGCAGCTAAAGGCGGAATATCATTCTCAATTCTCTTCGTTAACGCTTGCGCAAGATCGTCTTGAGTTTTAATCTGAGTATCCAATTGGATCATTTTCTCAACCATCTTATAACTTTCTACAAAGGGCTTTGCAAGATCAGTATGCATCTTTTTTATCTTTTCGATTGACTCAAAGCCCACATCTTTTTCGAAATTTTTTAAAATATCTTTAAAAGAATTTTTTATTCCTTTCATAGAATTACCAAAAAGAGTGAATGCGTCTTTTAGATTTAGTAGCAAATAAATTTTTTTATCCATCACGCCAATCAAAGCGTTCATCTCTTCTTTAAGCCGGGGATCTACCTGTGAAGGATCAAGGGCTACACGTTCCTCCTTACACTGAATCAATAAACTTTCAACAGATTCTAGCTCGCTTTGAGATGAATTCAAACGCTCTTCAACAGCTTCTCGAAATTCTAAAAAATAATTATGAAGCCACTCTATCTCACTTCTAGAAGCATTTTTCGATCGGATTATCTTCTCAAGCAGCTTTTGAGCTTCATCATACTCACTTATAGCTGCAGCTAGAATCTTTGACTCCGCTCTCTCTTCGCTCTCAAAAACATCAAGCTGCTTTTTTTCTAAAGGTATTGAAAGATCAATTTTTTTTGCAGCTTGATAAGCTAAAGCGGCTCCTTTTCCACCTAACTTCACCGCTTCAACACCAACTCGAGAACCAAGACCTAAAACTTCTCCAACCGCATTATCAAACACGTGAAAATATTTCAACACAAAATAAATCCCAAGACCAACGATCAGAACAGAAACAATATTCACTCCAAGAGCCATAAACACAAAATCAAGAAAGGGAATATATAATCTTTTTGATTAGAAACTATTAAATATACACAACCTTTAAGGAAAAACTATGCTTAAAAAAAGAGAGCTGATCCATTTTGTAATCTCTATTTTAATTCTTAGCCTGGTTTTTGGATGGAATGATGGAAAGTCAACCTTTGACGTGGCTTATTTTCTTGCAAATTTCTTAAAAATAATAATCTTAGTAACCCTTACCCTTCTCGTTCACGAACTAGGACATAAACTTACCGCACGCTTCTATGACGCAGAAACAGAATACGAACTTATCACTCTCGAAAGAATATGGTTTAAAGGAAAATTAAAAAAACCAATACCCGTTTTTCCCATTGTCGCAGTCTTTCTCGCAATCGTCTCAAAAGGACAATTATTCTTTACCGGAATTGCCAAAACTAAAATTCTTACCCAATCCAAAAGAAGAGTAGGCAGAAAATTTATAGAACTTACAGGCTATGAAGAAGCGCTTATTCTCTTTTCAGGACCTCTAGCAAACATTTTACTCATTCTCCTTCTAACCATTCTAGGAAGAATGCTCGGAACAAACTTTCCTACTTTTATAACAATCAATCTCTTTGTTGCACTTTGGTACATGGTCCCTTTACCTGGGTTTGACGGAAACGGAATCTACTTTGGATCCAGATTCTTCTACATTTTCGGACTAGCATTTCTCGTACTTGCCCTCCTTTTACAAACTCTGAGTCCGATTTGGGGAACTCTAGGCGCGCTTCTCTTAGCTACAATTATAGGCTGGATAAATTTTTGGAAACAACAATGAAGCTAGAAATATGGGAGAAAGGAGCAGTATTAGGATTTTTTATTTGGATACTTCTTTTAATCATTAAATTCTTTAATTATTTTTACGCCCGCTATTTTGTTGAATCTTTAGGAAGTCAAATCTATCCTTATCTTTATTTCTCTTATCCAAATTTATTTCTCCTACTCCTCTACGGAGTTTTACTCATTGCTGGCTTTGCAACGTTAGGATATTTTCTTCAAAAGAGAATTACACGTTAAATCTTTTTATTAAAAATAAATTGCTATAACAAGATCTACAAACTTTACCTTTCAACTCTTGATTCTTTTTGTAAATTAAAACAAAATTTTTCCCAGCGTCAGTCTTACATTCAAGACAATCAGCAAGATTAATCTTTTTTTCTATCTGCACTAAAGAGATGGACAAACGTTTTAATTCTTTTCTTAACGATTTTTTAGCTGCGTGCATACTTACCCATCAATGCTGTTTCTTCAATAACATGATCCTTCATCGCCTCTTCAATTTGGATCTTTGAAGCACCTTGCGACAAATCTAACATTTTATCTAAAGCATAGAGCTTAAAAAAATAACGATGTGACCCGCTCGGCGGAGAAGGACCGATATATCCTAAAGAACCTTTCGTGTTTTTTCCGGCAACACCTTCGAAAGAAGTTGCCTCTGCAATCTCTTGATCAGTTGGAACAATATTGAAGACTACCCAATGTATCCACAGCCCATCTGGTCGAATTGCTTTTGGAACATCAGGATCTTCCATAATTAATACTAAAGATTTCGCGTTTTGAGGCACAGAAGAAATCTTTAAAGGCGGAGAAATTTCCCGACCATCACAGGTATACTTCGCAGGAATCTCCTCTTCATGTCTAAATGCGGCGCTTTCGAGTTTCATTGTCGCACCTTTAGGAAATAAAATAATTTACTAGGTTCACCCAAGAGAGACCGAACGCGGCTAAAATAATTGCTCCAATCACCGCAATAAGAACGAGAGCAATTCCAATCCATCCCAAGATAAGCCCCGCAGTAGCAGAAGCATCAGAATGAATTTTTCTTTGTCTATAACCAAAGACTAACGCTAAAATTTGCGGAAAAATTAGAAATGGAAAGACAACACCAACAATTCCTGAGATTAAACTTAAAATTCCATCCTGATTACGAGCTATCATCTGGCTTACTTTCGGATATTCCGGAGTGTAGAGTGCTTGGTAAGGCGTTGCTTTTACCGTCTTTTTTTTCATTGTTTTCTTTCTTTTCTTTGCCATACTTTTATTTGGGAAGTAGATTATTTAAATTTTTTCAAAAAAATCGCTCTCTATATGGACCATATTCAAAATATTCTTTTTAAAATTTCTTGGTAAATAGACTGATGATTCTCTTGTGGAACACCTAGTAAAATAATTAAATTTTCTAAATTTTTAAAAAAATCTTTTTCATTCTTTTCAAAAATTTCATTTATACATTCAGAAGGAGGTTGATGTTTGAAAACCTTTTTTTTAATTAGAAATAATTCTTTTTTAGAGTAAAAAATACCCCTCCCCTTTGTTTCAATTTGCTCAAATGCTTCATAACCATAAGGAAGATATTGCCAACCACATGGCGAATCATAGGGTTGCCATTGCTCTAAATATTTTCTTACTTTTTCAGGTCTGAAAAGACCAGCCCAATATTTTCCTTTAATTTCTAAACTTCCCCGATCCACCATTAAACGATCAAACAAATAAATTTCAATTTTTCCTCCTTTTTGGGATTCAATCCAGGAGTGGAGATAGATGCCGTTGCTGAATTCTTGATCATTTATTTCAAAAATATTTAACATTCACCTTTCTTTGTTAAAAAATTAATAAATCTTGTGATTAAATCTTTTAATTTACGATTAAACTTTTTAAATAACTAGAGAGATTAAATATACTGATTTTAGATTAAATATTTTAATTCCCTACTGGATTCTTACTGGTTAAATATATTAATTAAAAACTTAATATTTTAATCACAACCTTCTGACTATTTTGGACATAACTAAGATTAAAACTTTTAGTTTAAGATTAAATAATTTCATCTAATTAATTGATTAAATATTTTAATCAAAACTAGGAAGATTTATTCCACGTGTCTAAAGGACTTTTTACATTCCTTAATTGCTCTCTCGAAACTTTAGTGTACACTTGAGTAGTTGACAAATCAGCATGACCTAGAAGCTCCTGAATTAGACGAATATCCACCCCTTCTTGTAAGAGATGTGTCGCAAAAGCATGTCTTAACATATGACAGTGTACATGTTTTTTTGCAAGACCAGCTTTTTCCGCAGACTTTCCAGTTATAACCTGTGCCATCCGAATACTTAAATGACCTTTTTTACCAGGAAAAATATATTCAGAAGGATGAGTTGTTAAATAAACTTTTAACTCTTGAACTAAATCAAGAGGAAGTTTAGCATACCTCTTCTTATCCCCCTTTCCCCTAAGAACCTTTATCTCATTTCCTTCAAAATCAAGATCATCCCTCTTTAAAGCAACACACTCAGCAACTCTCAATCCAGAACCATACATTGTTTTCAATAACAACCTATTACGACCCAATTCCGCAGCGTCAAAAAGCCTAAAAATCTCCTCCTTTGAGATAACTTCTGGAACTTCTTTTTGAATTTTAGGAGCTTTGATATCCACAACAATCTTTTTCCCTAGTACTTCATCATAAAAAAACCTTAAAGAAGAACGAGCTAAAGAAATAGATCTTTTCTTAAGATCCTTATCTGTAAGACTAGCCAGGTAGTATTCAATATCCTCTTTTGATACTTCCAAGTAAGATTTTTTGATAAAACCTAAGAACTTTTCATTGAAGTAAAGATAAGCCTTTAGGGTGCGCCTACTCATACTTGCGAGCTTTAATTTTACCTCAATCTTTCTTTTTACTTCTTCAAAATCCTCTTTTTCTGTATCCATTGCGTTTAAGACGTATTATACGTAATCAATATTTAAACATTTTGAATCGCCTTAAAACCACTTAAAACCGTTTTATGACCTTTAATAACCCTTTTCATCCAATTCCTTTTTCCTTCCATTTGGGAATAATAAAATCTTTAGCAATTATCTTCATCTCGTCATAATTAAAAAAACCACCTTTAATCGAGTTACAAAGATTACAACAAAGAACAAGATTATCTAACTTATACCCCTGCGTGTTATCGACCCTGTCCAAACCAAGATTAACTTTATGTTTTAAAAAAGCTTGCCCAGTCTTTTGAAAGTTAAGCGGACTTAGTTTACAATAATGGCACTCTAACGGCTGATTTGTGTACCACCCGATAAACTCTTCTTTATTGACTTCAAAAGAGATCCCTTCTTTTTTTGCATTAGCTTTTTTTCGTGCAAAAATCATATTTGGCTGTGTCCAGGTAGCCTTCAAATAAGTTTTATATTTTTCAGGATCCTTTTTTCTTAATTCCATCGCATTCTCACTATGACACTTCTTACACCAACTAGACTTAAGGCTTGAAAAATAGAGAAGTTACTTTTCAGTTTTACACCCTACACACTTTTTTAGAACATCCATCCTTTATTAAACGAAATAGTCTTTAAAAACTTTAACCCGAACTTTCCGAAAATCTTAGGGAACGTTTGAAAACCTAAGAATTAACGAGACCTTACATACACACCATGTTCTAAAGCTTGAGCTTTAGAAGTAAAGCGAGTCGATTTTTCTGCTTCTCTTAGAAACTTTCCCCATAACCCTTTTTCATTTAAAGAACTGATTACAATTTCAGCTAACTCTGTTGAGATAGGTTCTTTTAAACCAATTTTAAAACTTTGTCCACCCTGCTCCTCTAAACCTTTTCCTAAAAACTCTCCATTTCCAAAAACATAACAATCTGACATACCGTTTAAATATTTAATATCAATACAAGCAAAATGCTCCACTGCATACTTCCGACCCTTATTAAAACTATTAATGGCATATGGTGCACTGTTTACAATAGTCAAATTAATAGAAGCAATGCCTAAAGGCGCTGCATAAATTCGATCTACCCCTTCATCAAGCATAAAAAAGATAATTCCTAAAAACTTAAAAACCTAACTCCTTTCTTACTTTTAATGGATTACCCAAAAATTTTAGTCGGCCACCTGTCTGCAAACACTATGATTACTGTTTTGTTTTGCTATTTCTGCTGCTTTGAAAGAGTTTGATTATCCAAATTAGGATTTATTTTTAATTGATAATTCTGATGATGAAACCTTTTATCAAAAACTAAAATCTTTAGGCGCGCCTGTTATCAGAAAATGACACGTTAATCCAGGTATGAAAGTAGCCACTGGCAAAAATGATTTATGAAAAAATCACCTTAACTACTGAGAAACCTTCTTATTGATCAAATTTTTTGTTTTGAAAATTATTTGATTAAAGATTAAATCTTTTAATCACCTTAATTTTGACCTTGAAACAATCTTTTTATTCGATTTTTTTACTTCAACATCAATTTTTTTTACAAAATCCTTCCCGTTTTCAGTTAAACCAATATACACTTCTCTGCCAACTCTTTGCCTATAAACAAAATCAAAAATTTCTAAAGCAGTAATATGATTCGCTAAAGCAGTTCTTACTTTTTCATAATCTTTTCCTACATACACTTCAGCAGCTAAATCTTTTAAGTGAACATTCTTTCCTTTTTCTCTCGCTAATTTTGCAAGTTTTTTGAATACTTCTTTTTCAGTACCCCTTAAAGAACTGAAAGCTTTTGCAAACTGATTGAAATTAAATTCTTCTTCATCCTCTTCTTCTGGAAGATTTTCTTTAACTTCCGGCCTTAACTCTTCTTTACTTTCTAGGAGGGTATAAATTTCTTCTAATCTTCGCTCCATTATTTGTAATCGTTTCTCATGACCCTCTACCTTGGAAGAATGGGTTGTATGTTTTTCGTGTAACTCTTTAATCCACTCCCCAATTTCGTTCATATCTTTCTTTACTAAATTAAAAGAATTTTTTAAATGCTCATTAATTTTAGAAATTTTTTCTTCTACTTGAGAATCATCACCTTTTTTGAACCAATTAAACATACTTTCTTTTTGGGATGGCTTCTTTTTATAGTTTTCTATCACTTTCTGACGCTTTTCCTGATATGTCATGACGTGTCACATACGTATGTGACGTGTTAGTGACGTGTTAGTGACGTGTTCTGACATGTTGCTGACGCATTTTAAGAAAAAAACTTAGAGGAGAGAAGAATAAAACAGGATTTGGAGCCTCTTATTAAAAATGAGACCTAAAAAAAGGTTATAATCCTACAAAAAGGGTCAAAATAACAAAAGTGAGACTTAGAAAAACTGATTGATTTAATAGAAAGTAAAGGCAAAGGACTAAAAGTAGGGAAAGTGAGGGATAAAAAAGGGTTTAGGGCAGTGAAAAAGAGATGAAATTAAAGAAATGAGAGGAAAAACAACAATTTTTTGAAGGAAAAACCTTTAGAAATCCAAAAGTGAGAGTTGGATAGCTTGTAAAGGGGTAGATATGCTTAAAAAAGATGGAAAAAAGTGTGCTTAACTGCTTAAAACGGGTTTAAGTGCTTAAAAGTGAGAACAAAATTAGGAGTTTATATCAAAAATAGAGGTCTGATAAGGATCCTTTTCATAATACAAAGCGATAATTTTGGCTTTTAAGTTCAAATTTTTGAAATCCTGCTTGATTGAAACGATTGTTCGCTTGTTATTTATCTTCACTTTGGTCAAAGGAATGCCCTTTTTGAATAAACTGCTAATATAAGCCCTTACACAGGTTTCAGTAAGCCCCATTTTTTCTGCAACTTCCTGATAAGAGGCTCCTTGATTGCTTTCGTCTAGCTGATAAACTGTTAAAAAGGCTTTCAATTCTTGCTTGGAAAGCTTGTTAAATGCTTGATTTAAATTCTGCTTAAAAGCTTTGAAATTCTCGTCTAAAATATCTTTTTGAGCTGTTTTAACGTGCTTTTGGCGATTCTGCGCAATAAAATTTTCTTCAATTTCTTCGGAAATTTCAGGTGTGAATTTAGTTTCTTCTTTTAATTGCTTAACTAACTCTTTTTCTAGAATTATTTGGCTTATTTTTTCTTCTTTAATAGGCGCTTTGGAGGTATTTTCTTCTGTAGAGATAGGCGCTATGGGAATATTGGCTCCTAAATCTTGATTTTTTTCGTCTTTTACAGGTATTTGATTGCTTAAAGTAAGATGGGATGTGCTTAAACTTTCGTTATTTTTAGGTATTTCGATCTCTTTTGTGCTTAATGCTTGATTGCTTGTTTGATTGATTGATTGATTGATTGATTGCTTAACCCCATCATTTCCAGTGGAACTGTAAAAAAAAGGCTTATTTTCAGGGATTTTAGGGGTATTTGTGAGGGTTATTACCCGCTCGGTTAGCTGTTTAATTATGTCGTTTTGGCGCAAAATCAGGGATTTTAGGCTTTCAATTTGAATTTCGAGGCTAGAAATGTGAGTTTTAGCATTAAAAAAGGAAGAAATAACCGCTTTTTTAAAAATTTTATCGCCCATTTGCAAAGAATGGGCTTAATTGCTTAAAAAGATTTATGAGATTGAAGCTCAAAATCAGAAAAAATGTGCTTAAAGATGTGCTTAACTGCTTAAAAAGTGATTGCTTAAGTGCTTAAACTTACTTTTTTTGGCTTTTTTCAGGAGCTTTAGGGGCTGCGCCAGCCATATTTATTTTAGGAAGCTCGAAATGCGGAGGCAAACCTACATCTTGAGCGAGCTCAAGAGCCTTAATATTACATTTTAAGAGACTTGCATTCAAAACTTGATTTAATAAAATCAAAGGAATTTCTTTTTCTTTTTCCCATTGATCCACTAATTTTTTTAATGCATCCGCTTTATCAGAATAAAGAACATATCCTTCAAGATCAATAGAACCCATCTCACCATATCTTACTTCATACACAAAATTAAAACGAGCAACATCGGCATGAGTAACATCATACCTTTTCGAAAGTTCTACCTTACCTAATTTTAGATCGTTTTTAACCTGAACTTGCTTTACCCCAAAGGGCTTTTTCTCAATACTTATCTTGGTAAAATTAAAACCAACAATTGGCATAAAAAAGAAGAAACTAAGGCTTATTTAAACATTTCTACATTTGGTCAGGCACTTCTATTCCTAATAAAAACAAAGAATTTTTTATTACCTGCATAGAAGCCTGCACAAGATCGAGGCGAGCCGCACTTAACCATTCATCTTCAATTAGCACCGGACAAGAATGATAAAATTCATTAAAAGACCTCGCTACATCTAGAGCGTAAACAGCGAGAAGATGAGGATGCATGTGCTTAACTGCTTGATTGATTAGATCTGGAAATTGGGATAGCTTTATGATTAGATTAAACTCTGCTTGAGCAGTAAGTAAAGAATAATCCGCTTTTCTCGAGATATCTTTAGCTTTTTCTAAAATAGAATTCGCCCTTGCATAAGAATACTGAACATACGGACCAGATTCACCCTCAAAAGAAAGAGCAGATTCTAAATCGAAAATAATGTTTTTATCAGCTGACACTTTCAGAATACCAAACTTTAAGGCAGCATACGCAATAACTTTAGCTAATTTTTCATCTGACCTGTCATGACGCTTTTTAATTTCCTCTGACGCTTTTTGAGTAGCTTCTTTCATAAAATCCTCTAACAAAACAAGATTCCCTTCACGAGTCGCCATCTTCCCTATAACTCCTTGGGAAGAACGAATCAACATGTAAGAGTAATGTACGACCTCAGGCGCTTCTACCCCTAATAAAGAAAGAATCACCTTTACTTGCTGAAAATATAACTTCTGATCTTCACCTAAAACTAATAAGTTTCTTCCTTTTGCCCACCTACTTTTATCCAAATTGTAAAGAAGGTCCCTTAAAATATACAAAGAAGTACCGTCCGCCCTTGTCAACGGAAGGATAGGATGCTCCATCGGAAGGTTGAATCCTTCCAAATTTAACGTAAGACGTCCTTCTTCATCTTTAGACAATCTTTTTGTAGATTCTAATTTTTTAATTAACGCAGGCACACTCTTTTTATCGAAAACATACTCAGATTCATAATCGAAATGATTAAAATGAATATCTAATTCTCCCAAAATCTTGGCCTGCCCTTTAATGCAAATTCCTACAATCCCTCTAAACTGATTTCTTACTTTCAAATCACCCTTCTCTAACCGATTTAATAAATCAAAAACTTCTTTCTCTAATTCCGGCTTCTCTTTTAATTTAGCATTAAACTCAACATATAACTCTAAAAGCTTTTCAAAAGAAGGTTTCTTTCCTTTACAAGCTAAAACTAACATAGCAATCTGCTTTCCAATGTCGTTCACAAAATAATGAACATCTACCTTATATCCTTCAAACCTGAAAAGCCTTACTAAACCATCTGCAATTAAAGCATTTCTCGCCCTTCCCATATGAGGAGAAGAATTAGGATTTAGAGAAGTATGTTCAATTAACGCCTTTTTTCCCTTTCCTGACTGATTTGAACCATACTTTTCTTTCTTTTTTATGATTTCTTGAATAGTTGATCTAGCAACAACATCTTTTTTAAGATAAAAATTCAAATAAGGGCCTTTTACTTCTATTTTTTCGATAAAGGAAGGTAATTTAATCTCCTTTTTTAATTCATCAGCCTTTTTAGACAATTTAAAGCAAGCTAAGCTAAAATTTCCGAATTCTGAACTTGGTGGAACAACTAAAACAATTTGTTCGTTTACATAGGTTTGAAGCACATTTGTTAATTCTTGCTTAAAATCCATCTCGTTGACGCTCTCTTTATCTTTAATAAAGCTTCTTTAAACAAAAGATAAAACTTAAACTCTTTTAAAATTGGTTATTACCCTTTAATAGTCCTAAATCTTTAAATAAAAACCTAGTGCCTAACACTTTTATGCCTTACATTCGCATAAAAGACGTGACCAAAAAGAATGGTAAAAGATACACTTACGCTTACCTTGTGAAAACTAGCTGGAGAAAAAGAAAACACCCAAAACAAAAAAGCTTGAAATATCTGGGTAAACTCTACAACTTTAACAAAGAGAGAACTCACTTTCACTGCATCAACCACGCTCTTGACAAAGAAGACCTTCTCAAAGACTTCTACAGAAATGAACTCCTACAACACGGCTTTTTTCAAAAAAATAACCTTTTCACTAAAGAAGATTGCATTATTGACCTAGAAAGGATGCTCTTCTATAACAAAGAAGGCAAACAAATCGTTTTACAACTTAATAGCGGCTTCTTATGTAGCTATTCATTTTATAAATTAAAAGATTACACCTCTTTCCAAGATAAAAAAAACTTTGCTAAAACCATCGCTTTAAGCGGCATTGAACTAGAACCCAACGAGTTTATAGAACTCTACGAGTATATGAACAATGTATGAAACACTCAAAAAAGCACTTTTAAACAAAGAAATGATCCTTCTAGCTGCTCGCTGCAGCATTGACTATAATGGACGCGCACAAAGCTACCTACCAGAAGGAGATAGACTCATTTTAATTAAACCAGATGGAACACTCCTTGTACATCAAACCAGTGGAAGCGTTCCAGTCAACTATATGAAAGAAAAAACAGAATTCCAACTCCTTCGAGAAGAAGGTATTCTTTCTTTAAAAGCAAAACATCCCCTCCAAAAGGAATACATGGATATTGAGATTACTCATGTTCACAGCTTTCAATCTCTCAAACTCGAAGACTCAGCAAAACTCCAACTCAAAGGCAATGAGAAAGATATGTCTGATATGATCTTTAACAATCCTTCTTTAATTGAGAAAGGATTGAAAGCACTCTCACGTGAAGAACACACAGAATTTGGATTTGTCGACGTTCTCTGTAAAGATGTTTCTGGTAATTTAGTAGTTGTTGAATGTAAACGCTACTCCGCGGACTACAAAGCCGTAAGTCAATTACAACGCTATGTAGAAAAGATAAAAGAAAGTAAAGGCATTACCAATGTACGCGGAGTTTTAGCTTCACCCTCTATCAGCGACGCAACTAAAATAATTTTAGAAGAAAATGGATTTAAACACGTTGCCTTAGAACCACCTAACTACCAAGAAAAATATAAGAAAGAACAGAAGAAGTTACTTGAATTTTAAAATTATTCTTTTTCTAAAAAAACCCTTTAAAAGAATTATGCTAACATGGCGCGAACATAATAATGATTATTTCTTTTCAGAATTGTCTATTCCTAACCCTTCCCCTATTTTTTAGATTGATCTAAATTACTCAATTCTTTTTTTATAATCTTCTTTAAACCAGCTTTATCCAATCCATTAATTAATTCAAGAGCTTCTTCAAATCTCTTTCTAGAAACCCACTCAAAAATAGCAGGAGCCTCTGGGTCCATAATTTTGACTCGAACAGCATATACATCTCTTAGAATTGGAACCAAATCTTGCATCATCAAATATTGACTTCTTAAAAATCCCTCTTCACTTTTCTTCGAATTATTTATTCTAGATGGCTGAAACGGATTAAGATGTTCATCAACCACTTGCGCATGAAAAAAACCTTTAAGATAACCCCAAAAACCCATCATTCCCTCTTAATTAGTTTCTGCTTTACAACATAATACTTTCGTTGTTGCAGGAAGACCTACTGTACACTCATTACCGGTAGGGAATTGAGCAATACAAAAATAATTAAGATCACTACACATCAAACGAGTACCCCTAAAATTATTTTGTTGAATACTTACTTTATCGCCCGTAGAAACGGCGCACGAAGCCGGAGGTAAAGTAGATGGAGACTTAAGAAGTTCACATGATCCTGAAGAAGAACAAAAACCACCAGCACCAGACCCACATCTTCCTCCTACAGGAACAACATCAGAGTAACACGCAAGATCACCAGTACTATCCCCGACACATTTAACTGCACCAGGGGTACATCTTCTTCCAACCTCGCATGTATCTCTTGAATAAGGATTACAAGAAGCAACACATTTGTGCTCTCTAATAGAACAGAGTTTTCCTACTCCACATTGACTATCTTCACTACAGGAAGGAATAGGAACAGATAAACTTTCCTTAGTTACACACTTACCCCTAAAAAAACTACTACACAACTGCCCAACAGGACAAGATCCTTGCTTATTAGGACCACCATGACAACTATTACTTAAAGGAGAAGATGCAATAACATTTCCAGTAGGAGAACCACTAACTAAAGCAACCAATACAAAACCAACTAGTAAAATAAAAGCTCCTGTAAAAAGTAAAATCTTCCCCTTTTCCATTATCACAGATTTTAAATTAATCAATATATAAAACTATTCTTTTAATTCAGCGTTTTTACCAGCGAGTTCTTTGAACTTAAAATCTTTTTATCTTCAGTTATCAACATACCATTAACCAGCTTAGCAAGAGCAATATATATCGCATCATAGATAGATAAGTCAAACTCCAAAGCGAATACTATTGCGTTTTCCAACATTTCATTTGATACCGACTCAACGGAAAATTGAAATTTAAATAAACTCTCCTTTACTTCTTTCAAACGCTCGTTAGAACTCTTCTTATACCTTAACGCATTCATTACTTCATAAAAAAATAAATCGGGAACAACAATCTGAATTTCACCTGCTATGTGCTGTCTTAAGAGAATCTCTGCTTCTCTCGTTTTCTCTTCTTCAGAAAACCATTTCACCCCAACACTTGCATCAACTATCTTCTTTGGTCTCTCCATTCTCTTATAATTTCTGCACCTGCCCTACCTGTAAAAGCTTTTTCTTTACGCATCGCTTTTGCGCTTGCTAATGCTCCTTGGGCTTCTTTTTTATCAAACTTTTTTTCTTCTAAAGCAAATAATTTCTCTTTGATAGAATTTCTAATCAGTCCACTCCAATTTATCTCCTCATGAGACTTCATCGATTCCCAGAGTTCTTCTTCTACCTTCACATTAATCGCTTTCATACTTCTTTTATAGTATGTAAATTTATATACTTTTCTATACCTTTAAAATGTCTAACTATTCTTTTAACTTCTTCAACTTCTCTAAAATCTTCTTATTAACAGAATTCCACACTAACGCATGCTCCCACACCTCACCAATCCGAGAAACAGGAATCACTTTAATTTTATTTAATTGCTCTTTAGACAAAACTAAATCCTGCTCATTAGACTTAGGAATAATCACCTGTTTCAAACCAGCATCAATCGCAGCCTCCACTTTAGCAGTCACACCACCAATAGCTAACACCTCACCCCTAATAGAAAGAGAACCAGTCATCGCTAAATCTTGCTTAATCGGAACATTCTTCAAAGCAGACATAATCGCAGTCGCAACAGCAATAGAAGCGGAATCACCCTCCACATCATACGTTTGCAAGAATTGCACAAAAATATCATGCTTCTCTTTAATATCCTCACCTAAAGATTTTAATATAATCGCTGAAACATTCTTAATAGCTTCCTTAGCAATCTCACCTAACTTACCTGTAGCAATAAACTCAGCTTTCTCTCCGCCCGGAGTTACCTCAGCCTCAATAGGTAACACAATACCTGACAAAGCAGCACCTTCACCAAGCACAGCCAAACCATTCACTCTTCCTACTTTCTCTCCAGAAGTAATAATTACATCATACTTCTTCTTATGCTCAATATACCTATCAGCTAACTGCTGCTCTAACGGTCTAGCAAACTTCTTTGCCTTTAACACATGCTCCCTTTCAGCAAGCGCCGCACCCTCCTCTAAAGCCAAATCACCTGCAGCTCTTACTAAACCCCCTAATTCTCTTAACCTTACTGTTAATTTACCTCCAGTACCAGCCATCTTTCTTGCTTCTCTTATAATTTCTTCAACAGCATCTTTACTAAAATGAGGAATTTTTTTATCTTTTATCACTTCTTGAGCTACAAACTGCACGATCTTTTTCCTATTTTCAGCAGTATCATCCATCATCTCGTTAATATACACTTCATACCCATACCCTCTAATTCTTGATCTTAAAGCAGGATGCATATGCTCAATAGAAGGCAAATTACCCGCTGCAACCATTATAAAATCAGCAGGAACGCTTTCAGTTATAACCATCGCTCCCGAAGACCTTTCAGACTGACCAGTAATTGGATACTTTTTTTCTTGTAAAGCAGTCAATAATTCTTGCTGAGATTGCGGTTCTAAATTACCAATTTCATCAATAAACAAAACACCACCATTTGCCTTATGAATCTTCCCAGGAATAATCCTCTCATAGGCAGGTGTTCCTAAACCTCCTGAATTCTTACATAAAATCCCATTAGCGAACAAATTACCTGTTTCTGTTGTTAAGTTGTATAAATAACCTTCATACTTTACTTTTTCGATCTTTTTAACTTTTTCCGCTTTAAGTTTAAACATTACAATCTAAAAGAAATAAAAGTTTAAAAAGGTGATGTATTTTGTCTTCTTTCAACATTAATTTAACAAGATTTAAAAGCGAATACTTTCAAAAATGAATTATGATTAGAACAAATAAATTTATTACTCAAACAATTCTAGGTATTTGTGGTGGATTACTCTTTGGTATCTTAGGATTCTTAACCTTTTTAAACTATGGCGGAAATCACGGATGCTTCTCCTTTATTGACCAATTATTTAATTTACAGGGATACGAATCTTGCGGTTTGTTTGGAACTTTACTAGGAGTTTTCATAGGTGCGATTCTTACTGTCCTTATGTTTAATAAACTTCCAATTAAAGAGAAAAATTATTCAAAAATAACTTTAATAAGCGTTTTATTTACCTCCTTTATCCCTTTTCTTCTTTGCTACTTTTTATTTTGGGGCGCACCACTTCCAGATTTTTTAATTATCTTTCGACTAATTTACCTCTTCGCTCTCTTAGCGCTCTTACCTTCACTTTTAACCGCCTTTCTTCTTAAATTTTTTTCAAATAAAAAAACTAATAAATAAATTCAGGGACAATTAACTCTGAACCTAATTCTTCTTCGTAGATTTTACTAAAATCTTCATAGTTTGTAATTACGTACCACATTGCTTCATTGAGATTTAAGAGATTAAGAATTGCTTCTTCCTTATATCCCCTTTCCTCTAATTCAAAGTACCTCTTTCTTTTAATCGCGGCAAATTCGTTCATTGTCTTTCCTAATTTATCCTGTTTATATTTACAATAATTCATCTTTGTTAAAGTCATAAAATTAACTACATTTTCAAACTCAATGCCAATTAAAAGTTTGTAAATCTTTGTAGGTATACCCTCTCGATTTACTTTTTTATGATCATTTACTGAAATTGTCCCAGTTTTTACTTCCTTCTTATTTAAATATATAGCCATCTCTAATAAAAACTCTTTCCTGTTAAGGGCAAATTCTTCTTTTCCCGTTATTCCAATTGCCAAAGAATCTAAATGAGTCCCCCCGATATGAACTTTAGGAATACACATTTCATTTCCGAAAATAGAACCAAAAAATTCGTTTTCAATACTCTCACGCGATAATTCCTTTACCCAGCTAGGAATTTTTAATTCAATTTTAGATTTATCTCCTACTGGACCACCCAACGCCACAAAAAACCGAATAACATTTCTATTGGTGCTCCACATACACCAAGAATGACCTTCAATACCTCCTTCCCTCAATTCAAAATTAGGTTCTATTTCTTTACCAAATATTTTCATTAAATCTTCTTTAAATTCATTTACAGCTTCTAATTCTGAACTCGACAAAAAAATCGCGTTTAAATTAGCAAAAATACCCCCATCACCGAAAGTTGTTCCTAAAATCTTTGTAATTAGTTTTAACTTAGGGTTCTCATCTGTTAAAGGAAGTAATCCTTTTTTCTTTAACCATTCTACTGTTTGTACTGGAACAGGAGTATGTTTTCCAGCATGCCACCAACGCGTTTTTGAAGATTTTTCTCCCAATAATTTAGCTATTCTCTTATAACCAAACGCGGGATTTTCTTTGCTAACTTTTCTATACGCATCAAAAAGTCTGCATTGCTCTTGCTGCCTTTGGTCGTAGGTCTGCACTATTTGTAGAGGGGTTAGTAGTGTTTTCATAATAGAATTTATAAAGAATCCTTATTTAAAAAGAAATCGTGAAGTTGGCGCGAATGTCGCGAGCAAAACATTTAATCAAATAAAATTAATTAACCAGCCCAATTAATTTATGATGAGATCTTACTTTATCTGCACGGATATACTTAATTCTAAAAAAACCTTTCACAGCCACCTTGTGCTCTGGAGTTACAATCAGTTCTTTTCCTGATGCGGTTGTTAACTTAATTAAATCTCCTTTGAATTTATAACGATTTACGGACAAAACCTCTGCTTCTTTCACCTGCTTATCTTTTTCAGCTAAAATATTTAATTCGTTCTTTTTTGTATGAACGGCTTCATAAGATCCTTTCTTGATGATTTCTTTTTTATGTTTCTTTAGGATTTTATCCACTTCTTTCTTTAAAGAAATATTTCCCGTACTCGTCATTAATTTGTTACTGCTTAGTAGTGACTGTAAGGGGTCGTGAAGCACATCACCAAGCAAAGCTCCAGCGTGAGCTCCTGTTCCATCAATGAATGGTGCAGTCTTATTTTCAGAATTATCCACCAATAACTTTGGAATTCTATATTTAGTTACACTAAATCTTCTTCCTAAATTCATAAACAATACAAAAGCTGCTAAAAAAACCATAGAACCTATTAAAGAAGCAGCAGCCATAATATCACCATACTGCTTTCTAATCCACCAAGGCGTAATAATTGTAACAACTAACAGCACATAGAAAAGAATATTCTGCCCTTTGTGAGACGTATTTGATTGAGCTTTTAACTTATTCACAAACTCCTTTCCCTTTCCCTTAGGCATCGTCCTAATAAGTGGTTGGTTCTCATCATTTTCATTAGGAAAAGAAAGAATATCAATCAACTTTTCTTTAGGCAGCAAACCTGCGAGCGCTTGACCTAACAAACTTTTTCCTGTTCCAGGATGCCCTATGAGAAGCACATGCCTTCTTTGCAAAGCAGCTTTCTTAATAATATTCAACGCTTCATCCTGACCAATCACCTGCTCAGCTATTTTATCAGAAACAGGAATATCTTTTGTCGACTTAAAATCTAATTCTTTCATTTTAATTGTAAAGCTGTAAAGATTTAAAAAGGTTTAGGAGGAAAACTCATTCTCTCTCGATACATTTATAAAAACAAGACGCCAGAAAAACTTTTATGCCTTTCAACATAGAAGACTTTTTTAAGAGAGCAACTCATGATCAAAAACAACATTTATACAAAATATTTTGTTTAGCTGACCAACAACAAGAACTTGATAAGATCAGCGAACAAGTCAATCGAGAACTTATACGAGAAGCTAACCACCTTTATCACCAAGAAGGCTCTAATTTTAAGCAAATCACAGATCTCCAAATTGATCCTCGATATGAAGCAACTAGAAGAATACTTAACCGCGAAGCAGCAAGAATCAATTCAGAAGTTAAGCTCGCTTTTGAAGAAGCAGTAACCTCTTATGGAATGGCAGAACTGGGATACATTCAAAGATACTATAGAGATTTAACTGGAAAAGATCTTCCCAAAATTAATTAGCAAATTCTATTAGTTGAGGATTTACTATTCTTTGCCAATCCCTTGCCTTCATTCTTATTGAAATAGTATGTAATCCTGCATTAAACTCAATAAATTCATTTTTTAACAAAGAAGGATCACAAATTACTTTCAGATTAAATAAATTACCAAAAGGAGGAACGCTTCCTATTTCACATTGAGTTATCTTTAAAACCTCTTGTGGTGTTGCCAAAGATATATCCTTGGTATTAAGAATATTTTTTACTTTTTTCCAATCAATCTTCTTTTCAGCACTTAAAACAAAATCATAAAATTCTTTGTTCCCCTTTAAAATCATTGATTTCGCCCCCTCTTTTAACAACGAATTTCTTGCTTTCGCTGCTTGCTCACTGGTAAATACTGCTTCATGCTCAATTAATTTATAATCAATATTACTTTTATTTAATAATTCTTTAATCTTTTCTGAAACTTCTTTCATTCTTAGAGCTTAATTGAAAAGCATTATAAAATCTTCTTCTTTTCATCCAAGATGGATTTTGAAGAACTTAACTTATTACTTACTACTTTTCTTGAGGATGATCCTCTCTATCTTGAAATCGTAGATTTACTTCGAAAACACTCAGAAGGAAAACTCTGGCTTATCGGAGGGATCGTCTATAGAACACTTTCTCATCTCCTTTATCAAACTGAAAAACCCAGTGTAGATTACGATTTTCTTACAGAAAAATTAGTTGATAACAAACCCCTAGCTCCTAGCTGGAGAATTATCTCTAATAAATTCGGGAGTCCAAAATTTATTCGCGGATCTCTTGAAGTTGATTTAATTCCTTTAGAAAGAGTTCATTCCATCCAGCGTAGAGGATTAGAACCTACAGTTGAAAATTATCTTTCTGGGGTCCCTCTTACTATCCAATCACTTGCCTACTCTGTTTACGAAAAAGAACTTATTGGGAAGATAGGACTTAGCGCATTACTTACCAGAACAGTTTCTGTCAATAATCGACAAGAAGCACTTTATGGAGTAGCTCTGAAAGGTTTTTCTTTAGAAGACTATATTGAGAAAAAAGCTAAGAGCTTAGAATTTACTTCTATTTTTTGAGATTATCCTAAAAATTAGATAATATTCTTTTTTGCCATTGAAGTTTAAAGTAAAGAAGAAATCATATAATATCTTCTTCAGCAACTACAACAAAGTCACCTAAAGCAACAACAGCACCATAAGGAATAAGCACCTCATTATTCTTTGTTCTTTCTAGATCTAAGCCTTCTGCGTAACCTGTCGTATTTTTTAAAACTAATTGTAATAATTCTCCAGTCTTTACCTCAAAAACAATATTAGAAACATCCCCGAAAATTTTTCCTGTTTTAGTAACAACTCTTTTGTTCATTAAATGTCTTACACTTCTCTTTTCATCATCCATAATTATCAACGCTCCTTAGACTAAACCATTATAATAACTGCTTTATAATCTTTTCGTCATCATATCAGATAGTTTTCAAAACATAGGCAGGAGAAACTTTGCTAGGAAGAAGAGTCCCACGAAAAAAAGTGTTATTAAAATAACAGTCTTCAACCTTTCTTTGAAAAGTTTGAACGCGTAGAAAACTAGAACTAGACTCACACAAGATATGATAAATATCACTAAAGGCGAGAAATTAATGAAATCAGTAATATCAAATGCCATCCTTCTCTTTTAGTTAAGAACTTAATAAAACTTTCCTCCCTTTCTTTTACTCAAAATCTAACCTTTACTTCCTGTAGACACCCCCACCATGATTTCTTATGGAGCAATGGAAAGTTTACACGTTTGTTGTTTTTTTAAGGGGGTCTATTTCTCTTCGAAGTGAATAATAATGCTTCTATCCTTGTTCTTTCTTTCTTTTATGTAAAATAAACATTATAATTTACTTATACGGTTCAATGGTTAATTTTATGGCATTTTTGGCTTTTCTTTCTTTCTTTCTTTTATTATAAGCTTTTCTATATTATATTATATATTATTATATTATTATTTTTTATTATTTAAGAATTAAAATAATCTTTAGAGTAGTCGTAATTTTTTTCTCCAGTTCTTCTATTTCACTCCTTGACAACACAAAACTTAAAATAATAGTTCCATCGGAAAGGTTGGTGTAGGGGGTAACCCCGAAAAGAGGAAAAAAGATGGCTGACCTAAAAACATTCTTTACAGATTACCTTACAAAACAACCTTTATTCACAAATAAAAAAATCTTCCAGAGCAATTACACTCCAGAAACTATTCCACACAGAGAAGAACAAATAAACACTTTAGCAGGAATACTCGCACCTGTCATAAGAGCGGAAAAACCTTCTAACCTTTTTATCTATGGAAAAACAGGCACAGGAAAAACGCTTATCGCTACGCATGTTACAGAACAACTCAAAAGCCTAGCAGAAGAAAAGAAAATTCCTATACAATTCATCTACGTCAATTGCAAGATGAAAAGAGTGGCAGACACAGAATATAGAATAATAGCTCAACTCGCAAAAGAATTTGGCACGGAAATTCCGGCGACAGGACTACCCACAGACGAAGTCTACAAGATCTTCTTAAAAAAAATAGACGAAGAGAAAAAACTCATCATCGTTATTCTAGACGAAATAGACCAACTTGTTAAAAAAGCAGGAGATGAAATCCTTTACAATCTAACAAGAGTGAACTCAGAACTCAAAAACGCAGAAGTCTCCATTATTGGAATATCAAATGATCTACTCTTTATGGACACTGTAGATCCACGCGTAAAAAGCTCGCTCAGCGAAGAAGAACTTCTCTTTCCACCATACAACGCTATCCAAATCCTAGACATTTTAAAAGAAAGATCAAAAGAAGGATTTAGAGAAGGAGTTGCCCAAGAAGGAGTCATAGAAAAATGCTCAGCATATGCAGCCAGAGAACACGGAGACGCTAGACGTGCACTAGAACTTTTACGCGTCGCAGGTGAACTTGCAGAAAGAAAGAACAAAACCCAAATCACTATAGAAGATATAGACGAAGCAGAAGAAAAAATAGAAAGAGATAAAGTTTTGGAAGTCGTTCATACCCAACCAAAACATTCTCAACTCACCCTACTTGCAATCTTTAAAATATCTGAAATAGCAAAAGGACAAATTCTCACTGGAGAAGCTTATGAAGTTTACAAAGAACTCTGTCCTAATATTAGACTAAAACCCCTCACGCAAAGAAGAGTATCAGATATCATCGCAGAACTAGACATGCTTGGAATCATCAACGCTAAAGTCATCTCTAAAGGTAGATATGGAAGAACACGAGAAATAAAAATCGCAATACCAACATCGACAATTCCTAACATCAAAAAAACCCTGGAAGAGAGCCTTAACATATGAACAAGCAGGAAGTACTCAAATATTTGCTTGAAAAACAAATCTTGGTCGGACCAGACTTTATTAATAGTTTACCTGACAACTTTGACACTCAAGAATTTTTAGAAATAGCAAAAAAAAGATTCAAACAATCCCCACTCGTTCTTAACAATGATTTACTTAAAGTAGTTAATGAAAATGATAAACACTTCGACATCAACTGGTCGGACTTTGATCAATCACGAACCAACATAGAAAAAGGAAAGAAAAATGCTGCCTACGGTCACTTCCTTAAAATTATGGAACAAACGGAAACCGCTTCTGACCAAACCACTGTACAAATCAGTCAACAAATACAAAAAGAAACTTCTAACGTTGTTATTGTTAAGAGCTACACAGAAGAAGCACAAAATAGAGACGTTCAAGACTTTGTTAGCCATTTTAAAGCACGTTATGAATCCTTAAAAAAAATCCTTCTCGCAAGACCAGAACTCCAAAATAGCGTCTCTATCAATCGACTCTTGAAAAGAACAGAACGAGAACAAACAAGCATCATAGGCATGATCTGCGAGAAAAACATTACAAAAAATGGAAACATCTTACTTGTCGTTGAAGATCCCACAGGAAGCATAAAAGTCTCAATCTCCAAAGCAAAGCAAGAACTCTTTGATTTAGCACAAGACCTAGTCCTCGATGAAGTCATAGGCATCGTAGGAGTTACAGGAGAAAACATCATCTTTTGCAACAACCTCTTTTTCCCTGACATACCTCTCAACCATGAACTTAAAAAATCACCAGACGAAGCATATGCAATTTTTATTAGCGATATTCACTTTGGTCTAAATAAATTCTTAGAAGAAGATTTCCTTAAATTCGTACAATGGCTGAAAGGAGATTATGGAACAGAACAGCAGCGAGAAATAGCAAAAAAAGTCAAATATTTATTCGCTGTTGGAGATATTGTAGAAGGAATAGGAATCTACCCCGGCCAAGAAGAAGACCTTACCGCGAAAGACATTTACGAACAATATGAAATCGCGACAAAATACTTCAAAATGGTTCCAGAACACATCAAAATTATCATCTGCGGAGGAAACCATGACGCTATGCGCATGGCAGAACCACAACCTCTTTTCGATCCAAAAATCTGCAAAGGCTTTTACGAAATACCTAACATGATTATCGTAAGCAACCCTTCAGTCGTAAACATACATTCTTCTGAACACTTTCCAGGTTTTGACGTTTTACTCTATCACGGATTTAGCTTACCCTTTTACGCAGACAACGTGCCCAGCATCAGACAAAAAGGAGGAATGGATAGGTGCGACCTTATCCTTAAATTTTATTTACAACGAAGACACCTCGCTCCTACACACGGGTCAAATCTTTACGTGCCAGACCCTAAAGATGATCCTTTAGTTATAGATAAAATCCCAGATATTTTTGTTACAGGTCATATTCACAGAATTGTCGCTGGCACCTACAGAAACGTCACTGTCATTAACAGTTCCTGCTGGGCAATGCAATCAGATGACCAAGCAAGGAGAGGAATCGTTCCAAACCCAGCAAAAATTCCGATCATTAACTTGAAAACACGAGAAGTCAAAATCATGAACTTCAGGACAGAATAAATGGTCGAAATGAGCGAAAAAATGGCAGTGTACTTCAAAAGCTTAGATGACGGAGTAAAAAACTGCGCAGAAAAAGCAGAAGAAGCACGCAAAAAAGGATTTGATCCTATTCTTACAGTAAGTATTCCTCTAGCTAAAAACATGGCAGAACGCGTAGAAGGACTCACCTCAGTTGTCGCACCACAAATAAAAGGATCAGGCTTAAGCCAAAGAATAAACCAACTAGAAGAAAAATATAGCTCTCAAGACTGGAGAATATCCTTTATCATCGCACTTGAAGTAGCACAAGAAAAATTCTGTACTTTCAAAGACAAAAGAGAAGCAATGGAAGTAGGACTCCGCGTAGGATTAGGATACATCACCAATGGAGTTGTCTCCTCACCTTTAGAAGGTTTTATCAGACTCGAACTTAAAAAAAGAAAAGACGGACAAGAATACTTCTGCCTCTACTTTGGTGGACCAATAAGAAGCGCAGGAACAACAGCAACTTGTATCTTCGCTGGTGTTTGTGACTACGTACGCGTTAACATGGGCTACCAACCTTATGACCCTACCGAAGAAGAAATCAAAAGAACCTACTCAGAAATGGAATATTATCACGACAGAATTACTAACTTACAATATTTTCCTTCAGAGAAAGAAGCAGAATTCCTTACTGCTCATTTACCTATACAAATCGATGGAGATCCAAGTGAAAAGTTAGAAGTACCCAACTACAAAGACTTAGCTCGCGTAAGCACAAACATGCTCCGCAATGGCTTTTGTCTTGTTATGGCAGAAGGACTAGCACAAAAATTCGCTAAATTCTGGGGAAAATTCTCAAAATGGAACAAAGAATTTGGAATGGATCACTGGATCTTCTTAGAAGACTTTGTCAAACTTCAAAAAGAAATCAAATCTAAAGGTACAGTAAAAAAAGACTCTACAGCTAAAATCATACCAGATTATACCTATATCAAAGACATTGTTGGAGGAAGACCAATCCTAGGACACCCTCTTAAAACAGGCGCTTTTCGCCTTCGCTTTGGAAGAGCAAGAACATCAGGATTTTCCTCAGACGCACTCCATCCAGCCACAATGTATATTCTAGATAGTTATATCGCAATTGGAACCCAACTCAAAAGTGAACGACCAGGCAAAGCAACAACCATTAGCAGTTGTGATACTATCGAAGGACCGGTAGTTAAACTCAAAGATGGAAGTGTTCTCCTTATCGAGGATATTGAAACTGCTAAAAAAATTAACAAAGAGGTTTTAGAAATTGTTTTTGCAGGAGACATACTCATTAATTATGGAGATTTTTTGAATCGAGGTCATATCCTCGCTCCCGTAGGCTATAATGGAGATTGGTGGGCTTTAGAATTAGAAAAAGCATTAGGAGAAAATAAAACTATGTATGAAGCACTTCTTAAAAATCCTGCTAAAGTTA
>CAZCCK010000019.1:0-28703 GCA_964497265.1 Candidatus Woesearchaeota archaeon | reverse complement strand
AAGATTAGGGGGATTGGGATATATAAATCTTTCTATTTGTGTTACCTTAGAGTAGTAAAACCGTAATTTTTTCGGAAAATCCTCCAGTCCCCATTTAAACAGCGTATTCTCCTCTTCCTTATGGGTTATTATCTGGACACTTCCATTCTTTTAGATTACTCTGAGAAAAGAGGAAAAAATGGAGAACTCGCTTTTCAACTCATTCAAAAACTTATCAAAGAACAAGTAACCTTTGTTTATTCGGATTTACACCTTAAGGAACTTAAAGGATTGAACTATACTCCTTTTGAAATACGATCTATTCTTACTTTTGGAGGAATCGTACAACCGAAAAAAATTCATATCTCTAGCGTTCAATTAAAGCAAGCGCGCAAATATGCCTTTCTTAGAAAAATCCCTTTTGGAGACGCACTTCATGCAATCTTAGCACGCGATAACGAAATGATTCTGGTTTCTACAGATCCGGACTTTGAAAAACTACATGATCTTGCTGTCTGTAAAACGCCTACCGCTCTTCTTTAATTTCTTTTTCTAATTCTTCGAAAGCAGCTTGTCTTACCCTGTGCAATTCTTCATCAGTAGTCTTCCTTTTAGACGCACCATAATATTTTTTTAACAGCTCTTCCTTTTCCAATTCCTTTATTTTTTCTCTAATCGCCTCTCGAATAAATTCCGTTCTTGTACTATACCTTCTTTTAATTAAATTAGCATCAATCTCCTTTAAGATATTTTTTTCTAATTTCAAACTCACCATTTCCATTGTATTATTTAGTATTACTTTGTCTTATTTAAATCTTTTTCTTCTTCTTTCGAAAAATTTTCATTTCACAACAACCTTTAAAAAGAATCTTTAAGTTCGAAACACTAACGCCTCCGTGGCTCAGTGGTAGAGCACGTCCTTGGTACCTCTAAAGACAAAGAGGACGGGGTCACGAGTTCAATTCTCGTCGGAGGCTCCATACTCTTAAGAGAAAGCCCACCACTAAGGGCTCACACCTCAACGGCTAATGACCCCTTTGAGAATTGGATTTCTAAAGAATTTTTCTTTAATTATAGAAATCTATTTAAGTATGATTATCCTATTAATATGAATTATCGGAGGTTTAAAAAATGGAAGTAGAAATAACAAGCATCGGAGAACGAGGACAATTAGTCATCCCTCAAAATCTAAGAGATAGTATGGGTATTCTCAAGGGAGACAAATTCATGGTTTTAGAACAAGGAGATATGCTTATTTTAAAAAAATTACGAGCACCTTCTGCTGAAGACATTCAAAAGATGCTCAAAAAAGGACAAGAACACGCTAAAAAAAATAGCCTCTCGGAAAGAGATCTAACTGAAGCACTCAAAAAAACGAGAACTAAATGAAAGTAGTTTTAGATACAAATATCTTCATCTCAGGAATCCACTGGGAAGGATCACCTCATAAAATTTTAGAAGCATGGGCTCAAGATAAATTTGAATTAGTCTCTTCTTTAGAGATTATTGAAGAAATCGTAAATACCCTCATAAACTTCAAAAAACCTCTCCCGCCAGAAGACATCCTTTGGTGGAAAGACCTTATTTTACAAAAATCACTCATTGTAATTCCTACTCAAAGATTAGATATCATCAAAAATGATCCAGACGACAACAAATTCCTAGAAGCAGCACAAGAAGCAAAAGCAGACTACCTTGTAAGCAGGGATAAAAAACATGTTTTAATTTTAAAGAAATTTCAAAACACTCTGATTATTCCACCAGAAGAATTTTTAAAAATATTGGATAAAGAAGAAAACTAGAAATATTTATTAACCCCTTTTCCCATAAATCTTTCTCGAGGTACACAACTATGAATAAACAACTTTTAACTTTACTTGGAATTTTAGTACTCTTTGTAGCAGGTTGTACATCCGGAAACTATGGGTCACAATCAGCACAAGGGAGAGCTGTCTTTACTATAACAGACGCTGCAGCAGATATGGGCTCTGTAACGAACGTAAATGTTGTTGTAGACTCAGTACAAGTGCACAGCGAAACAAAAGGCTGGATTACGGTCTCACAAACACAAAAGACTTATGATTTATTAGCTCTTAAAGCACAAAGTAGCCAAGCACTGTTAGCAGATGCTACCTTAGAAAATGGAACCTACGATCAGATGAGACTTGATATTTCTAGCGTAACAGTAGTTGATTCTAGTGGTAGTCATGACGCAAAACTTCCTTCAAACGAACTCAAAGTTGTTGGCCAATTTGATGTTAAAGCAAATACTGTTTCTACCGCAACCTTTGACTTTGTAGTGGATCACTCCTTACACGTGACTGGAAATGGAGAATACATCTTAGCTCCTGTCGTAAAACTGGACACACAAGAAGATGCAGATGTAGACGTTTCAGATGAAACAAATATTCATATCAAAAGTGGAAAAGCAAAAACCCATGTTGAGGTAGGAATGGACGTTTCTGGAAATGTAGGGGTAGGTGTTGACTTAAAGGATGAAGCACTTTCTGTAGAGGATGGAAAAGTCAAACTTGGAAACAAAGTAAATGTTGGCATTGACGCTAACATTTAATTTTTTATTTTTTACTACTTCTCAGGGGTTATAATAAAAACATTTAAATACTACCCCTCTCTTAATTCTACTAAATAAAAATGGAAGAATTTAACAAAATCTTAGACTCAAACGAAAAAATATTCTGGGAAGGAAAACCAAAATTCTGGCCTTTCTTTACGAGTAGCTTCATTCTCTCTTTATTTGGATTACCATTCCTTATTTTCGGAGCATTCCCTCTTTTAGCCGCTTGGAAAAGCGGAAACTACGCGCTCTTTGTCTTTCCCCACTTTTGGATCGGACTCGCACTTGTTTTTGGGGCTCCACTCTACGCTCTTTTAGCTTACAAACACGTCGATTACGCAATCACTAATAAAAGAGTACTCATCCAAAGCGGACTTATCGGAAGAGATTTTAAAAGCGTTGACTTTGACCAAATCACAAACGCAGAAGTAAATGTTGGCGTTTTAGATACTCTCGTAGGAAATGGATCGGGATCAATAAACATTTCCACAGCAGGAACTTTCATCACCACTAAAAACGGTGTAAGAGCAAGACCCTATCAACTCACCAGCATACAAAATCCATACCAAGTCTTTCAATTTTTCAAAAAAGTAAGTCACGACGTAAAAACAGACATTTCCTTCCCGAATAAATATCGGCCAAACACAAATCCAGGCTATAGTTCCACTTATCAACCAAAAATAGGAAAACTTAAATAATCTAGGGACTTATAACTACTATGACACTCGAATCACGCTTAAAACAGACATTAGTAAAAGCATTCTTAGGTCTTAGCCTTGCAGCTTGTTCTACTTCTGACCCAGAAATGCTTCCTAGCGTTGAAGACACAGGAGTCACTCAAAACATGCAAACTCATCCTGATGCTGGCTTTTCACAAGACGCAGGAACTCAAGAAATTAACCCTGCAATCATTTGGAGCAGAGGCACACCAACCGATATTTACCTTGCAGATCCAGACGGACAAAACAGCCGTTTAATTATCTCTAACGCTCAATCAGCGAGATTCTCACCTGACGGAACAAAAATCGCAGCAATGATAAGACACACTGATTCGCAAAATATAACCACTTACGGTCTACAAACTTTCGATAGAAATGGTAATCCTTTAGGAAACGAACTTGCGATTGTCGGACGCAACGCACCCGCAGCAGTCTGGAGCAATGACGGCCAAAAATTAGTGTATTCAGGTCACATTCCATGCCGTCGAGACATTCGTAGTATTCAACTAACGCCAACTGGAGAATTAGATTTGGCTAGCGATCAAGCAATCTTCTCTGAACTGGGAGATTATCCTTCAATGGCAGCACAACCAGGAACAAATAATCTACTTGTTCAAGTAAACCAATGTGGCGCTGGCTCTTCACTAGAAACCTTTGTTCAAACTGGAAACACTTTAACTCGCTTAAATCCTCTTTTAACAAGTAATAATCCTAAAGAACTTTATGAAAAACCTTCCTTTTCTTCAGGTGGAAATCAAATAAGCTACGGTCATTCTGCAGACGGAACAAGAACAACACAAGCTTATCTTGCAAATAGTGATGGAACAAATCAAACTCAACTTCCAATAGGAAACATCCAAGATCGCGTTGTCTTTGGACCTACCAATACAGTATATTTTATTCCAGCTGGAGCAACAGACGAAGCGACAGACATTGTTCGTTTAGATTTAAATACAAATCAAGTCACTAAAATCACTAACGATCCTTTAACAGATCAACATTACGACGGAGATATAGACTATACTCCCGGCTCACGCTAATCCTTTACAAAAATTTTATAAAGAATCTTATTCTTTCTTACTAAGGAAAAAATTACTATGAGAAAAATAATTATCATTACGTTCTTATCCTTAGATGGAGTTATGCAAGCACCCGGAGGACCTAGCGAAGACACATCAGGCGGTTTCAAATACGGGGGATGGACCTTTCCCTACTTTGACGAAGCTGCCGGTAAAATCATGGCAAAACAGATGAAATCTAGCGACCTTCTTTTAGGTAGAAAAACCTTTGAAATTTTTGCTTCCTACTGGCCAGAACATGCAGCTGGATGGCCGGGTATCAACGATGTCACAAAATACGTTCTTTCTAACACCATAAAAAAATCAAACTGGAAAAACTCAGTATTCCTCAGCAGCTTGGCAGATATCCAAAAACTCAAAGACTCAAAAGGCTCTGACCTCCAAGTTTGGGGTAGCAGTAAACTCGCCCAACTCCTTCTTAAGAACGATTTAGTAGACGAACTTTGGCTCAAAATATTTCCGGTCACACTCGGCGCGGGCAAACGCTTATTTGATCAGGGAACGATTCCCGCAGCTTTTACCCTGCTAGAAAACTCTGTTACGCCCAGCGGCGTGATTATTGCTAATTACAAACGTAGCGGTGAAATAAAAACAGGATCATTCTAGCTTTTTCTTTTAACAAGATTTAAATAGCTGTTTTCAAAGAAAATCCTTGAGGTGATATCATGAATATGTGCAATAAATGCATGAAACTTTGTGGAGTACTCCTTATTGTTCTTGGAGCAATATTCTTACTTCAAGACCTTAAAATTTGGAGTTTCTGGGGAATAAGCTGGTTCACAGTCGCATTCCTCTTCGCTGGATTAGGCCACATCGGATGCGCAACCTGTAAAGACTGCCAAATGATGAGAAAGAAATAAATTTTCTTTCTTTTTTTTTATTCTGAATACTTCACTTAACATTCTATTCTTTCCCCTTACAATATCCTCGTCACAGAAGCTATATTCCTCATATTCACTCTATAACTCACGTTTTTATTCTCTGGCTCCTTACTTACTCTATGCCGCCACGAGGAGTCAAAAATAAAAAAAGAGAACGACAATACGAACACATCAAAAAATCAGAACTTAAAGCGGGAAAAAATTTAAAAGTTGCAAAAAGAATAGCTGCCGCAACAGTCAATAAAACTCGAAGAAGAAAAGGAGAAACTTCACATTAATACAAACACTTTATTCTCTTCCAACTCAACTTTAAATGTTTTTAAGGGAGGAATCGGAACACCAAAAGAAACCTTATTCGAAGATAACTCAAACTGGGCAGCATGAAACGGACACGTCAAGACAGAACCTTCTAAAATTCCTTCAGACAAAGGAGCGTTCCTGTGAGGACAAATATTTTCAACACAATAAAAAGCACTTGTAGTATGAATCACCAATAATTCCTTCTGATCTATGCTAAAAACCTTCATTTCTCCTTCTTTAACATCTTCTGCTTTACACACATAGAATTTTATCACTCATTTGGCTTTCTTCTCCCTTATAAAAAAGCTTCTTTTCAAAACAAAACCTTTAAATTTATCAACATCTCTTATTAGGTAACTTACTCTTATAGAGGCTTCCATGAAAAAATACCTCACCATTACCCAAGCAGAAGAACTCATTCCCACTCTTCAAGCAGGAATGAACAGATTGCTTAGACTTAAACGGGCAATCACGCTCTTAGACTCTGTAGAAATCGACTTTGAAGATTATCAATACGAACACACCCTGCTTAGCTTACGCCTTAATAAGAAATACCATAAACTTTCTTTCGACTTTTACAAAGCCCTCGAACTCTTAGAAAGCGAAGGCTGTGTTATCAAAGACTTAGATCTAGGACTGGTAGACTTCTACTCTCGCTATGAAGGAAGAGACATCCTTTTCTGCTGGAAATTCGGAGAACGAACTATCAAATACTGGCACGAAATAGACGCTGGCTATTCAGAACGAAAGCCAGTTTCAAGACTAAAAGAGCGCTAAAAGATACGGCGCGCTTAATACCAACAAACCAACTCCTAAGGCTGTTAACGAAGAAATCTTTTCTCCTTTTTGCACTAACGCGTACACTGACGTTCCAATACCTAAAACCGCTAGTACATTCGCTAGGATGATTGTTTGAGGAGGAACAATAAACAACCCTCCAAAAGAATAAATTCTATAAAACAAACTCACCACTACTGTAAAAACGAGCAATGCACTCGCAGAAAAAAACAACGCTACATACGAAACTAGATCTGCTATTTTCATGGTAACAACACTCCCTCCAAGAGTAACACAATAATACCTATCTCTAAAAGTAAAGAGAGACTACTTAAAAAAAGAATGATTTTATGCTCCTTTTTTAGCTCTTCTTTCATAACGCTCCCTAAACTTAAAATAAAAGTAGCTACACTAAAAATGCTTGAAAGAGTGAAGGTAAGTACCGCGCCAGGAAAAATAAAACACACATTCAAAAAAATCAAACAAAAACTATACGTTAACATCGCTATACTCTTTTCTTGTTTTGACAACGTCATTAAACTAAAAACAATCACAATTAAGCAGAGTACAATCGAAACCAATCCCGCTATCGGCATAAATATTTTTTTTACAATAATGAAAAAAGGATTCACTAAACTACTTAAAAAAGCGAACATGGTTAAAAGAAGAGACCAAAACACCAAAGAACTTTTTTGCGGTGTAACTGGAATCACCTGACCTCTCTTTTCCATTCCTTACCTTTTGAAAAAAGACCTATATAAGCCCTTCTCTTTTAGGCGAAAGCCTTATTAAAAAAGAATTCCTAAATTTACCTTATGGACCTCAGAATACTCTTCTTTCTTTTCTTAACCCTTTTCCTCTTTGGTTGCACCACAATGCTTGGTGGTGGCGGCTGTTAACAAAACCCTTAAAAATAAGTAGAGGCTACTGTTTGGATGGCTGATAAGATAGATTCTAAAGCAGAATACGAAAAAATAAAGAAGAAATACAAACTTCCAGATTACGCGCCTCTTCACAAAGAATTTGAACTCGGAGATATAGAAGGCAAAGAAATTCTTTTACGCTACATCCGCAGAAAAATGCGAGACAAACTTATCTTTTTTTGCAGAATTCTTGAAGGAATCACTTATCCAACCGAGAGATCTCCTCTTACTAACTACGAAAGTAGCGCTTTTAATGACGAGACTAAATTACACTTATCTAAAATCCACAGATCAATGATGGTCTTTGACAGACAAAGCTTATTACTGGATATAGAAGACTCTGACGAAAAAAATACGGAATATATTCTTTCTCTTTGGAAAGCATGGCCTGAATATAAAACTCACCTTGCTAAAGTTGTTAAAACCATGGAAAAAACCTGGCAGAGCAATGTCGAAGAAGAAACAGAAGGATATTTTGGTTAGAAATTACTTCTTATATACCTGATTCCTTCCAAGGTCTTCTCAAACTGATTTTCCCAACTCATACGAATCGTAATCTCATCTACTTTGTCATCGTCTCTTTCATTAATAGCATCAATTAACCTTTGAATGTCTATATTCCTTCCGTTAGGGGTATAACCGCCGTATCTTTTGGATCTCTCGACACAGTTAAGTTGAGCGGCTGCTAAACCTCCAATTCTTGTCTGAAATTTAAGACTCAAATATTTCTGATCTGCCTCAATCCTATCCTTCGCTCTTGATACTCCTGTTGTCAAACGATTGTATAACTGATCGCTCCAATCCATATCGTTAGGATTTCTCCCCCTTACTGCTCTTTCAAACGCAGTGTATGCTTGTTCTGCCTGAAATTCAAAAGAACTTAGAATATCCTTAATACCCATCTTCTCAAACATAGCTCCTAATTCTTTGAAATCGTCAACCATCGCCTTAATTTAGCTTAATTCTCTCTTAAACTTTTATCCTCTTCGATCTCTATAATTAAACACAATATTTAAGAAATCCAATAATACTTAATTTACTTAAATGAGGCTGATCATTCTCGGAGCACCAGGAAGCGGAAAAGGAACAGAAGCACGCATCCTTGCTCGAAAATTAAAACTTACTTACCTTGCAAGCGGGGATCTTTTTAGAAAAGAATACTCAAAAAAAACAAAACTCGGACTTAAAGCCTACTCCTACTGGGGCAAAGGAGATCTAGTTCCAGATTCTTTAACAATTTCCTTTCTTAAAAAATATCTTCCCTCGGATAATTACTTACTCGATGGCTATCCCCGAACCCTTAAACAAGCAAAAGCTTTAGAGAAAAAACAAACAACTGACAAAGTACTCTATCTTTACACCACTAAAAAAGAACTTGTTCAAAGACTTTTAAAAAGGGCTAAACTAGAACAAAGAAAAGATGACACTCTTTCCATTATCCTGCATCGCCTTAAAATTTATGAACTTGAAACAAAACCTCTTCTTACGTTCTACAAGAAAAAACTCATCCGCATCCATTCTTCTGGCAAGCCTGCGGTAATCTTACAAATTATTCTTAAAAAACTCCGACAACTTTAAAAATAAGCGTCTATTCTCGTTCTTATGAAAGACCGCTTTTATAAAATGGTTATTCCCGCAGCAGTCGCTTTTGGACTAGGCCTACAGCTAGGTCATCCTACAGAAACGATTCCTACTCCTATTTCTCAACGAGACCAAGATCGGGAAACGATTAAAACTTTAGAAGATTCTTTAGATCGCATAGATAAACTTCGTCAAACTTGTGAAGATGAATCTGAAAAGAATACTTCTGAACTGTATAAAACTCAAAAATCCTTAGCAAGCTGCACTTCCACGGTCCACGCCCTCGCAAGAGAAACCTTTCATTCTCAAGAACTTGAAGAATGCCATTACAAACAAACTCTCGCAGAAGCAGAAAACCAAACTTATCAATCTGTCGCGGAAATCCAGTCTCAAACTCTAGACTCTCTTAAAGCTTCTTATAAAGCCTGTGAGACCAAAAATGATAAACTCACTCAAACTCTCACAACGCTCCATAAAACTTGTGAAGACTACCTTTCTAAGGCAGATCAACAAATCAGAGATGATCTTTCAAAAAACAAATCACGTCCTTTAAATCCAGAAATCGAGACAATAAACCAAGAAATCCAGGATGAATTAAGAAGCTACCAGGTAGACACACACTCTTCCCTACCCTAAAGCATAATCTTTAAAATTCTTTCATCTTCTTTAAAACTATGATTGAACTCCTCAGACTAGGTCATCGATTACCTCGAGACCAAAGAACCACAACTCATTGTGGACTAGCAGCACGCGCACTTGGCGCAGAAAAAATGTGGTATACTGGAGACAAAGACGGAGAAATGGAACAAGGGCTTGACAACCTCACGAAACGTTTCGGAGGACCTTTTAGCGTCCAATGGACAGAAGATGAATATAAACTCATTCAAAAAAAGAAAAAAGAAGGATTCACTATTGTCCACTTAACGATGTACGGACTAGATTTTGAAAAGACAGACATTAAAGCAGAAAAACAACTCTTAGTCGTAGGCGGAGAAAAAGTCGCACCAGAACTTTACGCCCAATCAGACTATAATATTTCTATTGGTAATCAACCACATTCGGAAGTGGCTGCAATCGCACTTTACCTCTACAAAAATTTTGGCATAAAAAAGGATTTTAAAAACGCTTTAGTAGAAATAGAACCCTCTGATCGGAAAAAGATTCTCCATTCTAAAGAATAACCTTTTTAAACAGACAACATTGAAACTAATATATGGTAAAGAGAGGTGTCTTTCTATTCTTATTCCTTCTACTTCTTAGTTCACTTGCTTTTGCTCAAGAAGATGGGCTTAAGAATAGTTTAAACTTAACTCTCTTTCAAGAAAATTACGGACCACAACAAAAATTAGAAGGATTTATTCTTCTCAACGTAACAAAACCCCTCCCAAAGGACGAGCCTCTGTCTTTTTTTATTAACGATGAAGAAATCTTCTCAATCGCACTTTCTAATCTTACGCAAGGAGTGAAAATAACTTCTTATCCAACTCACATTGAAGCAAACGGTGCATCAAGCTCAACCCAAGACTTTACTTTCACCCAACCCGGCTCTAGCGTAACAGCAGGATTAGACTTAACTCAAACAGGAATAACCAAAGCAAGCGATATTCTTGACGTTCTCGATTTTTCTGTCAGCATCCAAGGAAGCCAAGGAGTTACCTCTCCTTCTCTTAATATTGGCAACGATAAAGAGCAAGAATGGAGTTATGTCGGACCAGAAAAAGTAGGAACTTTTATTCCCCTAGATGCAACCTACTTAGGAGATAAAACTGTCGAATCTGAAGTCACACTCACTGCAAACACTGACGACCTCTTCTGCGAAAACATCACCCTTGAACCTGCACAAACTTTCAAAATAAGCACTTTAGCAAGAGCAATAAATACTCGAACAACTCTTAACGCCACTCTTACTAAAATAAAACCTAGCGGAACAATAGGTCTTTGCGGAGATGACGCACCCTGCTGCTCTTTTCCTACCAAACCCACTAGTTTACAAGAAATGAATTGTAATATCAAATTCGCTGTCAATGACAGAACTAATTACTATGCCTGCGTCTTTGTCGATCCAAAAGACCAACCTGTAGAAAATGAAGCATTCAGTCTTGCAATGAAAAACAGCCAACCTAGCCTTGGCTTTCGCGCAGGAAGAAAAACACCAGTCAACTACTTTATCTGGGCAGCTTACCAAGATTATGAACGACAACTTGCTACAACCATAAGCCCAGATATCTCAGAAGGAGCAATCAACGCAATCAAAACTTACCTCAAAAAACCAGGATGCGGAGATAAATGTCTTATCATTCCTCTCAATATTACCAGCAAAAGCGCAGGAATACTCACCCTTAAAAACTTACAACTCAAACTCGATACAAAACTCGGAAGACTCACTTTATCTAGCTTCCTTCCTATCACCCTTTCTCCCGAGAGTCTGAGCTATAATCTGAGTTACATAAAAAAAGACCTTCACAATTACACTTTGCTTCGCACCCCAAGTGTGGAGGGGGAAGACTTTATCTTCAAAGCGATGCTAGGAGAAACAACCTCTAACGAAGTTTCTTTGAACGTTATTCCTGCACCAAACGCACATATCTTTTACGATAAGAACACAGTTTCTGTAGGACAAACTATCAGCTTCACTGGTTTTGCTACTTCTCCCGATGATAAAAAGATCATCCGCTATGAATGGGACTTCGGAGATGGAACAAACGCTCTTACCTTAAATCCGACCCACAAATATAGCAAACCCGGAACCTATACGGTCAGTTTTAGCGCTGTAGACGAAGAAAAAATTGCAGGTAGTACCTTTGAAACAATAGTTGTAACCGGAGTTGACTTTAGCCAACAACTCACCCAAGCTTTGAACGATCTTACTGCTTTCAAACAAAAACTTCAGACAGATCAAACCCTTCAGACTTTAGCAACTGCCTTAAATCTCACTTCGGACTTAGACAAAGACACTCAAGAATTAACTGACCTCCAAACACAACAAACTCTTGCTGGTGACAATCAGACAAAACAACAAGCTCTTGAAAACCAATTCTCAACCCTGGCAGCAAAACTTCCTAAAGACCTTACTATTGAGTCTCCAATAACTTTTGATCCAACTCTCGATTCACAAAACCAAATTCCCTTAGAATTACTCTCTGGAACAGACGGAACAGCACTCTTTCAAGCACAATCGAGCATTAGCGCTTCAGGAAAAGTCTCTCTTGTTCACATTGCTTATGAAGATGGTAGCTTAGAGAGCTTTATTCTCGTTGAAAAAACGGTTAGTGGACAAGGAACCATCTACGAACTACTCCCTCCAACCATTGTTTTGAAGAAACCACTCACTCCTCTAGATAAGGCGGTAACCGAAAATGTTCTTAGCTTCACCGGACCTTCTCTAAGTTATCTTGTTGAAGGAACAACACTCAAAGATCTCACTAGCGCTTCACAAATCAAAACCCTCGTCATTCCTGAAAAACTCCCAGAAGTACACGAAACACAAACTAACACTTTAAACTTAGGCTCTTGCGGCAATCATCGATGCGAAGCAGGAGAAGACGAAGTTAGCTGTCCCCAAGATTGCGCTTCAGAACGACCAATCCTCCCTCTTATCCTTCTTGGAATAATTTTGCTCTTAGGAATTACTTGGATCTTCTTCTACAAAGGAAAATACTCTTTCACTTACTTTAACTCAAAAAAATCAATAAAATATAACGCTCGTGCTTACTTTAAAACCGATAAAGATTACCAAGCAGTTCGCAGCTACGTTTCAGAAGCGCTCAAAAAAGGATTTCGAGATGACCAAATCAGAATCGCTCTGAAGAAAAAAGGATGGACTGAACAACAAATCAACGCAGCTCTCCAAGAACAACATTAAACATGGATTCTTACCAAAAAAATCCAGAATACCTCTTCAAAGAACTTTCAAGTTCTCCTAGCGGACTTTCCTCTACAGAAGCCCAAAAACGCTTACAAAAAAATGGTTTAAACATTCTTGAAAAAACACGCACAATTTCTAAAACCAGTCTTTTTTTAAAACAATTCGCTAACTTTATTGTACTTATCCTCTTACTCGCAACTTTAATTTCATTGCTTCTTGGAAAAATTTTAGACGGACTTGTTATTTTATTCTTACTTCTTCTCAACGCTTTCTTGGGATTTATTCAAGAATACAAAGCAGAGCAAGCACTTGAAGCTCTAAGAAAATTGTCTCACCCCAAATCTCTTGTTCTGCGAGATGGAAATACTTTAGAGGTTGATACAAGTACTCTTGTTGCTGGTGATATCCTCCTCTTAGAAGAAGGGGCTTCGATTAATGCGGATTGCCGCTTACTTGATGCTTCTGAACTAAACGTAGACGAATCCAGTCTCACTGGGGAATCTACCCCTGTTGAAAAAAATATTCTTGTTCTTAAGAAAAAATTGCCTCTTTCCTCTCAGACAAACATGGTCTTTGCAGGAACAAAAGTTGTAAACGGAAGAGGAAGAGCGCTTGTTGTCGCAACAGGACTAAAAACTGAACTTGGAAAAATCGCAAGTCAACTACAAGAACTTACGGAAGAAGAAACCCCTTTACAAAAACAACTCTCTTCTTTGGGAAAAATTCTTAGTTTTATTATCCTCATTCTTTGCGGAATTGTTTTTGCTCTTTCTTTCTTAGAAACAAAACAACTTTTACCCTCTTTTTTAAATTCTGTCGCTTTGGCAGTGGCAGCAATTCCAGAAGGACTGCCGGCGATCATTACAATAACCCTAACCCTTGGAACAAGGAGACTTCTCAAAAAAAATGCCCTGGTTCGAAAACTCTACGCCGTAGAGACGCTTGGAGCAACCTCTGTTATTTGCGTAGACAAAACAGGAACCCTCACCAAGAACGAAATGCAAGTTCTTCAACTTTACACAGAAAATAAACTCATTGATGTTCATACTGATACATTCTATCACGAAGGAAAGAAAATACATCCCGATCCTCACTTATTCCAAGCAGCGCTTGCGTGTAATAATGCTTCTCTAAACGGATTTGGAGATCCAACCGAAAAAGCACTCTTACTTAACGAAAAAAAAGCTAACTTCTCTTTCAATTTCAAAAGAATAAAAGAAATTCCCTTCTCCTCAGAAAAAAAATTTATGGCAACAACAGACAAAACTTCTGACGGCATTTTTATTCATTACAAAGGAGCACCAGAAACCATACTCTCTTTCTGCACCCATGACAACGAAGGCAAATTGTCTGTAAAGAAAAAACAACTCCTCTTAAAAAAAGCTGAAACTATGGCTGCGAATTCTCTAAGAACCCTTGCTTTCGCATTCGCTTCAGAAAAACAACCCCATAAAATCATTTTCTTAGGATTTATGGGTTTACAAGATCCTCTCAGAGAAGGAGTTAGAGAAGCAATCTCTGTCTGTAAACAAGCAGGAATACGAGTTATTATGATTACAGGAGATCATGCTTTAACCGCGCAAACTATTGCAAAACAAGCAGGAATAGAAGGAAAAACATTAACTGGAGAAGAACTAGATAAACTCTCGGATTTGCAACTTAAAAAAATAAGTCCTTTCGTGAATATTTATGCTCGCGTTACAGCGCAGCACAAACTTCGTATTCTTGAAAGCTTACAAGACAATCAAATCGTCGCTATGACTGGAGACGGAGTAAACGACGCTCTCGCTTTGAAAAAAGCAAACATTGGTATCGCCGTAGGAAGCGGCACAGACGTTGCTAAAGAAGCATCAAACCTTATTTTGACTGATGATAATTTCGTCACTATCGTTGAAGCAATTAAACAAGGCAGAGGAATCTACTCTAATCTACGAAAATTTATTTTTTATCTTCTTAGTTGTAATTTCGCAGAAATCGCAATCCTCCTTGGCGCGTTGCTTTTACGCTTTCCGTTACCCTTTATCGCACTTCAATTACTTTGGATCAACCTCTTAACAGACGGATTACCTGCTTTAGCTTTAGGAATAGATCCTGCTTCTCAAGAGATTATGCACGCTCCTCCAAGAAATCCAAAAGAAAAAATTCTTTCTAAAAAAAATATTCTTTTCTTATTTATTCAAACACTTATTCTCACTGGCTTAACGTTAGCTCTCTACTCCTTTGAACTTACTCGAGGAACTCTTATTCACGCACAAACACTTGCTTTTACTTTTTTAATTTTATCCGAACTTTTCATCGCTCTTACTTACCACTTAGATAAAAACTCTTTCTTTAGCAAAAGACTCTTTACCAATCCTTATTTATGGCTAGCTCTTCTCTCTTCTTCACTCTTACAACTTCTACCTCTCTCTTTCTTTCCAAACCTCTTCCACACAACTCTCTTAGTGTTCTCTGACTTTGAAATCTTAATTCTCTTCTTACTCCCCCTCTTGCTTTTTCATGAAACCTCAAGAAAACTTAACACTCTTTAAAGAAAACTGTATAAGTATCCTATTAAAGCGCTTAGTGTTTTAATACATCTATACACTAAACTTCCAATAACTAAAAAAGGATCCTTAAAAAAGTATTTTATTAAATTCTTCATCACCCTTTGATTCGCCGCAGCGTAAAAAGAAATCGCATCTTCTTTTTTTCTCACTAACTTTCTTGCTTTAATGCCATACTTAAAATATTTTTTAATCGTATGCATTGGAGACTCAACTTCATGATGGATTAAGAATAGCGGTAATTGTCCGAATCTTGCTCTTGCTCGCTTTGCTCTTTGAAAAAGCTCCCAATCCTCTCCAAATTTCAACCTTTCATCGAAAAATCCGATTTTATTGATTAACTCTCTTTTGTAAATTCTAGGAACACCTCTTTTTGTATGTTCATAAAGAATAATCCTTTCCATCTCAATGCACTTTGTCCAAAAATTCTCACTAGCACTTCTTTCAGGAATGTAAATCGCATCCACATGATCTAATGCCTTTAAAATCTCTTCAATAAAATTAGAAGGAACCTCTTGATCAGCATCAATGTAAGCGATATACCTGCCTTTAGATTTACTATAAGCAAGATTTCTTGCAGCAGAAGGACCTCGATTCTCTTGACTAAAATACTTTATTTTTTTAGATTTAAACTCCTTTAAAACAGCTAATGTATTATCTTTGGAACCGTCATCAACTACAATTATTTCAAAATCTTTATTGCTTTGATTTTTAAAAGAATTCAAACATCTCTTGAGTAATTCTGCTTGATTATAAGCTGGAATGAGAACACTTACTTTAACCATTCACCTTTCTACAAGTAAAAGTTTAAAAATCAATTGATTACTTTCTTAAAATATTCAATCGTAGGAACTAACCCCTCTTCTAACATTATTTTCGGTTCCCAACCAAGAACTTCTTTGGCTAATGCGATATTTGGCTTTCTTTGAACCGGATCATCCGCAGGCAAAGGCTTAAACGTAATCTTCGATTTTGAATTTGTTAGATCAATTACCTTCTGCGCTAACTCTAGAATAGTGAACTCTTGAGGATTACCCAGATTCACCGGACCTTTAAAATTATCTTTATTCATTAATCTATACAACCCTTCAATTAAATCCGTAACATAACAAAAAGACCTTGTTTGCTTTCCTTCACCATAAACGGTAATATCATGGTTCTTCAAAGCTTGAATAATAAAATTTGATACTACTCTGCCATCGTTGACCGATGCTTTCGGACCATATGTATTAAAAATTCTGGCAATCCTTACGTCTACTCCTTCCTGCCTGTTATAATCCATACAAAGAGTTTCAGCTACTCTCTTGCCTTCGTCATAACAACTGCGTATTCCTATCGGATTTACGTTACCCCAATACTCTTCATGCTGTGGATGCACTTTAGGATCACCATAGATTTCAGACGTTGAAGCTTGTAATAACCTTGCATTTGTGTGTCTGGCAATCTCGAGCATATTCGCAACTCCTACCGTGCTTGTTAAAATTGTTCTTATTGGATTAAACTGATAATGAACTGGAGAAGCAGGACACGCAAGATTAAAAATCTGATCACAATGCAAATGAAACTTTTCAGTAATATCCTGCCTTAAAATTTCAAAATTCTTATCCTCTAACAAATGACTAATATGATGCTTTTTACCCGTAAAAAAATTATCAATACAAATAACACTATGGCCTTTCTTTAACAAAAACTCACACAAATGGCTGCCGATTAACCCCGCACCACCAGTTACTACAATAATCTTTGACTCCATTAATAAACGCACATTCTTAGCCCTATTTAAAATTTGTTTTCTTTTATATCCGATATTCTTATAAAGTGATTTTGCCTCTCTTTATTCATGGATCCCGTCGTACACTTTGAAATGCCCGCAGAAGATCGAAAACGCATGGCAGAATTCTACACGAAAGTCTTTGGATGGAAAACCCAATTACTCGGGGAAGAAATGGGAAACTACGTTCTTGCTACTACCACAGAAACAGATGAGAAAGGAATGGTAAAAACTCCTGGCGCGATCAATGGTGGATTTTATCCAAAAAAAGAAGATTTTCCAGCTCAATATCCATCGATAGTTATTGCTGTCAAAGATATTAACGCTGTAATGACTCAGATAAATAAAGCAGGTGGTAAAGTCTTAGGAGAACCCGTAGAAATTCCCGGCATCGGAAAATACGTTTCTTTTATGGATACAGAAGGAAATAGAGTCAGCGTTTTACAACCATTAAGACCTTAATTCTTCCTTAATAAAAACTTTTAAAAATAGACGAATTACTCCAAATCTTACTGCGCCGATAGTACAGCGGTTAGTATATCTGCCTTCCAAGACTAACTGTTGAAGTAAGCAGATGACCCGAGTTCGAATCTCGGTCGGCGCATGTTATTCTTTAAAGAATGCGCCACCTGTCTGACTCCACTTTAAATAAAAAGAGTCCATTACTTAGTGGGAGTAAAAAAATGGCAGAAAACGATATCTACGACAACCAAAAGAGGTATGAAACTTTCAAAGAAAAAATAGACACTTTCCACATCCCGCCCAACCAAAGACAAGGAACAACCTACAGAAATTCTTACTACTGCAAAAACAAAGACAACATAAAATATTTTAAAAAACTCTTCAACTTCTTCGAAGCCAAAGACAACAGCTACATAAGAAGACTAAGAATCTTTCGAACCTTTATCTTAATCTGCCACGCAACAGATAAAGATCTAAAAGACTGCGATCGAGATGATATCAACTCAATCGTTGCTTTCATGCACACTCGTTATCCAAGCTCAAAAAGCAAATCAGACTTCATTAAAGACATGCGTTACCTTTGGAAAACCCTCTTTCCAGAAACAGACACTAAAGGAAGACAAGACGAAACCATCGTCCCACATGTTGTCAGACACCTTTCTCCAAAAATGGACAAAAGCCGTGAAAAACTTAGAAACGATCGCCTCACATGGGAAGAATTTGAAAAAATCCTCACTTACTTTAGCCACGACCCAAGAATGCAAGCCTATCTTTTCTTAGCACTCGAAAGCTTAGGAAGACCACAAGAACTCCTTTACACAAAAATAAAAGATATCCAACTCTTTGACCACTATGCTAAAATCTGGATCAGCGAACACGGCAAAGAAGGAACAGGATTCCTCGAATGCATAGACAGCTATCCTTATTTCATAAAATGGTACAACCAACACCCTCTAAAACACGACCCAGAATCGTACATCTTCATTAACTTACACTCTAAAGGCAGAGCTATGCAACTCCACCCAAAAAACGTCAACTCTCTCCTTAAAAGAGCATGTAGAAAACTTAACATAACCAAAAACATCACTGCCTACAGCCTCAAAAGAAACGGCGTCAGCTTCCGAAGACTCAGAGGAGACAGAGACATTGAAATCCAACACGCCGCACGATGGACAAGCACCAAACAACTCAAAACCTACGACATGACCCAACACGAAGACTCCTTCAAAATGGCACTCATCAAAAGAGGAATCATTACTTCCAACGAACAAGAATACAACAAAGACCAAGCCAAAACCAAACTCTGCATCTTCTGCAAAAAAATCAATGGCTTCACAAACGAAGTCTGCGAACAATGCACTAGACCCTTAGATAGGGAAAAAATAAAACAACAAGAATACGCGCAACAACAAAGAATAGAAGACCTCCAAAAAGAACTCCTAACTGTAAAAACCCAACAACCAGCAACTCAATCTAAAGACTTACAAGAACTCTTTGGAAGAGTAGCACAATTACAAGAAGAATTGATAAAAATGAAAACAACTTAGCTTTTATACAAAAAGTATTTAAGCTAAAAAAATAATACGTTTTTTATGAGCAACTTTTTTAATGAAAATCCATTTACTCTTCTCTTTGCAGCGATTGGTTTAGTAATGGGTCTTTTACTTCCTTCTGGATTAGAGGTTCTTGCTAATGTAAATTATGCTAATCCAAATATTGCTGAAACAGTTACAACAATCTTCTCTGCTTATTTTATAGAAGCCATTTCAGGCATAATGGGTACCGCGATCGGCATTTTAATAGGTTCGCTAATAGACCTGTCTAGTGGAACACCTTCAGGTTATTACTAATTTTCTAACATTAAAACAATCTTTCCAACAAATTTTCTTGCATTTTCAAAGATTTCTTCACGTCTTCTCTGGGTATAACTATGAACTGCTGAATATCTTGCAATATGGCTTTCTTTCTTTGCTTCATCAAAGTAATGCACATATTCCTCTTCAAAGATCTTATGAGATTGATTTAGGATCTCAAGATCCTCTTTTTCTAAGGTAGTAGGGACTAACAGGTGTCCTAAAGCAATTTGTGCAGCATCATGATCTGAAACTTCATATCCTTTTGAAAGAATAGCTGCTTTAGCAACATACAACATCGAGTAATAGGAAACAGTGATCGCCCAATAATCCCAATACATGCGAGAAGGCTCATCTTTTGAAGGATTAAGATCTTTCAAATGCTTAGCAATCTGAAGACTGCTTTCTCCTTTCTTTAAAAAAAGTTTAATTTTGAATAACTCTTGAGATTTTTTAATCCTGCCCTTTTTTACTGCTTGTTTAAACTCTTGTTCGTATACCTTTTTATCAAAAGACATTTAGAACACACTCCCAAAAATATTCTGAATTATTCAAAATGATATGGTCTTTAAGTGCTTGTTTTCCTACATTTTCTTCTTGATCTTTTAACATGAGTTTAAACTCTTTTTCCGAAATATAAATAGGATTAATTTTCTTCTTAAAGATAGTCTCATATTTCCCGAAAAAAACGTCTCTTTCACCCTTTGGATTAATAACCAGTAGATCTATATCACTTTTTGGAGTTTCTTTCCCCTTTGCATAACTTCCAAAAAGAGCAACAATGCTTTGAGTTTCTAATTCAGAACTTATCTTCTTAATAATAGATTTTTTCACTAAGAACTCTTTCTTTTCTTCTTCAGAAGAAATAGCTAAATGCGCCTTCAAAATAGGATTTTTAAAATTAAGCTGTAAAACTTTAGACTTTCCAATCATTTTGATCGTGAGCAAATCCTCCATTTTCTGAATAGTTCTATAGAAAGAAGCATAAGGTATCTTTAACTCTTTACTTAATTCATGCATCGAATATTCCCTGCCCTTATGTTTTCCCAAGTAATTTAAAATCTTTAAGTTATTATCCATATTTGGATAATATTATCTGTATTTGATATATAAACTTTTCTATTTTCTCCCTATCCTAGTACTTTTTATGGACTTTCATGATGGGCCTAAAGGCAGTTAAACTTTTCACAACTTTAATATAACCTTCTTCTAACCTCTTTTTATGACTCAATACGTTGTCTTCTTACGAGGAGTAAATGTCGGTGGACATGCTCTTATTAAAATGGATACTTTAAAAGAAACTTTTGAATCCTTAAAACTAGACCACGTTATAACCTTCATCCAAAGTGGAAATGTTCTCTTTGAAAGTGAAGAAGATAAAGAAAAGCTAAAAGAAAAAATTCAAACCTCTTTATTTAAAAAATTCAAATTAAACATTGAAACTTTCTTAATTAAAAAGGAAGAATTAGTAGCACTTGTTAAAAAAGATCCCTTTAAAGAATTTAACGATTTAAAAGTTAAAAGATACGTTCTTTTTGTCAATAAGCCAATAGAAGATAAAGAACTAATTTTTGACAAAGAAGAAATAGAAATCCTTTATAATAAGAATAACATCCTTTGCTGTTTATTAAAAGAAAAAAACGGAAAATATACCTATCCTACCCTTTTATTAGAAAAGAAACTCAAACTCTTAACAACAACCCGAAACTGGAATGTTATTAAAAAGATTGTAGCTCTTTGACTAGCCTCTTCCCTTGAGAAAAACTTTTGCCTGTCCACTTCTTAATATTCATTTCTCTTCTGCAGTCTTTAATTAAAATTTAAATAGATGCAAAACTTGGCAGAAACAGTGGTGAGATATATCCCTTTCAAGCCTGCTAAAATCTACACTGAAGAAGAGTGGATTGCAATGGGATTTCCGCCAGGTAATCTCTCTGGGAAGAAAAAAATGGCGCCTCAAGAACAAAATCAAGACTTGCCTTACGTTTTTCTAGAAGACTTAATAACGCACTTAATTAAAAAGAGGGGTAAAACGTCTAAAGAAATAAACGCTCTTCTGAAATCTCACGATCCAGACCTTAAAAACCATGAAAAAACAACAATTCTCCCTCTTTATGACGCTCAAGCAATTGACTTAGTCGCAGCTGGAAAAGATCCACTAGCTGCATTACCTGAACTAGAACTCTCCTCTCGCTCTTTTGAAGCGGAAGAAAAACTTTCCTCAACCCATTATTGCCTCACTGAGTATAAAACTGCTCGGTGGATGCCTTCTCTTAGAGAAATTCCCTCTGTTCCGGATATTTACTTAAGTACTGAAAAACTTAGCCAACTTTCAGGACAAACTGAAAACAGGATACGTCGTTTAATGAAAGGAGCAAAGAAAATAACTTCCGGAAAAACGACTTATTATTCTCTTACTCTAGAACACTTTCAACAACTCGGACTGGCTTTTTTCGAACCACTTAGTATCAGTACAGGTCTTAACCCAAAAAAAGGAGCTTCTCTTCAAACAAGTAGAGAAGACTTTTCAGAACCTATTGATGAACTAGAGCTTTTCGGAAGAATCCCCCCTTCTAGAATTGGATCTAGCGAAGAATTTTTTGAAATTAATGAATTAGAACTCTTTGGACGAACCCCTCTTCAACCTATAAAAAAGAGAACTAGCGAACCTCAAATAGCACCAGCTTTAGAAATTCAACCTGAACCCCTCATTGTTCCACTAGAAACTCCTTCACCCATTCCTCCTAAGAAAATAGAACCTTTTTTAGCTTCTCTTACCGAAAAGGAAACCGTACCTAAAAAAGTAAAACCTCCTTTAAAACCAATTGCTAAAAACCAAGAAGAACTTACACCACCTTCAAAAAAGATAACAAAACTTACTTACTTTGATGAGAATAAAAAATCTCACGAACTTACCAGAAGTACGCCCGAAGAAATCCAAACTATCCTTTCTCAAGGTAGCGCTTACTTTCCCCCTTCTCTCCTTGAAAGAATTTTTAAAAGCCCGCGATCTGATTTGGCAGATTATCAACACCTGTTCTCGGTTCCCTCTCTTCAAGCGGGCTCCTCTACCTATTTACTGTTTGATCAAAAAACCTTGACTGGCTTCTTGACTTACCTGGGTGTAACTAAAGGAAAGAGTACCATTCACCCTTTTGACCATCCAATTTCTAAAGAAAACGCACTTTCCCTTCTTGAAGATCTTGTTCTTGCAACACAATTTACGGGAAATGATTTTATTGAACCTGAAAAACTCTTTGACTTACTTCAAACACGAATAGGGCCGAAAGTTTCAAGACAAGACACTCAAGGACAGACAAGTTATTCCTCCAAACTTTTAGATCACTACGCAAAACTCTACCTTCAGATCGCCTTTCCAGAAAGTACATTTACTCCTCTTGAACAACCTGCAAAACCCCAAAAACCTCTTCTTAGTTTATTTAAACAATTAACAATTATTGAAAAAGACTATGTTTCTGTTCCAGAAATTCATCAACTCATGCAAGACCCTTCTGTTACTTACGCTCAGCTTGAAAGTAGAATAAAATCTCTTGATATTCCTTTTTCCGTTAAAGCGCCCGAAGGCGTTCTTTTAGCTTGCATTAACCGGAGTGATTTACCCGCTCTGGCTAAATCTTACGCTCCAAGAAAAACCTTGAAAAATGCCTCCTAAACACGAAGAACAAGAACCATTGGAAATTAATCCTCTAGCATGGTATCCTGCTAGAACCCTTCTAGAATGGGGACTTTACAATCCTACTCAACCTGCTTTGAAACGAACTATCGAAAACAAATCTTCTATTTACGCCGCTTCAGTTCTCCATTCTCAAAAAGACTTTTCTCTTCGAGGAATTGAGTTACACACCCTTTCTTCTTCTCTTGATCATCCAGACCTTGTACAACTCCTCCTTAACTGTGAAGATCTTGCTCAAGCAAGCACTAGCTCTCGTTTAAAACAACTCTTTGTACCTTGTCCAGACCTCTACTTACTCGCTCCCTATCTTTCTTTTTCTCCAACCACAAAACCTTTAACCTCAGACAGGCTCGCCCCCTTTGCTCGACCTTTGCCTAAAACAACACTCTCTTACCTCTTTCATAATCCTACAAAACCTCTTGAAGAATTAGCTTCTTCCTTAGATTTAGATCCTACTGAAGTTTCTCTTCTTTTAGCAAAATATGGAAAAACAAAACTATCTTCTTCTCAACTTTCTACTCTTGCTCACCGTTATCACTTATTTACCCAGAACGTTCCAATCTCTTCCTTTAACGAAAAAGAACAACACTACTTAGAAACTCATTACGGCTTTACCCCTTTAGAAAAACTCTCTGAAATTCTTGATAAACCCGCTGACCAAATAGAAACTATTGCTTCTGCTTTAGGTCTTGAAAAAATCAATCCTGAAAAAGAATATACCCTTCCTGAAGCAGTTAAACTCTTAGGAAAAGAAATAGAATTTCTCCTAAAAGATATACGCATAGATTACCTTAAAGGAAGAAGAATCAGACACCATCTTCAAGACGATGGAAAACCGTTTGTTTCGAGTAATCGTGTAGGAACCCTTCTCTTTCGTGGAGAGACCCTTCTTGAATATAGTGAGAACATGCACCTTCCAAGAAAAGAAAAAATAAGGCAAGCACAAACTCTTACAAGAAAATTTGCTAAATTAGAAGATGACTCTTCAGATAAAGGAGAAATAGCAAAATTATCGTCTCGCCTTCTTCAAACGCCTCTCTTCACTTTAGAAGAAGAAAAATTTTACCTCCAGCAAGTTGTCGAAGGCTCAGAAGCAGCACTTAATCTTGTTATAGAAGCGAATGTGCGTCTTGCTGCTAGCTTTCTCTCCAGAAAAAGATACAACGATCCAAATCTAGATGACGCTTTCCAGGAAGCAGCAATTGGTTTACTTAAAGCCGGGATAAAATTTGATCCTGCTCAAGAAACAAAATTCTCAACCTACGCTACTTGGTGGTTAAGACAGCAGGTAACCCGCGCTCATCAAGACAAAGCGAGAACAATTCGCATTCCGGTATACCTGCAGAATCTTCGTGCAACAATTTCTCGTACTGAAAACTACTTTTCCCATGAACACTCTCGGACACCTTCAGACTTGGAACTTGAACAAATTACCGAAATTCCCCTTAGACAAATCCGACACGTTCGCTCCGCCTTTATCAAAACCTTTTCTTTAGACCAACCAATTGAACGAGAAGACGGAGAAATCAGTATTCTAGAACTAATTCCCGATGAAAAAACTAAACTGGCTCATCAGCATGTAGAAGAACAAGAGCTTTCCTCTTTGGTTCAAAAAGCTCTTTCTACACTTTCTCTACGAGAACAATATGTTCTTAGCCGCAGATACGGAGTTGGTTTAGAAGATCAAGATCATACCCTTGAAGAGCTAGGTGAACAACTCGGTATTACTCGAGAAAGAATAAGACAAATCGAAGCCAAAGCTTTTCAATCACTTAGAATACAACTTAAGCGAAAAGAAAGCAATCTTGGAGCATTAGCAGAATTCCTCTCTTCTGACTAACAAGGAGCATTATCCTCTAAGAAAGGTAAGTCTTTTAATGAACTTAGCGAATAATCTCCTTTCTTTAAAGAGTCTACAGTTTTAATAGCTTTTATTTTTACTTCATCAAAATTCTTATAATACTGTGGAAACTTTTTCTTTACGTCCTCATTATGATTAATCCAAGCATCAACATCTAACTCTTCAATAGCTTCTTTCGCTCGCTCTTCATCATTATATTTTAGATATAACCCAATATGTTCTAACTCGTGACCAAAACACTCTTGACTATTTCCTGTTTCAATATAACTTTGTAACAATCCTAAACCATGACTCGCATGTTCTAGCTCATTGTGTTCTAATAACCAATCTATTTCTTTAAAAATATCCGCAGCAACAGGATCTTTTTTTGTTAACTCTCTTAGGTTACTATAATCCTGACTTGTTAAATTCCTCTCTAAACTCACTTTTTCCAATCTAAAAATCTCATTATCTACCTCTTTATTACCTACAAGATCTTTTTGATTTACTTGCTGACACGCAGTGAGCAGAAATAAACAAAAAATCAAGAACGCTATCCCTTTCATACTTCCAAACTAAGTCTATTCCTTATAAAACTTATGCAACTTGCCTCAATACCTTTAAAAACTCCTCTTTTTTTAATTCCTTATGGAAAACGTTCTAGTCTTCGCAGCACATCCTGACGACGAAATCATCGGTGTAGGCGGAACTATCGCTAAATACAATCAAGAAGGAAAAAACGTTATTGTAACTATCTTTTCAGATGGCTCTTTAAGCTCCCCTTGGTTAAAGCAAGAAATCCTCATTCAAGATAGGAAAAAAGAAGCAAAAGAAATCGGAAAGTTCATTGGATGTAAAGAAACTATTTTTTTAGGATTAAAAGATGGCTCACTAAAAGCTGCAGTTAATGATATCCAAATAAAAGACGTTCTTAAAAAAATAATCTCACGCTACAAACCCTCTAAAATCTTCTTACACTCTAACCTTGACGCACACCCAGACCACAGATCAGTCAATGAAATGGTTCTTAAAGCTCTAAACGAAGTGGATAAAAGTCACCAAATCTCTTGTTACCTTTTCGAAGTCTGGAACGCAACGCCAGATAGACATCCAGCTCTCTATGTAGACGTTACGGATACTTTCCACAAAAAAATACAAGCCATGAAAAAATTCAAAAGCCAACCTCACTACGTTTACCCTTTAATGATTCCAGTTTACATCAAAGCCTTTGTAGCAGGATTGCACCATAAAACACGCTACGCAGAAAAGTTTTACAAACTCTACTAAGGAGGAAACCTTCCTTCAAACCATTCATAATTCTTATAAGCTTTCGTAAAATCTCTTTCTTATGTTTTCATTACTTAACCAAGATAAAGAAGCAAGAAATGGAATTCTAACTACTAACCATGGAAAAGTAGAAACACCCTTCTTTATGCCTATCGCAACAAAGGGGACCGCAAAGCAAATCAGCCCAGAAGAATTAGACCTTGTAGGAAGCCAAGCTTTAATCGCAAATGCCTTCATTCTTTCCCTAAAACCCGGCTTGGAACTTTTAAATCAGTTTAAGGGTCTTCATAACTTCATGAAATGGAACAAAACAATTTTTACTGACTCTGGAGGATTTCAAATCTTATCTAAAACTTTCTTAGACAAAGCAAACGACAAAGGAGTTTCTTTTAAAAACCCGTATACTGGGCAAAAACAATTCTATACTCCTGAAGATGTGATTTCTATCGAAGAAAACATTGGTTCAGATGTCAGCATGGCACTAGACTATGTTCCACATTATGGAACTGACCGGGCTTCAATTGAAGAATGTACTCGTATTACTCATCATTGGGCAGAGCGCTGCGCTAAAGCTCACACAAAAAAAGACCAGCTTCTCTTTGGAATCTGTCAAGGGGGAACTTTTAAAGACTTACGTCAGAAAAGTGCATCTTTCATTAATTCTTTAGATTTTGACGGAATCGCTCTGGGTGGCCTTGGAATCGGAGAAGGAAGCGACTTAATGAAACAAACCATCCAAATCACTACTCCTTATTTAAATAAAGAAAAACCTAGATACTTAATGGGGGTAGGAAGTCCAGAAGATTTACTGGAAGCGATCTCTTTAGGTATTGACTGTTTCGATTCTCGCTTTCCCACCATGAATTCTCGCCACGGCGGAATATTCACTTTTCAAGGTAAAATAAACATAGAAAAGGTAGCTTACTCTAAAGATGAAACTCCCCTAGATGAAAACTGCTCTTGTCCTATTTGCAAGAGCTATAGCAAAGCATTCATACACCACCTTTATCGAACACACGAACCAATCAGCGAACGTTACGGTAGCATTCACAACCTCTATTTTATTCAAAAACTCTTAGAAGAAACTCGACTAGCTATTAAAGAAAATAGGTTTGACTCTTTTAAAGAAGAATTTTTAATTTCTTACAAAGTAAATCCTAAGAAAAACACTGTGTTTAGCTATCATTAGTTTTATTTTCTGCTTTATGCCAACCGATATGTTCGGATAATAGCGAGTTCAAATAAAATGAATATCCGAGATTTGCAATCAGCAATCCCACTACTAATTCTTCAAAACCTAAGCTTCCTCCTAATACCTTTCTTAAAATTTGATATGCAAGATAAACGATAAATGCAATCAGCGTCCAATAACCAATCTTTCTCATCTTCATTTTAGTAATATCCCCTCACTTTTACAATGAACCAAATAATTAAAACAATTAGCAGAATAATCACGGCAATTCTTAATGCATCTAATTTTCCTTTCATACGTTCTTACTCTTTTTAAACTTAATAAACTTTTACCTTTCTTTTCCGAAAAAACTATGGATGTCTTAAAACGGGCCTGATGAGATTCGAACTCACGACCTAAGCATTAGGAGTGCTTCGCGCTGTCCAGGCTGCGCTACAGGCCCACTCTGCAAAAGACTAAAATAATTCTTTAAAAAACTATCTTTCTTTAAAACTAAAACTTTACTATTAGCCCTCTAAGTGAATTAGAAAAAATCGTTAAATAGACATCACAATCTTTCCATTCTTAAAAACTCTTACTTTTCCTCCAGACTCTGAAACGCAGACCGCAATCGCGTCAGTCTGCGCAGTAATCGCAGCACAATTCCTATGTCTTGTACCTAACCCTTGCGGCAACTCTAATCCTTCAGTATCAACATCAATATAGGTTCCGGTGGAGAGAATCGTTCCTTCATTGTCAATCACAAAAGCGCCATCTAATAAGGCGAATTCTTTCACAGTCTCCCTTAAATTCGGATCTGTAATCTTTCTCGCATTCTCTTCCAAACCCATAAAAGGATTGATAATTAACTGCTTTGTATACTTTAAAATATCTCTTTTTCCAATAACAAACGCTGTACCCACTTTCTTGCCTTCTCTTCCCTCATGAGATAACTCAACCGCAATATCCATCACTGCTTCAATCACATCAGGAGCAATATTCTCAGCTAATCTGTGCGTGGAAATATCGAAAAACAACTGATCTACATCAAACACAAACAACATCCCCTTATAGCCAGAACCTAAACTTTCATTCTGAACACAAACCACTCTTTCTCCTTTCTGGATTAACCTTTTTCTTATCGCTTCCATTAACAACTCTTTAATCGGAACAATAGAACCAGACTCAGGCTTTTTAATCTTTGACTTGTATTCCTCTTTCGCATAAGTATTCTGCTTCACTCTTTTAAAAACGGTTACCTTAATCTCGAAGAAAAAACTAGCCTCATCGTATAAATCATCTTTTTCTCTCTCTAAAGAAACAATATGGTCCGCATGAATATCCTCAGCCATTCTCGCTGCAGCTAGACCAATCACCTTCTCCACCGTAATCTCAGGATT
>CAZCCK010000018.1:0-28919 GCA_964497265.1 Candidatus Woesearchaeota archaeon | reverse complement strand
CATATAACAAACCAATTTCGAACTTCAACCTAAAAAAATATTAGAACTAAAAACAGCAAATGGGTATAGTGGCACAGTCCTTGGAAGTAACGGAGCAGAACTTACGACTATCGAAATAGATCCTTTTATCGCTAAAGAAGCAGAATCTACCTTTCATACTTTTGGTGTTAACGCCACAGTTCTTACTGGAGATGGTGTTGAAATCATTAAAGATCTGCCTTCTGATTCCTTTGATCTTGTTTTTTTAGATTTTGCTAAGAAAAAATACTTTCAAGTACTTGAAGACAGCCTTCGCGTTTTGAAAAAAAATGGAGTTTTAATCGCGGATAATATCACTATGGATGGCTGCTCGGATTATAAAGAAGCTATTTTAAAAGATAAACGTCTTAAAACTAAACTAATTTCTATAAAAGATGGACTTGCTTTTAGTGTGAAACTTAACCCATAGAAAACCTTTTTAATTTAATAAATTCCTTTTTCTTAATGGTTAACTGCGAACTTTGTGGAAGAGAAGCTGAACTTGTAAATGCGCGTGTTGAAGGTGTACTCGTAAGTATTTGTCCTTTCTGTGCTAAATTCGGACAAATCGTTCAAGAAAAAAAAGTTTCGGTAAAGATTACTCGCGAAGATGTTATTGAAGATGTTGTTGAAAATTATGCTCAGCTCATTAGGAATAGAAGAGAGGAACAAGGATTGACGCAAAAAGAATTCGGCCAAAAACTTTCTGAAAAAGAATCTTTCATCTCTAAATTAGAACAAGGAACACTTCCTTTAAGCATCGAACAAGCTAAAAAAATTGAAAAAATTCTTAATTTAAATCTTCTTACTAAAATCATTAATATTCCTCTGAACAAATCAAATCAGACAGAATCTTTTACCCTGGGAGACTTAATCAAGAAAAAAATATGAATAAAAAACAACTAGAAATTCACTTAAGCAAACTTATCCCTGTCGCTAAACCAACCCTCTCTTTAGAACAATATCCTTCTCCTTCTGATTTAGCCGCAGAATTACTCTGGAAAGCTTTCTTAAATGGAGATATTGAAAATAAAATCGTTGCTGACTTTGGTTGCGGTAATGGGATCCTAGGATGTGGCGCACTCTTACTTGGCGCAAAAAAAGTTTATTTTGTAGATATCGATGAGCGATGCTTAATTTTAAGTAAAAAAAATTCTTTAAATAAAGGAATTTATTTATGTCAAGACATTCAAGATTTTGATATGAAAGTAGACACTGTTCTTATGAATCCTCCTTTCGGAGTGCAGAACAGGAAAGCAGACAAACCCTTTCTTCAAAAAGCAATGAATCAAGCAACTTCAATCTATTCCATACATAAAATCGAATCAGAATCTTTTTTGAAAAAAATAACTCAAGAAAATGGATTTTCTATCCAAGAACTTCTGAAAAGAACTTTCGTTCTTAAAGCAAGCTATTCTTTTCATACAAAAAAACAACATCCAGTCTCGGTAGGCATCTGGATCTTAAGAAAGATTTAAATACAAGTTTTTGGGAGAATACCTTAATCTTAAAAAGAGTTGAACCTATGAAAAAAATCCTTATTCGAACTGTTCTCTTATTCGCTTTTTTACTTTCCTTACTCACTATTCAAAACGTTTTAGCTGAGCAAGGTCAATTTTGTAGCGCGGATCAACCCTGCCCTGGAAACGAGGTTTGCCTCACCGGCGCTAACGAGGATTCATCAAGTTCCTATTGCGCCATTCCTTGTTCTACTGCTTCTGATTGTACAACCCCTTTCTATGGAGACTGCCAATCCACATCGAACTTTGGCTCTCGTTGCACCCTTTATGATTGTTATACCCAAAATGAGTGCTACCAAAAAGATAAACAACTTGTTTGTTACAATAATCTCGCTAGTCACCAAATAAATCAACCCTACCAATGCTCATTAAAATCTTGTAGCGGTCCAAGTTCTAGCCTCACTGATTGCCCTCAAGACTATAACTGCGTTCTTGGAAAATGTGAATATAAAGGTTGTCTTGGCGATACAGAGTGCTCTCGCTTCGGATCAGATTATACTTGCCATAATGGAGATTGCCTCGCCCCTACAGAATCAGGACTTTCGGACACTTCTTTTTCTCCAGGAACCCCTGACATTCCTCCTTCGCAAATTCAAGACACTACTTTCCCTCCTGGACAAGTACAAACTTCTCCCACACCAATCCCTCTAGGTCCTTCACCTCTTTTTATTCCCACCATTACCTATCGCTGTGATTCTGAAAAAGATACTATTCTTAAAATAGAAAACCTCGTTGGAGGACAAGCAGAAACTTACAACGGACCAAACTATCAAAACGGAATCTGTTTTAACTATGCTCGAAGTGATGACCCTCACAGTTGCGGAAACCGCGTTGGATCAATTTGGGTTCCAAACTCATTCTTAATCGGAGTAGATCCTGGAAATCTTGTCTTAAGACTACAAGCTAGCACTAACTCCCACGCAGCAGCACCAGATGTAACAACTTCTTATTCCACTCAAGTTTGCTACAAGGGACTTGAAAATTGTCAAAGTGTTTCTGGGGGAACTTGCCCTGGAACAAAAACCGCAGTTGTGGTTTTATCTGATTACACTAATGCTCATGTCGCTTCTATCTACGACTTTACAAATACAGGAACAAGCTCTTTCGGTGCAAGTCGCAAAACCATTTGTTGCGATGTCGTTTCCGGTTCAGGAAATATTGATCCAAATCATCAACCTTCTTGTGCCGTAGATACTCAATGCTCCACAAGATGCTGCTCTCCTTCCTCTCATCGTTGTACAGACACTAGCGTTTGTACAGGTGGAACAACGCTTCCTGAATGTAGCGATCCAACAGATCCTAGCTGCGCAACCTTAACAAGACCTTGTACTTTTGACGCACAATGTAGAGGCGGATGTTGTAAAAGCGGTTATTGTAGTACTGATTGCACTACTGTCGGATCCTCTTGCTCTAGCGACAGTCAGTGTGGAAGCGGAGAATGTTGTAACTCTGGCTCTTGTAGTACCAATTGCGGCGGAGGATCTAGTGATTCTTCTAGTTTAACCTGCGAAGATCTTGGAGGAATAGAATGCGGCCCTCCTGGAAAATGTATTGGCGTTATTCCAACTGTCGCACAACTCGCAAGTCTTAATATCAAAAGCACTTCTTGTTGCTTACCTTATGCAGGCTCAAGTTCGCCAAGCTGTGATTATAAAGTTGGCACACTTTTAGGAGCTCTTACTATCTCTAAAAAAGGATGTGAAGATCCAGACGCAAATGGACAAGGCCTTAGAGAAATCACTATCAGCGGCGCAAGTCTAAATGGAATCACTGGGATAGGCGGAATCTCAGCAGTCCTACCTGAATGTGCCTCTGGCGGATGTACTCTGAAACAAGATCAATCAGGAGAATCTGCTTCAGCATCGAGCGCTACAATCTGGAATGTTCCTTGCACAATTATTCCTGCTGGAAGAGATAAAGCATCAGTTCCATTCTACTCTTTAACCGGAATCATACTTTCCTTAGCTACGGTTCTTGGATTTTACTTTCTTAGAAAGAAAACAAAAATTTAAATATCCTGATTCTAGGAAAAAAGGGTGAAAAAGAATCTCTTCCCTTTCCTCTTTGGTTTATTTGTTTTACTTTTTTTCTCTAGCTTATCTTCTGTTCATGCTCAAAGCTGCAGCGATGAATGCAGTCCCACTGGAAAAATAAACTGCTTAAGTGACGGAATAAATTATCGAACGTGTGGTACGGGTCGACCGACTTACGATGATGATTCTTGCTTAGAATGGCAAATAAATCCCCTCTCTACAAGTTGTTCTGGCGTTTGCGCCCAAGAGGGTTGTCATCCTGCAAGCTGCACTGGTGGAAATTTCTGTAACAAAGCAATAGGATCTTACCAATGCTCTTCTCAAAACTTACAACAATGTCAATCTGATTTTAATTGCTGTCAAGTAGATCCTACTTATGGAGGATTATGCCAAAGCTGGAAAAATATCTTCACTTGCGCTGAAGGTACAAGTTGTGATCTACCTAGCCAAAGTTGTGTGCCTCTTAGCTGCTCTTCAGACGCTGAATGTAGCTCAAGCACTTGTGACCTACGCACCCATACTTGTGTTTCTCTCCCTCCTTGCACACCAGGATCTTCTTGCCCTGGAGGTTCAGTCTGTCCTTCCTCGGGAGTTTGTCCTCAAGAATGTACTAGCGGAACAACAAGCTGCCCTCTTGGCGCTCTCTGTCCTTCCTCTGGCTATTGTTCTCCCTCTCCACCAGGAATACCCTGCACTTCCACACGTGCTTGCCCTCATGGAGAAACCTGTTTAGAAACCGGAATCTGCTCTCCACCTTGCAATCCTGGAACAACAAGTTGTACTTCAGACACGCTCTGTCCTTCTTCTGGCTATTGCGATCCTCCCACTCCAACTCCTTGCACAGTCGGTGTAACAAAATGTCCAGGTGGAAAAACATGCACCACTGGCTCTTGCCCCCTTCCATGCATTCCTGGTACTTACACTTGCGCAGGCGGAACATTTTGTCCATATCCTTCTACAACCGGAAGCTCCTCTCGAAGTTACAGCGCACCCACTGTCGGTTACTGTCCAGACCTTTCTGCATCTACTCCGTGCACTAGCGGAAGCATTTGTTTAGGTGGAGCACCTTGTCCTGTCTCAGGAAACTGTCCTATACGTTGCCAAGCAGGAACTACCTGTCCTGGAGGAGATGCCTGTCCTTTAATCGGTCCTTCAGCTCTTGTTTGTCCTGTGACCTGTGAACCCGGAATGAACACTTGCGCTGGTGCAACTGCTTGTCCTACAAATGGATATTGCCCAGCAATTCCTCCTGTAGCTACATGTAAATCAGGTGGCTGCCCACCACCTTGCTTTCCTGGAACAAACACTTGCCCGGGCAATAAACCCTGTCCCTCTTTTGGAACATGCCCTCCTTACGATGTAATTCCTTCATGTACTTCTGGAGATACTTGTCCTGGAGGATCTGCTTGTCCCTCCTCTGGACTTTGTCCTTCACCTTGCGTTCCAGGAACAATAAGTTGTCTTGGAGAAGTCCTCTGTCCAAGCACAGGTCCATCCATCGGATATTGTCCGCCACCTCCAGCACCACCACCAACTCCTTGCATTCCAAACACTTTGAGTTGTCCAGGATCAGTCTCTTGTCCTGCATCAGGAAACTGTCCTGTTTCTTGCATTCCTGGAACAACAAGCTGCCCTCTTGGCGCTTTTTGTGCTTCTAACTGGTACTGCTCTACCTCTTCTTCAACTCCTCCGCCAGCACCACCTCCACCTCCCTCAGAAACTCCGCCACCGAGCTCTTCACCCTCAGTATTTATAACTCCAGATCAGACTCTCGAACAACTCACTTGCCCAGTTGAAGAAGATACCGCAGATACAGATGGAGATGGAAGTATCTGTGATCTTTGCCCGGATCTTGCTAGTGGCCCTTTAGGAAAAAATGGATGTCCCTTAGCACCCGCGCCCAACCAAGATCAAATCCAACCAACAACTACAATTGGAGAAAATCAATATCCGATTGATAGCTGCACGGGACTAGGCGGACTTGTTTGCAGCGAAAATGAACAATGCTCTAATAGCGAACCTGTAGCAATCTCCCGCACCAAAAACTGCTGCGTTCCAAAAAAAGGACAAACCGCAGCTTGCTTACAAAACCAAATTTCTACAGTACGAGGATCAGCTATTAAAATAAGTAAAAGCGATTGCATCGATCCTTCTGGAAGAGGTAGTGGAACAAGAACAGTTACCTTTGATCCTGCTCTGGATTCATCAAGTTTAGAACAAGCCGGAGGAATTGCGAGTGTCCTTCCCGAATGCGCATCTGCTTCCTGCGCAGCAAATGAAGACGGAAGCTGGAAAGTAACTTGCACCACCCTTCCTGCTGGAGGAGATAACGTTTTTGTACCTGCTTACACCTGGATAAGTGTCATTTTAACCAGCTCTCTACTTCTCTGTTTCTACTTTTTCAAAAAACGAAAGCTTTAAAAAAATTAAGAGGTTGCTTGTTCTATGGAATTTACAATTCTTAAAGAAGAAAAAGACACTCTCGAAATCGAATTTTACGGTGAAGGCCATACTTTTTGCAACCTTCTAAGAAATGAACTCTGGCAATCTTCAGATACTCTCGCTGCAAGTTACCAAATGCAACACCCTTTCACTTCCAAAACAATATTCACTCTTAAAACCAAATCTGCAAAACCAAGAAAAACAATTCAAGAAGCAGTCACTTCTTTAAAGAAAAAAATTAAAGAACTTAAAGTCCAAGCGCAGAAACTTTGAAACACAACGCTTTTAAACTTCTTTCTCAAAACGTTCAATTGAAAAAAGATGGACAAAAAACATTTCTTATTTATTCTGTTCTTTCTTCTTTCTTCTTTAATTCCTCTAACTAACGCAATAAGTCTTAGCAATCCAAACGTTCGTGGACAAATGGCAAATCTACTTGTGGATGGAGACATCGCCCTTACTGTCAGCACAGCCACAGACTTAGATCAGACGGACATTTTCGTAGTCAGAATCCTTAACTCCACACAAACTTTCGCTGAAAATTCTTCCACTCCTGTTTCTCTGGTTCCCTCCCTTACTTATAATACTCCTGGAACATACACAATTCCTATTGCTCTTTTTGGACTTTATAATCCCACTGCTGGACAAGCAACAGTCTTGATTAATATTACTGATAAAGATAATAAAACACAAAAAGCTTCTAGCAATCAACTCGTAAACTTTTCTGGACTTAACAACGTCTTGATTCTTGGCGGAATAGATATGGACCATCTTAATTCTACTACGAATTTTCAAATCAATCAAACTATTAGCTGTCTTTTAGACGCAACCCCTTTCGGAACTCTTAACGCTTCTTTCTTTAGACCGGGCGATTCTCTTAGCAATCCTTTCAAAACATTTAACTCTAGCCAACTTTACTGCCCAAACTATTGTTACGCTAACTTCACAGTCAATGAAACAAGGAGGGGAGAATGGACTTGCTTAGGTGGAATTACTTACAATCGTACTGGCCTCAAACTCTCTACGAATACTCTTACTATGGGGAATAGTTTACCTTTACAAATAAAAGAACTTCCTTCCTTAAACATTACCTCTGAGGAAATTCTTACTCTTAACCTTTCTGAATACTTCCAAGATTTAGATTCTGACCCTCTTCAATATCAAGTCACAGGAGCAACTCTGCTAAACACCTTTGTAGATTCGGATAGTCTTACTCTCGCAGACTTTCAAACTCTACAAGGCACTGAAAACCTTTCTCTTTACGTTTATGATGGATTTGACGGATTAACAACACCCTTTACTGTTTTAGTTATTGGAAATGAAAGTATCCCCGAACTTAATTTTACTCCGGTAAATACTACCCTGTGCGTTCCTCTTTGGGATCCTTCGTGGGGAGAATGTTTGAATAGTGTTCAAACTCAAATCTGGACTGATCGGAATAATTGTGGACAACCTTCACCTGAAATTACAACACGACCTTGCCAAGAACAAGTCGTAGCTCCCGTCCAGAATATTACCCCTATCGTAACTCCCCAAATTGAAGAAGAACAATCGCCGGTCACTCCTCTTCAAATCATAGCCCTTCTTCTCGGGGTTGTATCTGTTCTTAGCGGATTAGGATTTTTTATTTATCAAAAAAGAAGAAATTCTTTGGACGTTGTAGAACCAACGGCAGTTCAAGAAACTGTCGTTACTCCTCCTCCTCCAACTACAGAATCTTCTTCACAAGTCCAACCTGTGACTGTCAACACTCAAACTCCTGTTGAACAACCTGTGCCTAAACAGGACTTAACTGAATTACGTAATTACGCTGAAAGCGCTCTTCTTGAACAAGGTAAAACGATCTCTGATGTTCGCAATGAACTTACTAATGCAGGATGGGCTGCTTTAGATATTGATAAGATTCTTTCTTACGCAGGAGCAAAAAAATTCATTAAAGAAAAAATCTCTGCTGGAACAACTAAAGAAACATTACGAGAATTATTAAAAAATAAAAAATGGACCGATCAAACCATTAACAAAATGTTCTCTGAGCTCGGCATCTAAAATTGAAAATCTTTATAAAGAAGCAATTCCTAAATTTTTTTAAAGAAGTGACTTTCATGAATGAACGATTACCCCTCTACCTTTTCATTTTCTTAAGTGTGCTCTTTATTTCGACTTCTCTTCTTCTCTTTCCTTCTTCTAATCCTACTGGTTATGTGGGCTTTAGCGTTCCTAATCTAGATACTTCTACCTTTGGGCTTCGCACTGTTAGCTTACCTGATCCTCGCAAAGATCAACTCATCGCTCAAGGATTACCTTCAGATCTAGCTGAGAAAGTAGCTCAAGCAGCAAGAAAAGACGTTCATCATAACGTAGCAGAAATCCACTTTTTACTTGAAACAATTGACGGTCTTAATCTTCGCATTAGTGCAATCGAAAAACAACAATGCGGACGATCACCTTGTTAAAATTAAAAAGATTTATAAACAGCTAATCGCCAGATAAATAAAAAGAGTGAACACATGAATCCAAAACTACCTTTCCATATGTTTGTTTTCTTAAGCGTTTTTGTTATTGGTATTTCCCTCCTAACTGCTACTCAATTCAATAGTATTACTGGCCAATTCGTTAGTGTTGTTCCACAAGCCACTATCAACCCTACATCCCTTCCCTCAACTCCTTCATCTCTTTCTAGCGCTACCTCTCCTATAACTTCCTCAGGTAGTTTTATTCCTACTGTCCCCTCTCTCTCTTCTCGTAGAACAACTTTAACTACTAATGGAATGTCTTCCACTATCGCAACTGAGATTACGCGCACTCCTCATACTGGGGTTGTGCATAGTGTTACAGAAGTAGACGGACTTGTTGATACTATTGTTAACCTTAACGCTCGCATAAAAACTCTTGAAGATAGAACAGGCGTAACTGCACCCCAATTTGTTATTACTACCACTCCTGCTACTATTGATTTTCAACCTAGAATTGTTGCCCCTTCTCCTTCTCCCGCAGTTTCTTGTACAGCTGATTCAGACTGTTCCACTGGCCTTATCTGTCAGAATTCTGACTCTGCAGACGGAACAAACGATTGTACTACTCCTGCAACTTTAGCAACTCTATGCTCCGACACAAACCTTTTAGGAACCTGTCATCAGGCAACCCGTCTACGTACTGATGATGTTGCTGTTTTATTCCCCGATCTTACTGCAAAAATTGCCTCTCTCAAAATTGAACCAGGATATGTAATGGTTGTTTGTGATCAAGCTCATACACAAGGAGTTTGTTTACCCCTTTTACCTGGGACACATAACCTTTATACCGAAGCATCAGGTTATTTCGCAAATAGAATCGCTTCCTTTAAACTACTTGCCAGACCTTCAGGATTGGGCATCACTCTTTGTTCAAATTACAACTTCCTTGGAAATTGTAAACAATTTATTCCTGCTCAAGCTCCTTCAACGACCGCATCGGGAATAGATGTATATCCTTACGTTGGTGGATTCATGAATGATCTCACAAAGTCCATTCTTGTCGGACCAGATTATCAAGATGGAGATCATGTGGTAACTTTATGTAAAGATGCTTTAACCAGTCCTCCAGGATGGGATTGGGATGACTGCTACGAATTTAGAGATTCTGCAGCGGTTCCAGACGGTCTTGACCCTACCCAAAATAATAATAATGGAGTAAGCGGTATCTTCTTCGGACCAAAACCTTAACCCTTTTTTTTGCCAAAAGATTTTTATTCTTAAAAAAAATTCTTTAAAACATGGAACTCAAACACTACCTTAAAAAAATCTGGCACTTCATTTGGGAAGAAGACAGTCTTTTAAGCTGGATTGTTAATGTTATCCTCGCTTTCGTTCTTGTAAAATTCTTAATCTATCCTGGTTTAGGATTACTGTTAGGCACACAATTTCCTGTTGTGGCAGTAGTCTCTGAAAGCATGGAACACAACGGAAACTTGGATCAATGGTGGCAAAGCCAAGAAAAAATTTACAGCCAACTCGAAATCACTAAAGAAGAATTTCAAACTTATCCCTTGACTAATGGATTTAACAAAGGAGATTTAATCATTCTCATAAGACCGAGCAATCTGAAAAAAGGAGACGTTATCGTTTTCAAAGGAGAACCTTCAGAACCAATCATCCATCGCATCGTAAAAGCAGATGATGGAACTTATCAAACAAAAGGAGATCACAATTTAGGATCAAGACAAGATGAACTCAATATCACTCCCAATCTTATCTTAGGAAAAGCAGCACTACGCGTTCCTTTACTAGGCTGGTTTAAACTTCTCTTTACCCAATTATTACAACTTTTTAAATTTTAAAAAGATTTATAAAAGAGCAAGAAATAGCGATTTTATGTTTTGCAAAAAATGCGGATCACTCCTCATGCCTCAACAAGGCGTTATGAAATGTGGTAGCTGCGGATTTACTCAAGAAGAAGGAATGCTCAGGGAGAAAAAGAAAAAATCTAAGGAAGTTGAAGTTGTAGAAAAAGGCTCTACCGAAACAAAACCTAAAGTTAAAGCAGAATGTAAAGAATGTGGAAATAACGAAGCATTTACTTGGACATTACAAACAAGAAGCGCAGATGAAGCAGAAACAATCTTCTTTAAATGCACAAAGTGTTCCCATACGTGGAGAAGCTACGGCTAACTTCTTTTAACACCATTTCTCTACTCATATTTTGAATCAAACCTATTTCCTTCTTTGTTAAAACTTTTTTAGACCTGGAAAAATACTAAAATCGATTTTTTAAAATTCTCTAGAAAGATTTAAATAATGCCTTTGAAAAGAAATACTCAAAGATGGTACTTGAAGAACAGGCTGGACTTATTTTTGCTCCAGTATTAGGAATAGGAACAGTCCTAGGATTATACGAACTTATCCTTATCCATAGAGATGAAAACTTCCGCGGAAGCCACTGGCTTGGACACGGAGTACACGCAGTCGTTTTTATGTGGATTGCTCTCTTTGCAATCTTTAACACTGATTATTTTCTTACTCTCACGGGTTTAGCGAATACGGGCTGGATTATCTTTACAAATCCCTGGATTATTAGAGTATTAATCGGAATTATTCTCAATTTTAAAATGCACGCAACAAGCGCAGCAATTAGAGGCGGAGGACTTGCAGCAAGAGGACTTACAGAACACTGGACTCATACCCTTTTAGTCTCGGCTCTTGCAGTTACCTCTCCACTTTACTGGCCTCTTTTACAACCTCTCGTTCCAACCTGGCTTGGAGGAACAAATCCGTGGAGTCCATTTGGAAGCAACCCTTCATCTTAATTTTACTAACTATACATTCTGATAGATAAAACTTTAAATAGCCACAAACGGTCTTCACTACCTAATGAAACTTACTTTAACAGAACCAAGATACCTTAAAGATAGCATCTTAATTATCTCTGAACTTGTCAACGAAGTTAATCTCAAATTCTTCAAAGACCGCATTGAACTTGTAGCAGTAGATCCCGCAACAGTAGCCATGGTTATTTTCAAACTCTTAAGCTCCGCATTCTCAGAATACCAAGTAGAAAAAGAACGCGTTATAGGAATTAGCTTAGACGCTTTAACTCAGATCTTACGAAGAGTCAAACCCACTGACATCTTAACTTTAGAATTAGATGAAGACAAAAACCGATTGAACATTGTTCTCAAAGGATCAACAGTAAGAAAATTCAACCTTTCTCTCCTTGACATTGATGAAAGAGAACAAAAAATCCCCGCTTTAAAATTCGCTGCAAAAATAGAAACAAATACATTACTCTTTACCGAAGCAATCGAAGACATGGACATCATCTCAGATAATCTTACATTTAGTGTCAATAACCAAAACTTTTTCATACAAAGCGAAGGAACAACAAGCTCAGGAAAAGTCGAAATAAGTGGAGACGAAGAAACAAATATTGAAATTGGAAAAGAAGAAGCACAGTCGTCTCGTTACTCAGTAGAATACTTGAAAAAAATTATCAAAGCCTCTAAACTTTCCAACAATGTTACCCTGGAATTTGGACAAGACTATCCTTTACGCGCAGAATACAAAGTCTTAGATAAACTCAGCTTACAATTCGTTCTAGCTCCGCGTATTCCAAACGACTGAAACGTTTATAAACTCTCTTTAAGAGAATTCTCTTATGGAAAAAAGAGGACAAATAACTGTTTTCATCATCCTTGGAATCCTTCTTCTTTTTATTCTCATTTTCATTTTCTTCGCTCGAGATCAAGTCCTCAAGAGTTTTACTAAAAACACCAATGTCGAACAAAAACTTGAGCTCGAATCAAAACTCATTCAAGAAGAAATAACTAAATGTTCCCTCCAAGAAAGCAACAAAGCACTTTCCTTACTCTTAAGCCAAGCAGGATTTCTTACTCCTACTCATTACGTAACCTTTTACGGCCAAAAATTTGTCTATCTCTGCACAAAAACAGTCGAACAAGAAGGATGCACTCAAGAAATCATTTCAAAACACGCTCTTGAAGAACGTCTTACCGCATACTTACAAGAACATGTTCCTTCTTGCTTAGACTTAAGCGCTTTTAAAAGTACAGACTATCATTTAACTGTTGGAGATTTTAATGTTGCAAGTACAATTAATCAAAAAAATATTCTCTTACAGTTTACCTATCCAATCACTCTTTCTCAAGGAACCTTCACAGTTTCTAAAGACCAATTCACTCAAACAATTGACTATCCTTTAGGAGAAGTACTGGATCTTAGCACTGACATTTTAAATGCAGAAGCGCAGAATAAAGAATTTGATGTTCTTGCTGCTAAAAATTATGAAATTACCCTAAGAAGACCTTCACCTGACACGTTGTATATTATTAAACCAAACGGTTATGATGCGAAATTCCAATTCGCAATCCAAGGATAAACCCCATGAAAAAACTTTACCTGCTTTCCCTCATTTTTTTTGTTTTCTTAGCTAGCTTTGTCTTAGCAAACTGCTGTCCTGTTGCTTTTAGTGGAGAAACTTGTATTGAAGGATTAACTCCTAGTCAATGCAAACAAGGATACACAGAAACCTCTTGCTCTCTTACAAGTGGATGCAATCAACAAGGCTGTTGTGAAATAAACAATAAATGTCATTCTCAAACAACTAAAACAAGTTGCGAATCAAATGGAGGGACATTTACTAGCGGAAGCTGCTCTTTAGTTGAAAGCTGCAAACCAAAATGTTGCACTTTTGGAAGTCAATGCTCTCTGAAAACCTCTTCTGACTGCGAAAACCTTGGCGGCGTTCTTGATCCTCAAATAAGTGATGAAACAACCTGTAGTCGAACCTGCTCTAGCCAAAAACAAGGATGCTGTACAGACACTTGCACCTATGGGAGTCTAAGTAGCTGCAACGATGGAAATTTCTTCCCGAACATTCTTTGCTCTCGTGCTGGAAATTGTAAAGAACAGTGTACTAGCCACAGCTCTAGCTCTTGCGGTGAAGACGGAGCACTCTACTGGAAAGATAGTTGCGGTAATCTCGAAGAAATAAAAGACCCTTGCGATCCAACAGGAACCTCTGGATCAGCAACTGTTTGTTCACCAGCAGATAAAGATCATAAAGAAGCTTACTGCGCACCCGTAGACTGCTCTAACACCTGGAATAATTTAGTTGTAGACGGAGACGGAGGAAAAAGAAAAAATGGAGAAAGCTGGTGCGAATACCAATCCGCTGTAGGTCCAGGACTAGATTTACCCGGCTCTGCACACTTTAGACATCTTTGTAAACAAGGAAAGGAAATCGTTGAAGACTGTGGAGACGCACGAGACAGAATTTGTGTTTATGGAGACGCAAGCTCTCTTATTAACGGAGAAAAAACTTCTGAAGCTCACTGCGTAGAAAATAACTGGCAACCTTGCTTAACTGCAGATACAAAAGAAACTTGCGAAACTAATGGTAACACTTGCTTATGGCTAGAAGATAATAAAAATCTTGAAGCCTCTCAAGAAGAATCTGGAAACTTTCAAGTACAACTTCATATCTACTGGCAAAGCCAACGAAGAAAAAATACTAATGATCCCTGGCAAGACAAAAAAGGATTTATCCTCCCTCAAAAAGAAGGAGAAGAAAACAAATTTGAAGACGTAGAAAAAATTTGTGATGGAGACAAATGCGTCTCTTTGCAAATTTTAGGTGGTGCTGAACCAATCTCAATTCCTTTTGAGAATGATGAACGTGTTGTTCGAAAAGATGATTTTGCTCCAAAAAACCCTTCTAGTCCCACAGACGAAACTCTTGCTTTACGAAAATACTCTACTTTTACTTTTACCTTTGACTTGCCAGAAGGAGACTACCAACTTAAAATCCTTAACCCAAACAGTGGACAAGTCTTAGGAGTTGGAGCAACTGGAGAATCACCTGAAATCGATTTAGTCCCTCTTAACTTGCATAAAGAAAATTTGAAAGAAATCAATAAAGGAAAATGCGTTCCCATTGTTGCACCCGCAACCCTTAAAACAGACTCTTCTTTAACTAGCAGCTGCTCTATCGCAAGCTTACAAGGCGAGAAAAAAATAAAAGAAGCAAGCTACTGGGCACAAGGATTTGCAGGCTTTGGAGATCCAGAATGTAAAAACGGCTGTGAAATTTACGGCCGTGACTTTATCTTAGGCGCGAATTCTTACTGCAACGCCGTCGGTGACTGCGGAGCAAAATACAACCTTTTAGGAAAATTCTCAAATGAAGGATTCACTCGTGATTGTAAAGTAGGAAACGAATATGAGAACATCCAATCTCAATGTCCTAACGATAAAAATAAAATAGATTCAAGCGAAATAGATTTTACTCAATTCACTAAAGCTTCTAGTGGACTCAAACTTAACGAATTATCCTCTCCTCTTTTAGAAACAGATTCTCGTGCCCTTTTAGGAAACACTAGAAACGATGTTTTAGGAGCAGGGGCTTTCCATCTTCTTTTAAGTTTGAGTTCAGGTACAGCCGCACCAATTTATTTAATCACAAACGGATTACTTGGAGCTTTCACAAACTCTCTTGCAGGAGTGGTTCATAAAATTGTTACTCTCTATGACGCTGATGAGAAAAGAGATATTGGAAGCGTTTGCTCAGATTGGACTCCCCCTGCTGGTGGTAGCGATTGTAATAAATGCAACTTACCCCAATCTAAAGGAGGGGTTCTTCCAGACAATCCTTTTTCTAGTTATGATTCTGAGACTGGAGATATTCCCGCATACAGATGCACTCCTCAACTTTGCGCAAGCTTAGGAAAACAATGCGCACTCCAACAAACCCAAGAAGGACCAAAATGTATCTCTTCCGACAAGATGGATACACACGCGTCTAAAATCGAAGTGAGTGAAACAAAATACACTTGTAAAGATACTTGCACTGAAGAAAAAACAGACACTGGCTTTTCAATTGTTGGCGAACTTAAAGAATTATCTGGATTTAACTTAACTTTAAAAACTATTAACCCCCAAACACAACAAGAAGAATTTTCTACATGTAAATATAGTACTAATCCAACTGCAATCTATCCAGACGATTACAACTTTTATTTCAAAGAAGAGAGCGCAGCAATCGACCATCACCTTGAAATAAAAACTGTTGGAGATGACAAAAGCTATTCTTTCTACGTCGTTTGTCAAGATTTCTTAGGTAATAAAAACGCTCCGTATACTATAAAATTCAAAGCCGCAAAACAACCAGACCAAACCCCTCCAATTATTTTAAACTATATTCCAGAACCCGGACACGCTTACACTGCTTTTAATAAAGAGACTTTAGACTTAACTTTGAAACTTAATGAAGACGTGCTCTCTGAAAGCGGATGCAGATGGAGTACAACTAGCGATACGCCCTTTGAAAACATGCGCGGATCATTCCACTGCACTTTAGGAAATCTCGAAGATGAACCTATCTGTAAAACTACTCTGAATGGAATAACTCAAGAAACAAATATTTATTTTAAATGCCGAGATATCTCTGGCGCTACAAACACCCAAGACCAGGATCAAGAATACCTTGTAAAAAAATCAGAAGAGCTTGGTATTAATGAAATCCACTGTATTCATGGAGAAGAAACAGATTGCACTCAACAAATCACAGATCCAGAAATAAAACTTAGCTTCTCCACAAGTGGAGGAGCAGAAGCAGGAAAAAGCATTTGCTCTTATCAAATCAACAACGGAAACTTTATTCAACTCTTAACCACTGGCGAAAATACTCACGAACAACCAGGATTAACACTCGGACAAGGAACGTTCAGCCTTCACCTAAAATGTAATGATCTTGCTGGAAATCAAGCAACCGCCACACAGACTCTCACCTTTAAACAAGACACTGACGCGCCACAACTTCTAAGCTTTAGTGAACTTTCAGGAGCATTTAATGTTCGCACTGACGAAGCTTCTGACTGCTCTTATCTTTCCACACAAGATGAAACTACTTTCAAAACAATGGAAAGCACAGATAAAATCTCTCATTCTGCTACTTCAGACACTGGCTACTATAAACTTAGATGCACTGACAAATACAATCATGTAAGCGGTTTAGTCAATATTTACCTCTTACAAAAGTAAAAACCTTTATAAAAAGACAATAACCAAGAATCAACAATGGAAAAAAGGGGACAAGTTACTGTTTTTGCCATCTTAGGAATTCTTATTTTACTCCTAGCTGGACTTTTCCTCTACTTACGCCAAACCAGAGGTGTATTAGTCTCTGCACCAGTCTTCCTCACCTCACAACTCAAACCAATCCAAGAAAACATTCAAGAATGCACCCAAAAAGCAGTCGGACCGGGAGTCACCCTCTTAGGAAAGCAAGGGGGTACTTTTTCTCCAGCAAATTATCGGTTCTACCAAGGACAATATGTTCGTTATTTCTGCCAAAACATTCCTGGAAAAGATCAATGTTTGAATACTATTCCCAGCTTAACTTCTATCACTGAAGAACTTAAACACTACCTCTCTCTTCAAATCGATACTTGTGTAGATAAAACTCTCATAGATGATGCAACAGGAGTAACTGTTGAAGGAACACGCGCCTTAAGCGTTGACACTAAATTAGAACAAGGAATAATCATTGTTACAACCACCTATGACGTCACACTCTCTAAAGATGGATCTAGCGTTCATTTATCTCCTGTCATACAAAACTTTGAAGCGCCAATCGAAGAACTCTATGATGTTTCACGCGACATTGTCCAAGCACACGCACAGACCGGACAATTTGACCAACTCATTTACATGCTTCACAAAAAAGGACTATACGAAATTAATGTAGACAAACCATTTCCAGACACAATCTATAAAATAAATAAGAAAGATAGTTCTTATCAATTCTGGTTCGCAGTTGAAGGAGAATCACAATGAAAAAATTCTTCGCATTCTTCCAACTCTTTTTGATAATCATGCTTAGTTTAACTTCTGCTTTAGCAGCTGATCCTGTACAAGGAGTTCCACCGCCCCAAACCGTAGTTACAAGCACTCTTCCAACTGCAACAGGAACTCCTCTTCAACAACAACCTGTTAGTGCTGCTTTACCTGTATGCTGCGAAAAAACACGCTCGGGAGACTACTGCCAATACGTTGACTCTTCGGAATGCCAAACCGGTCTACGCGATCCAACCGATCCAGCAAAAGGAAGCTACACTCAAGCACCAACAAGCTGTTCTCTGACCACTTTTTGCAAACCTGGATGCTGTTATGATAAACAAGGAGATGGATATTGTTACGCAAACTATCCCAAATCCAACTGTGAAACTCAATATGGTGGAAAATTCTCCTCTGATCCAACTTGCTCACAAACTCCAGAATGTAGTCAAGGCTGCTGCGTTTTAGGAACGCAAGCATTTCTCTCCACTGAAGTTCGCTGCAAAAAAGAAACTTCTCTGCATCCAGACTTAACCGAAGACTTTCGCAAAGATGTCACTAGCGAGACTGCTTGCTCTAACCTAGCGAGAAGCTCAGAAAAAGGATGCTGTGTTGTTTCTGACAGCAACTGTAAATATACCTCACGCCAAGAATGTTCTGCGACTGAGAAAGATGGAAACGGATTTTTCAAAGACAAATATTGCAGTTCAATTTCTAAATGTCAATGCACCTCTGCTAGTGGAGATCCAAAACGAACAATGTGCGTTCCAGGAGAAGACTCAGTCTACTGGAAAGATAGTTGTGGCAATCCAGAAGGAATCGCAACTTCCATTACTGACAACGGAAAAACTTATTCCGGAGTGTGCGACTATGCTTCAGGAATACTGTGTGGAGACTCAGATAAAGACGGTAAATTTACTTGTGAAAGCTTAAACTGTCAACAAGGAGAAGCTCCTGTTAACGAAAAAGAACACTTACTTAGCTTAAATCTTGCTTCTGGCTATCATGGCACAAAAGAAGTTAAGACAAAAGGAATCCTCAATGGAGAAAGCTGGTGTCAATACGATTCAGACAGACAAGACGTAACAAAAAAACTTGATCCAAGCTTCGCTCCAGTTGGTTCTCGTTACTATCGAAGCATCTGTATCAACGGAAAAGAACTCATCGAACCTTGCAAAGATTACAGACAAGAATATTGTGTTGCTAATACTCTTCCTGGTCAAACTCGCGGGGTTGTATCGGGCTACACTGAAGCTCGCTGCATTAAAAACGATCAACAAACTTGTGTTACTGCTTGCAACAGCGCAGATCCTTACAAAATGAAAGAAGAAGAATACAATGACGCTCTTAAAAAAGACCGAGAATGCTGCGCACAAACAGATAAACGCGATTGCTCTTGGATCGGAAAATGTGTTCCCGCTGTCGGACCAGGATTTAGACACTGGGAAGGAGAAGGAGCAGACACCTGCGCAAAAGCATCAATGGAATGCCCTGTTGTTTTTGTTTGTACTGGTTTTAACAAATTACTTGGCCAATGTGAAGCAGGAAGCACCGGCGCAAATATTGTAAGTGTAGCTACTGTTGTTGTGGGAGCAGGTATAGCCGCTTTACTCTCTGTCTCTACCGGAGGAGCTGGAATCGCTCTTGCCGCAACTTTCTCTGGCGCAGACCTCATCCTCAAACAAGCTGCAAAACAACCAGGATGGCATGTTGTCGGAGGACAAGAATGCTTAAGCCAAGATTACCTCCAAGCAGCAAACAACGTTTGCAGAAGCTACGGAGACTGCGGAGCGAACTTTAATTACGGTTCTGTGGGCACAACCTTTTCTCTTAACGGATTTACTAATACAGAACATCTTCCTTCAGAATATGCAAGCGCGAACTTACATTTAGAAGATTTACCTGATGAAAAAAAGGCAGTGTATAATAGTCTTCATTATAAAACTGATGAAGGCGGAGACGTAAAAGACAATCCTGGAAAATTCGCTGAAAATCAACTCTCTTTACCTGACTGTAAAACCGCTGAAGAATGCGCAAAAAAACAACCCTTCTACCAATTCACTCATCCTGAAGAAGAAACCACTAACCGTTTTACCTCTAAAGCTCTCGGAGGATGGGGAGAACTCGCACTCTTCGCTGGCTTAAGCGCAGGAGCAGGAGTCGCAACTGGCTCAGTCGCTACAGGTTCTGTTGCAGCAGGATTTGGAGGTGCAGGACCATTAGGAAAGGTTTTACAATTCATCTTCCCCAAGGCTATTGGAGAAGCAACAGAAGCAGCAACTGTAAAGGGAGTCCAAGAAGCAGCAAAACAGCAAATCAAAAATCAACTTCTTAAAGGAACTCTTGGTCCTGAACAAAAAAATGTTCTTTCTGCGCTCATTCAAGGGGATTTAGTTAAACAAGGTTATGACCTTGATGTTGCTACGCATAATGCAGAACTTCTTGTTAATGGAAATCCCGCAGAAGCTCTCAAAGCTTTTGGTTCGCACGAGCAAAGCGTTTTATCTAACTCTTTAGAAAGCGCTCAAAATAAACTCATTGAACAAAGTCTTGAGAAAACTCCAACAACACTCGCCGCAGTAGGAGAAGCACTCAGCACCGCAGCATGGGTCGACTTAGGATATGAACTTGTTAATATCGGAATCTCAGAAACCAAGGTTGAAAAAGTAAAAGCAACATGTGGGGTATGGCAAGCACCAAAAGTAGAAAAGAAAGACCAATGCGAACAATGCAACCCTCAATATTATTACAAAGATGGAAAACCAACAGATCCAAGAGCTTACAAAGCATGCTCAGAATACAGATGCTTAAGTTTAGGCTCTACTTGTAAGTTTATCAACCAAGGAACAGCAGATGAAGCTTGCGTTAGCCAAGATAAATTCGATGTAAACTCGCCGAAAATCTCTGCGTGGAAAGAAGGCTTTGACGAATTTTTCAAAGATGCTTTACCGACAAATACAGATGCAGGTATTGACTTAACAAATAAACAAATTCCTATCTACACAAAAATCACTCTAGCATTACAAACCGACCAACCAAGCCAATGTAAAATGAGCTGGAAATCCGGAGTGCCCTTTAAAGATATGGAACCACTTTACTTTGGAGGAGTACCAACCTACACTTATTTCCATATTCAGCCAATCACTTATCCAGGAAAATTAGAAGTTAAAGAAGGAGTAATCACAATTAGTAACACTGGAAAAGAACCAACAGACCATACTCTTTTTGTTCGATGTGAAAACTCTCTTGGTTACGCAAATGAAAAAGATTACTACATCAAATTCAAAATAAGCGAAGAACCAGACGCAACAGCGCCGATCATTGTAGGAACAAGCTTTGAAAACAAAGAAGTCTATATTCGTTCAGGAGCAACAAGTTTACCTGTAGACGTTCTTGTTAACGAACCAAGCGAATGCAAATGGAGCTTAACACCAACAGCATATCAAGACATGCCTGCAACAAATGTTTGTAAAACTTTGACTACTCCAGACTCATTAGGTAATTACAACTGCAGATTCTTAGGAACACCAAGCGCAAATTTAGGACCAGAAATAACCGCTTTACCTAGTCACGTCGGAGAAACAAAATATGTCTACTTCAAATGTAAAGACATTAAAGGAAACTTCGATCAAGAACCTTATCAACTCACTCTAAAAGGAAGCGATCCACTCACTATTACAAGCGTTGAACCAAGCGGAGATCTAACCGTTGGATCTGGAGCACAAAATATTACTTTACTTGTTAAAACCGATAAAGGCGCAAAAGCGGACGGAACAAGCGAATGTAGATTTACTTTCACAGAATCACTCAAAACAAACGTTTTAGGAATGGACGACACTTTAGTCTCTACAGGAAATACACATACCTATCAATTCCAAAATCTTGCCACAGGACAACATACTGTTTATGTCGGTTGTCAAGATGACGCAGGAAACACTGCATTTGGACAAACCACTTTTACTTTGAATCCAGATACTACTGCGCCTATTATTTTACAAACGTATCATCAAGAACAACCACCTGGCTTAGTTATTGTTGTGGATGAAGACGCTGACTGCGAAGAAAGCGTGAGCGACCCAGACTTTACCTTCGGGCAAGGAAACAAACTTCTCAAAGATGGCAATCATCACACTAGCTTATCCTCTCCAAGTACACCAGGATTTACCGCGTACTATATCAAATGCAAAGATACTTTTGAACACGTAAGCTCAACCACTACCATTTATCCAGTTGGACAAGCATGAAAAAAGCACAACTCTTCTCTCAACCTTTCATGATTATCTTCACTCTTATTGTAATCGCATTAATCTTATTCTTTGGCTACAAAGTAATTTTAGGTTTAACCAATACGGGAGAGAAAGTTTGTAAAGTAAAATTCACCCAAGATTTTCAAAACGAAGTAGACGACCTCTATACTCAGCCAATCGGAAGTAATACAAGAATAAACATTCCTACTTGTGCCTCTATGAAAGCAGTCTGCGTGCTTACTGTTAATCCCAGTGCTCAAGTTCCCTACAAAGACATCCAACAAGTGCTCAATGCTTTAAGCCAAACTCCTACTAGTAATAATGTCTTTTTCTCAAGCACAGAACAAAAAACATCTTTCGAACCTTTATCCATAAAAAAACTCCAACCAAGCAAAACTGTTTGCGATGATACTTTAGACGGAAAATTCACACTCTTACTTGAAAACAAAGGAAGATACGTCGACGCAACTGAAACTCATTAAAGCCGAAAGTAATAAAAACACTCATTGCTGGAAAAATTCTTAATGGATAAAAAAGGGGAAGGGGAACAATTCAACTGGCTCTTTGTCATCATCGCAGGAGCAATCATTCTTAGCTTCTTTACAGTATTCACTTTCAAATATATTGGACTACAACAAGAAAGACAAGACGCTCAAATGGCACGGGCTTTAGGAGAAAATCTTGAACTCTTACAAGCTTCAGAAGGAGATCTAGCTAAAGACGATAGCGAATTCAAATTACCCTTCACAACCGGAGTGGATTTTCATTGTGAAGAATCTCTTCTCACGATTAATAATAAATTCAGCCAAAGTATTTCTAACGAAGTTGTTTTCGCTTCCTCAAGTCTTACTATCAATGGTCTTGATGCATGGATAAGCGCCTGGAAATATCCTTACTACATTGTTAATACGATCTACTTATCAGATCCTAAACAAAATTATTATTTTATCTATGATTCTAGCAGTAAAGATTTTGTCACTTCTCTAGATATTCCCCCTATTTTTAATTTTGTAAAACAAGATCAAAAAATTCCTTTACTTCAAGATAAAAAGAAAAAAGCTACACTTATTTATTTTACAAAACCCTCTAAAGAAGAACTTGAAAAAGATTTTACTTTATTTAGCCAAACAACAATTCTTTCTGTGGACTTAACTAAAAATGAAATTACTTTTTATACCCAATCTGGAGAAACTAAAGAACATTATTACGGACAAGCTCTTCTTAATGGAGCATTCTTTTCAACTTCCGCAGAAAATTATCATTGCGCTTTACAAAAAGCTTTACAACGCTCGAAAAGAATAAACGAACTCTACACCACAAAACTTCTCCTCTACCAAAACTTAGGAAAACCAGAATGCAACTATCAAGCGTTACAATCTAGCTTAAATAAACCTCTTTCAGATGAAACAGCCAAAGAACTTTCAGAACAAAACCAAGAACTCGGAGGAAAAGGATGCCCTACTCTTTTTTAAAAAAAGCACAACTCCAAGTCCAAGAAACGATTCTGGTAGTGTTCGTATTTATCCTTATCCTTATTATTGGAGCGGGATTATTTATTCGCTATCAAGGACAGTCTATCCAAGAAGAAAATAAAGCTTATCAAAGAGAACAATTTAATCTCATTATTACTACTCTTCCTCAACTCGCAGAACTCAAATGTTCTCAACTAGAAGAAAAAAAAGCATGCTTAGATACATACCAACTCACCGCCTTTAGTATCCTTGACAAAAATCTTTTCAAAGAATTAGGTCTTAAAACTATTACCGTCTCTACGACTTATCCTACCGCTAACTCTAAACTCTGTACCTCCAAAACTTTAGATGATTGTGGGGTGTGGCAACTCTACTCTAAAAAACCCCCTTCAATTCAATCTACAATCAAAGCAGTCACTCCTATCTCACTCTACAATCCTATAACTCAAGAGTATAGTATTGGCATCTTAACTGTAGAAGCGTACGACCTATGAAAAAAGGACAACTAGAAATAATTGGATTAGTAATTATCGTTGTTTTATTATTAATTGGTGCTTTATTCTATCTGCGCTTTGGTGTTCTTAACCCACAACCTACTTTTGAACAAAACACGATTCGGGTAAACCAAGCTTACAACTTAATGAACGCTCTTACGAATATTAAACTCTGCGACAAAAAACTTTCTGAAGCAATTGTTTCGTGCAAAGAAGGAACTGGCGAGTATTGCGAAGGAAAAGACGCTTGCACCTATTTGAAAGAACAACTTCCTAAAATTGCAGATCCAATCTTTCATGATACTATCGGAACAGACTATTCTTTTGAAGCAAAACGAGGCGAAGATGTCTTCCTTAATTTTGGCGATTGTAAGGTCGGACAAAACTCCCCTCCGCTAAGAATTTCAAGTAATGGTAAAACGTATTTAGCCTCTTTCAAACTCTGCCCTTTTAAAGAGTAAGCTTTTCTTTTTTAAAGAAGAAGTTTTGTTTAAATACCTTTGAAAATTAACCCTTTTTTAGTAGCAACATAAAAGCGACCCTCCTTTAGCCCGACTATTCCATTACGGCTTATAACCCTCGAAAACAAGCAAATAGGGCACTATCTATCTTCTGCAGCAGATATATCTTTATAAATGGCTTCGAGGCTAGTCTTCTCTAAACCCAAAACACATGGAGGTGTTTAAACTATGCAAGAACAATTTGCATTAAGAAAGACTTTACGTAAAGTGGCAGCAGTGGGAACCAGTGTCGCTATGTTAGGAATGACTTTGACTGGTGCACTCGCACAACAAACTCACACGCTAGCAGATTACCCTATGCCTTTTACCGGTAGTAATACTGTAATAGTAGTAGGAAGCGCAGCTGACGCAGCTGACAGCACTGCAGCAGTAGATATTAGCTTTGGATTAGACCAAGCAAGTGGATCTTCTGGTAGCTCAGGCGGAGAATCTTCTAGCCCTTCTCAACCAACATTAGAATGGACTAGCGGAAGAAAAGAAGAACTTCCCCTAAACAGATCGCTTGTAGACGCAACAGATGGTTTTAGAGCAAACCTAACCGATAGTAGTGTAGACGGCTTGAAAAGAAGCAGCCTCCATATTGATATTGGGGATGTAGACGATGACTACAATTTTCATGAAGAAGTAAGACTCACTTCCAACGCACGAGTAGAAACCGGTTTAACCTTTGATGGAGACCGAAGCGAAGATTGGAAAGATAGAATCTTTATACCAATGCAATCCGGATCTGTAGGTTACTACTACGTTTTCGATCAAAGCTTGAGAGCAGGCAATTACATCGCAAACGCAACACAAACAGACCCAATCGACATCAATTTCTTAGGTAAAAACCTAGAATTAATTGGTATCGCAGGAGACGCAGACTCAGTAACTCTTAATGTAGGAGAGAAATTCAGACTTAACTCAGGAGACTGTGTTACTGTATCTGGAGATCAAGGACCAGTAAAAGTATGCCTTAAAGGAGCATCCTCCTCAAACAAAGCAGAAGTAGACATCGGTGGAAGCGTTGAAGTTATCTCTCAAGATAGCTCACGAACAAGAAACGGTGTAGAAGTACGAGTAGAAGACGTTTTCAATGAAGACGGAACAAGCCTCGACAGCGCAACTCTTTTCGTTGGAAAAGATGCACGAAAAACCTACAACGACGCACAAGAATTCATCGGAGAAGATGAAAACGATCCAGTTTGGGTATGGGACTTAGGTGGACTTACAGGAGCATCACCAACTTTAGGTGTCCTCTTCAACTTAAACGTTGACAACCCAGACGAGACAGAAACACCTCTTATAAAGCATCCGCTTTACGAAGGAGAATACCTCTGTTTACCATGGAACTACGCTTGTGTTATCTTTGAAAAAGTCCAACAAAGCGATGATAACGCTGGAACTTACACGCTATCAGACCAAACCGGAGACCTCTACTTTAGCACAGCTGACGCAGACGCAGGTCATGTCAATGTTACTAGTGCTAGATACGAACTCTGGAAAGCGAATGGTGAAGAAAACACTGGATTCGTTGCAGGTGGAGTAGACACAAGTCAGATTGGTATCTCAACCGCTAACGGAACAGCTGCCCCAGGTATAAGACTCTACAGAAAAGCACAAGACAGCAATAAGATGATTATGTTCTATAACGGAACAGGAACCGACGCTGGATTTGAAAATATGTTCCAGATCGACTACAAATCTTCGAACTTGCATGTAAACCTCGTGAACTACACAGACTTAGGTAGAGCTGCTGCAGAAGGACAATTCGTAAAGAGATTCACATTAGGAATCCCAGACGCAATTGCTGGTGGCGCAAACCTAACAGTATTCTTACGAGAAAGCGCTGTTGGAGAAATAACCTACTTTGGTCACGCTGATGGAGACACCAGCCAAGCAAACGACGTTACCTACAACATGACTGCAAGAAGCATTGACCTCTCAGGATGGAAAGAAAACACCAGACTAGCGAATGGTATCATCATCCATGACCCAGACGCAGATGCTTCAAGCGACAGATTCGTAATAGAAGTGCCTACAGATGTAACTGACTTTAAAGTAGACGTACGCGTAGCACAGCCAAAAGGAATCGGAACTGGCGGAGCAGTTATTCAACGTAACGCAATGCTTAACGGTGTTGCAAGTAAAGTTGATACTGACGTTATGTCTGACCTTGAAAACTGGAACGTCATCTCAGTAGGTGGACCGGCTATCAACCAAGTAACAGCTAGCCTCAAAGGACTACAATTCCCAGCTTACGGAAGCGCATCTGGAATTAATCCTGGAGAAGCAGTTATTGAGCTTGTTAAGAACGGCAACAATTGGGCTTTAATCGCAGCTGGTTATGAAGCAGAAAATACCAGAGCAGCAGGACTTGTACTCAAGAACTACAAGGCTCATGCAGGCGAACTTAAAGGCACAAGCGTCGTTGTTAAAGGCGTTGAAGCAAATGGAATAACAGTAGAGTAAACCTCTACTTTTTTTCCTTTTTTTCTTTTCTTTTTTTTTCAAAACTTTTTTAAACCAGAACTAATTCTTCCTCATCTATGAAGAAATGGAAACATTCTAAAAACCAAGAAACCTACACTGAAGATAAACAAGGATTTTTTAAAAAAAATAAAACTCTCCTTATCTTAGGAATAGGAATCATTCTTCTCATGATCGGATCAGTATTAACGTTTTTTACTAATTCGGAAGATCAAAACAGTCTTGATTACAACGGTCATTCTTTTTTTCTCACACCAACAGGATGGAACACCAAAATCAACGGACAAGACGCAACCTTTGAACAATCCCCAAAAGAATTAGAATCCATACCTGCTGTAAACTTCCAACTTCCTCAAAGTAAAATCTACTTAGCCTTTAATCCAAATGAAACTACCTCTGAGAGCTATGAAATCCAACGACTCAAATCTTTTCTTTTCTTTATGGGTAAAACTCCTGTACCGGCTTGCATCCAAGAAGAAGGTTGTAGCGATTTACCTCTTGTAAAATGTACTGATGAAAAACAAATCATTTTACTTACTTATGGTACTGAAAGCAAAATCACTCAAGACCATAACTGCATCGTCTTAACCACTGACGTAGATCCAACCCGGGTTTTGAATAGATTTATTTACAAACTCTTAGGAATCATGCAATGAACACAGAAAAAAAACTTCTCATCCTTTTTTTACTCCTCTTTCTCACACTCGGAATAATTGTTTACTACTCCCGCACTCAAAATAATAAAAATTCCTTTATCTATCACGGAGCAAAGGGCGATTACAGAATTGACATTCAAACCATTGGAAATCAAACTGATTACATTGTTTACGCAAATTCACCCACCCAAAACATCACTTACCTTGTTCCTCTCAAAGAAAAACCACAAGACGTAGAAAACATTTCTTTAGAACCAGACCTCTTAAGCAAAATTCAAAGACCTCAAGGCACACGAAAAGTATACTTAACTGAAGATTATCAAACTCCTAATCTAACAAAACAAATTTCAGTACTTGCCCTCATTGATATTGGAAAAATCCTAGGAAGAGCAGAATACGGCATTTACAAACTCGACGTTCAAGGAGCTGTCACCAGTTCAACAGATCACTCTCGCTCACTTGAAGTGCCTGAAATCACTTGCACAAACGTTAACGCTACCACCTCTGTTATCTATGTAAAACTCGGTCAAGAAAATAAAGTTTATTCTGATCATGACTGCATCATTGTAGAGGGAAAAGATAGTAAAGGAATAACTCTAGCTTCAACTAAATTCGCTTACTACCTTCTTGGAGTGTTCTAATGGATAAAAAACTTCTTTCTATCTTAGCATGCCCTTTTTGTAAATCAGATTTAAAATTAGGCAGAGACAAATTAACCTGTGTTTCTTGCAAAAAAGAATATCCTCTTAGAAATGGAATACCTATTTTCACTTCTTTAAGTTAGCTTTAAATAACAACCTTAACCTCTTTTTTCTTAAGCCGCGATCGCATAACTCGGTAGTGCGCGAGCCTTGAGAGCTCGTTTCCTTCGGGATATCCAGGTTCAAATCCTGGTCGCGGCGTATTATTCTTAGTTCAACGCTCAAGAAAAAATGAAACCAACTCTCCTTGATCTCTACCTCGGACATTATCCTTAACCACAATTTTCTTATACCTCTCCACTCTTCTCTCTTTATGGAATTTCCTCTAACTAAATTTTTCCTTCTTCTCGGCGCTCTTTTTTTCCTCTTTGAAGCAGTTCTTCATGGTTTTGGATTGCCTCTCCTTGAACATGATAAAATCTTTTTGCCTACCCATGATAGATACATCGCACTTTTTGCGCTCACCTATTCCATCTTACTCCTCCTTATCGCCACAAACTTAAGCAAATACAATTTTCTTTTCTTTCTCACTATGATCGGAATACTTCTCGCCATAGCAAACGCGGCCTGGATTTCTCACACTGGCGGTTACAGCGCCTTTCACGTCGTAACTCTTGATCAAAAACTCGGAATTTTTGGAATACTCTCCCTTCTTTGGTATGTTCTCACTCTTTTCTTTTACCTCGCTAAAAAATAAACCTTTAAAAATACTCAAAATCAAAAAACCTTATGACTTTTGGTTTTGAAAATGGGGTGGCCTTTTGGGCTGTTCTTAGTCTCATCCCTTTTATCATTATTTACCTTATCAAACCTAAGCCGATTAAACAAGCAATACCCAGTTTAATGTTTTTCATTCAAAGAAGTAGACTCAGTAAAAAAGATAATCTGTTTAGACATCTTGAAAAAGACATCCTTTTTCTTTTACAACTTTTTGCATTACTCCTTCTCTCTTTCGCAGCAACACAACCCTTCCTCACACAACACAAAGATGTTTCTTCAGCGAACATCATTTTCGTGCT
>CAZCCK010000017.1:0-31765 GCA_964497265.1 Candidatus Woesearchaeota archaeon | reverse complement strand
CGTAATCACTATCTTTCCTTTTTCCTTCACCACTCTCTCCATCTCTCTAAAAGCGCTTATATAATCTTTAAAATTATGAATCGCAGTCACAGAAAGAATGAGGTCTATACTGTTTTTTTTAAAAGGTAAACTCTCTGCCTCTCCCACAATTAAGTTTCCTTTACCTTTTTTTATCATTTCTAAAGAAGGATCAATACCAATAGAAAAACACTTAAAAAAACTCGTAGAAATACCTGTTCCGCAACCGATATCTAATAAAATGGCTGTTTCTTTTATTTCGATTAACTTTTTAATTTCTTCTAGCTTTTCTAACTGCTCTTCTTGATATAATTCGTTATACCCTCTAGCAATTGAATCATAATCCATTAGTTAAATAAAAACTAAGATTATAAAAATCTTATTGAAAAATTCCTTTAGCTCTATGCATAACCCCTGAAGAAGTTCTCGCGTTAAAATACTTCAACATAACGATATCTACTTGCTTTTCATCTTGAACGGTCTGAAACGTAACATTCGTTATTAGTAATCTAACAAATTCTTAGAATCCTTCATTAAAACCTGCTTTGTGTCCTCTCTTTGTACACTCTGCTTTCCGCAATTAAAACACTTTCCTCCAAAATCAAAGCTTTCCGCTCTTGAAAACTTATACCCGCAGCTCAAACAATGATATTTAACTCTGTCTGAAGTCGCAGACTGATACACTTGCGGTCTCTCCTTTTTCAAAGCATATAACTTCTCGTAACACTCATAACAAATCAATCCATCTCCAGTTTTATCATACCTAAGTTTAGAAATAGGAACTTTCAAAGAACAATTCTTACACACCATCTGGATTTTTTGTTCCATTCTTACCCAAAAATAGCCTTTGTTTTTTACTATTTAAAGTTAATTCTTGACTTAGAACTATATTCTAGAAAATATATTTTTCTGTAAGGATTATTTTAAGTAACTATTTCCCTTTAAAACGCCATGGAATTTAAATTCGGAACAGGATGCGCTACTTTTGAAGGAAATAAAATCTTCTTAACAAGACGATCATCCACTAAACAACCTTTTCCTGACCTTTGGTGCACACCCGGTGGAAAACCTAAACCTGGGGATCTCACTCTCGAAGACACAATCGTAAGAAGATTCTTTGAAGAGACCGGGAAAACGCTTGAGCTTACTGGAAGACTTAACTTCTACCAAACTCAGATTGATGAAAACACAACTATCGTCGGTCACATCTATGTTGGAAAAGCAAGCGGCGAACTCAACCTTGACCCAAACGAAATTTGCGAAGCAGGATACTTTACTTACGAAGAAGCTAAAAAACTCGACTTTGCCTTTCAATATCGAAAAGTTATAGAAGACTTACACGAAAAAGGACATTTCTAGATCTTCTTTACCACAGAATCAACATAATTGCATGCTTGACACACTTTCTGAGAACAAGGCTCGCCACATTCTTCACATTCATTCAAAGAACCTTTATACTCTTCATTCTTTTTTAACAAAGGCAAAACCTCTAAAAAAGATAAAACGATATTATGCTTTGTACCTGGAAACTTGGCTTCAAAATCATATAACAGATCACGAACAACCCCTCGATAAGAAGCGGAAGTATGAGGACACTCATTAAACTTATCCATAAAACCTTTTAAAAAAGCATAAGAAGCAACTTCCTTTTCCATTAAGAAATATAACGGTTTAATTCTAGGAATAAATCCTTTATTTCTGATTACTCCGGTAATCGGGCCTAACCTCGCAGAAACTTTAATGTTTCTTCTAAACTGGTTCATCATAATAGACTGAGCTTCATCATCAAGATTATGGCCTGTAGCTAACTTTGTAAAACCCAACTCTTTCGAACCTTTATTCAACAAATACCTTCTAAAAACGCCGCAAATAGAACAAGGTCTAGGAAACTTCTTTACAATTTCATCTAACTCTTTACCAAAAGCTTCTTTGTAACTGTAAACCTTCAAATCAACATCTTCTTTCTTACAAAACTCTTTCAAAAACTCCAAAGACTCATCCCTATAGCCTTTAATTCCTTCATCAATCGCTATTGCTCTGACTTTTACGTCTTTTACTTTTTTAGCGTACTTATTGATTAGATATAAAACGGTTGTAGAGTCTTTTCCTCCAGAGCAAGCAACACCAATCTGATCTCCTTTCTCTATCAATTGATACTCTCTGATGGTTTTGAATACTTTTTTCTCAAAATACTTAAAATAACACAACTTACACAACGAAACTTCACTATTCGGAAGCTGCATCACTGGTTCTTCTTTACATTTCTTACAAGGCATACTCGAGATTAAAAGTGGAAAATTTATAAAACTACGTTTTGAGAACTATTTCTTCTCTTCTTTAGGTTTAGCGTATTTTCCGCCACTATCCCCATACCTTTGCCAAAACTCTTTGTGTTCTTCTTGGCTTAAATTACCGGGAGGAGTATAAACTCCGCCTACAATTAGCTGGCTATTTCCTTTTTCGAATTCTGGAAAAATTCGATCTACAAATCCTTCGTTTGTTTTTTGGACAAAATTGTGCATGATCTTTTTAGAGAATTTTAAATTTATATTCTATAGTGCTAATCAATTAAAAAAAGAAAAATAAAGAAAGTAAAAATTTATCTTTTCAATAATTTTTTACCTTTAACAAACGCCCAAAGTTTCTTTGTCATTTCACTTGGTGGTATTGCTTTAGAACCAAATACATCTTCCATGGATTCATCGCGACCTTTAAAATCGACAGTGATTCCCCCGAATGGCTTTTTTACTGGCATGTTTATTGTCACCCCCTTTATAATCAGATAATATTTCTTTACACGTGATCATTTATATACCTTACGTATTTTAGAGAGAAAAATTGAATTTTTAGAGGTAATTTTAAGAAAAAACCTTCAGCCACCAGAAATAACTGAAAGAATTTTTACCTCATCTTTCTCCTCTAATCTGGCCTCTGGAGTTACTAACGTTCCGTTTTTAACAACTAACACTGCGGTTGGATTAAGCTTTAACCTTTCTAAAAGCTCTTTTACATTAGCTGCTTTTGCTTCTTTATATTCATTAGTTCTTTCTAAATAGACTTTCATATTGCTCCTTGCACCAAACCTTCTACTAACGTACTTACATCTAGCTTCTTTTCTTCTCCTTCCACTTGCTCTCTCTTGGAACTTGTTGCAGGATGCTTCGGGCCTAATATATCACACACTTCTGGACCGCAAGAAATGTCATAACTTCCAATCTTTTTCGCTAGATTAATAATCTCTACTTTATCAAAACATAAAAGCGGTCGAAGTACCTGCATCTCAATTGCAGCATCAATATTCTCTAAATTTGATAAAATCTGAGAACTTACTTGCCCAAGATTTTCACCTGTAATTAAAACCTCACAATTCTCTTGTCTTGCTAACCTTTCTGAAACTTTATACATTAATCTTTTAGACAAAATAAAGTATAATCTGTGATCGCAGTTTCTTGTTAATTCTGCAAAAGCATTTCCGGCCTTAATCACAAAAACCTTTTCTATCCCTAATAGCTTGGCTAATTCTCTCGATTTGATTTCCGCTTTATTGTCTGTAATTGGCTCGTGAGAGAAATGAATCGCTTTCAATTTTACTCCCCTTTCTTTCATTAAAAAACCCGCTACAACAGAATCAAAACCGCCTGATAAAAGAAGTAATCCGTTCATACTTAAAAGGATACAAAAATCTTTTTAAGCCTTTTCTAAGACTTCATACACTTTCTTCGCCTGTTCCTCAGCCCTTTCTTGCAATTTACAGTCTTTGATTAATAAACGTCCATTCTTAAAAACTGAAACTTCAAAAGAATCCTTTATAATCACTAAAATCGGCGTTTCAATAAGTACTGTGAATTTCTTTTTAAGCTCTTTTAGGTTAACTTTCATTTCTTTTTCTGGCAAAGCCTCATACGCTCCTTTTGTATCACACAACCGAACAATCACTTCAAATACCTCTCATACAATCCTTTCGCTTGCTTTTCACTCTTAGCACTAATTAACACTCTGCCTTCTTTGAAAATAACTAACTCTTTGAAGAATAAGCAATGAGTTCCTAACTTTACCTTTCCTACTTTAGATAACCTTTTTCCTAACTCTTTTAGATCTAACTCTTTTCCCTTTATTTGAAATAAATTACTTCCACACATCTTAATTATACTCTGTCTTTTCTTCCCTTCTAAAAACTCAAAATCCCCATTACAACTTGGACAAGAGGAATTTTTACTTACTTTTATCTTTAAAAAAGAAGGCTCCCAACTATTGAAAAAAAGAAGCTCTTTTGAAGGAACTTGCTTTGTTAAGATTTTGAACGCTTCTGTTACCTGCATACTTGTAATAGCATGTACTGTCGAGTTTAATATTCCCTGCGTATCACAAGAACCAAGAACAGTTGAAGGCTCGTTAAAAATACAACGAAAACATGTTTGCTTAGGTATTACTGGAAAAACAAAACCAGAAGAACCAACTGCAGAAGCAAAAATCCACGGAATATCCTTTTTCTTACAAAAATCATTTATTAAAAAGCGCGTATAAAAATTATCTGTTCCGTCTAAGACCAGATCTGCTTTAATCAAACCTATATTCTCCGCATCTAAATCCACGGGAAAACTTTCTATTTTTAATTTACCATTAATCTCTTTTAAATGTGCTGCTAAAGTTAATGCTTTTAAATTTCCAACATCTTTTTCAGTATACAAGGATTGCCTTTGCAGATTTGACTCTTCAACAAAATCCCGATCAATTAAAATTAATCTTTTTATTCCCGCCCTAGCTAATAACTCTGCAGAAACAGATCCTAAAGCACCACATCCGATAATAGCGACACTTGCTTTAGCTAATAACTTCTGACCGGTTTTCCCAATGTTGCTAAAGAGTTCTTGCTTCTCAAAACGCATTCAAATCTTTATTTCAAAAGATATAAAAAGCTTCTTTTGACGACCAATTTATGAATTTTCAAGAACTTGTGAAAAAGGTTTTAAGAACCAATAAAAAAGCAGATCTTGCTCTCTTAGAAAAAGCACATAAATTCGCAGAAAATATCTATAAAGGCGAAAAAAGATATTCTGGAGAAACTCTGTTAGAACACTGTTTATCTGCTTCTTACATTCTCGCAAGTCTGAATTTAGATGAAAAAGCAATAGCTGCTTGCATCTTACATCATGTTCCCCATTACTCTGTTTCAAAGGAAGGCTTTAGAAGAACTTTTGGCGAAGAAATCTTTTCTTTAGTTGAAGGCGTACAAAAAATGAGTAATCTCAAGCTTATCCCGGAACAAGGAGAAATTAACTCTGCAGACGTAAGAAAAGTACTGTTGGCAGCAACTCAAGATATTCGTATTCTTTTCATTAAACTAAGCGTAAAACTTCATAACATGAGAACTTTGGAATATTTACCCGAACTTGAAGAAAGAAAAAGAATCGCTCAGGAAGTCCTAGACATTTACGCTCCTCTCTCTTACAGACTGGGGGTTGGAAAAATAAAATCTGAACTAGAAGATCTTGCTTTTCGCTATACTCACGAGAAAGAATACAATGAGATTTTAGCCAAACTTAATGAAAGCTATAAAGAACGAGAATACCGAATTTACGAAGCTAAAAAAGAAATAGAAAAAGCCCTTAAACAAGAAGGACTAAATGTAGAAGTGCACGGAAGAGCGAAACATATTTACAGTATCTATCGAAAAATTGTTGACAGAAATTATAGCCTTGAAAATATGAAAGATATCGCCGCTTTAAGAATCGTTGTTGATTCTATCGATGATTGTTATAAGGCTTTACGCATTGTGCACGCTCTTTGGAAACCCCTTCCTGAAACTTTCAAAGATTATATTGCCTTACCTAAAGAAAACGGATACCAATCAATTCATACAGTCGTCATTGGACCGAAAGAAAAGCTCGCAGAATTCCAAATCCGCACTAAAGAAATGCATGAAGTCGCGGAAGAAGGAGTCGCGGTCCATTATGGCTACAAAGGAGTTGTTCATGGAGAAGAAGTTGATAAGAAACTTAGTTGGCTCAAACAACTTGTAGAACAACGAGAGCAGTTATCTAATGAAGAATTTAAAGATTTATTAAAGATTAATTTGTTCTCTGATAAAATCTTTGTTTATACTCCTAAGGGAAAAGTAATTGAATTACCTCGCGGTTCAACTGTTTTAGACTTTGCCTACGAAATCCACTCTGAACTTGGAGAGAAAGCAATTGGTGCAAATATCAACTCTAAATACAGCTCCTTAAAAGAAGAACTTCAGAATGGGGATGTCGTTCAAATCATCACTTCTAAAACCCAACATCCTGGTATGGAATGGCTTAAAATGGTAAGAACCTATAAAGCACGAAGTCGCATCAAACACTACCTGAAAGAACACGGCAAGAAAATCGTTGCTACTCGTTCAGGAAGCTTACGTGAAGAAACGAAGAAAGAACTTGAACAAAGTATTATTGTGGTAGAGGGAATGAAAGAACCACTCTTAAAAATGGCAATTTGTTGCAAACCTCTTCCAGGAAATAAAATTTTAGGATTTAGAACTGGAGAACATAGAATCACTATTCACAGAGAAGGATGCGAGAACTTAAGAAAACTACGAGAAGGACCAAAAAAAGAAGTCAAAGCTCGCTGGATTGAAAATATTCCCTCTGAAGTCGAACTCATTGTCGAGGCCTACGATCGCGTTGGATTACTCGCTGAAATTCTTAATACAGTCGCTAGCCAGAAAATTAACGTTACCAACGCTCGAGGAAAAGCATTGGCTGAAAACAAAGCAGAATGCATCTTCAACGTTCAAATTCAAAATATTACTACCCTCACTCAACTCATAGAACGCATTAAAAAAATCAAGGATGTCCGACATATCTCTCTTGGAGAACTAAAAAAGATCAGTTAACGTGAAAACCTTTTGTTCTAAATTTATTGTCCCATCCTCTTCTGTAAACGTTATAGCATAGCTTGGTCCTAAGCCTGGTGCCTGAAAAAAATCAGCTCTTTTTACAATTCTAGCAATTCTTATAAAATCCTCTTTTGAAATTCCGCTTGTTCTAAAATATAACTGCGCAGAAGTAACCTGACCCTGTCCCTTCTCCTCAAATCTATACTCTAACTCCATATAGGATCTTTGATTTCCACTTTCTACATATACGTTTCTATTCTCAAATCTTCCATTCGCTACTTCATAATCTCTTGAACTAACAATAACACCCTTTCTCTCTCGCACATTACTTTTTAAAATCGAATAGATTTCGTTAAAATGTTCACTTGCAAAATGCGGCGCTCCCTCACCCTCTACGAATCCTCCTCCACCATAAGCAAGATAGGGTCTTTTAAAAGTTATTGCTCTATCAGTCTCAATTCTCATCACTAATCCATGGACTAAACTTGAAGGATCAACACTTTTTTGTTCTTTGGAGTTTTCTATTTCTAATTTAGCTATACTCCTTGCTACACCCTGAGAAACTTCTTTAGCTAATTCGGCATTCGGATTAAACTTATTTCTCATTAGCTTTCCTCTCTTTTAAATAATTATTAATCTCTTCTCTCATTTGCGTTACACTCTCTTCTCCTTCTCCAATAAACATTAGCTCTAATCTCGAAGAACTGTCTCTTAACGCGTCTTGTTCCCACTCTGCTTTCGCAAGCATATCTCCTCTAAGCACTAACATACACCCTCTCCAATAATAAATATCTGCTGATTGATTAGGAACAAACACACCTTCTTCATCTACTTGGGCAGCATTCAAATACGTTCCTCCAACATAAATCGTATGCGCTCCCCGTTCTTCTAAAAAATTCCTGAAATCCTTTTTAAACTTATCAATTACCGGAACCCGATTAGGACTTCCTCGCACTCCTTCCACATCCTCTAAACTCAGCCCATACGTCTCTTTTCTTCCAGAAGGTATAGAGGTATTTTCCAGGGGCCTTCTTCCATCGTAATCTTTTAAGTGAAGTAACTGATTCATAGATTTAACCTACGCCATATCCTTTTTAAGGTTTTTTCTTCTAAAAAACATAACCAACGAAACAAGCATTAAAAAAATACTTAACCACTGTCCTATCGTTAAATGAAAATAAAGAGGCATCTCTTTGTAGAATTCAACAATAAAACGAAATAAGGAGTACATACCTAGTGCTAAATAAAAAAAACATCCTTCAGGAAAATTCTTACTTTTTAACTTAAGAAAGATACCAAATAAAATAAAATCCATCACCATCTCATACAACTGCACCGGATGTCTTAAACCACTATACCCTGCAAATGAAACTGCCCACGGCAAACTAGAAACTTTACCCACAATCTCACCATTAATAAAATTACCAATCCTTCCTATACCCGCACTTAAAAAAAAGGGAATAGGTAATAAATCCGCAACTTTGTAGAAAGAGATTGTATGTTTTTTACTTACTAGATAAACTGCAACTAACGCTCCTAAAATTCCGCCGTGAGAAGCAAGACCACCTTGCCAAACGTAAAAAATCTTAATGGGATCAGAAAAATAATACACTGGATCATATACGACTACTTCAACCAGTCTTGACCCAATAATTGAAAAAGGAATAAGATAGAGAAAAAAATCATCAACAAACTTTTCAGAAAATTTTTTCTCCAAAGCCTGTTTTTTAAAAATCAAATATCCTAGAAAAAAAGAAAACGCAAGCAAAATCCCGTACCAACGAATTTGAACCGCTCCAAGAGTAAACGCAACAGGATCCATTCTCTTGTTTTCAACAAAAAGATTTAAATAGCTTCGGTTCGATAAACGATTTATGAAAGAAAAGAGGGACTATAAGATTTATCTTCACGCGCTTAACTCTAGCTGGAAATTGGTCACTAAAAAACCGGTTGTTCTCCTTCCCGATTTGTTGTTTTTACTAAGCATTCTCTTGTTCGTCTGGAGCTTTCTTTTACTCAACGGCTTATTCTCTCCTCTTCTTCAAGCCAATCGATTAATCGCCTTTGAAACAGCTTTCAAAAACTTGTTCTCATCCGCTCCCGCGCTCTTAAAACTCGGCCTTACCTCCCTTATCCTTCTCTTCCTCCATTTAATTACTGGAATAACCTTCATTAATACACGCTACCTTTTAATCAAAGCCCATCTTAAACAAGAACCTCTCTCTTTTTTTAAAGCGTTTAAAGAATCATCAGCTTACTTTTGGAAAACCTTTTTCATCAGACTCTTCCTCTTTTGCTGCTACGGCCTACCAACCCTTATTTTCTTCTTCGTTCTCATCTGGAAAAGGACAATGTATCAACAACTCTTACCCTATGGAATAACTTTTTTAGCAGTAAGCTGGTTTATCGTCCAATGCTTATTTTTCTTCACGTATCCTGTCCTCTTCTTAAAAGAAAAAAACTTCAAAGCAGTCTTCCACTCTGTAACCTACGCAAAAAAAGAACTCTCTCATACCTTCTTTACCATCGCCGTTGTTACCACGTTTTCTTTTTTTGTTACCCTTTTCCTGAGCCTCTTTCCTCACTTATGGGCTAGTATAGCACTTAGTACGGGATTACTCGCTTACAGTAGCATCTTCTTTATCTGCTACTTTATCTTTTCAAAACTTTTAGATGTCTTCTCAGTAGTCTTTGAATCTGTCTTTATTTTTGAATGTTACCATAGAAAAAATTAAGCATCTATACTCATAAAATCTTTCGCAAGAACAACCTCTTTAAAAACTTCTTTAGCTTCTTTCTCCATCTCTGTCAAATCTTCATACCTCTGACTAAAATGCGTTAAAATTAATTTTTTCACTTTCGCTTTCTTTCCTATCGTTGCCGCTTGATGAGCAGTCATATGCTTATACTCTTCTGCCTTTTTCTTTTCAGACTCTTGAAACGTAGATTCACACACTAAAAGATCCGCTTCCTTAGCAGAGGAAATTAACTTTTCATTAAAACCAGTATCCTGAATAAACACGTATTTCTTTCCGGGCACCAAGAAAGTTGCTTTTGAAACAAGCACCTTTTTCCCTTTCCAGACAATATTCTTCCCTTTTTGTAACTCTCCAAGTAAAGGATGCTGTACTAGTCCTAGCTTTTTTGTAAACTCTAAATTAATCTTTCTCTTCTGTTTTTCCTGAATACAAAACCCTAAACTTTCAATAGAATGAAATAAAGGAAACGTTTCCACTACGAATTTTTCAGTATCTACAATAACACCTTTTTTTACTTCTGTTAACCTCAACTTTAACTTTTCAGTATACGTACTTGATTTTTTTAAATGTTCCACGTAGGTTGGTAATCCTTTTGGGCCATAAATCTCTAAGGTTCCTTTGTAATCATTTGCCGCTAAGTTCCTCATTAAACCAGCTAATCCTAAAACATGATCTGCATGAAAATGGCTTATAAAAACTCTTGTTAACTTCGTAGGCTTCAAGCCAGCTATTCTCATCTGCCTTTGCGTTCCCTCTCCACAATCAATAAGAAAGTTCTCACTCTCAAAAGAAAGATGTACTGCCGGCAAACCCCTCTCTTTGGTAGGTTGCATCGCTTGGGTTCCTAAAAAAGTAAGTTTCATCCACTAAAATTAAAGAAGTAGCTATAAAAAGGTTTTTATGTAAATTATCATAACCTAAATCCTTAATAAACTTCTACCCGAATTCTCTTTTTTTGCCTTTTCTTATCAATCTTTCATTTCGCATTAGAAAAGCAATAATCTCTTTCACATTCCGTTCCCTAGACTCAGAACTTCTTAAAAAGTTCAAATACCTTAACATCTCAGTCTGCTTTTCCGCGCTTAAATTATCAAAAGCAACCTTCGCTTTTTTATTCTCCTTCAAGGCTTTAATCAACTGAGGAACCATCACCACCCTTCTAGGTTCATCATCTAAAACAAGTTCTACAGAAACAAAATCACCCACTTCCACCTTCGCTTTCTTTCTAACTTCTCCATTTAAAAAAAGACGATACGCATCCCTTCCTTTCGGAACAAGAGTTTCTTCATAAGGCACGCTATTTATTACTGCTTTTACCGGAATAAAACCCCTCTTTCCCCATTTACCACTCACCTCTCTAGGAATATCAATACACGGATTTTGTTCATCGTTATACACCCTGGCTGAAAACTTAAACGGATCCATCTTAATCTAATTAGAGGAAAGCTTTATCAATCCTCCTTCTTTTAAAAACTCAAAATGACAGAAAAACCACTTGCAATGCAAGAAGAAAAACTAGGAGAACCTGTAGAAGAAGCAGGCCTTAAAGGACCAACCTTTAGTGCTACACTTACACGAGAATTTATCGTGGCAGAAGATAGTGATGTTACTCGAGATCTTTATAACAAGACTCGTTACGGAGAACCCCAAGACTCCAAAAAATTCTACTATTCCCTATTAGAGGGCTTGTACTTGTTAGAACGAGGAAAACTCGAAGTAGTTGACCTTAAAGACAAGAAAATCTCTAAAGAAACATTCATTAAGAAAGCACTTAAAATTGAATCTAACTTCATGGTCCGCTACGCTGTTTTTAAGGACTTACGCAAAAGAGGATACATTGTTAAAACTGCTTTAAAATTCGGCGCAGACTTTCGTGTCTATGAACGAGGAGTAAAACCTGGAGAAGAACACGCCCGCTGGATTGTTTTTCCCATCTCAGAATCAGAAACACTCACTTGGTTTGACTTTTCAGCCAAAAACAGGGTAGCCCATTCTACTAAAAAACGATTATTATTAGCTATTGTAGACGCTGAAGGAGAACCAACTTACTACGAGTGCCGTTGGCTAAGACCTTAACCTTCTGAATCACATAAATCTTTATAAAACAAAAATCTTTAGAAAAAGACTATGGCTGACCAGAGAGAAATTGCTCTTAATCACTTACAATTACACGGTCCTTCTCTTCCCATTCAAGTTTCTAAAGCTTTGAATACCAATATTTTGTTTGCTTCTGCTGTACTTTCTGAACTTGCTTCAAATAAAAAAATCTTAATTAGCCATGCAGCAATTGGTGGATCTAAAGTCTATTACCTAAAAGGACAAGAAACTAAACTTGGAGAGAAAATTTATCCTTCCTTAAAGGGGAAGGAGAAGCAAGCTTATGAACTCTTACAAGAAAAAAAAGTATTACGCGATATCGAACTCGAACCGTGGCAAAGAATCGCCTTACGCGAACTAAAAGATTTCGCAATGCCTTTAACAGTAAGCTTAGGAACAGAAGCAGAACTATTCTGGAAGTTTCACGTGTTAACTGATGAAGATGCTAAACCTTTCATTCAAGAATATATTGTTCCTGCTGAAACTAAATCTGAACCTGTTAAACCTGAAACTCCTCAAAAAACTGCTGAAGAACAACAAATAGAACTTGAAAAAGTCAAACAACACTTACGAGAAGAACTCTTAAAAGAATTACAGCAAGAATTCAAAGCAAAAGAAGAAACAAGACAAGAAGAAATTAGATTAAAAGAACAGAAAGAAACTCCACTAAAAAAAACTCAAGAAGAACTCGAAGAAGAGGAAATAGAAGAAATTGAGGAAATAAAACCGCTCAAGAAGAAAGAAACGGTACAAGAAACAATTGTTGAAATAAAACCAAAAAAACCAGAAGGAAAATTTTATTCTAAAATCAGAGAATACTTAGACTCAAACAAAATCGATATTTTAAAAGAAGAAATGATTAAAAAAGAAAAAGAATTTGATTTTATCGTCCGCTTTCCTTCAGTTTTAGGTCATTTAACTTACTATGTTAAAGCAAAAGATAAAGCCGCTATTAACGAAGCAGACATCTCTTTAGCGCACAGCGAAGGACAAGTCAAAAAACTACCTTGCATTCTTTTAGCCACAGGAAAAATGAACAAAAAAGCTTCACTCTTAGTCGAACAAAAACTTGCAGGACAGGTCGTGTTTAAAGAACTTTAAAATGGAGGCTTCTATGAAACTAACGGATGTTGCTTTTGACGAAGTTAAACGTGGACTTAAAACTATTGAAATAAGGCTTTATGATGAAAAAAGAAGACAACTCGCTCTTAATGATATAATTACATTTCATAAACTGTCTAATCCTTTTGAAACCACTCGCACTCAAGTAACTAGCTTAACTTACCATAAAACTTATCAAGAAATGATTGAAGCAACTTCACTAGAACTTTTTGGACCAAGATGGAAAAGTAAAGAAGCAATCTTAGCCGCTGGTTCGGGCTACGCTCTGGACGAACAACAAAGATATGGTTTTTTAGCAATTGGAATAAAACTTATTTAAAACGTTACCTTCTTAAAACCATCCTTCTTTAGTTTTTTATGAAATACCTATTTGTTTTTGGAAGAGACCCCGAACTCTCTTTAGCAGAATTAGAAAGCTATCTAGAAGCAAGAAAAATCACTTATAAAATACTCGATACTGGAAAAGAAGCAGCAGTTTTCGAACTAAATTCTTTTGAAAAAAAGATTATTCATGATTTAGGTGGAACAATTAAAATTGCAGAAGTTATCTCTTCAGAAACAAGGATTGAAAGAGTAGAACACACCTTAAGAAGCAGAGACTTTTATTCTGGAACAAAGAACAAAATCATTTTCACCATCCAAGGTCTTCAAACAGATTTAGATAGTTTTCTTCTAGATTATTTAAAAGAATATTTTAAAAGCATCAAACTCAAAGCGCTCTATAAAAAAGAAATTACTCCAACCCGACTTTCAAAACATGAAGACTTCTTAGACTTTGTCGTTTTCAAGAGCCATATTGCAATAACTCTCGCCGTCACAAAACCCCAAGAACTCAAAACTAGGGATCTCGGCAGGCCTGCAGTAGATTACATGAAAACAATTTCTTTAAGACTAGCTAAAATCTTAATTAACTTAAGCGGCGCAAAAGAAAACTCTATTCTTTTAGACCCATTCTGTGGCTCTGGAACGATTTTACAAGAAGCCTTGCTCTTAGGATGCAATGTTATTGGTACGGATAGAGATCCTGAATCAATAAGACAAGCAAAACTTAATTTAGAATGGCTTAAAAGTAAATATCCGCTTAAAAACAGTTCTCGCCTGAACTTAGTTGACGCTCGAAAACTCACCCTTTTTGTTCCTATTAAAAGCATAGACGCAGTTGCAACCGAACCCTTCATGGGGCCTTTCATTCGTAAACTACCGAACTTATTTCAAGCCAAAGAACTTGTAGAAGAACTAAGTCTTTTGTACCGCTCCACTCTTAACCAATTAAGTCAAGTCGTGAAACAAGGGAAAAAAGTAGTTATTGTCATTCCCCGCTTTAAAACAACCGAAGGAAAAACACTCTTTATTGATTTTGAACAGATCGCAAAAGAAACCACTTTCAATGTCGAAACTAAATTCTTCTATGCTTACAAAGAAAGTAAGCTTTTAAGAGACATCTATATCTTAAGAAAAGACTAATCTTTCTAAGTCGTAACATTTAAATAGAGCCCGCATTTTCTGTTTTTATGGGAAGAATAAGAACTACTCTTGTGACAAGAACCGGAAGAAAACTTTTCCAAAAACATCCAGAAAAATTCACTACTGACTTTAACGCTAATAAACTCGTTGTTGGAGAACTAGCAGACGTTCCTTCTAAGAAACTAAGAAATCTTCTAGCTGGCTATTTGACCAAATTAAAACGAACAGCCCGCCAAATCTAAGCAAACCTTTATTAACTCCTTTCTAAAAAACTATCCTTGAAAAGAGGACGTTATGACAAATACTATTCTTCTAGATATTGGACTTATCATTCTTTTCGCTTCTTTACTTGCAAACTTAGCTAAAGTCGCAAAACAACCTCTTATCTTAGGATATGTTCTAGCCGGAATCTTAATCGGACCAAGCGCCTTTGGAATCGTTAAAAACTTAGATTTAATTAAAATCTTATCTGAACTTGGAATCGCTTTCTTACTCTTCATCGTAGGATTAGAACTTGACTTAAAAAAACTCAAAGAAGTAGGAAAATTCGCAACAATTACCGGAACAATCCAGGTCCTCCTTGTCACTTTACTTACCTTAGCGGTTGTACGCATCTGGCTTAACTCTGTTGAAGCATTGTACGTCGGTTTAATCGTCGCTTTCTCAAGCACGATGGTCGTCATCAAACTCATCTCAGATTCAGATGAACTTGACACCTTACATGGTAGAATCATTTTAGGAATCTTAATCATTCAAGATGTACTTGCTATTCTGGTTTTACCTTTACTCTCAGGAACAGACTCTTTTAGTTTTAGCTTTGTTTTACTCGCTCTGGCTAAAGCCCTTCTCTTACTAGCAATCGCCTACCTTCTTGGAAAAACTTTAATAAAATCTTTAATCAAATCAAGCGCAAAAAATCACGAACTTTTATTCATAACTTCTGTTTCAATCTGCTTCCTCTTCGCAGGAATAGGCTATCTTTTTGGCTTCTCCATCGCAATTGGAGCATTCTTAGGGGGAGTAGTCATTGGAAACTCTCACTACAGCTTAGAAATCACTGGAAGAGTAAAAGCCTTAAGAGACTTTTTCGCTGTTATCTTCTTTGTTACTCTAGGAAGCCAAATCCAATTCGCAACACTTCTCAAAAGCTTACACCTCCTCTTTATCCTTCTTTTCCTTGTTATCATCCTCAAACCTTTAATCTTTTTCATCATCTTAAAATTCTTCAGACACAGTAACAGAACCGCCTTTATCAGCAGCCTTTCTTTGGCTCAAATAAGCGAATTTTCTCTCGTGCTCGCGTTAGAAGGATTTCTTTTAGGAACCATAAGCCAAGAAACGTTTAATCTAATTATCGTTCTAGCGATAGTTACTATTACTCTGACTTCTTACTTTATCAAATATCATAAGGGCCTTTTCTCTCGCATGGAAAACTTTCTCCAACCTTTAGATAAATTCGTTTCAACTAAAGATTTACAGTTCCTACCTAAAAACGTTGAAAACCACATCGTTGTCTTTGGCGTTCATAGAATGGGTTCTAAAATCATTAAAACCTTAAAAGAACAACACAAAAAAATAGTCGCAGTAGATTTCAATCCAGAAACAATAAAAGCATTAATCAAAGAACAAATACCCTGCCTCTATGGAGACTATGGAACAATTGACGTCTTACACGCCGCTCGCATTGGAAAAGCAAAAATGATCATCTCCACTATTCCGAACTTCCAAGGAAACTTACTCTTGCTTAAAATCGCTAAAGGAGTAAATAAAAACATCCTTGTATTTGTTACCGCTAGAAACGCTCACGACGCCTTAGAACTGTATACTCACGGCGCGGACTTTGTAGCAATTCCAGAATTCCTCGCAGGACAAAAAATCTGCGACTACGTCACCCACCTCGCTCCAAAAGAAATTCGTAAATGGGGACAGAAATATTATCAAGAATTAGAAGACAACAAAAAACACGATTCTTTACTTTATTAACAACTTTTTTAAAGAAGAGTTTATTTCTCTTTTCATGCAAGAATATACTGTTAAAGACTTTTTAGAAATTAAAAGAGCAACCTTTCCAACCTTTAGTCCGGACGGAAAAACTCTTTGTTTCTTAAGCAACCAGACCGGATTCTATCAAGCCTACCTTATTTCTAAAGAAGGCGGAGAACCAAAGCAAATCACTTTTTCTACCGAACCTTTAGAATTCGCGCTTTTCTCTCCAACAGAACAAAAAATACTGTATGGCTATTCCACAGGCGGAAATGAAAAAACACAATTCTTTATTTTAGATTTAACAACTAATACTACTGCCCAACTTACGAAAAATGCGGAAGCTATTCATCGCCTTGGCGCATGGTCAAGAGATGGGAATTATTTAGGTTACGCTTCAAACGCAAGAAACGGAAAAGACTTTGATATCTATACCTTTAACTTACAAACAAAAGAAGAGCGCCTTGTTTTCCAAGCAGAAGGATGGTACGAAAGCGGACCTTTCTCTCCAGACTGCTCTAAACTTATCCTCCTTAAAAGAGTCTCTCTTTCTGAAGAAGAACTTTACCTTCTTGATTTAGCTAGTGGTAAATTAGAACAAATACTCCCTCCAAAAGACAAGACTCAATATACAAGCATTAATTGGCTTTTGGACAACTCTGGATTTTACTTCATTAGCAATCACAATTCTGATCTTTTGAGGCTTTTATTCTATTCTCTTTCTACAAAAGAAACTAAAGAAATTCTCACTCTTGCCAATGAAATTAACGCAAGTACCTTAACAAGAGACAATAGTATGCTCGCTCTTCTTACAAACCAAGAAGGATACAGCACCTTCTCCCTTTATACAACTTCTCCTTTTCAAGCTCTTTCTACCTCTGAATTTCCTAAAGGAATCATTGGAAGTGTTACCTGGTCAAAAGATTCTCTTTCTCTTGCCTTTACCTTTGAAAGCCCAACAAAACCTTGCGATATTTGGATCTGGGATAAACAACAAAGAAAATGTACCCAACTCACTTTCAGCAATTCTCAAGTTGATCAAAAACTTTTTGTAGAACCTACTCTCGTTCATTATCCTTCTTTTGACGGATTATCCATTCCTTGCTTTTTGTACTTACCTAAAAATTCTTTTAAATCCGCCGCAATTGTTACAATCCACGGAGGTCCTGAAGGACAATTCACTCCTAACTTCAGCCCCTTGCTCCAATACTTCCTCTACAAGGGCTACGCGCTTTTAGCGCCTAATGTACGCGGAAGCAGCGGTTATGGAAAAAAATACTTAGCTCTAGACGATAAAGAAAAAAGAATGGACTCTGTTAAAGACTTGGAATATTTACACACTTATTTAAAACAAAGGAAGGAAATTGATTCCACTAAACTGGCTCTCTGGGGTGGAAGCTACGGGGGATTTATGGTCTTAGCTGGCTTAACATTTCAACCTTCTTTATGGGCGGCAGGAGTAGATGTTGTTGGCATTTCTAACTTTATTACCTTCTTAGAGAATACTTCCGTCTGGAGAAGGAGCTTACGAGAAGCAGAATACGGCTCCTTAGAAAAAGATAGAGAATTTTTAAAATCGATCTCTCCCTACAACTTTATTGAACGAATCAAAGCCCCTTTATTTATTATTCATGGAACAAATGATCCACGCGTTCCCCTTTCAGAAGCAGAACAAATGCACAAAAAACTAAAAGAACTCCAAAGAGAAGTAGAACTTTTAGTCTACCCTGATGAAGGACATGGTCTTTCTAAATTAAAAAATCGATTAGATGCTTATCCTCGCGCTATCGCTTTTTTAGACAAACACTTGAAAGATAATCTTTAAAAAGAAGGTTCTTTCTTTTATAGTAATGGTTAAATGGGAAAGAAATGATTCTTCTGGATTGTATTTTCTTTCTTTAAAAGATCTTTTCCCTCAAAATAATACCGGCGCAGTGCTCTACCCTTATTTTAAAAGAGAAAGATCTGAAAACCGCTATGGAACACATAACAACCCTTCAATCACCTTGGATCCCTTAGAAGGAATCGTTCTTGATATTTACTCTGAAAAAGAAGAATGGAGTCACTTAGAATTCTTTGAGTTTGATCTTCAAAGACAAATCCATCAAACCTTTAAATGGGGTTATAGACATTTAAAAGAAGGGGTAGAACAAAACTATTCTCTTCAAACAGACCTTCAACGACTACTTGCCGTTCAACAAACCTTACTCACCGCAGAAGGATTACCTAAAGAGTCTTATGCAGAGTTAGCACAACTTTTTCAAAGTTTTAGAAAAGCCGCATAAGTTAAAAAATGTCCGCGGCCAGATTTGAATTCGCCCGTGAAATCAACGAATTGGTTCAACGGCTGGCGACATCTGCCTCTCTCACACGTTGTTATGAGAGCAGTGTTCTACCGGGCTAAACTACGCGGACATTCATAGAAAGAAGGCAAAAACTATTCTTTTAAAAGACTTTTGATTACTTGAGCCACTTTTTCCATCTGTTCTTTACTTTCATACTTATTATTTTTCCAGTCTGAAATCCTAAAACTATCTGTAGAAAACCTTGGAATAACATGAAAATGTACATGCGGAACTAACTGGCCTGCAACAGACTTATTATTCTGTAACACGTTCACCCCTTCACTCCACTTCAATAAAATCTTTGTCATCTTTTTCACCGCAAGCATCAAACTTTGCGCTTCTTTATCTGACAACTCTGAAAGAACTTCGAAATGTTTTTTTGGAATGACTAACACGTGACCCCCTTTAGGCTGCGCAGGAGCAATATCTAAAAACGCTAAATAATCTTTATCTTCATCAATTTTTACACAAGGAATCTCTCCTTTTACAATTTTACAAAAAATACAATTTTCCATTAAGAATTCTCTAAAGTAATTTGTTTTTAAACTTATGCCTCTAAACGAAAGCCTTTACTTTTCTTTCTTTTTTCCATTTTTACCTTTATCCAAATCCCAAGTAAGGTGAGCAAAAGAATTGCTAAAGCACTCATTATAATCTCTTTTCTATACCTCTGCTCAAAAGAAAGCTCTTCTTTCGGGGGTTCTTTAACAATAGTTCCAGCCCCTAAGAATCGAAGCTCTTGACTAGCTTCTTCTATTGGTTTATTACCTGCACAAAAATCAGTTTGCATTTCTGTAGCTTTAGAAGAGACAAACACTAAATAATCTTGACCAATCTTAAACGGATATCCACAAGCAAGCTCACTCACTCTTGTGTTTACTTCTACACTTGTCTCATAGCCTTTCCAAACTGTAAAAACATCAAAACCAAACGTTGAAAAAGGATCAAGCTCTGAAAACCTTGTATCTCTTACACTCATCACTCGACCATAAAACACTAAATCTGCCTTAGCGAACTTTTCTTCAATCGATTCTTGAGTACATGTACAAGCATACACACTTGCTAAACTCAGTAAAAAAATTAAAAATACCAAACACGCTCTTTTCATAGAGTCTTTTTGAAAATAACTCTTAAAAAAGCTTTCTTATTCTAAATTCATTCTCAGATACGTAGCAAACAATTCTGGCCTTTCATCCTTTTGAGCCTGTTTTTTCCATACTGGGTATTTAAGAAAGTCAATATTTGCGGGATTTGCGGGAGGAACTACTGGATCAAGGTACATCCCGCTTTTATTCTTATCTGCCTGATGCGAAAACACTCCAATAAAATCTCTGTAACAAACAGGTGAAAGTAACGCTTCTGCGCTATCATTCTTTGCTTTTACATGTTTACTTGAAATAAGGAAAGGTTCTCCTTCAACAATCACTTCTAAAGCACAATAAGGAATACGGCCAATTGCACAAAATTCTTCTCTTGTTTCATCATTTTCTTCATAACTGGGAGGAACTTGTTCTAATATGCCGCTCTTTTCGAAAACCGACTTAATTCTATATCCCTCTAAGTAAGCAACTTTAAAACCTAAAGCATTTAAAACTAAACCTAAAGCAGGAGTAGACTGATGGCAACGTCCTTCAAAAGAAGGACACTTTTTACTGTAAAAACCATACTTGTTTAAAATCTCATCATATCCCCCTTGAGCTAAAGAACGAGCTACCTCAAAAACAGTAGTATGCGGATGAGCTCTCTTCAAAGGAGCAAACTTTTGACTCACTTCTTCTCTTTTTAACCTAGAAAAAATATCTTCAAAACGAACATTCAACTCTCTTCTTTGTAAATTCAACTTCTCTTGCTCAATGTCCATTCCTTTTTTGGAAAAACCCTCTCTTTTTAAACTCTAGCTTTCAAGCCCATCAATCTTTTAAACTTTCCTTCTTAGAACATTCTTATGGATTCAGTTGTCAACTGGTTTGTCAACGCTCGCTGCAACCTTACTTGCGCGTATTGCTTTCGAGAAAAAGAACTTATTGAAAAAGATACTCCTGAAATGCTTAAACTTGTTAATGCTTTAAGTACAAATGGCGTTCAAAGAGTCACGATCGGTGGAGGAGAACCACTTTTAAGGAAAGACTTAGAAGACATCCTTAAAGCACTCAAAACAAAAGGAATATTTGTTAGCCTACATACAAACGGAACACTTCTCCCTGAACGATTAGACAGATTAGCTGGTTTAGTAGATATCTTGAGCCTACCTTTAGATAGCATTTATGAAGGACAAAATAAAATCATGCGAGGTATTCCTTACGTGGACTTAATCCAACAAATCATTGAATCTACTAAAGATCGGTTCACTCTCGCTTTTAAAACAACTGCAACCCAAATTAATGCTAAAAGTTTACATAAGATTTATGCAAAAATAAATCAAATTCCTTTCGCCTACTGGAAAATTTACCAATTTCGACCTTTAAATGATGCTAAATCTGAAGATGCACTTTTTCACCTTCCAAACGATGAATTTGCAGAGATCAAACAAAAACTAGAAAGGTATCAAGATCGAAGAATCCATCCAATCACAAGAAAAGAAGGTCACCAACCCTACGTTTTCTTAGACAATGAAGGAAATATCTCGACCGTTCACCCTTTTGAAGAAAGAAATATTAACGTTGGAAATCTTTATACTCACGATCTTTCCACTCTTGGCAAACTGATCGATAACTGGTACTCTTCTGCAACCCAAATTCCCACTTTATCAGACGCTTCCTTTTCTTGGCAAGGAAGAGATCAATGGAGAACTCGCGTAGAAGGTCCCATCGACCATTCTCAAATCCCTTTAGATTTAAAGAAACTTCCTGTCGATTTGACCGGTCTTTTAGACTTAGCAAAACCCGGCACTTTAAAGATAAGGATTATCTCCTCCAATGACCCAAATGACCCTAGATTGGATTATTATGCAGATGATTAAATTTGCCTTTTTTTGCCTTAGATACCTTTAAAAAACTTCTTCTTAATTTTTTAGAGTATGAAAACCGTTAGTAGAACTTACAAAGGATTCACCCTCAACTTTAAATTTTCAGAAGATACTCTAGAGTTTCTTAAAAAGCATAAAGTTAATCCCGACTCTTACTGCAAAACAAAAGAAGAACAATGGGAATGGTTTGAAGTTTTTCTTTTCGATACTTTAGATCCAGAATCTAACGGAGAACCAGACAAAGCTTATGGCAAGGAATTTGATGTTTTATTTGTTAGTTATAGTTTAGATGTAATCCGAGGCAATCAAGAAATCCCTTTCAAAGTAGATTACGATCCAGCACTTGTTTTACTTAAAACCAAACAAAAAATCGCTGACAAACCTTTCTTACTCTATTATGTTTTAATGAAAGCAGAATAAAAATGGACAGGGCGGGATTTGAACCCACGGCATTCCGACTGCCAGCCGGACATTCTACCGAACTGAATTACCTGCCCATCTAAGACTTGCTTAAGAACTCTTTAATTAAATGTTTCTGCTTTACTTTCTAAATCTTTCTTAAACAAAATAATTAATTCTGCCACTTTTGTAAATATAATTGGTACTACGGAGGTATAACCGTCAAATAAAGAGAAGCAACTGGGTTGTAGGATCAGTACCTTAACTGAAATAAAAACTGTTGCTAATATTCCAATTAACTCACTGATGAGGATAATTCTATTTAATCTCATTTTATAAAAAAAATGTTTTAATAATTCCTACAATTAGTAAGGTGGCCGCTATGAAAACCAAAATCCAACCAATCACCTCTGGTAAAGAGATTTTACTCATCTTTCTCTCCTTTACTTTCAATAAACTTACCAAAATCGCTTAACTTTTTATTTTCATTAATCAAACTATCTAAAATCATATTTAAGTCTTCGATTTTAACTCGAATCTGTTTCATACTATCTCTTTCTCTCAATGTAACAGTATTATCTTTCAAAGAATCAAAATCCACTGTGATTCCAAAATTTGTACCAACTTCATCCTGTCTTCTATACCTTCTTCCAATAGAACCTGACTCATCATAAAAAACATTAAAACTTTTGTACAACTCTTTAAAAATAAATCTGGATAACTCCGGGATTTTTTCCTTATTCATTAAAGGAAACACTGCCGCGTCAATTGGTGCAATAATCTGGGGAAATTGAAACAATGTTCTCTCTTTTTCTTCTTTATAAAACAAATCTAATAAAGCCCAAATATTTCTGTCAACACCAAAACTTAATTCTAAAACATGAGGAGTGAATCTTCTTTTTCCATCATCAGACACATACTCTAATTTTTCTTGAGAACCTGTCTGATGGCCCCCAAGATCATGATCTCCACGATAATGTACCCCACCAAGCTCTTTAAAACCGCCTAGTGTATCTAGTTCTACTTCAATATCAAAATGAATCTTATTATAAAACGCCCTTTCATTTTCATCTAACTCTCTAAACCTAAACTTTTCTTTAGGTATTTTTAAAATATTTAAATAAAAATCCTGAACTTTACACATATGATAAACATAAAACTTAGGAATACTCTCTTTATTCAACTCTTCTGCAGACATTTCTTTAAACTTACCTTCTTTCAACACTCTAAGTTTAACCTCTTTAACCAAATCAAACTCTTCATGTTCATTAATTAAATCTGGATCAAAGAAAATCTGTAATTCTGCCTGTGTAAACTCTCTCAATCTAAAAAACCCTTGTCTTGGAGAAATTTCATTTCTAAAAGCGTTTCCAATGACTGCTAAACCCATTGGTAATTTCTTCCTTAGCGCATCAAATTCCCTTTTAAACGCTAAATACGGCGCTTGCGCAGACTCAGGTCTTAAATACATTACCTCAGCACCAACAGCACCTACTTTTAGATCAAACATCATATTAAAATAACGAACATCACCCAAATTTCCTTTACAATTAGTGCACTTTATTTTATTTTCTTTTATTAATGCATTTAACTCTTCCGTGTTTAAACCATGAACCTCTTTTTTTAATACATCTTCAATCAACTGATCCGCTCTAAACCTGAAATGACACTTTTCACATTCCACCAACGGATCGTTAAAATTTTTTAAATGGCCAGATGATTCAAATACCTTCTTAGGCATAATATTACAATCAGATATTTCAAAAAAATTAGGATGTAATGTTAGAAAAGTTTCTCTCCACAAACTCTCCCACTTTTGCTTCATCCTTGTTCCTAAATGTCCATAGGTCCAAAAACCAGCTTTCGCACCGTAAATCTCAGCAGAAGGATAAATAAACGCCCGCTTATTCGCTATATCCATAATCTTCTCAAACTTAGATTTTTCCATCACGTCTTTAACAAAAATACTGCTATTTAAAGCTTACATCTGCTTTTTAGAAATCTTAATGAGGTATTACAATTCCAACAAAATAAACTTCTGGGTTTTGATAATCTTTTACATTGTTTTCTGTTACCCTATCAAAGTTTAAGTAAATTATTCTCCTTTCTTCTGGAATAACACCAACTTCTTCAGTAAAAAGAACAAAATCTCCTACCTTTATCTCTTGTCTTTGCCCCAAAGGTAATTGTTTAAACGGTCCTCTTTGTGCATCTTGATCAATAGCATAAGCTCTCTGCTGAATATACTCTGAAGTTAACCAACTTTGTGTTCCTTGCGGAGCTCGAATCTCCAATCTGTCTTCCAATCCCATCTTATTCTTAACTTAAAAAAGTTTATAAGAATTCCTATTACCTTATTTTATGATATTTAGCTTTGACTTTCAAGAAGAATTCGTCATTAAAGAACTCAATGAGAAAAAGGTAAAAAAAGCACTTTTACAATTACCTGAAGGAATCAAACAAGAAGCACTAAGATTAGCTAATTTATTTGAAAGCAAAACTAACGCCGAAGTTATCGTTTCTGGAGAAACTTGCTGGGGTGGTTGCGACCTGGCTCTCGAAGAAGCTAAACTTCTGGGTGTAGACTTACTTGTTCACTACGGTCATGCACCTTTTATGAAAAAAGTAGATTTTCCAGTTCTCTATATTGAAATGCAAGATAAAAAATCCATTTCTGAACTACTTAAAACATCTTTAAAACCTTTAAAAGAATATGCTAAGATTGGACTTGTTGGAAGTGTACAGCATTTACATCAATTCGATGAAGCTAAAAACTTTTTAGAAAAAAACGGTAAAGAAGTTTTTATTCCTTCTAAAAAAGGATATGCTGCTTATGACGGACATGTCGTTGGCTGCGAATATAACTCTTTAAAACTTATCACTTCAAACGTAGACGCATTCTTAGTTATAGGAAACCAATTTCACTCACTTGGAGCTGCTTTATCTGTAAAAAATCCTGTTTACTTATTAGATATGTATAATCAAGAAATTGTAGATATGACTCCCTTAAAAGAAAAAGTTATCAAACAAAGACTATTCGCCATTGAAAATGTAAAAAAAGCTTCTCGAATCGGATTAATCGTTGCTTTAAAACCAGGACAACAATTTGGCTCTTTTAAATTATTAAAGAAAAAATTTATTGATAAAGGAAAAGAAGTAGTTGTTCTTACTATGCGGGAAATGACCAATGACAAACTCCTTAATTTTTATAACATTCAAGCTTTCATCGAGTTAGCCTGCCCTAGAATTGCAGTTGAAGATTATGATAAATATGAGCGACCTTTAATTACCTTCCGAGAAGCACAAGTTGCTTTAGGAGAAATCAAATGGGAAGATCTCTTAGAACACGGATTTTTGTAAGATTTCCGGAAATTCTCGAGTAAACTATTTAAATAGGTATTACTGGTAATACCTTATGGTGGAAACAAAAATAACGAGTAAAAATCAAACAAGCATTCCTGTTGAGATACGAGATAAACTAGGTGTCCGAGCAGGAGATACTGTTGAGTGGAATGTTATAAAGACAATGGTTATAGTCAATACTAAGAAAAAAATGAAAGATCCAGTCAAATTCCTCACTTCTCAAATTAAACTTAATCTAGACGCCGTTAAGCTGGTAAAAGAAGCTCGCGAAGAGTTCACATGATCTATTTAGATACGAATATCCTGATTTATGCTATTGAACAACATCCTAAATATGGGGTTGCTTGCAAAAATATTTTACAAAAAATTCAGGATAAGAAAATTGAAGCTTGCTGCTCGCTCTCTGTTCTTTTAGAAGTTATTAATGTTCTTAATAGAATCAATAAAATTCTAGAACATGAAAATAAAATCTTACTCAATATTCAAGAAAATGTTGAAGCTATTCTTGACTTACCCATTAACTGGTTTGACATTAATTTTGTCCTTATAAGACACTCTGCTAAATACTCTTTTAAAATTTCTCCCACGGATTATATCCATATTGCTTCTATGGAACTTAACTCCATCTTTGAGATTATTTCTGCTGATCAAGATTTTGATAAAATTCCTTTCTTAAAAAGAATAGATCCTTTAGAATATTAACCTTTAATTAATATTCTTGAGAAATCAAATGTCAAAACTTTTAGAACACGGATTTTTGTAGAACATTTCAGTAAACTATTTAAGTAACCTTTCTTTAATTCCCTTATGTTGAGAGATATTTTTGGTAGACTAATTAAACGTGATCCTTTTGGAAATAAAATTCCTCAAAAAGTTCTTAAAAAAGCAGTTCTTGAGGAAAATGTTAGAAAGGGTAAAGCTGCCGAAAACTTTTATCGTACTAGGGTTTCCCTTCAAGGAGTTGAAGTAAAGAGAACGGGCAGAGGTCATGACTATAAAATCACTCAAAAAGATATTTTTGGTAATATTCTCTATGAAGGACATCGGGAAATAAAATCCAGTAAAACCGCTCCTGTTTCTAAATTACAATCAAAAATGAAAAAGAAACTTAAAAATTACAAAGTTATAAGGGAAGACCCGCCTTTGTATTAGTTTTTTATTTTAATTGGATAACAAAACTTTCTCCCATACTCTAAAATCTATCTAATAAATTTTAAAGACTATTCTTTACTTCTTAGAACCTTTCATTTTAGAAATAACTGCCTTTTCAGAAATAATCGCAGAATTACCCGTAGGATCTTCAATAATTACTTTTAAAGGCTCATCACCGCATTCAACTTTCCACAATTTTTTTAATAAATTCTTAGCTTTCTTCCTTGCATCATCTTCATCAGCAGTATCTCTTTCTGCTTCCAAGACTTTTTTAAATCTTTGAAGAATACCTTCAATATTAGAAACAAAACCTTCTGCGCCAACACCAGGATCCATAGACATCTTCATCTGAGGAATCTTAATACTCGCTTCTGAAGAACGGACAACTCTTACTGTTAAATCTTTACGATTCTCAATGTTAAACTCAATCTTGCACGGTTCTTTAAAATCAGAAGCTTCAACATCAGAAACTCTGTAGTTGCAAGAAGAACAATTCATAGAAAAAATAAAGACTTTTCCAAAATGAGGAATATCTTGCTCATCTTCGATTAACGTCAAACTCTTTTCTTGACACATCGGGCATGCTTCATGCTCAATTTTATCCATAAAAACAATGAGATACGAAAGAATTTATAAACTTGTTTATTTTCTTTTTAAAAATGAAATTTAAACTCATCTGTCTGGATATGGACGGAGTTATTTTTAAAGATGTTAACTTCTGGATGGAACTCCACAAAAAATTTGGAACACTCGAAGAAGGAATACAATTAACAGAAAAATATTTACTTACCGATTACCCTAAACTCGTTGAAGAAGTTGTAAGCAGACTTTGGAAAGGAAAAGACGCAAAACATTACTTTGATTTAATCAATTCACTAGAATACTTACCGGGAGTCAAAAAAACCTTTGATTTTATTCATCAAAATGGACTTGTAAGCGCAATTATTAGCGCATCTTCTTTAGATGCCGTTCGAAGAGTGCAAAGGGAACACGGTGTAGATCATGTTTATGGGAATGAACTTGTTATCAGAAATGGACTAGTCTCTGGAGACTTTATCTGGCCAATCGGCGCAGGTAGAGACAAAAAAGCAAAAATTGTTAAAGATCTTTGTAGTGAACTAAACATTCCTTTAAACCAAGCAGTCTATGTAGGAGACAGTGATACTGACGTAGAAGCAGCAAAAGAAGTCGGTCTTTCTCTTGCATTTAATTGCACTCCTAAAGTAAAAGAATTAACAAAAGTCGCAAGCTACGTTATTAACAGTAATGACTTAAGTGAAATAATCCCTTATTTAAGTAAATAATCTCTAATTATCGGAAGAAACTTTTCAAAATCTTGTTCCTTGTTCGATCCTTTATTACTTAAGTTAACTTCAATAATCCCTAATGTTCCTTTATTTGCAAGACGATCCCTATAGTCTATACGACTACTTTTTAGAGGAATGATAAAACCCTTTTCAAAATAACCATTCAATTTCTCTTCTGCTCTTGCTAACGCATTAAACTCCTGAGCATACATTTTTGCAGTACTCATTATGTGCGGAGGAATTGCTGCTGCAAACATTAAATCTGGAATATACACTCTTTCTTCTCCTCTTTCATGAACTAAAGGACTACTTACCTTCACATAGCGACCTATTTCTATTTCTCTTATACGATCAATTTCAAATCTTCCTTCAAAAGTTCTTGGTTTACACAAATAATATTCATTTCTCGTTATAGAAGAAGGTCTCAAATCTGCCCATTCATACATACTATAAACTGAAACTTCTGGTTTAAGATCCCTTAGAATTTTTACAAGTTTATTCGGCGTTAAATCCTTTACGAGTGTAACCATAATCTGAATACAAATTAGTGTTATTCAAAATATTCATAAAAAAAGAAAAATTTACTGCTGCTCCGGACCATGACCTTCAGTAGGAGTCTCTCCTACACCATCAGCTCTGTAAATTCCAGCAAAACTTGGCGTTACTACAATCCAATCTTCACCAAAACCAGCGATATCTCCTTCAATAGCGTCACACGTTTTCTTTAACTTGCTTACCGCTCTCTTAACTTCAACTAAATCCTTGTCTTTCAAAGGTTTAATATTAATTAAAGCGATAGTGAAACCTTCACGCAAAGAATCTAATGCAGGCTTAATATCTGCAAAGTCCTCAATAATAAAAGGACGAACAACAACTTTGGCTTTTCCTGAGCGATCTGTTGGCTGCGCACTAATCTCAACGTAGTCTTCAGCAAAATCTTCAGGTAATGAGTCTTTTTTAGAAAATGTAGCTTTAATCTTGTCAAAAGCAGATTTCATTTTAAACCTCACAATCAAAGTACAGGAACGTCTATATAAACATTTCTATCAAAGAATCGTTATATCTCAATCTTCTCTACTTTCGAGTGGCTTTTTTCTAACTTCATCAAAATTCAGATAACGCTTAATTGCTTATTCTTTCGTTCTCAGCTTGGTACGGCTTTAAAGGATTAAACTCTGGAACATACTTTCTAATCAAATCCACTGTCTTTTGAGCATACGCCCATTCTGTAATCGCATTAACATCATACTCCCCGCTTTCTTTCAAATAACCAAGTATATCTACCGTGGCTAAAACTCTCTTAACTATTCCCCTCTTCTGTTCTTCATCAGCTTTTTTTAGCAGTCTCTCTAACATCCACGAATCCTTATCTAAGGTCAGGCGAACAATCTTACTTGAAAGTTCATCGGTCATTTGCTTTCTAACTGAGAAACAACACTCCAAATCTGCATCTTGGTATAGGTAGGAACATTTGGATCATCAGCAACATCCCCCAGCTCTTGAATAGACTTATCGATCCTTAAACTTATATTCTTATCCTCAACACTTAACAAATCAATCGCAATCTTCACTCTTTGTCTCACATTCTTAGGAATACTCATATCTTTTTCAATAGAAGAAAGGTCTTCTACAATCACCTGCAGCATCATTTGATCTTTCATTTTTTCATCGTCTCCTCTTTTTTCATCTCAGCCATCACTTCAGCTTGAATTTTCTGCGCTTTTTCACGAATCTGAGCCTCTTGCTTATCTAAATTCTTCAATCTTAAAGATAAGACCTCTTTTCTGGAATCTAACTCTTTGACTAACTCATCTTTTTTGGCTGAAATCATAATCGGACCAAGAATCTTATAAGAAGGACCATCAGTCTTTTTCAATTCTTCTAACGCATTGTCCACCTCAATCTGTTGAGACTGAACCGCTTGCTTTTGCATTAAGAAGCTTTGCATATTTTGCTCAAGCATTTGCAACTGAGCAATCTTCTTTTCAGTTTCTTGCGACACAGCCATGGTTAAATCGCTTCAACAATTGTGTTTGTTGTTCGCGGCTTATACAAAATCTTAGAACCACAATAAGGACAACGCACTCTCTTCTTCACATTCTCATGCTTAATCTCTTTCTGACACTCAATACACTTATAGGAAACCATTTTCTTATTCTCCTAGAGGCCAATAGGCTCTTCCCGCAAACTTATACGCACACTTCTGGCAAGACCAAATTCCTTTAGCAAGTCTCTTTAACTGAAACTTATGACAACGAGGACACTCTTGCTTCTTTTTCTGACGCTTTTCAACTTCAAGAACTTTCTGTTTAACCTTTAATCCGTAACGAGCGCCAAACCTTCCTGTTGTGCTTACTTTCTTGGTTCCGGCTGCCATTTTTATAAAAAGAAAAGGATTAAGCCCAGATTTATAAAGCTATTGGATCAATTTGCTTGTTTTGTAGAAAGTTATAAAAAGCCTTTTAAAAAATAAGCGGTATGGCCAAAAAGAGTTCTGTCGCTCGCGTTCTTGAACAAGAAACGCCAACCAGACAAGAACCAACTTTATCTCTCTTTTAACCCCTAAAGAAACACTTCCTACCTTCTTAAAAATTTTACAAACAAGAATCTAATTGAACTTTAATGTTTCTTTTAACGCTTCAAGATTATTCGCCACAGCTTTATCTAATAACGCCATAGCTTCTTCTCTCTTTTGAAATAATCTGGCAGGCTCTCTTAAAAATCCTTTACTCTCAGGATACTTTTCAAATAATTTTTCTTTATCGCCCTTACATTCAGTCTTTAAAATCTCTTCATACAAAACCCTCTCTTTTAAAATTGCGTGAGCTATCACACTCATCAGCATCGTATAATCCGCAGGAACAGACACAGTCAACGCTTCTTTTTGCAACTTTCCCCAGCTAATCGCTTCAGAAGGCCAACAACTACTCAAACTTCCGTCTGTTACCGGAGCAGTCGTCATCTGAACTCCAATCTGATACTTTTTAGAAGGTGTGAGTAAAATCTGTTCAATCGCAGGCTCTGGCTGCAACAAATAATTCTTTACAGCACCACCGCCACACACAATATAAGCTAATTCTTTATTTCCAATTAAATGTTGACCCCAGTAATGCATCGCACAACATTCATAAACATCTTTAGCTAAATCGATCTCCAACCTAAAGGGTTGCTCTAACTTTTCTCCTAGCCTATTCTGCATCACCCACAATTTCATCGCATTCAAAAATGTTGAACCGTCCGCAGGAGAAGGACAATACGCTGGAACATCATACTTATACGCCGTAGCTAACAAACCATGCGCAACCCCTTTCTTTTCTTCCAAAGCATACAAATATTTCCCTAAATTCCATCTGTATTCACTTGTGGTTAACTTTCCCTGAAATTCTGGCTGCGTCAACAAATACGTTACAAAATTATCCGTATTGAAAAGAACCTCTTCAGGAAAACCAATATCTGTAATTCTAATAATCTGAGCATCCCTATACTGCGCGTCATCACCATACAAATCTACATCAAAAATCTTCCTTTTACCTTCAACCGCATCATGAGCATCATGATAAGAAATCGCATCAGAAGCAACAAAAGCAGAAATATACCCTTTTTCTATAAACGGTATTAACCACACTCTCGCATAATCAGAAGCAGTAATCGGACCAGCAACAGAAACAAATAAAGTGTAGTTTTCAGCGATAGCTTTTCTAATCAGTTGATAGGCTTTTCTAAATAATTTCCCCCCAAAAGCAGGATGACCCTTTGTCAACACTTCATTAATATCTTCTTTTCCTGTTAAAGGTAAACCTTTGGCTAAATCTCCAAACAAACTCTTCTGTAAATCCTCAATTTGCTCCTTAGAAGACTTTTCCATTTTTCAAAAGAGAACAAGGCCCTATAAATTTCTTTAGTTACTACTCTCT
>CAZCCK010000016.1:0-32176 GCA_964497265.1 Candidatus Woesearchaeota archaeon | reverse complement strand
AATCGGCAGATACTTGTAAACTATCCACCTGTTTTCCATCAACATAAAAATCAATTGTCTTTTCTAAGATTCTCTGTCCATTCGTTACATTCACCTTCAAATCCTTCGTAATTGAAGCATGTCTCTCTGCAGCTTCGTTAGATAATGAAATTTCAAACTCAAAACGACAACTATAACTCCCCGCATTATTTTGACAATTTGCAACACGAGAACACGTACCATCTTTTCTACATACAAATGTAATATCTTGCTTTCCGCCCTTGAATACTACATCTTCTCCAATTTTAGCTTCAAATGTTCCCTGATTCGCAATCAAATCTTTTACTTCTTCCTTTGAAGCGCCAGCTATTTCCACGATAATAAACTTATTTCCCTCAAGATCAGCAGCAGACTTAATCGTCAAATCACTTAACCCATAAATATTGAGCCTCTGCTCCATTGTATCGATAATATCTGCAATTTCTTTATCTGTTGTTTTAGTTACAGGCTGTAATAAGACCCTTGTTCCACCTTGCAGGTCTAACCCCTTTCTTAAATTCGAAGAAGCTGCAGGAGCGACATCAAGACCAAGAGACTCGTTTGATTTTAACAATGCATATTCCTGCTTTGTTGTCTGAATTCTAAACGTTGTTCCAACCGGAATCTTTTCAATCGCACTTGTAAATTCGGGAATATTACTAATCTGGGTTTGATCAACTCTTAAAATCCTTTCTCTATCCACTGGCTTAGTTTCAGCATTCGGATTTTGAAAACCTACACTGCTTGCAGAACTATTCTGCTCGACAGAACTAATCGCCACACCTTGATTTCCGAAATGAAAGCCGATTGCTAAATAAGATGCTAAAAGCGCGAAAATTAAAAGCCACACGCGCCACTGCTTGAATACTTTCTTAAAATTCATTTGATCCCCTTCTTCTGACAATACCAAGTTAAAATTCCTGAATTTGTTAAGTAAGTGGAAATAATATCTGTAATCAACGCGAATAAAATAATCGTAAACATCTCTTTAATTACTACTGAACTTGAAAGGAAGATTCCTACAATCATAACCCCCATCGCAGCAAACGTCATGGTTAAACCGGTTTTCATCGAATGAAACATTCTTTCAAATAAAGACTTCTCTTTCTTTCTAATCGCCCAGGTAGTCAAGAGAATGTCTGTATCTACACTGTATCCAATAACTAAAAGAAAACCTACAATCCCTGCTGTTGAAATAGGAATTTTCAAATAATCTACAAGCGCTAAAGGCAACGTAATATCCATAAAAGCAGCGAAAACAACAGCAATACTTGGAGCGAATGTTCTAAACGTAATGAAGATTGTTATTGCCATCAAAATAAAAGCAAATAAAACCGCTAAAAGTAATTGCTTTGTAAAAGACTGACCCAACTTTGAACCAGTCTCTTCAACACTATAATTCTGCTGCGTTAACTTAAATCCAAAAAACTGCTCCAGATCTTCTTGTAACTTTTCTGAAGAAATATCTGACGCATCAATAATAAAACCTAACTGCTTACCCGTACTAAAATCTTCTAATTTTCTAATACTCGTATCTACTTTTAAAAAAGATTTCAACTCATTTTGATCGATTACTTTATCAGTATAAACTGTCGCTGAAATACCCCCTTTTAGAGAGACATCCTTGACAAATAAATCTCCTGTTTTCGCATAGAAAAATGAAAGATATCCTAAAGAGATGAGAAGTAAGATTACTGGAATCATCATCAGCTTCTTATAATGCTTAAAATAAAACGACTCTAACTTTTCTTTATTCATAAAAAATGCTTAAGAGCATTTCTTTAAAAAGCTTCTTGTTCTTTTGTAGCTAAGTCTTTATATAAACCTTTAGGGCATAACTTTCTTAATGGTCTGTGAACTTTGTGACGTTTACGAAAAGGAACAATTTCGGGTGATTCATGAAACACCTTTATCTTTTGTTACAATTAGTTATGAACCTTTATCTCCTTCCCATATTATGGTTTTACCTAAACGACACGTTGCAAAACCTCAAGAATTAACTGGCGAGGAATCAAAAGACCTCTTAAGTTTACTTGAAAAACTTTCCGAACAACTTCCGCCTCAATTTAATATGAATGGAGCAATGAGCTTTCTTAACCATGGAGCACATAGAACCATGTCCCACTTACACTTCCATTTTCTCGTTCTACCTGAAGGATTAAGATCAATTGTAGCACCTTATCTTAAAGTCCCTCTACGCAAAATCCTTTCAGTAGAAGAACTAGGACAACTTAGTTCAAATCTTAAACAAAAACTAAACCTTCAATAAACTATATAAGTAAGTTTCACTTATACTTTCTTATGGCACTTGGTACAGGGCTAATTATTCTCATTGCTGTCGTTGTATTGCTTATCCTTTACTTTATTTTAAGTTACAACCGATTTATCACTCTTCGAAATAGAATGGATAACGCCTGGTCCCAAATAGACGTTCAACTTAAAAGAAGATTTGATCTTATTCCAAATTTACTGGAAACCGTTAAGGGCTATATGAAACATGAGAAAGATACTTTAAAAGAAGTAACCTCTGCCCGTACTGCCTTTTTAAATTCTACAGGACCAGCATCTAAAGCAAAAGCAGAAAATCAATTATCTGGAGCTTTGAAAACTATTTTTGCAGTAGCAGAAGATTATCCAAAATTACAAGCAAGCCAAAACTTTATGCAACTCCAAGAAGAACTTTCTGGTACAGAAAGCAAAATAGCTTATGCGCGCCAATTTTACAACGATACTGTTTTAGAATATGAAAACAAACGTGAGCGATTTCCTTCTAATCTCATTGCAAATATGTTTCACTTTGGAGAACGAGAATTCTTTAAAACAGAAGGGAAAGAACGAGAAAACGTACAAATCAAATTTTAACTATCTTTAAATCAAGTCTTTTCATTCCATAAATTATTTAAATTTACTTACCCCCCTTATCGCATGGCTAATTTTTACCAAGAAATCAGAAACAACAAAATAAAATCTTACATTCTTATAACCTTCTTCATAGTTGGAATTATCTTCTTTGGTTATTTACTCGGATACGTCTTTTTGACGCCTAGCGCAGGTTTGTTTATTGCTTTTGTCATTTCAATTCTCTTTACTTTAATTGGATACTATTCCGGTGATAAATTAATTTTACAAGTTAGCGGAGCAAAAGAAGCTACCAAAAAAGAATATCCTCATTTTGTCAATACTGTAGAAGGACTTGCTTTAGCTGCAGGCTTACCTCTCCCTAAAACCTACGTGATTGACGATCCCCAACCTAATGCTTTTGCGACCGGTAGAGACGAAAAACACGCTTCTATAACCGCAACTACAGGGTTATTAGAAATAATGAATAGAACCGAACTAGAAGGGGTCATCGGACACGAAATGAGTCATATCAAAAACTATGATGTTCGCTTTATGACCTTTGTTTCCATCTTCGCAGGAATCTTAGTCCTGCTAAGCAACTTTTTCATCAGAGGATTCTTCTTTGGTGGAGGTAAAAGAGATAGAGAGAATAATGTCGGTGTCATCTTTTTGGTTGTAGGTATTGTTTTAGCAATTTTGACTCCAATCATCGCACAACTTATCCAACTAGCAATCTCTCGTAAAAGAGAATTCTTAGCTGACGCATCAGGAGCACAATTAACAAGATATCCAGAAGGACTTGCGAATGCTTTAAAAAAGTTAAAAAATTACAATGGACCTGCATTGAAAACTGCAAATCGAGCCACTGCCCATCTGTTTATTTCAAATCCTTTTAAGAACGCTTCCCAATGGCTTTCAACACATCCCCCATTAGATGACCGCATACAAAGATTAGAAGCAATGTGATTATAACGCTTTTATCTTAGTATATAACTCCTCTAACTCTTCTTCTGAAAATCCGACTAAAGGCTTTAGTACAAACCCTTCTTTTTCTATTTTTAAATTTTCAAAAATCTCATCTGTTGCGTGGGTCAATCCTTCTTTTTCTTCAATTCTTACTCCAAACTTTTTTAATAAAGGAAGTTCTTTTTTTGTATATCCTTGCAAACCTCTCTTCATCAAAAGAAAACCAGCAACTGTTAATGTTTTTTCATTTTTTCCCTCTAAAAAAACCTCTCCAGAAACACCAACGGGTAAACCTCCCAAACATTCCTCTCTTTTTGTATAAACTAAAGCGCTTTCTTTTTCTATTTCAATAAAAATCTCTACCTCTGGATCTTTTAATTTTACTTTTAATCCTGGATTTCTTCCTAAAATAAAAGCTCCAACCTCCCGATTTATCTCTTCAGAAGATTTGTATACTTTTACTAAACGCTTTGCCGAAACCCTAAATGTCTTTTCTTCTTTAATAAAAGAAAGTGCAACTTCTTCAATCTCTTCAAAAGAAACTTGCCTTGCCTTTGCGTAAAAGATAATACCGAAAATTCTTCTTAACGCTTTTTCATCAATCTCTTTTAAAATTAAAATTCGGTTATTTTCAAATCTAATCTCTTCCTTTTTAAGATTTAACTCTTTAATCATATTTTCTAGTAATCTCTTTATGAAAAACCCTTTTTTCTGCCCTTTGAGAAAAATCTCTCCAATCGCAACTACGTACATCCTTTTAGAAAAGACCAATGCTTTAATAAATTCTACCGAAAGATTTACGGAAAATCTTCCCTAACTCATTTAAAGACTTTTTCTTTAATCTTCTTATGATTGAACTAGGACTCTGGCTTTATGGAAAACCAAACTGGGATCTAGAAATTGAAGGCAAAACTTATCTGGATCCTTCTGTCTTAAGAGAGCACGCACTTCTTTTGAAACTCCACTTAGAAAGAGTAGCTTCTATTTTAGATAAATTACAGAAAAATGGTTGGAAAATGAAAGAAAACTATGGCGCGCTTTACGCCCTTACCCTTTGTAAAAAAACAAGCAAAGAAAAAGCTGAACAAGAACTCTTAAAGTTAGAAATAGAATTAGAAGAAGTTGATTTTTACGAAGACTAATCTTTAACTAAACAGTAGTCAATCTTATAAATTATTTGGTCTTTTTTTCTTTATGGAAAAAAATCCATTTGATCAACTTCATCTTCCACGAGAACTCCTTCTAGAACTACGAAAAACCGGAAAAGTAAGATTCTTTCTTAAGGGTTACAAAACAAGATGCGGGTTGGCACTTAGTTGGGATCACGCAAAAATAGATAGTCAATACCTCGCTAAACTCAATGGTGCATTTATCGATATAGATACTTTGAATGATAAGGAACTAGGAAAAATGCTTAATCAATACTTAAGAAGAACGGCAGAAGAAACGAGCACTCCTTCTATAGCATCTAGCGACTCAAAAGAAGAACTTGAAAAAAAACTAGCCTCTACCCAATCACAAATGGAGGAATTAAACGAATTAGTCAATCAACTTGGAGTACAACAAGCACTACAAAAAGAAAATAACTTTATGATAAATAAAAACATGTTTTATAGGGTAATAGCTGGCCTTGGAATTACTTTTCTTTCTTTAGCTTATTCTCCTATCAAAAACTACTTTGAACGTACTTTTTCCTCCTCATTTAGCTCAGATGAAAATACGGTTCAAGAAAAGGCTGAAGCATTATACATTTCTTATGAACTTATGCAATTGGACCCTGAGGTTTTAGTAAAATTCTTTCCGAACCAAAGTTCAACCTCAATAACAGATCTAGAAAACTATCTAAAAACGCATAGTCCTGAACGTAAACATCTTAAAAAACGCTTGGAAGAGCTTGCAGCATCCTCAACTCTTCTTCCCGAAGAACTTGATGAACTTAGAGGGGAATACAAACCCCTTTATGATGAACACACCCGCATGGTAATTAGTTTTGGAGATTTAGAAAAAGATACCACACCTGCTCCTGCAGGATGCAGTCAATATACTTTTTTTGACCAATCTGTTTGGATTAGAATTGCTAACGATCTTCGCCCTCAAGTCTCTGTAGAGACAGATTCTTCTGGAAAGACCTATCCCACCCTTCATTTTGATAAACGTTTTCATCTCGCTCTTACGAATGGGAATATCAAGTATATTTCGGTGGAACAATACAATAATCTAATAGAAATTGCTGATTTAAAATATAAACATAATCCCGATTGTACTGACTTAATGCGTGCAAGAGCGCAAATCTTTACAAATCTAAAGAATGAATCCGGAACGGACTTATTTACGAACCCTCTTGTCATACGCCGCGCCCAGAAAATTTCTCTTGAATGCAAAAAATCTGATCTTTCTCGCTAACTCGCTTACACATAGTTTTAAAAGACTTCTCACTCTTTTTTTCTTATGAAAAACAACTTAGAAAAAGGTAAAGAGAACGTTTTACGCGAATCAGAAGAACCTCAAGGCCTTGCAATCAAAGGATATGATTTTAATCAGGGTATAGATTATGAAAAGATCTTAGCTAGCTTTTCTTCTACTGGATTTCAAGCAAGTCAACTCTCAAAAGCAATTGAAATCATTAAAAAGATGAGGAAAGAAAAATGCACAATTTACTTAGGATACACTTCAAACATGGTTACTTCTGGCTTAAGAGACATATTTTGCTATTTAACCGAACATAAAATGGTGGACATTATCGTAACAACCGCAGGAGGAGTAGAAGAAGACATTATCAAATGCATTAAACCGTTCCTCTTAGGACAATTTGAAGCAAACGGAAAAGACTTACGCGAAAAAGGAATCAATCGGACTGGAAACATCTTTGTTCCTAACTCCCGCTACGTAGAATTTGAAAAATTCATGGTTCCTTTATTAGAAAAAATGAATGAAGAACAGAAAAATGGAACGGTTATCACCCCTTCTGAATTTATCTCTCGCTTAGGAAAAGAAATCAATAACAAAGAAAGCATCTACTATTGGTGTCATAAAAATAATATTCCTGTCTTCTGTCCCGCATTAACCGACGGAAGTATAGGGGATATGATTTACTTCTTTTCGTATAAACATCCAGAATTCAAAATAGACATTGCTCGAGACATGAGAAAATTAAATGACCTGACTCTAGAAGCTAAGAAAACAGGTCTTATTATTTTAGGATCAGGAGTAATAAAACATCATATCTTGAATACGAATATGCTTCGCAATGGAAGTAACTACGCTGTTTATATTAACACTTCTGCAGAATATGATGGCTCAGACGCGGGAGCACGACCAGATGAAGCAGTCTCTTGGGGAAAAATCTTACCCGGATCAGAATCTATTAAAGTCTTTGGAGACGCAACAATCCTCTTCCCGTTAATCGTGGCTCAAACTTTTTCAAAAAAAGATTAAATCTCCTTTATCGCTTCATTCACTTTTGATTTGAATACTGCTTTTGGCATAAAACCAATCAGCCTCGATAACTCTCTTCCTTTATGGAAAATGATCGTTGTTGGGATAGACATTACACTATACTCGCTTGCAATTTCTGTCTCTTCATCAACATTTAACTTCGCAAACTTCATTTTTGTGATTTCTTTGCTTGCTTCTTCAAAAACAGGTGCCATGACCTTACAAGGACCACAGTTATGGGCCAAAAATCCATTCGCAATAAAATTATGATTCTTCTCCATTGTAATCTTTTGAACAGACTTTAAAGTAATCTCATGTACTGCTTCGATAGGCTCCCAAACTAGACCCACTGGCAAACTTTTCTTTTGTTCTTCCACCCAAGTATTAAATTTTAAATAATGCTTATTCACTGTAGGCTTTACATCTTTCTTTATCCACTGCCAAATTGTATGTGGGTGAAGATGTAACACTCTTGATAAATGTCTATATCCAAATCCTTTTTGCTTATTTAGTAGAATAGCTTTTGTGTAAACCCCTTTCCATTCTTCTCTTTGATATAAAACTCTTCTCAAAAATTCAGCAGCATACATTGATTCTTGATCTTTTGTCTCAGCGTAGGTATATCCTACATTTCGGTATAATCTAAACGCATTCTCAAAATTCTTTTCAAAATAGAGATGGATTATTTTTGATTTCTTCCCGTCCCTTTTGATATAATTATCCTCTTCCACAAAAATCTTACGAATTATTATTCCAAACTCTCCAAATAAGTCTTTAAGTTGTTTGGCAAGTAGAATGCCACTATTTTCCGCTTCTGGACTTTTATGAAATTCAATATCGTTTAAACTCAGACTATTAAACGCATTCTTTTTTTCTTTCTCTGTGAGGTGGATATTGATCTTTGGACCATCTCCTCCTAAATAAGCAGCAAGAAATTCTTTTTTCAAGATTTTATTTTTTGTTCTTATTAACCATTCTGGTAGGTTATATTCTTGGTTGGTTTTATCCCCTACTGGTGCTCCAAGTGCCTTTAAAATTAACCAGAGGGAAGTTGCATTTAATTTTAATTTATGGACTCTAATGGTATAAGATCTTCCATTCACTTCAATTAATTTTTCTTGTTTTCTTATTTGGAATTTCTCAAACCCTAATTCTTTTAGATCCTTAGAAAGGTTTTCAATATCTTTCTTAGTTCCTAAACTAAAACTCACTTCACGATAATTATTCTTTCCACTATACAGATTTCCATCCGTAAAGATAGCTCCAAGAATTTTACAAAGTATTCTTGTTTTGGGATTATTTGTCTTTAAAGGAAGCAGATCTTTTGTCTTTAGTTCTTGAATATATCTATCAACTCGCATGCCTTCTTCACTAACGCCCTTTATATTCTTCTCTTCTAAAATGGTTTTTACTTCAACGATTTCTTCTTCTGAAAAATATTTAGGAAGAATTGCAACCTTATCTCCTCCCTTTAATTCAATCGCCTTTTTCCATCCTTCGGGAGTAAATAATTCATGTTCATCAGTTACTTTAATTGACCTGTTGGTCTTAGTAATGATTTTTCTGCAATGTCCTAACTTATCCGATGTGAATGACTTTTTTACATTGTCTGAAATTAATTCCTTCCCGGAATAGGTAATAAGCCCGTCTCCGCTAGAAATCTCTTGGGCTTGCTTTAAAATATTATTTTCAGTCAGTATTTTAGTTTCAGGATCAACACACCACTCAGCCCAAAAATCCACAATCACTAAATCATTTTTAGCTAAAAAATCTTTAAAAGAATCATTTGTTAATTCTGTTACCATTTTCCAAACAAAATATTCACGTTCTATATAAACTTTTTCAAAAAAACTGAGCGGAATATTTAAATAGAGAAAATTTCAGAAGAAATTCTTGTTATGGTTAAAAAAAGAGTGATAAAGCAGGATTCTTCTTTATTTGCAGCCTATAAGGTAACAGGAGTTTCTCTATTAGCTCTTTACGGGCTTTTTGCTCTTCTTTTTCTTATATCTTCTTCTCCTCTTACAGGTTATGCTACCTATGGACAAACCTGCAAGTCTGATCCTGATTGTGATTCTGGTCTTTACTGCAAATCCACTTTAACTCTTCTTGGATACACTTACAATTGTGCTTATCAACTCTCTACTGGAAGTAGCTGCACGAGAAGCAGTATGTGCAAAACAAATTATTGCTCTAGCGGTAAATGCACTCTTCTTCCCGACTCTTATCCTTGTACAAGCAATTCTATGTGCGCTTCTAACGTTTGTGGTTCTTCTGTTCCAGGAACAGCCTTTTCTCTCTCTAAAATCTGTTTATCCAGCGGTCTTTCTCTAGCTCAACCCTGCGCTTTAGACCAGCAATGTAACAGCCAATACTGTAAAGAAACTATTGACGAAATAACCTCTCAAATTTTCGATAACTGCGCAAAATGTGATAATAATGCAGACTGTCAACAAAGCCAGAATTGTAACGATTTTCCTTATTGCGAGAATAGAATTTGTATTAGTGGTAATTGTCAAGCAGAAAATTCTCTCGCTAACGGGCAAACTTGCCAATTTTCTAGTCAATGCTCTTCAGGATTTTGCAATAGTGGGACTTGCAATGCGTGCACCTTAAATGAACAATGCAATAATCGTTGTCTTTCTGGAACGTGTACACAATGTCTTGTAAACTCAGATTGTCTTTCAAATCTTTGTTTAGGTCGTTCTTGCGTTCCTGCCGCACTTCCCTTACCTCCTTCCTGCACCATTTTAGACGCTGCAAAAAATCCAGAACTTGACGGAGTTTCAGGATCTAGCGCGTGTAGTTCCCTTAGTGGAAGAAATCCGGGAACAATCGCTGGAACAACCCCCAAGCCCTATCAATGTATGGGCGGCCTTAAAACCATTCTCAAAGATACCTATACTTCGGGTCTCTCTTGCGGTCCTGCTTACTATAAGAGTACAAAAATCTCTGTTTCTTCATTCATTAAATCTGACTCTTCAAATCCTTGTGGAAAAATACTTAACACTTTGCCTATGCCTGAAACTTCCTGTACTTTTGATTCAACTAAAAACGTAGACTACAAAACTTCAAGCGTAAACTCTGTACTCTGCTGTGAGGCTAATTATCCATGATATCCTTAAAAAAATTAAAACTTCCTTTGGCCATGCTCTTTTTTCTTGTAACGCTTACTCTCGTGAGCGCAAGCCTTTTCCAATTTAGTATTTTTTATCCACCTCCCTCTCTAACTCCGCCTCCAACAATCCAAGTACGACCCTACCCTCTAGGCTACTCTTGTAGTATTCATGATGATTGCCTCTCAAATTATTGTCATCTGGGTGTTTGTACAGCAACAAAAGCAAGCGGACAAACTTGCCAAGAAAGAAGAGAATGCACCTCCTTTAAATGCGCTGGAGGAATCTGTCAATCGTGTAGTGGGGATTCTCAATGCGGTGGGGATGTTAGTTCTTCAGGAATTGTCTATGGGAGTTTCTGCGTTTCCCCTACTTGCTATTATACTAATCTTGAAAATGGAAGACTTTGCTTTTATGATCGCTCTTGCCAATCTGGCTTATGCACCAATAATTATTGCAGCTCATCTTATACTCTTGCTTTGGGTGCTTCTTGCCAAAAAGATTTACAATGCTCCAGTGCTAAATGCGATCCTTCTACCCTTAAATGCGTTAACGTTCCTTTAGGAAGTAGCTGCACTGATGATAGACAATGCAGCCAAGGAAGCTGTTTGGCTGATAGTAGTGGCACTAAAAAATGTACTTTACTTCCTTTGGGTTCTCAATGTACCTTAGACATTTCTTGTACTTCTCATAAATGCGCAATTGATTATACGGGTATACAGCGATGTGTTCCTTCTTTAAATCTTGGCGCTACTTGTAGCTCTGACAATCAATGTATCTCTGGTTTATGTCTTAGCAATATCTGCAGTGCTTCTCGCATCGTTGTTAATGGTCAAACCTGTCAAAAAAATGAACAATGCGTTTCTGGAATCTGCTCCTCTGGTTATTGTAAATCTTGCGCTACGAGCGATCAATGTTCTAGTCGTCTTTGCTCTTCAGGAGTTTGTCTCTTACAAAACTTAGCTAATGGGCAAACTTGTAAAATCGACTCTCAGTGTCAATCTTTATTTTGCTTAAGTGGGAAATGTAGTACAGTCGCTTCTCTTCCAGATGGAACTTCTTGTGTTGATTCGCGACAATGCTCTTCCCAATACTGTACTTCTGGAAAATGTGCTGTAAAAACTTCCTTAAGTGTCGGAAGTAGCTGTACTTACAATGGGCAATGCTTTAGCGGTCTTTGTAAATTAGTAACAAGTCCTTCTACGTATAAATGCCAATCCTGTTATGGGGATAGACAATGTCCTTCCTTAACCGATAAATGTGTTGGTGGAAGATGTGTCGCTGGAGCAATCCATAGCCTTTCCTTAGGAAGTAGTTGCACTTCCTCTAAAGAATGCGCCACTGGACTTTGCACCTCTTCTCTCTGCTCACTCTGCACAAGTAATATTCAATGTGCAGGTCAAGTATGTAAAGATGGATTTTGTAATGCCTGTTTAACAAACGCTGAATGCGATTCAAAACAATGCGTTTCTGGAGCTTGCTCTTCTCTCCAGCCCTCTAATGACTGTGTGATCTTAGATGCTCGTAAAGAAGATGTTATTGACGGACTGCCTGGAATGTTCGCTTGTCCACTTCTTAAAGCAAGTACTTATCAGTGTCAGGGTCTTTTTAAACAGGTCACTACTCGCTACTATGCTTCTAAAACAGTAGCTAAATTCTGTACTCAGGATACGGATTGCGGTGTTGCCGGGCAACACTGTGTTAGTAACGCTTGTCAAGGGGGATTATGCTCTAGTCCCTGCTCAGATGGATCTACCTGCTCTTCTACAGGCTATTGTGCGAATGGACTTCCTTGCGTTTGTGCCAGCGGTCAATCTTGCATTAATGGACACTGCTCGGTCACTTCTCAATCTCCTTGCTCTTCAGTTAGTAAAAAAACCCTGAGTTTTAGTTTTGATAAAAGTGAATGTACCACCTATGTTGGCCTTACCCCTCCATTGCTTAAAAAAGATCCAACTATCGGTACTTGCGATCCAGCTACAAATCAAGCACAGGATGTTTTACGTGCACAAGTGCTCTGTTGCCTAGACCGATAATTTTGTCACTACTTTCTTGTAGTACTAGTAGAAAGATTTATAAACCCTAAAACCCCTATTTTTGGTATGGAAATCGATAGAAGAGACTTTCTTATCCTTGGAACTAGCTTTTTAGCTGCTTGTGGCGAAGGAAGAAACAAACCTTTAGAGGACATTTGTGTTCGAACTCCTTTAAGTGATAAAAATTCTTTAAAAAAGTACATCTTGCGAAAACTTTCTTATCCAAAAACCGGAGAAGAAGCACAAATCATCCTTGTAAACGCCGAACCAACCCTTGCAGACACACTCTCAGCTCCCTTCTCTAAAACTGTAGAATTCCCGCTTACCGTAGGCGATGAAATGAACTTTGCACGAAGACCCTTAACCCTTGAAGGCTTTGACGAAAAAGAACTTTACCTCACTGTAAACCATAGTCCTGTTCTCACTCTTCCTTTAGGAACACCTCAAAAAATGAACGAAGAAGGACTAGAACTCACTTACATGGGTATTCAAAACGCACGCCCCTACCTTTCTATTACTGGAACGGTTAAACCACTCCTTACCGATCACGGACCTTTACTTTCAGGAAAACCAAACGTTATCCTTGGAACACTTGACGAAAATCCTTATTTACCCCAAGTCGCTATGAAAGACTATCCTTGTACGTTTAACCAAGGAATTATTACTTCAAATAAGAATAATCTCTTTGTCTTAGGAAAAACGCCAGCTGATTTAGCTCGACTCGTAGACGTACTTAGTCAGTATGAAACTAATGCTCGCTTGCTTGAAGCTTCTACTTTGACTCTTAAAGACGGACAACTCGTTAAATCAGAATAACTTCTAAGAAATATCTTTTTGCTTTCGCATTATGATTCACATACTTAATCAAAGATTTCATCTTTGCATTCGTCTTAACAATGCTTAAGCTGTTCATTAAAGGACTAATTCTCACTTTTTCTTCATTATTCTCTACAAAGGCATGATATCCATTTGCTTCTTTGTTCCAATCACTTGTTAGATCTAAAATAACCTTAATCCCCTCTTGCTCAAACTTTTCATCTTTTAACAATAAATAATCTTTATGCTCAAAACAATACATTGTCTTGGACCTTATTCCATACTTCTTTTTTAAAACTGATTCTAAAAACTCTTTAATCCCTTCTACTGGAAACTTTTTATCCCACTCAAAAAACTCGTAAGAAGCACTTAATGGTTTGTATATTCTCTTAAACTTTCTTTGATTTAACTCTCTCACTACTTTTTTTAGTAGATCCTCACCTAGAAAATTCTGCAACAAAATACTTTCCTCTCTTTCAAGCTCTTTCTTTATAAAATCTCTTACCTTTTCATTATAATAATACTTGTTAAGCATTAAACCACCCTGCAATTGTCACCCTCTCTTTCTCAGTCATTATCTCGGACACCTGATGAATTGTTTTATTTTCTACTACCTTGAAAATAATGAAATTGTTGAATAATGGTGTAATTGACTTAACTTTATGCTCTTGATTAAAGAACTCTAAAGCGCCACCCTCTTTTTCTTCTAACGTAGTAAGATTAATCACATACGCTATCTTTCTTCCTTCTAACAAATCATCATGGGGTAATAAGTAATCCGTATCTTTATAGCAAAAAGCAGAAGCATCTATTTTCCCAAAAGCTTCGATACTTGTCACTTCTTTTAAAAAATCTTTAAATTCTTTCCCATTTAAAAAATTATAAAACTCTTTTAGAATAGGGTTTTCTATTAACTCTAAATCTTTACTTTGATCAAAACTAAATAAATCCGACTCTTGATGCTCGAAATTTAGTTTCTTTATTTCTTCTCTTACCCTTTCTAAAAATTCTTTCTTGAAAAACTTATTCAGTATTAAATAAGGAAAAGGTTTGTTCTTATTGAATTTTTCATTTAACTCTTTAATTGCTTTAACTTTAAGATACTCTTCATTAATGTACTTTGAAATCATAAAATAAAAATAAAAGAAAGAAGTTTAAAAAGTTAACCGCACTCGCTAAAACCGCAGTCAAAGCAGGTTGGTTTAGAGCAACCAGAAACTATCTCCACGTTCGCGCTAAAACATTTTGGGCAGTAAAGCGAACTTGTGAAATAGTTCTCCCCCGCAACAGCAGCGAAGATTGCAGCCTTCTTGGGATCCTCAGGCGCTACCGTAATAAACGAACCAGTAGAAACTGGCGCGCTATCAATCGCAGCTACTGGCGGAAGATTGCCTTGCATATCTAACTCTGGGAGCTTTGTTTGACCATTAAATCCTGGCAATTTTCCAGTCTTAATCAAATGGTCTCTTAGCGCCTTTGAAATTCCATGCGGAATAGAATCAACACGCTTGGCCCCAAAACCAAAAGGCTTGTCTCCTTTAATCGAGTTCAAATGTTTTAGCAAAGCGATTGGATTTCCCCCATTCTGGAAATACTTGGAAATCATAATTCCAAGCGCACCAGACAATCCAGAAACTTCAGTTCCCGAAGGCGAGATATTTACAAAGACCTTTGTCGGACCAACCTCGTCATAGTTGATATGCACATGGAGCGGACCATTACCCGTCATAATCTCATAGTAATCAGAGCTCTCCATCGTATTTCTCTTTCTAACCTCAACGGGTTTTGGAGCAACGACCTTTTGTTCGCTCTTCTTTTCAGTAAGATTCAACACTTGCTCGCTCTTACTTCCATCTCGGTAAATTGTCACTCCTTTACATCCATTCTCATACGCAAGCATATACACTTCGTAGACATCTTTCTCTGTTGCTTCGTTCCTTAAGTTTACAGTCTTACTTACCGCATTATTTGTATGCTTTTGGAAAGCAACCTGCATCTTACAATGATCTACGGGTGTAAGATCATGTGATGTTAAGAAGATATTCTGGATCTCCACAGGGATTTCTTTGATTCCAAGAACAGCTTTATGATTCTTCTCAATCTTATCCCACAATTCTTGTTCTTTTAATCCAAAGTAGTTATGCTCTTGCGCCACTTTCTTAAATAACGGATTAATCTCGTAGAACGTGTCTTTCTCAGCAGGCTTTTCTCCTCTCTTCAATGCGTCGATTCCTTTCGCATTGTACCTAATATATACAATAGCGAAAAACGGTTCAATACCTGAACCTTGCAAACCTGCAGCAATCGCAATCGTTCCAGTAGGAGCAATTGTCGTTCTCGCACAATGCCTAGGTTTTATTGCCTGGCCTCTAAAATTAATTCCTTCCCTATCAAAAATACTATTCTTCCACGTAGGGAAAACTCCTCGTTCTTTCGCAAAAGCTTCAGAAGCAACCACTGCTTCGTCATTAATAAACTTCATTACTTGTTCTGCTTTTTCAATTGCGTTCTGAGAATTGTAAGGAATTTTCATCATAGCAAGAGCTTCAGCCCAGCCCATCACTCCTAAACCAATTCTTCTATTCCCTTTTGCCATTTCTTCAATTTCAGCTAAAGGATAATTGTTTACATCAATCACATTGTCTAAGAAATGGACAGTACTATGAACACAGGTTCTTAATCTGTCCCAATCCATATCTGTCTGCGCTTTATTCACAAAACGAGAAAGAGCAATACTTCCTAAATTACAAGGCTCATACGCTAAAAGCGGTTGCTCTCCACAAGGATTTGTCGACAAAATCTTTCCTAAATGGGGCGTAGGATTTGAATCAGAATTATTAATCCTATCAATTACTACAAAACCCGGATCTCCTGTTTCCCACGCTGATTTCACCATCGCATCAAACACTTCTTTCGCATTTAACGTTTTTACTGCCTTTCCTGTTCTCGGATTAATTAACTCAAAATCCTCTCCTTTCTTTACTTTCTGCATGAAAGGCTCGTCAATCGCTACAGAAATATTGAAGTTTTCTAAATAATCTTTTTGCTTTTTACAATGAATAAACTTCATAATATCGGGGTGATATACGGATAAAATACCCATATTTGCTCCGCGTCTTGTTCCACCTTGTTTTACTTGCTGCGTTACTTGATCAATAATCTTAAACGGCGATAAAGGACCAGAAGCAACACCACTCGTGCTTCTTACCTCATCTCCTTCAGGTCTCACTAAGGACGCTGAAAAACCTGTTCCTCCTCCAGACTGATGAATAATTGCTGTGTCCATCGCTGTTTTCATCCACCCTTCAACAGTATCTTCAATAGGTAAAACATAACACGCAGATAACTGTTGCAATGCTCTTCCTGCATTCATCAAGGTTGGTGAGTTAGGTAAAAATTCAAAACTACTAATCAAATTATAGAACTCTTCTCTTGTTTTTTCGTATTGGGCAGCTACTTCGGGATTATCTCGAGCAATTAACTGTAAATTCGTTAAGAACTTATTGAAGTTCGCCCTTCTATCATCGCTTTTTCCTAAGCCGTGATGCAATAAAAATAATTTCGTCGTTTTTTTCTCAAAAATTTCTTTTTCAACAATCTTGTAAGAAACACCATTATAAATCTGATGGAGTGGAACCTGCTTTGAATGCAAAACATCTCCTAACGCAATATTACTTGCTACTAGATCTAACCACGCTTCAATGCTTGGAGAGTCTTTCAAATATTTATCTTTAATTACCTTTTCTTGGTTCTCTGTGATTTGTAGTTTTTGCCTCTTTTTTTCCATCATAATCCCTCACCCTCGTTTTTTATTTTTTTAATTTTCATCCCTTTTATAAAGTTTTTTCTTGACCTTTTTTGAGTAATCCTTTACTGAGCAAATTTTCCTTTATAAGCATTTACTCTAGATTAGAAATATTTTATAACCTATATTTTTTAGATGTGAAATTCATGCTTAGTGATAACAAGTTGATACTCTAAAAACATAGATTCGACTTAAACATTCTTTCTAAGACTTAATGGCACCACTTAGGCAAACGAGGACCGCCAACTTGATTCATATAATTATTCTTTGACTCTCCATATAACTTGTCTGGTGTTTCTAGACAACGCTCGAATTTCACTCTCGCAATCTTTTCTCTATCTCTCATCAAATAAGGAAGGTTAGATCTTATTTCCTGAGTCGTGTGAAACCCTTTTTGATCTCCTTTTCTTCCGTAACCGTTGCTTGGATCTAGAAATCCTGCGCAATGATTCCTCAACTCTCCCAGCCTCGGATCATACGCTGTAATCTCAGCTACGAGATCATTGCGAATCCTAATCCTCTCTTTATCTGAAGTTAAGTAAAAACAATGTTCTTTTACAAATAAATCTTGTCCAGTTTGTCTGGCGATTACATCAAAGAAGAGCTCCTTGTTATATCCTTTCTCAAGATCTACTGCGGGAGGGCGGCGTCCTCTGGTAGGGGTATAAGCAGTAGGGTACTCCCCATTATCCATACTCGCATGCATTACCAATCCTTCTTCAATCAAAGGATTTTCTATAACCTTAGGTTCTTCTAAACCTTCATAGGCTAATGGATCAACTTGGTGCACCTTTCTTAATTCTTCGTCGCTTAATGTTGGATCTCCAATAAAATAACGCAGCTGAGCAATTGGCGTTCCAGGCCTTAAAAAGACATCAAAGGAAAGAGGTACGACTATCGCATACAACATTCCGCGATAATTTTGAGGAATCGTATCAAAACTACCACATCCATCTGCTATAATATTTACAAAAATATCGGTTCTTCCAATTGTACTCTTTGGATTAATCTTTCCCCTTAGAGCTTTAGGAATGGTAATTTCTCTCTCTTCGAAGACGGGCTCTCCGTTTTTTATCTCTTTAACATAAGAACCTTTAACTTTAATATCCTCTTTTGGAGAATCTAACACTTCTAGGAGGGGAATTGCGTATACATTACCCACTTGCAAGGGTTGATCACCATTTAAATCGAGGGAATATTGTTTTTTATCCTTTAACAAAGGCCATACTTTTTCTCCTTCTTTCGGTTTACTGATTGCGCTTAGCTTATGGGCCTTGTCGCTGACTCTCAGTTCCATACTTCCCGGCTGAAAGCTCTTCTCAGGAATAGGTTCTTCAGAAGTAATCAGTCCTTGTCTTGCTAACTCTCTATACTGCTGAGAAACTACTACTCCCCCTCTACTCCTTCCAATAATCTCCTCTAAAGGCACTATCATTAATTTACTCTCTCTAAAGTTTTCTTATAAACATTCTCGCACTAAAATATAGAGAATTAAATATAGTAATACTCGCCTTTACTTCTCTGCTCTTGATCTAGCTGAGAACCTGGCTTATTAATCCTTGGTCTAGAACTTTCCTTATCTCTTCTATATGTAATATCAAGATTCTTTAACACTTTATTCATTCCCTCTCTTTTACTTAACGGAGCATGCACGAAGCCTTCTTTTCCCGGCTGACCTTCAAACACTAACATGGAATCACTCAAATAATCAATAAACTGAATATCATGATCGACAACAATCGCGCAAATCTCTTTTTTAGAAACAAACTCTCTAATCACTTCAGCCACTTTCAACCTATCTTCAACATCAATAAAAGCAGAAGGCTCATCCATCGCAATGAGCTGAACTTCTTGCTCAGATAATGTCGCGGCAATATGCATCTTTTGCAACTCTCCACCAGATAAATGCTTTATCTCATTATTTAAGATTTTTCTAATATTTAATTTTTCTAAAATATTTGTTTTATACCAGCCAGAAGAAAATTCTGGACCAGCAACCTTTCTTAAATAATCTCCAACAGTTCCTTCAATCTTGTTCTCTAAATATTGGGGTTTAAACGCTAAAGCAATTTTTTCAATTTCTACGTTATCTGGCTTTAATAATCCTGCGAGCATTTTTAAAAAAGTAGATTTTCCAAGACCATTCGAACCCATTACGGTCAACACTTCTCCACGATGAATCTTTCCGGCAGCTACCTCTAACTTAAACGGACCAAAATCTTTTTTTAATTCTGGATATTCTATCGCTACTTGATGCGAAACTACCTTTTCTTCTGGAGCTATATTAAATTTAATCGCATACTCTCTGAAACGCATATTGTCATCTGGCAAATATCCGTCTAAATATTCATTGATACCTCTTCTTACTGACTTTGACTGAGAAAAAATACCGTACGCACCAGGCTCGCCAAAGACAATCTGGATCTCATCAGAAATATAATCTAATGTGGCTAGATCATGTTCGATCACAATTACTGAAACACCTTGCGCTATCCTTCTAATTAGTTTTGCAACTTTAATTCTATGGGTAATATCGCAAAAAGAACTCGGCTCATCAAAATAATACACATCTGCTTTCTTCGAAGCAGCAGCAACAATAGCTAATCTTTGCAACTCTCCACCTGAAAGCTCCTCTATCTTTCTTTCTTGTAAATGATCTAAATCTAGTTCTTTAATTAACTCATTTACAATTCCTTTCTCATCAACTTTCTTTAATAATTCTTTTACCTGTTGGCCTTTATAGACCTCTGCTAAAAATTCAACTCTTTGGGGCTTGTAACTTATCTTAATCTCTTTTAATAATAACTTCTTTAAGTATAAACCGAACCATTGCGTAGAATAATTTAGCACAACCTCTTGGGGAGCAGGAGCATTTTTAAAATTACCAAGATTGGGTTCAACCTGACCACATAAGATTTGCAAAGCAGTAGACTTTCCAATACCATTTCTTCCAATCACACCTACAACAGTATTTGGTTTTACCATCGGTAGCGAGAACAATTCAAACATATTCTGACCGTATCTGTGAATAGGATGATCTGTCAATTTTTCAGGTAAGTTAATAATCTGAATTGCATCAAAGGGACACTTCTTAGGACAAATACCGCAGCCGTTACATAATTCGTCAATAATCTTAGCTTTCTTATATTCTCCTTCAACAATACATTCTTGCCCCATCTTATTTACCGGGCACACTCGAATACAGAGATAGTTCCCACATGCAACAGGATTACATTTATTTCTATCAACAACAGCTATTCTAGGCATGACAAAACCACCTTTTAGAAGTTCTTAAAAATATCCTTTTCTAATCTCACGTGCAAGCAGACCAAGATGGTATGTTCTTACTGCCCTTGGAAGTTCTGTTGTGAATGAACCGTCTTTCTTTATAAAATAATTCGCTCCAGCGTCTTTAAAACTTTCTCCTTGATTCTCTCCACTTATTCCAATAATAGGGATAGTTAGTCCTTGAGCTCTTATTCTTCTTACAAAATCAGATCCGTTCATGCCAGGCATATGATAATCTGTAATAATTAAATCTCTGTATCTGACTTTTCCGCTTTCTAACGCTTGCTGAGGATTCTCAAAAGCAGTGATCTGATTCTCTCTGAGAAGACGTTTCACTAACGTCTGGATTTGGGGTTCGTCTTCCACTACAAGAATGTCTAAACTAGAACTGTCTTTCATACCTTAGCATAATACCCCCTTCTATATAAAGTATATGTTTTATATTTATTTTAAGAATCTACTTGGTAAGGGCCTTTTCCTTTAAGAATAGAATCAACATTTAGAATCATCTCTAACAAACCAATATCTTTTTTTAAACAATACGCCCCTATTTGTTTCGCTCTTTTTTCTAAGGGAGTAAGATCATAATTACTCATAAGCACAATCTCTCCTTCATATCCCTTTTCTCTTAATCCATATGCCAGAGTCATGCCATCAGTTTCACACATAATCCAATCTACTAAAACTAAATCAATTCCTCTTAAATCCATACCTAAAACTTCTTCCCCACTTATTTTCCACTCTGCTTCATAGCCCACTCTGCAAAACTCTCTTTGTAATATAGAACCTACTTGCTTATGGTCATCAACAATAAGAACCTTCATTTCTTTAGCAAAACCCCAACTTATAAAAATCTAACTTTCACTCTTTTCTCAATGGCAAAACGCGTTTTACAGTTCCTTATGCAAACTGGCAAATGGAAAAGAAGCGAAGTAAGAAAACTCTTAGAACAGGCTAAAGTAACTGTAGATGGAAAAGTGGTCTCTAGTGAACACTACTTTGTCAACGATCCTTCCTCTTTAAAAGTTAATGGAGAAAACGTTAAATTTCAATCTGAGAAGAAATATTTAATTTTAAATAAACCTAATGGTTATACCTGTCAGAAAGGGGTTTCTCAAAGCGTTCTGGATCTTATTGATGATAAAAAACTGTTTCCGATCGGTCGTCTAGATAAATATACTCAAGGACTTTTACTCTTTACCAACGATGGAGATTTTGCATATCGTGTTTTATCTCCAGAACACCACGTAGAAAAAGAATATGTTGCTACCTTAGAAAAAGAAATTGACTCTTTGACTATTCGTAAATTGGAACAAGGAATTAACATTAGACTTTATAACGAACTTTATTTAACAAAACCCGCTCTTATTACTCAAATAAATCCTAAAACTATTCGCATAATCATCAAAGAAGGTAAAAAAAGACAAATACGAAAAATGCTCAAAGCTAGTGGAAATAAAGTTTTAGAACTTACCCGCATTCGTATTGGGAAAATTCACTTAGGTACCTTAAAGATTGGAGAATCTAAATACTTAACTAAAGAAGAAGCAAAACAAGCATTAGCGTAATCTTCGCCGCGCAGAATCTACAAAATAATCTTCCCCGGCTCTTTCTTCAAACTTATTTTCTCTTAACAAATCGCTTAATTCTGAAGGAAGCCCCCTATTCGCAGGTTGACTTTGAATTCGAACTACAAACCGATACCTTTGATAATTATTCCCAACATGCATTCCTATCGCCTCGCAAAATACACCATTTTCTCCCATAAACTTTCCTACAAACTCCGTTGTAAGCGGAGGATGCTCTCTATGATTTATTAGCGCTTCTTGGATAGTCTTGGCTGGCTCTAAATCTTGCTGATCAAAATAAATATTTCCTAGATCGAAACGAGCAGTATACTCTGGAGAAACAAAATAGCTTGTCTTCACTAATTTACTCATTACCTTTTTTTATTATTTCTCTTTAAAACTATTTATCTTGCCCAATCTCTATATTCTTGCGTAAAACAATATTTAAAAACAATCTTCAATTCGTAAAACCATGAGTATCGATGTTGAAAGAAATAGGAAAAAACTCATCTTAGAAACAGGATGCATGAAAGGAGGAAAAACAGACAAAGCAATAGAATACGCAATAAAAATAAGCAAACATAGTAAATATGGATTAACTGTTATTACCAACAACATCAATTCTCGAGATGGACATGACCGAATTGTCTCTGAAAGCGGCTCTACTTTTCCAGCAGAAACAGCAGACGCAACCTACCCGGAATCAATCCTTGAAATCATCTACAAAAAAGATGCTGAAAAATTCCAAGACGTTATCATTATCAGCGAAGCAAACTTTTACAAGCACAAAATCATCCCTGTTATTCAAACTCTTCGCAAAGAATCTCGTGTTGTCATCGTAGAAGGACTTGACTTAGACTTTCGTGGAGAACCTTTCGGAGCAATGGGTATTCTTAAAATCATGGCAGACCAAGTTACCACCCATTATCCTTACTGCCAAATCCTTAAAAACGGCGTTCACTGTTCTAATCCTGCTAGATATACTGCAAGACTCTTACGCGTAGAAGACGTCGATGATCCTCACCTTGTTGATTTTAAACGAGAATTAGAAATTGTCCGAGGGAAATATCGTTTTGCGCCTTATTACCATCCAACTATCTTAGTTGAGAAAAAAGATTTATCTAAAGACCCAAAAATCGTTTACACTGTTGCTTGCGAAGACTGTTTTAAAATCCCTGGAAAACAAGAAACAAAAAAAGTTTATAATGAGATAAAAGATAAAGGCGGCATGACTCTAGAACTCTTAGAAAAAAGATTCAAAAACGTAGAAGAACTTAATCAAATACTGGATTTTTTAGTCAAAGAAAAAAGAATAAGATTAGAGGATGGAACTTTTACTTTGATGCCTTTTGAATACGATATTGACTCTGGAATGTACATTCCAAAAGGATAATAAAGTCTTTATTTCTAAAATCTTTAAATGAAAATTAGAAAAGCCATTTTAAAAGATTTAGATGCGATTGTTTATTTGCTCGATCAGTACCAACAACTAGAATATAAATTAGATAAATCTCAAAAACCAGATTCTCTAAAAAAACTTAAGAAAATTACTTCAGACCTCTTTAAACACGATGTTCAATTTACCGTAATTGAAGAAGAAGACAAGTTGGTTGGTGTAGCCAATTGGGAAATAAGAACTTCTGCTTATGGAAATTCTGGAGTTTTACATAACCTTTTCATCTTAAGCTCTCAACGAGGAAAGGGACTAGGGAAAAAATTACTCTCATCTATTTACAAAGAATTTAAGAAAGCACATTGTAGTGGCATAAGAACCTTTGTAAGGCCTAAAAATAAAACTTCTCAACAATTCTGGAAAAAACAAGGTTATCATCTAGAACTTGGATATTATGGATATAAAAAACTTTAAAAGAAACCCTAATAAAGAACGAATTCTTCTTTCTTTTCAATGGCAGAAAAATGTGCTACTTGCGGAGATAAAATAGAAACAACTTTCCTAGGAAAAATCCGAGGCACTTACTTACGAAATGGAAAGAAACTTACTCCTATTTGCACTAACTGTCAAAAGAAAACAATTAAAAACAATTCTTAAAACTCTTTTAACATGCCACTATAGCTCAACGGTAGAGCATTGCTTTCGTAAAGCAAAGGTTCGGGGTTCAAATCCCTGTAGTGGCTTTTATTTATATTTTGTAAATTAGATCTGCATCCAAGCAATTGAGTAATCTTCCATTGGGATATATTCTGCTTTTTTTGGCTTAATCTTTTTGAAAAAATCATCGACCTCATCTGAAGGTATTCTTCCCGTTTCGATGAAAACCTTAGGATTCCACTTCTTGGCTCTTATTGATTCTATAAGTTCTTCTTGAGCAGCTAGTCTCCCCTTTGGATGGAAAAGAGAAAGAGGGGGCATGAAACTTAGTTCGCGAATTCCCCCTTCATGAAGGATAACCGATTCGTCTCCGTAGGGTAAATCTGCAACAATAATCTCAGGATAGAAATTTTGATCTACATTTTCCACATATCTACTTTCAATAAACTTATTGACTCCTGCTGAATTAAATTTATCGTTTTCTTTGGCTAATTCGAGCGCGTCTGACGCAATATCTACAGCATACACCTGGGTTAGCGGTCTTTCTTTTTTAACAGTTATTGCAATACTTCCGCAACCAGTTCCTACTTCTAATAGGCGCACCCAAGGTCGATTTATTTCTTGAAGAACTGCCCCTACTAGTTTTTCTGTTTCTTTATTTGGTACGTACACTCTTTTGTCTATTTTGAATTCCCTTCCATAAAACGTCGTTTTTCCAAGGATATAAGCAAGAGGTTCTCCTAAAACTCTTCGTTCTGCAAATCGAGAAAATTCACTGTAATTTTGACTTATCTTTTGAATCTCAAACATCTCCTCAAGTCTAAGTCCTTTGTCTAAGTAGTGTTTTGTGATATCAAAGTATATTTTTTCTTCAGTCATTTTTAGTCCTTATTTATCCTTTTTGAATTCATAGACCTTGTAGACTCTCCAGTCGTCCGGTCGTTCTTCTTTGATAACTTTTTTCGCATATCCGTAGGCTCTACTTAAGTGGAGCATATAATTTGTATCCGTAGTGTTTGCGAAAACGAAAAGGATTTTTCCTTTTTCACTTAAATGATCTTTCGCTTCTTTGAAAAAACGGTTAAGGAATACATAATTTTCGTCGTTGCTTGCGGCATCTAAAATATCTTTTGGTTTGAACCATCTAAAAGGAATATTAATTGCAATAGTATCGTAGACTCTTCCTGAAAGATTAGAAAATCCATCGCTGTAAAGCAATTCTATTTTTCCAGCTAATCCATGCGCTTTGATATTCTCTCGTGCGCATTCAAGCGCTTTAGGATTAAAATCGATGGATGTAACGAATTTTGCTTTCTTGGCTGCAATTATCCCTTGAATTCCGGTTCCTGTTCCTAAATCTAGAACGGACTCTTCAGCAGTAACTGTATCTTCGATTGCTTTCCCTAAAAGACCTGTATCCGTCCAAGATCCTGCATGAACTCCGGGAATTGTTCTTAATTTCCTTCCGACCCGCTCAACTTCTTGAGATAAATCTATTTTTTTAAGAGTATAATATACATTTTCATCCCAAACTCTTAGGCGTTTTTGTTCACTTTCACTCATAAATGGTTGGTAGGGTGCTAGCTCTCCAAGAATTGAATGATATATTTGATCATGTACTCTAATTCCTGTGACGAAATTTTCGTGAAAATCGGAATGAGAAGAGAGCGTTTTTCGGATACGTTCAGAAAGCCTCCCATGTTCTACTTCTTCGCGTAGATGAGTTGTTGCGAAAGGACCATAATTAACGAGTCCTGTTGCTGCAAGAGCATGTGCTTCCCCTAGAGATCCTTCTTCATTCCGAGAAATAATTCCCATCAACATAATCGGATCTTCAATATCTAACACTGTTTCACAAAAATTGTAAAAAGGTAGTTTTCTATGAACTCCTTCAGATAAAAATTGTATTCCGGAATGATCATTCAAGAATAATCTAGTATGATTTTCTCCCAAATCTCCTTCATGAACCAATTTTTGAAGATCCATTCTTACACTAGCAAGAGTATCTGCTTTTTCCACTTCCCCTTTTAAATAGAACTCTTGGATCTTTGATTGAAGTTGATTCTGAGCGTGGCTTAATAAGCTTGGAAAAGAAGCGGGCACTGGCCAAAACCCTCTTCCAGACTTATCGCAAAGATCAGGTCTTCTCTCTGCAAGTTCTTTGATTTTACTTCCCATATATTCATTAGCGTCACTTATCATTTTTATTCCATCCGTATTTTTATACTTATTTAGGGGTAACATTAAAAATATATTAAAATAAGCTACACTTTTTTTTGTACCAAAAAGTTTAAATAATTTAAGGAGAAGTTAATTAATATGATTGAATTAAGCATTCCTCAACTGAATGAAGAAAGTAAAAATGTAAAAGATTTAGTTGTTACTCTTCTCTCTAGAGAACAGCCACTTTCAATCATTGAATTAGTAAATAAAATTCGTAAAGAGTATGTCCTTAGTGTAACCTATCAGGCTGTAAGAAAGGCAGTTAATGGCCTAGAAAGACAAAAAATTTTAGAAAAAGAAGCGAAAACCTATAGGATTAATAAACAATGGGTCTTGCAAACCAAATCCTTTTTTGATAAACTTTTAACAACTTATGAAACTAAAGTGCCTTTGAAGTTATTTAATGTAGAGATGGCTAAGGAAGATTATGCAATCTACACTTTTACTAATCTGTTAGACTTGGACTTTTTCTGGGGGGATGTTCAATCCTATTGGATAGACCACGAAAAAGAAAATAAAGAATTCTTTTCTTATTGTTATTACCCCTGGTGGTTGTTAATCAACTTAGGACAAGAAACCAAAATTTTTGATTATTTCAAAACTAAAAGAATTAAAAGCACAATTATTCTCGCCAGTAACACCCCTTTAAGTCGGTGGGCTGCGGGAATCTATAAAGAGCTAGAGGTAGGAATAAAAATTCTTTCAAAAAAAGCTGAAGGCCCGTTAGTAGATCTCAATATTTTAGGAGACACCGTCATCCAAGTCCGTTACCCTGAAAAACTTGCACAAAAGATAAAGATCTTATTTGAAAAATCAAAAAACTTACAAGATATAAGTCTAAAAGAAATAACAAAATTAGCTCACGAACAAGCTGAAATTAAATTTGTTCTCTTCAAAAACCCTTCAATAGCTAAAAGCCTAAGAGAAACTTATAATAAATAAAACTCTCCTTTTTGAGCGAGCTTTCTTTAAAAATTGATTAGATCCTTGGAAACTTGCGATTGGCCGTTCAAATCCGGGTAGTGGCTTAGTTTCTCAATCTGAAACCTGCATTAAGCTCAACTAACGTTCTGTAAATCCTTTCATCTGTAGAAGATCTATCCAACGCCTCTTGAAAAGACTCTCCGGTCGGTAACTTATAGTCTTTGTATACTTTCGCTTTATTTTCTAAAAACAACTTGGGCATTAATTCTTCTCTTACCTGGATATACGCTTCTCTTCTTAATCTTCCTTGGATTCGCTCCATTTCCCTTTTGTCTTCTTTTGTTCGGTCTATCTTTCTTGCAATCTCATCGTATTTTAACCATAAGTCTTTATTACTTGGATAACGTTTTGTGATTTCATCTAAAGCTCTTGCATGAATTCTTCTCTGTGTCCTATCTAAAGCAATTTCATCTAACCACGACTGCCAAGAATCAATAACCCTTGAATCTAATCCTTTTCTTACAGTTCTTACTTTTTCAGGTAAGCTTCCATTTCCAAAATCGAAAGCCTTTTGATAATACCAAAGCCCACTCGGACTTACTTTACGCATCTGGCCCATCATATCATTAAGATCAACATCTCCGATCACTGGAAAAACCGAAGCATTAAATCCTTGCTTTTGAGCTTCGCGGTACATTAAATTGTAAAAATTTCTTAAAATTCTCTCATCTGGGATCTGTTTGGTTGGTACAGAAATTGGCATTTTTTTCTTTTATTTTTTAGATTTTTAAGCATTTATCTTTTGAGAACTCTATTTTTGTCTATGATGGAAATCTTTAAAAGGATTTTACTTATCGCTTTCTTATGACAACACCGTTAGAAGATCTCGTTATGGACCTTCCTATTCCCCATCCAAATCCGGCGGATCTTCCAGATTTTTCGGACGAGCCAACAGAATCTTCAATAATTCCTCTTGTAGATGTTATCTCTGAAGCACCACCTGAAATTTACCTTGATCGCGCGCTAGATACGCAGATGCAGACTGTTTATCAAAGATTGGACAGTTTGGCTTCTCCAGAACTATCTGAACCTTTAGCTCATGCCATTCGCGCTTCGCGAGAGGGAGATTGTCTAAAAACTCAGAAAAATCTTTCTTTAGTTTATGGTGCTTTAGAAGTGAATCCCACCTTTAAAGGGATAATTTCAGATTCTCTTTTATATGCTATTTATGATAAAGCTGTTGAAGTTTGCGAATTCAAAAAATATGAAGGCTTTTTCTCTCAAGCTAAACATTTTATCTCTGAACACAAATTTGCAGAAGCTTATGATGTTTTACAGCAAATTGAATCTGAGAGTTTTAAAGAAAGAGTAGATCGACTTTACTTAGACGGCTATGAAAGACTTTCTAGTCTTCTTACTGACAGTCAGACCACTTTACCTGCTCAAACACTTTCTCATTATGCGGAAATCGCGGCTCAATACGCTACCTATCTTTCCTCACAAGGTAATCTTTCAAGCGATATTCCAAAAAGGCTTATTGAGAATGCTTTGGCGCTTAGTAGAGATCTACCTAAGATTTTATAATAATCACTCCTTTCTAGTAGTTAAAACCGTAAGCTTTAAAAGCTTAGTCTCTCTCCTTTCTCTATGGATCCACCTACTTACGGAATCGAATATCTCCTTGCTGGAGTCAAAGACTCTGAAACAGAAGCTTCTCGCCCTTTAAACCCTGAAGATTTCTCACAATCCGTTGTTGACCTTCCTAAAATTGATCCAGATAAAACTCAGGAAGTCCCCTTTAATTTTTTAAAACTTTACCTCGATATCGCCGAAAAAACAGAAGCTGCATTAGAAAGAAATCCAAATCTTAAACGCATTCTTGATCGCTATCCCGACGTTCGCGAAATCTTTCTCTATGCTCGTACTGCTGCAACAAACGGAGAGGTAGACATGACCGAATCTTTCCTTAAAACTGTCGAAGCATACGTCCAATCTTCTGACGAATTAACGAGCACTAACGCATTTACCCCTAAAATCATCAATACTGTCCGAACACACGCCGCACACATCTATGTCCTAAGGAACGGTTTAGAATCTGCTATTCATGCTGTAGAAAACGCTTTCGAAAACAAAGACCTTGGAAAGGCACGCGCCTATCTTCAAGGAATCAAACTCTATGGCGCAACTTCTACAGAGGAAAAACCTATCCTTGTTCAACCAACACTCCAACGATTCTATAAAAAAGGTTTTGATCTAGCTATGAAACTACAAGAAGATCTCTTCCGAAAAGGAGACTCTGAAAAGGCAGACCTCTACGTACGTGAAGCAGAAGCATATGAATCTGCACTTGAAGCTTTAAAGAACGCTTAAGATAACTTTAAATAAAAATCTTCTTTACCTTTTTTATGAGTAAAAAGAAACATAAAAACTATTTAGCTTTAGCAATTGTTTATTTATTTAAAGGAATCTACTGGCTTATCAAAAATTTGGTCTTAGGAATCTGGGGTATTCTTACTTTTTTATTCTTAGAAATTAAAAAGGCTTTTACTAAAAAACCTTCTAAAACTGAAAATAAAGAACCAATTCAAACAAACCAACAAGAAGAAAATAAACCCGCAGAACAAGGAAAACGACACGTACCTGCAAATTACGAATCCTTTAAACTTCTAAAAGATTTAAAAGGAAACTTTCTCGATTTAGAAAATAAACTCTTAGGAAATGAAAGCACTATCGGAATTATCTTAGGTGCACGCGGAACAGCAAAAAGCGCAATCGGACTTAAACTTTTAGAAAATATCCATGCAAAAACAGGAAGAACAGTCTACACCATGGGTTTTAAAACAGAAGATCTACCCTCTTGGCTACACAATATTGATTCAATTGACGATGTAAAAAACGGCGGCGCAGTACTCTTAGACGAAAGCGGAATAACATTTTCTTCCCGAGATTCAATGAGTAACATTAACAAATTGCTTTCTAATTTACTTTTAATTGCAAGGCATAAAGATCTTTCTTTACTTTTTATTACTCAGAATTGTCTTCCTCTCACAGAAAAAGTATCTACTCCTGAAGGTATTAAAACCCTTGCCGAACTTCAAGAGAAAGGACTTATCCATGTTTATGATTTTAATAACAATGAAATTGTTTCAACTCCTTTTAAAAAACTCCCCACAATTAAGAAAAAGCTAGTGAAAATTCATTTAGAAGATGGAAGAATCTTGAAATGTTCTGAAGATCATAAATGGTTTGTTTCTAATTCCGGAAAAATCACGGAAAAAAAGACTAAAGATTTAAAAATCTCAGAGGATTATATGATAGATGTATCCTCAAAAGAAAAACTGTAACTTTTGTCACAAAAAATTAGCTCACAACAATAAAATAAACTTTTGTCTCAAATGTCTTCCTTCTGAAGAAATTGTAGGCTCTTTTAGAAACGGAGAAACCATTCAGGGAATAACTAAGAAAATATTCAACTCTTCTTCTGGTTATTATCGGGAACTTGTAAGAAAAACCCTTATTGGAGGAGTAGGCTCTGATTTTCTGAGAATAAGAAAAATTAATCGAAATAAAGCAATAAACAGAACCTATTCTAACAAACTTCCTGTTGATTTTATAAAGTCCCTTTTTAGTCAAGGAAAGATAACGCCTCAAATTCATATGGCTTTACTTCAAAAAGGATATTCTCTCCACATTTCTACCTTACGTAAAATCCTCTTAAAATTAGAATTAGACTATCGTCAAAATTATAAAAACTGGCAAACAAATCGAGGTCTTGTCTCTAAAGGTAAAAAAGATCTCATTAGAAAACTTTGGATGAATGGTGAAAGTATTAACGAAATATCTAAAATTACTGAACTAGCTCCACTCACTGTCAAACAATATCTTCATGAAATGGGTTTTAAAACTAAAATGCTCCAATTTTACTACTCTGAACCAAGCAATAATGAAGAAAAACTTGCTAAAACCTATTTCCAAAATAAAGGTTATGAAGTTAAAAAATGTTTATTCCTTTGTCAACGAAAACTTGATAAACCTTTTACAGAAATTCTTAAGGACCCTACTTTTCCTTTCCCTCCAGATTTAAGAAAATTCTGCCAACAATGTCCTATAAAAAATCTTCAGTTTGAAGAACAGGAACTTTATGACTTTATGGTCAAAAAAGATAATGTTTATGGTATTGTCGAAGTTAAAAAAATCTATACTAATCCTCGTAGAAGAGCACATTTTACTTTAGGCCAATTCTTAAACTTACCACAAATTATAAAAGCAGGCATTCCTTTCACTTTATTACTCTTTGAGAATGGAAAAATCGATGAAAAATCCTTTTAAACTTATCAAAATAAAAAAAATAGAGTTCACAGATGAAGAAATAGAAATGACAGATATAGAAGTTCCTAAATTTCACAACTTCATTCTTGCTAACGGGATTATCACTCATAACTCTGCAAATATTGATCTGAATATCATTAGACAAGCAGACTATTTAATCCTAAAACCATCTTCTTTATTACAAAAGGACTTTGAAAGGAAGAAAATAAACGATATTTATACAGAAGCAGAAAAACACTTTAAAGAGTTTAAAGAAGAATTAGGTTTAACTTATATTTATTCAGAAACTTATAAAGGCTTTATTGCAAATCCTTTACCTAGCTTTTGGACATCTAACGTAAGTAAAGCGTATCGAACTTAACTCTTTTAACGTTATCTTTTTAAACTTTCTTCCTTTCTTTTTAGAATGGTTAAACCACAGTATACTCCTGAACAAATATTAAAGGGAACTATTTTTTATGATCGAAGGATAGATCGCGCTTTAGAAAGAGCGTTAGTATTTGCAGGAGAAGAAGGTATTGTTGCTACAATGCCTCAGTTAGTCGCTGCTAAAGCCAAAGCGGAAAAAGATCATCCTTTTTGGAAGAATTGGTATAGGGTTCTCACTGAAGAGAATATTGGTATTGATAAAAAAGGAAGATTTTACAAAAAAGATGAACCTGTCGTTGTTGCTATCCAGGGTAGAGGTTTACTTACCCCAAAAAGAATAGCGCGAGCTTACAAAGATGGTCTTGTGGATGGAAGTGTTGAATATTCTGAAG
>CAZCCK010000015.1:0-32560 GCA_964497265.1 Candidatus Woesearchaeota archaeon | reverse complement strand
GTAAAAAAAGAAAAAGATTGCGTGGGGAAGCATCATACTCATCACACATTCAGGTCAACTGGCCCGTTTGGTGAAACTTTTACTCACGCTGAGAAGACATCAGGTGGTCGAGGGTTCAAATCCCTTCCGGCCCGCACTTAACTACAACAATGGAAGAACAAGCTAAATTCGACATTTCAGAACACCTCCTTGTACCAAAGCACACAAAACTCAAGGACGACGAAAAACAAGTAGTCCTCAACCACTATAATATCTCTATCCAACAACTCCCTCAAATCAAACAAAGCGACCCGGCACTTTCCAAAATCCCAACAAATCCCGGCGATGTTATCAAAATCGTCAGAAAAAGTCCAACTACAGGAGAAACCGCGTTTTATAGGGTGGTAATTAATGGTTAAAGGATACAAAGACCTCATCACAAGCTACTTTAGAGAATACCCTTTTGTAGAGGCAAATATCTCAAGCTTTAACGATTTCACAGAAAAAGGCTTACAAAAAATCTCAGACGAAATCGGAGACATCATTCCCACAATCATTCCACAAGAAGTTGAAAGTTTTGTTATCAAACTCAAAAAAATCTGGATAGAAAAACCAAGCATCATCGAAGCGGACGGAAGCAAAAGAGACGTCTACCCCAGCGAAGCACGACTAAGAAACTTAACCTACTCAGCACCAATATTCCTAGAAGTAAGCGCCTACGTAGACGAGGTTCAACGCGAAAGCTTCACCACCATGATCGGAAAACTACCAATCATGCTCAAATCAAAATACTGCCACTTAAACGGACTCAAAAGAGATGAACTCATCAAAAAAGGTGAAGACCCTGATGATGCAGGTGGATACTTTGTCATTAATGGAAATGAAAGAGTTATGATCACTGTAGAAGACCTCGCCTCAAATAAATTCTTTGTAGAACACAAAGGAACAGGACCAAGCGAATACGTAGGAAGAGTCTTCTCAGAAATGGGCAGCTATAGAATCCCCCACATCATCGAACAAATGAAAGACGGAATTTTCTACCTCAGCTTCACTCGCTTTAGAAGAATACCTATTATCTCAGTCATCAAAGCACTGGGTCTTGTCAGAGACCAAGAAATCACTAAACTTATCTGTGGACAAGAAAAAATCTACGACTCAGTCTTGATTAACCTCTACGACGCGGCAGAACTCAAAACAGAAGAAGACGCTTTAGAATACCTAGCAAAAAAAATCGGCGTTACACAAACTAAAGAAATCAAACTCGAAAAATCACGAGAACAACTCGACAAATACTTACTCCCCCACCTAGGACTCACTCCAAAAGACAGAATCGCAAAAGCATACAACCTATGCAAACTCATCAAAAGATTCCTCCTCGTCACAGAAGAAGAAAAACCAATGTCAGACAAAGACCATTACATGAACAAAAGACTCAAACTTTCAGGAGACATGTTTGAAGACCTTATGAGAACCAACATGAGAAGCCTTGTTCAAGACATTTTATACAACTTCCAAAGACTAGTAAAAAGAGGAAAATTCCAATCCATTAAAATCATTATCAGAGATGAACTCTTAAGCTCAAACATAAAAAGCGCTCTGGCAACAGGATCTTGGACAGGAGGAAGAAAAGGTATCAGTCAAAACATAGATCGAACAAATATCCTTTCCTCGTACTCCCACCTACTTAGAGTAAACTCACTCTTAACATCAACTCAAGAAAACTTTGAAGCACGCGCATTACACCCAACCCATTGGGGAAGACTCTGTCCGATCGAAACTCCAGAAGGAACATCTATTGGACTTAGAAAAAACATGGCTTTAATGTGCAACGTCTCACGAGGAGAACTTGCTGAAGAAAAACTCAAAAAATCACTTGAAGGAATAGGCCTTAAAACAATAGGATAAAAAAATGACAGACATCTTTTTAAACGAAAAATTCATCGGAACGGCAGAAAACGCGAAAGACTTTGTCAAACAGCTAAGAGCAGAGCGAAGAAGAGGCGCACTTCCCCTAGAACTCAACTTCTACTATGACGAAGATTTTGACGAAATCTCCCTTGATTCAAGCAGAGGAAGAGCACGCAGACCTTTGATCGTTGTAGAAGGGGGAAAAGCAAAACTCACAGAGAAACATATTCAAGATCTTAAAAGCGGAGAAATCAAATGGGAAAAACTCATCAAAGAAGGAATCATCGAATATGTTGATGCAGCAGAAGAAGAAAACTGCTATGTCGCACTAGAAGATGCAGATCTGACGAAAGAACACACTCATCAAGAAATCGGACCAATCGTAATCTTAGGTCTTGTCACAAGCCTTGTTCCTTACGCAAACTTCGGACCAGGATCAAAACTTATCAAAGGAAGCAAGATGCAGAAACAAGCACTTGGACTCTATGCTGCAAACTTCCTCTTAAGAATGAACACAGATGTTAACGTTCTCCATTATCCTCAAATGCCAATCACCCAAAGCTTCATGCATGACGTTATTGACTTCAAAAAACATCCTGCAGGACAAAACATTGTTATCGCAGTTATGAGCTATGAAGGATACAACATGGAAGACGCACTTATCCTTAACAAAGGATCTGTAGATAGAGGATTCGCGCGTTCCACTTACTTCAAGCCATTCGCAGCAGAAGAACTTAGATACCAAGGAGGACTTGTAGACGAAATCTCCATTCCAGACAAAGAAGTCAAAGGATACAAATCAGAAAAAGATTACAGATTACTCGAAGAAGACGGAATCGTCTATACTGGCGCGAAAGTCAAAGAAGAAGATGTTTTGATCGGTAAAATAAGCCCACCAAGATTCTTAGGAGAATTCGAAGAATTCAGCATCGCAGCAAACGTCAAAAGAGAAAGCTCCATCTCTTTAAACCACGGAGAAAATGGTGTCGTAGATATGACTTTACTCACAGAGAATGAAGAAGGAAACAGACTCGTTCAAATCAGACTTAGAAATCAAAGAATTCCCGAAGTAGGAGATAAATTCGCATCAAGACACACCCAAAAAGGAATTGTCAGCTACTTAGTCAATCCTGAAGACATGCCATTTTCAGCATCAGGAATCATTCCAGACATCTTGTTCTCACCACACGGTATTCCTTCAAGAATGAGCATCTCTCACCTCATTGAAGTAATCGCAGGAAAAGCAGGCGCACTAAGTGGAGAATATATTGATGGAACAACCTTTGACGCAGCTTCAGAAAAAGACTTACGAAAAATGCTCAAAAAAGTGGGCTTTCGCGACACAGGAACAGAAGCATTCTATAACGGACTTACAGGACAAATATTCAAAGCACGAATCTACGCAGGAAATATGTACTACTTAAAACTCAAACACATGGTCGCAAACAAACTTCACGCACGCGCAACAGGAAAAATCCAACTCCTCACAAGACAACCAATCGAAGGACGAAGCCAAGGTGGAGGTCTTAGAGTAGGAGAAATGGAAAAAGACTGCTTTGTCGCACACGGAGCATCATTACTCTTAAAAGAAAGATTTGACTCAGACAAGACAACCGTCGCAATCTGCGAAGAATGTGGAATGCTTGCTATCTATGACAACTTCAAAAATAGAGAATACTGCCCCAAATGCGGCAGCAACGTCAAAATCAGCAACGTAGAAATGTCTTACGCATTCAAACTCTTAATAGACGAACTCAAAGCGCTCTGCATCTACCCAAGACTCGTCTTAGGAAGGAAATACTAACAATGGCAGACTACGTATACAAAAAAGTAGACGCACTTGTCTTCGGATTATTCTCGCCAGAGATTATCAAAAAAATGGCTTGCGCTAAAATCGTCACACCAGAACTCTATGATAAAGAAGGATTCCCAGTAGACGGAGGCCTTATGGACGTTCGCCTCGGAGTCATTGACCCCGGAATCAGATGCAAAACATGCGGGGGCAGTTTAAAAGACTGTATGGGTCACTTCGGATATATGGATCTTGCACGACCTTTAATCCATATCAAATACGCAGACGTTATCTTAACATTCTTAAAATCCACTTGCAGAGACTGCGGAAAACTTCTCACTGATAAAAAAATAAAAATCGAAGTCCAAGAAGAGGAGCCTGTAGCACCTGCTTTAGAAGAAGACATAGCACTCGCACAACTCACAGAAGAACCAAAAAAAGAAGCAACAACAAAAACCGTCACAAAATCAGTTAAAAAATGCGTTTTCTGCGGAGCAAAACAACACACAATCAAACTCGAAAAACCAAGCACCTTCCTTGAAGACGAGAAAAAACTTACTCCTATAGACGTCCATACAAGACTCTTACGCATCGCAGATGAAGACGTAGAAAAGCTCGGCCTTAATCCAAAATACGCACGACCAGACTGGATGGTCCTTACCATCATGCCTGTTCCACCAGTCACGATCAGACCTTCAATCACACTTGAAACAGGAGAACGCAGCGAAGATGATTTAACCCACAAACTAGGAGACATCGTGAGAATAAATCAACGCCTCTTTGAAAATATCAACGCAGGAGCACCAGAAATCATCGTAGAAGACCTCTGGGAACTCTTACAATACCATGTAACCACTTACTTTGATAACGAAATAAGCCAAGTCCCACCCGCAAGACACAGATCAGGACAAGCACTTAAAACTTTAACAGAAAGAATCAAAAGTAAAGAAGGAAGATTCAGACAGAACCTCGCAGGAAAAAGAGTTAACTTCGCTGCAAGAACGGTCATCAGTCCAGATTCTAAACTCGAACTTAACGAAGTAGGAGTTCCTTTAAGCATTGCTATGGAACTCACCATTCCAGAACGCGTTACAGAATGGAACATGAAACGATTAAAAAAATTCGTAGAACACGGACCAGACAAATATCCAGGAAGCAACTACGTCCTACGACCTGACGGAAAAAAGAAAAAAATCACAGAAGAAACTCACGAACAACTTCTCGAAGAACTCCAACCAGGCTACATTGTAGAACGTCACCTAATGGATGGAGACATCGCGGTCTTTAACAGACAACCAAGCCTTCACAGAATGAGCATTATGGCACACAGAGTAAGAGTCCTTGCAGGAAAATCTTTCAGACTCAACCCCTCAGTATGTAATCCTTACGCAGCCGACTTTGACGGAGACGAAATGAATTTACATATCCCTCAAACTGAAGAAGCACGCGCAGAAGCAGAAATCCTCATGCAAGTCCAAACTCAAATCATCACTCCAAAAAACGGACTTAATATTATTGGCTGCAGCACAGACGCGATCACAGGAAACTATCTCTTAACGAAAGAAATGGAATTCTCAAAAGAAGACGCAATCCAACTCTTACACTCCATCGGAGTCCACAGACCAGAACGCTTTGAAAAATTCAAAAAAACAGTAAATGGAAAAGAAATATTTAGCGCGCTCTTACCAGATGACTTTAACTTTGTTGGACATACAAGATCTAAAAAACCATTCATTGTACGAGACGGAATGCTTGAAGAAGGACATTTAGACAAAGCAACCATCGGAGAAGAAAAAGGAGAACTCATAAGAGCCTTCTACGCCCAATACGGCCAAGAAATAGGAATTGATCTCCTTGGAAAGATCTTTAGACTAGGTCTTGAAGCACTCCTTCGAAATGGATTCACAACCTCTATCGCAGACACAGATCTTGCTCCAGACGTCGCGGAAAAAGTACGAGAAATAATCTATAATACTGAACGAAGAGTGGCACAACTTATTGAACAATACAAAAACAAAGAACTTGAAGCACTCCCAGGATTAACCATTGAAGGAACAGTAGAACTCAAAATTCAAGATACCTTGAATAAAGCAAGAAACAAAGTCGGAGAAACTATCACTGAAATCGTAGACGAACACAATCCTACTATTATCATGGCAAACTCAGGAGCACGAGGAAACCTACTCAACCTAGCAATGATGGCAGGATGCGTAGGACAACAGTCCATGAGAGGAAAAAGAATTGAAAACGGATACAAAGAACGCACTTTGAGCGTATTCTCACGAGGAGATCTTTCTCCAAAAGCAAAAGGCTTTATCAAAATGGGCTACAAAGAAGGCCTTGCACCACAAGAATTCTTCATGAACGCAATGACCGGAAGAGACAGCCTGATGGACACCGCATTAAGAACACCAAAATCAGGTTACCTCTACAGAAGACTTTCAAGCGCCTTACAAGACATCAAAGTCGCTTACGATGGAACAGTCAGAGACGCAAATGAAAACATAGTACAATACAGCTACGGAGAAGACGGGCTTGACGTTTCAAAGACAGAAGGCGGAAAAATTAATGTTACCAGAATAGTAAAAGAAATAGCAGGTGAAAAATGAACCTCCCGGACTACTTACAAGAAGAACTAGAAGAACAATTTAAGAAAGTAAAACCGACAGAAAAACAAAAACAAGAAATTACAAAAAGAATCAGCCAGATGCACGAAGACGCAAAAATCGCACCTGGAGAAGCAATCGGAATCATCACAGCAGAAAGCATCGGAGAACCAGGAACACAAATGACGATCAGCTCCTTCCACTTCGCAGGAGTAGCTGAGATGAACGTCACAGTCGGCCTTGTAAGACTTATCGAAATCTTTGACGCTCGAAAGAAACCAAGCACACCAAGAATGGAAATCCCACTCAAAGCAAAATACTCTAAAACCGCAGAAATGGTTAAAGAAGTTTCAATGAAAATCCAAGAAACTAAACTTAGAGACATCACCTCAGAAATAGGAATTAATGTTGCAAAAGCAACCATTGAAATAGAACTAGACAAGAAAAAAATAAAAGAAGCAGACATCAAACCCGCACACGTTTTAACGCGGCTCAAAGACAGCTTCAAAACACTAGACGTAAAAGAAAAAGATAACGCAATTATCCTCAAAGCAAAGGATGAACAAATCAAACTTTCAGAACTTTACAAACTCAAAGAAAAAGCAAAAACAATCCATATCGCCGGCCTAAAAGGAGTCACCCAAGTACTTCCAATCAAAGAAGAAACAGGATACATTATCAATACCGCAGGCTCAAACATTGAAGGCGCGCTCGAAATGGATGAAATCGACCAAGCACATATCATGAGCAATGATATCTTTGAAATCGCAGAAGTCCTAGGCATTGAAGCAGCAAGAAAAGCAATCATCAACGAAGCACTCAAAGTCATCAAAGACCAAGGCTTAGATGTGGACATTAGACATATCATGTTTTTAGCAGATGTAATGACAAGAAGCGGACAAATCAAAGGAGTCACAAGAACAGGAATCACCGGAGAAAAAGAATCAGTCTTAGCCCGAGCAAGTTTCGAAACACCAATGAAACACCTTATCAACGCAAGCTTAATTGGCGAAAGAGACGACCTTACAAGCGTCGTAGAAAACGTTATCATCAACCAACCCATCCCACTAGGAACCGGATTACCTGGCTTAGTTATGAAAGGAAAAAAATGAACTCGACAGAACAACTTAAACAAGACCTCAAAAAAGGAACTCCCTTCTTTGGAGCAGAAGTCAACCTCAAAAAAGCGCAACGAGGAGAACTTAAAAAAATCTACTTAACCAAAAACTGCAAAGAAAAAGAAACCTTACTTAAACAAGCAAAAAACTCAGAAATTGAAATCATAGAACTCGAACAAAATAACGTTGAACTTGGAGTCCTCTGCAAAAAACCGTTTTCTATCAGCGTCTTAGGCTTTGAATAAAGATGAAGTTAACCATTGAAACCATTTCTCAGATTAACCTTTTTGAAAAAGTTACAGGCGCACACGTTAAAGACTGCGTTTTACGAGACGGAAATTTAATCTTTATTATCGAAGAAGGGAGTGTACAAAAAGCAGTACGCGGCTTAAAAAAAATAGAATCCTTATTAAAAAAACAAGTTCGAATAATTGGTCACTCTTCAGACCTAAATAAATTCATTCTAAACGTCATCTACCCCGAACGACCAGATAACATCAAACAAGACGGCAAAATCGTCTACATCGAGAGTTCTGACGCACAAATCAAAGGACGTATTTTTGGACGAAGCAGAGAACGACTAGCCTGGATCAACGAACTTGTCAAAAAATATTTTGACATTGAAGAAGTAAAAGTAATTTAAAATAAATGTTCATTAAACTCAACTTTTAATCCATTATAAGGATCATTTCTCGCCCACTTTTTATTTTTCTTTAAATCTTCTAGACCCACATATACAAGATCGTAAGAAGAATCGCTTTTTCCTTTAAAAATCCTTATAGATTCTTACCATCTCTTTAATTAAAGGCTCAGGACTTACTGCTAAATCAGCATACACCTTTAGAAGCCTACGACACTCATCAGTATCCTGATTCTGAATCGTCCCGATATTACTTTTAGGAGCGATGCTAATTAACGCTCTTGTTTTATTATAAGATTTATAAGAAAGATCTCCGCTATTAATCGGCTCACCAAAACGAAGATGATACTGTGGAACCAACACCGGATTGAAACAAGATAAGGGATCTAAAAGCATTGCTCCAACGAGCGGAATACTTGCCCCTTGGCCCACCTTTTCAATTGCGTTTTTTTCTACTTTATCCTCTGATCCATAATTAAAAGGAAGCCCATAGTTAAAAGTCCATTCTAAACAAACCCCCCGTTTAGGATTGCTCTGTAAAATAATCGAAAAAGAATTAGGCGTATTCGCACCTTTTGTATAAGCACGAGAAACTAGGTCTGCTCTAGAAATTCCACACTCATCTGCAGCTTCATAATAGGCAAGTAAATTCTTGGTTACATTAATATCCATAAAACCTTACTCATTTCCCTTCTTCTTAAAGATTTATTTTATGAGACTAGAATATTTTAATTCCTATGATCCACCCCCTAGAAGAATAGTAATATTTAAAAAGGAAGTAGAAATCCAAAATCCAATGGGAAATAAAGCAAATGGACTCATGGCTGGAAGAAGGCTAAAAATGAAGAGAAAGCTCTCTCGCTGGCACAATAAATGGTTCATTAAAAGAGCTTTAAACCTTAAAACAAAAGCAGACCCTTTAGGTGGAAGCTCACAAGCTAAAGGAATCGTTCTAGAAAAAGTACAACTTGAAGCAAGACAGCCAAACTCAGCAATGAGAAAATGCGCAAAAATTCAACTTATCAAAAACGGAAAACCAATCACCGCTTTCATGCCCGGAGACGGCGCACAAAAACTTATCAATGAACATGACGAAGTTATTATCGAATGCATTGGTGGAAAAATGGGACGCGCTAAAGGAGACATGCCCGGAGTAAGATGGCAAGTTATCAAAGTCAACGATCAGAGCCTTAACGCACTCTTAAGCGGAAAGATCGAGAAGGGTAGAAGATAATGACAGAACTTCTTCTTTTCAACAAATGGAGCACAAAACAAATCGTTGTAGAAGATCCGGGACTAAAAAAATACTTAAACATCGAACCGATTATCGTTCCAAAAAGCTCAGGAAGACAAGCAAAATTCAGATTTGGAAAAACAAAATACAACGTAGTAGAACGCTTAATTGGAAAATTTCAAGTAACAGGACACAAAGGAAAAAAACACAAATACACTTCCGGACATCTCACAGGGAAAGGAATTCACGCTTACAATACCGTTATCAAAGCCTTTGAAATCATAGAAAAAGAAACCAAAGAAAATCCAGTGAAAGTCTTTGTCAAAGCCTTAGAAAACGCAGCGCCACGAGAAGAAATCACAACTATCGAATACGGTGGAGCAAGATACCCTCAAGCAGTTGACTGCGCACCACAAAGAAGAATAGACTACGGATTAAGACAAATGACACAAGGCGCTTACTCAAAAGCATTTGACTCTAAGAAAAAAATAGAACAATCACTCGCAGAAGAAATAATTAAAGCATATAGAATGGATCAAACAAGCCAAGCACTAGGCAAAAAACTAGAAGTAGAAAGACAAGCCGATTCAAGCAGATAAAACTAGATACTTTATTCTCTAAAAAAATTATGGAAGAACCTTTAAGATGAGATTTAGAATTATTTGAAAGACTAACTTCTTTACTGCAGATAATTTGTAAGCTCCCTTGCGCTTGCGAATTTAGGATCCTTATTAGACAAAGCAGTTGCATAAGCTTGTTTGCGCATTTTATCCCAAGCGGCTCCCAAATCACTTCTAACCCCTTCATAAACTTCACCTTCTAAACTGGTAATTATCTTCTTTCTGGCTTTACTTAATTCACAGAGATTAACCGTTCCTAACGTTTGATAAATCCCCAATACTGTTTCCCTAACATCCCGATCAGCAGGACTTGTAAGAAGGCAAGGCAGGAAATGATTCGGATTTCTTACCTCTACCTTCACCTCTTTATCCATCGAGAGTGAATCGTAAGCAAGTTCTAATAATGTTCTTAGAGTACTATGGTCATAACCAACCCTTCCATTTCCCTTGGTACCATGACTCTCTAAAGAGGTACTACGTTCTTTCTGTAATCGCGCGGGTGCTAAAGAATAAATGAAAGAAGTTTTTATGTGCAAAAAGTGATCCTTAAGCTGGCTTAGTATAGCCCCCTCAGGTCGACCATCTCTGAGCTCGATTTTCTCTGGCCTTATCCCGTCTGGAAATCTATAATCATGAAAAGAATTTGGAAATAAGAAAGGATCTACAAGCATACGCTCTTCCGCTTCAAATTCAACTTCAATACGCTCCTTCTCAAAACTAACAATACGACTAAAAAAATATTTTTCATCTAAAAGAGCACCAATACGCTTACTCCAATAATCAAAATTAGAACCGGCATTACCCTCTTTTGAAAGCTCATCCCAAAAAGCCTCCCAAGCAGAGATTTTTTTTAAAGAATCCACACTTCTCATATCCTTAAAAATTGAGAAATGAGTATAAAAAGATTATTCTCTTTGAAAGATTATATTCTCTTCCATCATTTTAAAATAAAAAAGTTATAATTCCGTAGTATGTAAAATTAATCCTAATTTTGTCACACACGCTTCTAAATCCTTCTCAATATCTTCAACAATTTTTTCTTGAGCAGGACTAAGCTTTGTTTTTTCTAAAGACTTTAACTTTTCAGTTCTTAATTCATTCAAAATAAGAGTAACATCTTCCAAAACACTTTCAACTGATTCTTCATTTGCCATATTAGTTTAATGAAATATAAGTATAAAAATATTTTCATTACCTTTTTAGATACTTAAAAAACAAAAATAACAAAACTAGAAGTACAACAATAAATAAAATCCGCGGATCCAACTGAAATTTTAGAATCTGGCCAATAATGGATAAAGAGCGATAACGCCAATAACTAAAGAGATTAACTGGATAAAAACATCAAAGCTCTTACTTGATTCCATCTAAAATTAGTTTATTCGGCGCTTCATAAACCCTGCTAAGAAAAAATCGGAAACTTTTCGCAACCTTTATAAATAAACCTCTAATCTCAAGCGCTAGAATGGCAGAAGACGTTGTAGCACGCTTTGAAAAAGCAATGAGAACACCTTCTAATATTAGAAATATCTGCACTTCAGCACATATTCATCACGGAAAAACCGCGTTCACAGACAACCTCCTTGCAGCAGCAGGACTTATGAGCGAGAAAAGCGCTGGAGACTTAGAAGCAGGAATGAGCACCTGGCTACATGCAGACGAACAAGAACGTTTAATGACTGTAGACGCAGCAAACGTTTCCATGATTCACAAATTTGGAGACCAAGAATTCTTAATCAACTTAATCGATACACCCGGTCACGTAGACTTTGGAGGCAATGTAACAAGAGCAATGAGAGCGATTGACGGAACAGTCGTCTTAGTTTGCGCATCAGAAGGAATCATGCCTCAAACTGAAACAGTCTTAAAACAAGCACTAAGAGAACGCGTAAAACCCGTCCTTTTCATTAACAAAGTTGACAGATTAATAGATGAGATGCACTTCACCCCAGAACAGATGCAACAACGCTTTGTCAAAATTATCACAGAATTCAATACCTTAATTGAACAAATCGCAGAAAAAGAATTCAGCGAAAAATGGAAAGTTAACATCCAAGACGGAAGCGTCGCTTTTGGAAGCGCACGAGAAAACTGGGCATTATCCTTACCTTACATGCAGAAAAAAGGCGTTAACTTCAAAGACATCATGAAACTTTCTGAAATGGACGCTGAAGCAAGACAAGAATGGATCTGGAAAAACGCACCGCTCTACGAAGTAATCCTCGATATGGTCATCAAACACTTACCTAATCCAGTAGAAGCACAAAAATACAGAATTCCTAAAATCTGGCGCGGAGATCAGGAAAGTCAACTAGGAAAAGACTTAGTAAGCGCAAACAAAGAAGGAAAACTCGCCTTTGTTGTAACAAGAATCATGATAGATCCAAAATCTGGAAGAGAAATCTCAGCAGGTCGTTTATTCTCCGGAACCATGGTCAACGGAATGCAAGTTTATTTGAACGGTGCAAAAAAATATGAAAAGGTACAACAAGTTTTCATGTACAACGGAGTAAAAACCCAGCAGATGGATAATGTTGTAGCCGGAAACGTTCTCGCTGTCGCAGGAATCAGCGCACAAGCAGGAGAAACAATCACTCTCGAACCAGAACAACCCTTCGAAGAACTCAAACACATTTTCGAACCAGTTATCACTAAAGCAGTAGAACCAGTCAAAGCACAGGATCTAGCAAAAGTAGTAGAGGTTCTTAACGCGGTAGCAAAAGAAGATCCTTCGATTATTATTAAGATCAATCAAGAAACCGGAGAATGTCTCATGAGCGGAATGGGAGAACTACACTTAGAGATTGTTGAGAATAGAATTATCACAGAAAAAGGAGTACAAATCAAAGCAAGCAGACCTTTAGTTATCTATCGAGAAACAATCAGTAGACCTTCACGAGAAGTAGAAGGAAAATCTCCAAACAAACATAACAAATTCTATTTTACAGTAGAACCAATGCCAGATGAAATGCATCAGCTCATCAAAAAAGGAGATATTCCTGAAGGTCGGTTAAAGAAAAGAAACGACAATATTATTGAAAAGTTAACGGGCCTAGGTATTGAAACAAAAGAAGCGAACAAATACAAAGCGTTCTACAAAGGAAACGCATTCGTAGACAGCACCAAAGGAGTAGTCCACATTGGAGAAATCATCGAACTAGTCTTAGACGGATTTGACCAAGTTATAGACGCAGGACCTTTGGCTAGAGAACCTTGCACCAAATTACTTGTTAAAATGCACGACGTTAAATTACACGAGGATTCTATTCACCGCGGACCAGCACAAGTTTACCCCGCAATTAGAGAAGCGCTACGCGAAGCAATGATTGATGGAGGAGCAGTACTCTTTGAACCTTTACAGATCCTTCAAATCGAAGCTTTAGTAGATCACCTAGGCGCAATCTCCAAACTCGTGAGCAACAAACGTGGACAAATGCTGGACATGAACCAAGAAGGTTCAACCTATATGACAGTCAAAGCAAAAATACCCGTAGCTGAAACCTTTGGACTTTCTTCAGAACTACGCAGCGCTACAGAAGGCCGCGGAAACTTCTTTGTTTTAGACCAAGTCTTTGAAAAAGTACCTTCAGAATTACAACCTAAACTCATTGCACAAATCAGACAAAGAAAAGGATTAACAGAGAATCAGTAAAAACTCATTTTGACTTACTCTCTGAACCATTCTCTTTAATTTCGTAATTTTTCAAACCATTCTTTTTTCTTTGCTTTTCTAAAAAGCCAATTAATATTTCTTCATCTCCAGGACTAACAACGATAAGCTTATTCTGAGCAGGATACAACTCCACTAGAGAGGGTATACCTGAATGATTAAAGAAATTTCTTAATTTATTTTTTAAACTAAACACAGCTCCTTTTTCAGACTTTCCAAAATCGACAATTACTTCATAACGATGCTGATCTGAAATCTTAGAACTTAATCTTTCTGTAGAATCCTTCATCTTATCCACAAGATACTCAAAAAAACGCACTTCCTCAAAAGAAGAATTGTGAAACATATCCTTCCATCCTCCCCTTTCCTTAAAAGCAATCATGGCATCCTCAATATGTCTTAAATACGTTAAACGTTCAGTATGTTTAATAATTACAGGAGGAATTCCATTTTCGTACAAATAAAGATTTTGTAAAAGTCTTCCAGAACGCCCATTCCCATCTGTAAAAGGATGAATAAAAAGATAATACATATTAAACTCCACCGCACTAAAAGCGGGATGATTATTAGAATGATTCAATCTATACAAAAGATCTCCCATTTTATCTCTAATCTTTTCAGAATCCAACATCATATGCACACTTTTAGCACCATTAATCATTGCAGAAGAATCACGATACGAAACGATGGTTGGACAAACCTTATGAGCAACATCTTTTATTAATTCAGAATCAAATTCTCCTTTTTGCCGATATTGGTCAACACCATATCTCCAACCTCGCTGGAGAGAAGCATACGTTTCTTTATGATCACAATCCGGCTCTAATTTATCAGAATGTAATAACGCTTCTTCATTTAACATACCCATAATTCTATCACTTAACTCAGAAGAATAAAGGAAATGACTTTTAACAGCGTCCAAAGACTGATCTAATTCTTCTAAAGACTCTTCTATCTTTTCCATGCTTTGATTAAGAAAAAAACTATCTTTATAAAGCTTTCTAGATGTTATTACCTTCAAGTAGTATTTAATATCCAACAGGCCCTAACCAAATGAGTGAACCCAACATCCTAGCAGAAGCGCGCGCAGAAGCAGCACGAAAAAAAGCAGAAAAAGAACAGAAAAAGCAAGAAAAACTTCTCAAAAAACAAGCCGGAAAAAACCAGATTGGAAACAAAATAAATCCTAAACAAAAATTCTTTAACAAACGCTGGAAAAAATGGGTTGCTGGAACCCTGCTCGGTCTGACTACCCTAGGCGGAGGAACCGCAGCTACCTTACCAATTACAATCCCCTTAATCGGAGCAGCCCTAAACCCAGACATAGAAAGAATGCACTCTGCAAGACAAACACTTCAGAGCGATATAAAAGTCTACTACTCTAATGGAGAAATCCTTGACGCTCTAGAAAATACAAAAGAAAAAACTAAACTCCAATTTAAAGAATATGAAGAAATTAATCCACTTGAAATTATTGCAATTGAATCTATAGAAGACAAAGACTTTAGAGATCATTTCTTTGGAAACGAATACAAAGGAACAGTCAGAGCATTCTACAACCTAGTTCGTTATAAAAAAGAGCAAGGTGGAAGCACAGTCTTAGTCCAAACGTCCAAACAAATCTTCGGAGGACGCGTTACTGCAGAAGGAAAAGAAGGCTACCTCTTAGATCTTAAACACTATCTTGACGAAAAAGATCAAGCCCTAAATGGCACTGAAGAAGAACAAGAAAAACTACATAAAAAGCCAGGAAAAATAAAAACACTTGCCAGATACGCCGGAAAAATTAACGCAAAATTCGATCAGTGGATTGACGCGAGAAGAATGATCATAGCGTACAGCACACCCAACCCGGAAGAACTCAATTTCTTAGAGCGACTTTTGGTCTCTCCCACCTTCTCAGCTACAAATGAAATTATTACCCTCTACGCAGACAGCATGCAAGTTACAGGAGATTTCAAAGCTGGAGGAAAAATAGGTATTGCAGAATCTGCAAATTACTTCTTCTCAAAAAAACAAGAAAATCTCGATCTTATAGAATCCCTCGCTATCGCAGCAATGCTCAAAGGACCAGACGAATTCGATCCTTTCAAAGTAGACCTGACAAAGAAAACAAACCTAAATAAAAAATCAGAACTTGAAAAAATAAAAGAAAAAGCAAATAAAGAATTTGATAAAAATAAATATGAAAGCCAAGACTCCTTTATCCAGAAATTGTGCGAAGACAGAGAACAGGAAATCAAAGATGAACGCATGCAAAATCTCAAAGACAGAATGCACTATTACCTTCCAAAAATGGAAAAAATCTTTGCACAAGAAGTCGCTCTCGCCCAACATGAATACGAACAAGCACAAACACAACTCTCCGAAGGCAACTTCTCCAAAGAAGGACTCTCAATTTTAGAACATATCCTAAAGAACTATGAACAAGCTGAAAAGAAATTCCTTAAAGAACTTGACGACGCATCTGAAAAACTAAAAGATCCAGCTTACAAAATTCCCTTTAAACATGGAACAGAATCTTACGACCAATCTTCAGTAGCAAGAATGGTTGAAAAAGAAGTCAAAAAACTTCAAGACCTCGGAGTTCTCCCCACCCCCCTCCCCCCAGGATCAGCAATCTACACTACCCTTAACAAAAAACTTCAAGACGAACTTAGACTCCAGCTCAAAAGCCGCGCAGGTCAAACAACAATACAAATCGGCTTAGTCGAAGAAAAAAGACGCGTTGGAGGTTACACTCAACCCCTTCAAACAACTATAGATCGAATCACAGAACTTGAAGAAGGAAGCTTCCAACACGGAAGAATCTTTTCAATCAAAGGTAGCGATGTTACTGTCGATTTTGGAAAATTCAGAGCAGTCATCCACAAAAAAGGCTTGGAGCAGACCGCAACTTCTCACTTTTACTTCACGCAAGGAAGCTCAAGTAAACAACCAACAGAAAAAGACTTTGAAGGTTTTTTAAAACTCCTTCATAAAGACGATATCGTTTATACCAGCGCAAGAAAAGATGCAGAAACAGGAAAACTAGAACTCTGCCTTGAAGCAGAACCAGGAATGCAAGCAGCAGGAATCTTCTTAGGACACAACGGAGAAATTCTGGCTTCAGTCGGCAACATTAGAGACATAAGTAAACCAGAAAACAATACCACAATCCCCGCAAGACCAGGATCCTCGATCAAACCCTTTGTTTACCTAGCAGCAGTACAAGAAGGATGGAAAGCACTTGGAGAAGACTATTTAATAAAAAACACTCCGCAAAACTTTCCTTTCCAAACATTGAATTCTAGCTTTCCCAAAACTTTCCCTGTAGCGGTAGAACCCAACGAAATGCTTCCCCCAGCAATCCCCATCGTCACTACATTCGCCTATTCAAAAAACATCGCCACAATGAATCTGGCCTCAAACCTCTTTGAAAAAAAGACACTTGAAGGCATCCTTAGCACAGCACAAAGATTACATTATTCTGTAAAGGAAAATGATAGCAGCCTACACCTTCTTCCTTTCGCAATCATGCAAGGAGAAACAGAAGAAAACTACAAAAAAAGAATAGAAGCATTCGGCATTAACTTCAAAGGAACTGTTGGAAAAATTCACAAAGACATCGCAACCTTTCGAGCAGCAAGAAAAAGAATAGGCCTCACCCTTGCAGAAGAAGAAAGAAAGAACCTTTTACTCTTTGATGAAGGATATGACTATGAAAAACTTAAAGACGCAATCTATGACGGATATGGTGGAAATGAGCTCCATAATACGGGAATTAATAACGCAAGACACCAAATTGAAACAAACCCAAATACCGGGCAAGTAAAAGAATATACCAAGATCTTACACGACCTCGAACAACACGTACCCTACATCAAAGCAAACTATTACTACGCAGAAAAAAATCTTCTCCAAATCAAACAACATCTAGAAGAAATCAAAACAACTCAAGACCGAGCAAGATTTGACGAACTTGTTTCAACGTATCTTTACAACGCAGAAGGACACCTTGCGTACTCTGAAGATCAACTCTTCACTTTAGACGGACAACCTCTTGAGAAAGTTAATCCTAACGACCTTGCGGCATTACCTAAAGAAGCACTCTCTCTTAACTTAGACAACGTCTGGCTCAATAACGTACTTAAGATCAACACAATCGAAAGAATTCTTGAAGAAAAGAAAACTCTTGAAAAACAAGATCCTTACACCTTTGAAATACTTTCCCAACATCCAGACTTCCGCTACGCGATGGCTCTAGCGAAACTCAAAGAAACAACAACCCAATTAGACATGAAAATCGAATTCGATAAAATCAACGGCAAAGAAGATCAGATTTCACCAGGAAAGTTTATCGGAAATCTTAACGTCAGTCCTTTTGACGAGGCAGTGGGAACTTTAAAAGAAATTAACCCCAACGCAGAACCTTACCTCATTGAAAGTTCAATAACTCCCTTTGGCTTTGAATATCATCACAAAAATAAAGAACCAGCAGAACCTTTACCCGAATTCTTAGAACTTGTTAGCGGCTATCAAGGAGTGACTCTATACGGAACAGCTAAATTCATGAGACAACCCCGCTTCAAAGGTGAAAACGGAACGATCGTTGTTCGACAACCTCAAGTCGCTTACATTGACGGAAAAACTGGAACCATGCAAGGAAACAAAACTTTGCTCTTTGTCGGACACAACTCCTTAGTTGAACTCGTCGGTACTTCCACCGCTTCAAAAGCGCAAGAAATAGATTTTTCTCAAATTGGATCTCACGCAGCAATCATGAAAGGCTACATCGGCGCTGAAAAGATGCAACGAAGAAATCGCGGAGAAAACCTAAGCGCACCAGAACAAGAAATGAAACATGGAAGAATAGAACTTTTCGGAGCAAGTGGACCTGGAAGTTTTGTTTATTTAACGATAAAAAGCGTCTTTGCACCAACAGTTCTTACTCTTCCTAACACCACTTATGAGGCAGCCTGGCCAGAAACAGGAAGACTTATCAGAGACGGAGAATGCGACCTTCTCGATCCAAAAGCAGGCTATTGTAAACAAGGAACTGAAATCCACCAAGTCGCTCCAATTATTAGATTTGGAACAACCTCTACACGAACACAACCTTTATAACTTGCCTTTTTAAAAAAACAACTTAATGAAAATAAGTAAAGCTCTTGAAAAAGAACTTCTTGGAGAACTCCTTGTTTTTCTTGCTGCCTTCATTAAAGTACCTTTACTCTACAAAAACCCTTACTGGCTTACCCTTACCCTGATTCTTGGTTCTTTGATCCTCTTTTATTTCTGGCACGGAAAAGAAGATGTATACACCTATCTCTTAGGATTAACTATCCTCCCCCTTTTAGATATCGTCTGCGTTGCTTTTGGTGTATGGAGTTATAGCTACCCTACCCTTTTAGGAATTCCTTTATGGCTTCCTTTCTTATGGGGAATGAACTGCGTAGCACTACGAAGACTCGCACACACACTCCTTAAAATGCAAGTACTTGGACCTGTAACCAAATAACTACGAAAGTCTTTTAAAGAACGATTTATGCTTCTTTTTTCATGCACTAGTGGTATAGTGGTTAGTATTGGACCTTGCCAAGGTTCAGACCCGAGTTCGAATCTCGGCTAGTGCATTAGCCCTTTCCAACGATGCGCTGTCAATCAAAACCTAAAACACTGCATTAAACACAGATCATTTTGCACGGCTAGTGCATTTTTCTTTTAAAGTTAATCTAGAATTAAAATTTATTTTGTTGGACGAATTCTTTTGGAGTTACCACTTTAATTTTGTATTTTAGCTCGATTTCTTCTTTATGATCCACAAGATGATGGTCATTACTTAAGATATATTCTGAGCCTGAGTCAATAGCACATTCTACAATCTTATCATCATCAAGATCTTCCTTGATAATCTTTAGTTTGCTAGTTACTTCTATGATCTCCAGAATAGACGTTATTTTTGCTATAGCTTGTTGCGCTTCTACTTATTTATGTTGAATTCTTTCTTGAATTTCTTCATAATGTAAAACTTTAAAAAATTCTTTAAGAATAGATTCTGAACTAAAAATTATAATTTTCTTTTGTTCTGCAAGGTCGATAATTTTTTCAGCAAGACCGCTCGTAAGAGTTGCTGCTACAAGTAAGTTCGTGTCGACAGTAATGCGAATCATTTGTTTTTTCGAGCTTTGTGCACCAGATCCACAATATCTTCTTCTTTTAACCCTGATTTTTTAGCAGCATCCTTTAAAGGTTTAGTTACTTCAGCAAAGCTTTGTGTTGTAACTTTTTTAATAATTAAAGTATCGTTTGTTAGAAAAAAAAGCACTTTAGTCCCTTCTTTAAGATTCATCTCTTCTCTAATCTCTGAAGGCACAGCAATCTGTCCTCTTGAACTTACAGTCCCCATTTCAATAACTTCACTCATTTTTCTTTATCCTCCAAGGATTTATTCATCTTATTAGTAAGTTAAATCTTGTATATAAGACTTCCTGTTTAAAACAAATCCTTCTTCGTCACTTAAGGTTCAAGCGGCAACTAAATCCAATTCAGAACCATACTTTAAGAAATCTACCATTAAAATAGGTAGAAAATTAAATTTATAAAACTATTTAATACGAAACCATTAAAAAGATTTAGATCGTTTTATCTTTATGAAAAAATACTTACTTCTCCTCTTTAGCTTTCTCTTAATTTTCAATGTAGAAGCAGCAAGTTTTAGTATCCAAGACTATCACTCACAGCTTAATATACTTCAAAACGGAGATTTACACGTTCACGAAACAATCACCTTTATTCTTCCACACACCTATAATGAAGGGTATAGAACAATCAGAGCAGAAGACTTCAATACAATAAACAACATTCAATTAACCAGCGCTACAGTAAACGCACAAACCGTGCCTGCTACCACCGCCTTAAACGGAAAAAACGCCGAAATTATCTGGCATAAAACATTTACAGGAACAAACTTGGTAGATTTAGATTATACTTTAAAAAACCGAGTCGAAGTCTATGATGATTTTGCAAAAATATGCTACGAACACTTTGGAGCAAACTGGCAAACCGCCGCACAAACATTTAGCTCAACAATAACCTTTGCAGAACAAACCAGAGGAAAAGACTTTCACTTTCAAATCTATTCTCCAACGCCAAAACAAGCACACATAGAAGATCTTTCAGTTATCATTAACGCAAATAACGTACAACCTGGAGACTACATTGGAGGATGCTACCTTTTTGATAAAAACGCAACAACGAGTACAAATTTTAAAACAGGATCAGCCTACAGGTTCTTGCAAGACGAAAGAAAAGCATACGGATCTAGCCGCTTACTTACCCCTCTCGACCTTTCATACTACACCCTCATTTTTCCGTTTACTTTTTTTATAGCCCTAGTCATTACCTCCTTCCTTTTTTTAAAAAGAGAAAAACTAACTAACTCAGCTGAAAATATTATTCCCCCAAGTGAAGAAGACCCTCTCTTAGCCGCGCTTTTCGCAAAAGGATCTTACACTGAAAAAGATATCCTTGCAGCAACCATCCTAAATCTTGTTCGCAAAAACTTTATCGAGCTTATTGATTATGAAAAAAACAACACCATTCTCATTCTTAAAAAAATAAATAAACACCTTACTAAAGAAGAAAAAGCAGTCATCAACTTACTCTTCTCTAAGAAAAAAGAAGTCAACCTGGATCAACTAGCTGAAGAACTTGAGAAAATCAACACTAAAAGAGAAGCAAAACCAATCTTAGATCAACTAAACTTATTCACTGCTTCCGTTAAAGATAGACTCAATCAAAATAACTTTCAGACAATCCTCGCGAAAACCAATGAAAGAAAAGTAATTGCAATTTTGATTGCAATCTTAAGTATACCTTTCTTTATCTTCTCCCAAACCCTTCTCTCCTTATCCCATAACCCCTACTTTTTAATCGGGGAGATCTCAATTCTTGGAACAATCGGATGCGTCATTCTCATGATCATCCTTCTTTTCCAACCACCTTTTCTAAAAGAATACAAAATAGAACAAATAAAATGGAGAATTTTCGCAGCCACTTTGAAAAAAAGTAGGCTCAAAGAATACCCTCCAGCCTCAATTGCAATATGGGGAGAAATCCTGGTGTCCGCAACAGCACTAGGTCTTGCTTCCAAAGTAAACCAACACTTATCAGAATTAGACACTCTTCTCGCACAACGCGTTACAAAACTCCAAGGCTTAAACACTTCTGCCTATAGATTTTATGGAGTAAGCTACCAAATACATACCCTTTACACCCCTGGAAACAGACAAGGATTTTCTTCGCGCTCCTCAGGAGGATATAGTTCGGGTGGAGGCGGATTTAGCGGAGGAAGCAGCGGTGGTGGAGGATTTCGCTAAAAAAAATACATAACTTTTAAAAAGACTAAACTTATTTTTCTTTTATGGAGAAACAAAACGTCCAATTAACAGCCGCCTTAAGCTTTGTCGCCACCTCCATGATCGGAGGAACTTTATTTTATCACTTTATAGAAAGATGGACCTATGTAGACGCATTTTATTTCACAGGAGTTACTTTAACAACAGTCGGCTATGGAGACTTAGTTCCGCATACTTCTTTAGCTAAAATTTTTACAGTATTCTTGGCATTTATCGGAGTAAGCACCTTTGTCTTCTCTTTAACAGTTATAGCAGAAAAATACTTCGAATACAGAGAAAAAAAGCTCTTTGCGAAGAAAATCTTTCCTTTTAACGGCTACAATATTCCTTTTAAAGATAAGAAAAAATAAAACTATTTAAATTCCGAAAATATTATTCTTTTATGCCTTCCAAAACACAACTCGCAACCTTCGGAGCAGGATGCTTTTGGGGAGTAGAAGCAACTTTTCGCAAAATCAAAGGCGTTGTAAATACTAGTGTTGGCTATGAAGGAGGCACTTACAAAAATCCTTCTTATCAAGACGTCTGCTACAAAGAAACTGGCCACGCAGAAGTAGTGCAAATAGAATACGATCCTTCTGAGGTTACTTATTCTGAATTGCTAGACGTATTTTGGAACAATCACAATCCAACTACACTGAATAAACAAGGACCTGACGAAGGAGAGCAATATCGATCGGTTATTTTTTATCACAATGAAGAACAAAAAGAACTAGCTTTGAAATCTAAACTTAAATTAGAACAATCTAAGAAATTTAAAAATCAGATTGTAACTCAAATTGTTCGCGCTTCAACTTTTTACAAAGCAGAAGAATACCACCAAAGATACTTAGAGAAAAAAGGACTAGAAAGCTGTCACTTATGACTAAAATCTACAAAATAGGATTTGACATTGGAGGAGTCCTGTCCGCTTATCCAGAACAATTCAAGACACTCATCAATGCTTTAGAACAATCTCCCCACTTTCAAGTGTATTATATCACTGACATGCCAAGAGCGACAGCTGAAGAACTCCTTACTTTAAATGAAATCCAACACAATCCAGAAAGACTCTTATGTGCAGACTGGAATAGTCATCAAAACGAATGCAAAACCAGACTAGCTAATGAAGTGGGACTTGACTTTCTTGTAGATGACCACTTAGCTTATTTAATAGGAGAAACAAATGCATTAGGCTTACTTGTTGTTCCAAAATCAAAACAACCTTACAACCACCAAGAGTGGAAGACAAAGAAATAGAGTCGATTTACAAAATAGGATGATAGGTCGGACAACAATTTTAAAATAAAACTATTGGGAAAAAACTCTAGCTACCGAAGAAAGATCAAATTTATAGTCTTAAAAAATCCATAATCTGCTTGCAGTAATAAAGATGACAGGTCAAAGACATATAAGCTACCCCAACATTTTATACTACCACTTAGTAGTTACTTATAGAAAGCTTTAAAAATACTACAAGCCGCCTATTCGAAGGAAAAATGGCCAGAAATACCCTAGAAAACACCCTTAAAGCGCTTTTTGATCAAGATCCAGAAGAAGTAGCCATGGAGCTTTTAGGAAGACAACTTGTTCGAACTTTAGACAATGGAAATCAAATAAAAGGTAGACTTAAAGAAATCTCAGCATGGGCACCCCAAAATAAACTCACTAAATACGTACAACAAGAACCAGGTATTCTAACAGTAAGCTTAAAATTTGGCAGATATTTAACAGATATTACCACCACAAAAGGATCTTGCATTACTCTTGTAAGTTTTGAATATACTAAAAACGGAAAGACCGAACAAGTAGAAGGCCCGGGAAATGTTTCCGAAACCCTTTGCATCGAACCACAACTTTTTGATGAATACGACATAACTAATCCCACTTCTTTAAAACTAGAAGGACAGGGAGTAGAAAGAAATTCCATCTTACGAAGAAATAGAAATGTTCCCGAAAACTGTTTAGGATACTTTTACATCCGTTAAAAAGGTGATTAAAACGAACAAAAATGAGCGAACGCATTCTAGAACTCTTAAGTCAGAAACTCACATCAGGAGAGATAGATAAAGAAACCTACGATAAAGTTCTTGAAACCTTAAAAAAACAAGGAAAAGGAAACTTAGTTTTAGGCGCAGCAAAATGGCACAAAAAAAGATACGGTGAAAATGAAAATTACCACACCTTTGTAAATTCAGCAAAATTTCATGGCGAATGGTTCTTAGTCGAGGAAGAACTAGAAAAAGCAGGAAGCGACCTTGAAAAAATTCTACAAACAGCAAGCGAAACAGAACAGAAAGACTACTTCGAACTTGCCAAAACCCTAGACTCCCCAGAAGACGCGGACCTTTACGCAGCTTATGTCCTTAACATTCCCGAAGTCAAAGAAAAAATAAAAGAAGAAATTGGAACCTACGATACAATCTACAGAGTAGCAAGAAAACTCCTTAAAAAAGATAAAAAGAAAGAAGTTTCACGATTCAAGCAAGATAAAAATGATGATGGAGGAATAGTTATAGATGACTTTTATAAACATTTAATAGAACAACTTCCCGAAGATCATTTTAAACAACTAGAAATAGACGAAGATAAAATAAGCAAAGAAAAAAAAGCAGAATACGAAGACAAAAAAAGACTTTATATTATTCTAGAAGAAAAAGCAAAAAGAGACTGCTTCAAGCTTTTCAAATCAGGAAAAAATCTAGAAAAAGATCTTCGTACCTTAGAAGATTTTGTCACTAAACAAACAAATAGCAATATTAAATTTATTTACGATAGACAACTTAAAAATTTCATAGACTACGTTCAATTCCAAGAAGAACTTCTAGAAAGAGGAGATATCAATCCAGAATTCACCCATCCTGCGACAGGAGAAAAAGGAGTTTTACCTTCATTCCATCAAACAGTAGCACTCTACGAAAACTTACGACAAAAGCGCTTTGGAATTTTCGATGATTGTGGAACAGGAAAAACTGCAATTGCAGCTCTTCTTAAACCTGTCTTGAAGGAAAACAAAAAGGTAAGAACGGGACGCACACTTATTATTGGACCAAAAGCAAGCAGTAAAGCCTGGAGTGATGGACTAGAAGGAGATTCTCAAAAAAGATACTTTGCTAAGAAACAAAAAGTTGCATGGATTAATGGAAACAAAAACGAAGCTTTCTTAAAAGAAATAGAACAAGCTGATTTTATCTTTGCAAATTATGAACAACTCCCCTTAGAATTCAATTTAGCAGAAGGTAAAAAGCCGGTTTATCAAGTACTCGCAGAATTGGGATATGACCATCTCATTGTAGATGAAGTTCAAGAAGCAAAAAATGATCAGACCTTAACTAAAAGAGGTGCGGTCACAGAAAGTCTTGCAGTCCGCTTACTTGCAAATAAACCCAGCCTAGAATACGTCACCCTTCTTTCAGGAACACCAATGCCAGACAACCTCAATGATTACGCCAACATTCTCTTTATGCTTAAACCAGAATACTTCGTGACTGAAGAGAACGGAACTAAAAAAGTTGAATTTGAGAATGTGAAAAAAAGATTCAATGAAATCTATGATGGAAACCCAAGAGCACTCTATACCTTAGTTAAACAAAATACCATCAGAAGAACAAGCCAAGAAGTTTCTGATCTTCCAGGCTATGAACGAATAGAAGCAGAAGTGGAACTTACACCAATACAAAGAAGAATCATTGATTATGTATTTGAAAGTAATCAAAAAGACTGGCTAACCCAGATTAGATATGCAACACTAGATCCAAGGCTAGTCTCTCCTACAATTTTATCCCAACTAGACTTACTAGGAAAAGTAACTAAAGCAGATTCAGCCAAATATCAAGAATTAGAAAAAATTCTTTCCTCTTCTTTAAAAGAAGGAGAAAAAGTCGTTATTTTCTCAAGCATGTTCGCAGAGGGAGTAACAAGAGAAACTAAAAGACTTAAAGAAGAATATGAAGAACTAGGTTTATTAAAAGAATATGAAGAACTAGGCGTTTCTACTCTTAAAGAAGATTTAGAAAAAGACCTAAGTAAAAAATTAAAAAGAGAAATAAAATTTGTGGCAATTGATGCCTTTACTGAAGACACAGAAAGAGAACAGGCTGTAGATAATTTATCTGAAGACCTAGAAGGAATTATCTGTACAACTAAATCAGGCGGTGTATCTTTAAACTATTCCTCGGCAACCGTAGGGATTTTTATTGATGAGCACTACAGCCCCGCAACAACAGATCAGGCAATAGCAAGAATTGTAAGAAGAGGACAGAAAGGAAAAGCAAAAATCTACTTGCTCTACGGAAAAGATTCCATAGACTACGATGTAAAAAATCTTTTGGCAGAAAAAAGAGAAAACGTTCGTATGGCCCTGGATGGTGTTGAACAAACAGAAAAAGAAAAAGCAATTTTAAGGGGAGGCCAAGATATTGAAAGACTTAAAGACCTCTTTTTGAAAAGAAGAGGAGGGATGAGCATCGACTTATCTTTAAATAAGATTAACAATTTAGATAGTTTTGAAAGAAAATCCGTACGAAGAAGAACTAAAAGAGATGATTCTGACAAAGTAGTCATTGGAGATCGATATGAACCCACTATTGCACAAGAGATCCGTAAAAAAATCGCAGATGATCCAGTTAACTGCTGGCATGATGCCGCATTTGTTAAAACTTATGTAGATCATTTTGAAAACTTATCACCTTATTTGCTTGCACGTGCAAAAGTTATAGATTTAGTGCAAATGAGCAAAAAAGGAGAAACTACTTTCCCTGAAATTTTACTCGCAGATGCAGCCGGACAAGGAATTTTATATGTCGCATTTGAAGACTTATCTTCTTTAATCAAAAACGAAGGCTTGAAAAAACCTTTAGTTGTAGAAAGAGACTTTTCCAAACACATGCACAAAGCAAGTCCTAATCCAAACAAACATTTGGCAGATATTACAAAACCCCACACAGGTGAATTTGAACGTTACGGAAAATTCGATTTTGTTGACTGCTCTTCAATTACTCTCTTTCCAACCTCTGAAAAAATAAAAGAATATGTAGTTAATACCCGCCCTTTAATTAAACCTAATAAATATTTGCAACTTGGAGTTGGTTCTTTCATGTTTTCAGATGAATTTTATAAAGGCATGAATAAAGCAGGTTTTAGTCCTTTAGTAAGAAATGTACGCTATGCACCAACTAAAGGATTGCTTAAACACTTAAAAGAAACTTATGGAGACCACTATACACAAGCTTACTCCAATAAATTAAATAACACTACTTTCTCTCTTTTTGAAAAAACAGTAGAACCTGGAACAGTGGAAGGTTCTTACTTTAAACTAGAAAATCCAAACTACTCTGAACCTGATAAAAAAGGAATTTCTGAAAAAAATTCAAATTACAATTCTGTCCCTGTCGATCTCGCGACAGAACAGAAAAAAAATGGAAAAATCTATACTGGAAACACCCCTTTAACAATTGATGGAAAAACAGGACTTGTGACTGAGGTTAAGAAGAAATGACGGATAACTTAGAAGGAAAAATAAAAGAAAATAAACCCCCAGGATATTGGATCAATACTGAAAATATCTTAAATGAAGCAAAACAAGTCCTGAACGAACAAAATTTAACAGAACTCCCAGCAGCAGATAAACTCGGGAAATTAGGTAAAACAAGCTTAGCATGGGCAATAAACCAGAATTATCCCGGGGGATTTCCCCAATTACGAAAAGACTTAGGCGAAGAAATACAAACGCCTTATGGATACTGGACTGACCCTGCTAATATTTTTAATGAAGCAAAACAGTTGATCAAAGAGAATAATTTCCAAGAATTACCTCCAGCAAGTATAATTACTAAATTAAATCCGAGTCTATCTGCAGCCATTAGTAAAACCTACCCTCATAAATATCCCGGTCTAAGAAAAGATTTAGGAGAAACAATACTTAAGAAACCTGCTGGCTATTGGCATAATCCAGAAAATACTAGACAAGAAATGATCAAACTTATTAAAGACAACAACTTAGATGATGTCCCAAATGCAGATTACCTTAAATTGTTAAAAAGAACGGATTTAATTGCGGGAATCACCAGGCATTATCCGGGAAAATTCCCACAATTAAGAAACGATTTGGGTTATCAACTCAAAAAAAAATCTATTAGTTACTGGTTAAACCCTGAAAACATTCGAAACGAGGCTAAATTACTTAAGGACGAACATAATTTAGATATTCTTCCTCAAGCAGACCAACTTATAGAAATGGGAAGATCTGATCTAGCTAGCGGAATAAGTAACCATTATGAGGGAGGTTATATTCAACTTCGCTTAGATTTAGGGGAAGAAGAACGAAGAAAGCCAAATGGTTATTGGAAAGACCCAGGAAAAATTCTTACTCATGCAAAGACGGTCTTAGCAGAAAATAACCTCGCTAAATTTCCCTCCCAAAAAGAACTTTCGAAAATGGGTTACTCCAGTCTTACTCGAGCAATCACCCTGCATTACCCCGGAAAATATCCTGGCCTGAGAAGGGATCTAGGAGAAACTATAGAATCGGATCAAGTAGATCAAACTATCGAAAATTTAATCAACGAATATTCAAAACAATGACAGCTAAAAACAAACCCCCAAATCAAGAAATCCTAGAAGAGATCAAAGACACACTTATAGGATATAACCTTAAAGATAAAGAAAAACAAAAAGATTTAGAACGAATCGCAAAAGAAGCACTAGAAGCAGGATTTTTAAAACAAGAAGAATACGATGTACTCAAACATCGATACCCCTTCCCAGGAGAAGAATACAAAAATTACACAATACTCCGAAAAGAACTACATATAAGTTCAGGGAAAGTTGACTGGATAAACGTTACAGGATTACAACACATTATTGAATATTTAGAACAAGTATTTAATAAAAAAGAACGCGGTTTACCTAAAATCACTAAGAAACCATCTGGGTATTGGACTCCTGAAGCTATGAAAAAAGAGGTTCTAGGTGAAGAACCTGCAAGAAAACCAAATGGTTACTGGAAGAATCCAGAAAATATCTTAAATGAAGCCCAAGAACTTTTAGAAAAAAATAACCTCAAACAACTCCCCCCGCTCAGACAAATAATCAAACTAAGATCCACTACACTTTCATGGGCAATTTCTCAAAACTATCCAGGTGGATCGAGAGGATTGCGTGAAACATTGGGAGAAATAGTCAAAACTAAACCATCGAACTATTGGAAAAAACCCCAACATATTTTAGAAGAAGCTCAAAGATTTATGCAACAACATAACCTCTCAGAACTTCCCCCTGCAGCTTTCTTAAGTCATCACGGAGCAAAAAGCCTCTCAGGAGCAATTAGTAATTACCCCGGAAAATCCTTTGGTCTAAGAAAGGACTTAGGAGAAAAACCAATAAAAAAAATTGTATACTCCACTAAAGATACTATTAAAGAAGAAATTATAAAATTTATGAAAGAAAATAATATGGATGACATTCCTACTACAGATGAACTAAATAAATTCGGAAGAAATGATTTAGCACATGCAATTTATCAAAAATATCCCGGAAAACTTCGCGGATTAAGAAAAGATCTTGGACGAGAGCAATTAAAAAAACTAGATGGATACTGGACGCCCGAAACAGTCAGACAAGAAACAATAAATTTCCTCAAACAACACCAATTGACCCAAATTCCCCCTCAAAGTAAAATAGAAGAATTAAAAAGAGGAGATCTTGCGCAGGCAATCTCCCTCTACCCTGGAAAAATACACCAATTACGCAAAGATCTAGGACAACAAGAGATAAAAAAACCAAACGGATACTGGAAAAACCCAGAGAACATTAGACAAGAGATGCAACAATTTATGGAGCAATATCACTTTCAACAACTTCCCCCTGCAAGAGAAATTATTAACTTAGGCAGACCCGATCTCGTGGGCGGAATTATCAAATACCCTGGAAAATTTTCAGCGCTCAGAAGAGACTTAGCAAAACGACTAAACCAAACTAATCCGGTAGATACAACCATTGAAGAACTCATGGCTGAATACTCAAGAAAAGACGATAAATAAAGAAGAACACCTCTTAATTATTGACCCACATCTATTATTCATAAAAGTTATGCCATTTTAATCTCCACCTTTATAGAACATACATTCATCCGAACAAATCTTTTTAAACCCAGATTTATCAAAAACAACTTATGACCCCTACGGTAGATTATGAAGGAATCAATTTTGGATCTTCAGAAAACGCAGCAAAACACCATATTTCTGTCTTTGAAACATTCAAACAACGCTTAAAAGAAAACAAAGAAGAATACAAAAAAGCATGCACAGATGAAAAAGGAAGATTAAAACACATCTTAAGCGTAGAACACTTTGACCTAGAATTTTTAGAAAAAATCTGCCACACAGCAAAAGCAGCACGAAGATGCTCAAAACTAGGAAGATACAACCCAATCAAAAACATCCTATGCCACAAAATAGTTTTAAATTACTTCTCGCAACCAAGCACAAGAACATTCCTCTCCTTCTCCACCGCAGAAGCCAAACTAGGTATTGAAAGAGAAGAAATCAGAGATATTGCAACATCCTCTTATGCAAAAGGAGAAAGCGAAAAAGATTCTTTGCGCATGATCTCCTCTTACTTTAACGCAGTAGTCTTTAGACATCCAAGCTCTCTTTACGATCAATTTGCCTTATGGGTTATGAAAAATTCAGATAGAGAAATTCCCTTGATTAATGCAGGATCAGGACAAGGAGAACATCCAACACAAGCACTCTTAGACTATTACACCATGTACGAATCATTCAAAGGAAACCTAGACAAAAAGGTCATTTTGTGGATAGGAGACTGCAAACGAGGAAGAACAGTACACTCAGGAGCGAAACTGATGGCCTTACATAAACACACTACAAACTATTTTATCGCGCCACCAGACTTACAAATAGATGAAGCCACAGAAAACTATCTTAAAGCAAAAGGAGCTGTAGTTCACAAAGTAAGCGAAGGTCTAAAAGACTTAGTGCCTTTAGCAGACATTATTTACGTCACACGCATCCAAGATGAGCACGGCGGAACTTCTAGCTATCCAAAAGACTTCATCTTTACAAAAGAAATGCTTGAAAGCATGAGAGAAGGAGCAATTCTTATGCATCCCTTACCCAAAAGAGAAGAAATAGAACCAGAACTAGATGATCTAAAAAAAGACAAAAGAATCATGTACTGGAGACAGGCACGTAATGGAATGTGGGTACGCGTTGCATTACTTGCTTATCTTTTTGGAAGAGATACAGAAATAAGAGACTCTTACAGAAGAATACAAAAAGCAGCAAATACAATTCCTTTAAGCGGAAAACACTACGAAGAATGACTTTCTTGATTATTCTTTAACAAAAACATCATTACTATCAACATAACAAAAGCAGTCAACGCCATCAAAGGAATGCTAAGGTAGTTCCAAAAAAAGAATGGAGCTACAGAACACGAAGGACCAATCAAAGAACAAGAAGTAGACGAAGAAACAGAAGGAACAAGCTGAATAAAATAATGATAAGCTGCAATCAAACCACCTAAAAAAGATAAAGGCAACGAATAATAAAATACTTTTTTATCTTCTTTCCACAAAGCAACTCCAAACAAAACTAATTGAGGATAAAATAAAATTCTCTGAAACCAACACAATCTACAAGGCTCAAATCCGAGGATTTCTGAAAAAAACAAACTTCCAGACACACCGAAAAGCACGATAAAAAAAGACAAAACTAAAGCATTCTTTTTCAAAAAAGCAACTACTCTTTGATACAAAGAACTCTTTCTTCCAAACAAAAATAAAACTAAGAATAAAAGTAAAGCAATCTGACCTAAAGCGGTAAAAATACTAAAAAATCTTACTGCATCCATACCCTTTTACATTTTTAATTCTTTATAAGTTTTATGAAACTATTTTACAAACTCGACATTCGGTTTACTTTCAAACTATTTGTCGCCTGTTAAGAATCTTATTTGATTAGCACAGGCCACGCTATACCCAATGCAGTCAGCCATAGACAATTTATTAGCTAGTTTTAACTTTGCAGCACTTTCAATAATCTTTTCATCAAAATCGACTAGGAATCGTTGAATACTTTCTAAGCAGAGAAAAGGCAATTTCTTCACTTCCGCTTTAATTGATACCATAGTTATACAAAGGATCATCTATTAATAAATATTCTCTTAAAAATCCGGAAAAATCACTCTTCAACAACTAGCGTTCCCTTCATATTTCTATGACCAGAACCACAAGGAACATTACAAAAGAAAGTAAACGTCCCCGCTTTATCCGCAACAAACGTCGCAGTCTGCTGCTCCGGACCATCCAATCTCAAATTCACATTAAAATCAGGCAACGCAAAACCATGGCTAACATCAGCGCTAAACGCGTGAATAACAACTTTATCTCCTTTCTTTACGTGAATCTCACTAGGATCAAACTTATACTGAGAAGCTTGAATCGTAAACTCTTTTACAGCACCCATACAAGAACCTTGAGAACAAGGCATACTTCTTGGACTTTCAGCAGAAGGGGGCGCTTGAGCCGTCGGAGTCTGCGCGGGATTCTCTGCAACACTCGGAGTGGGATTTGAAGCTAATGTTGAACTTTGAT
>CAZCCK010000014.1:0-33081 GCA_964497265.1 Candidatus Woesearchaeota archaeon | reverse complement strand
GGGAGTCGGAGCCCCTGCTTTTTAAATCCTACAGACACTTAGTGTCTGTTTTATGCGTGTCAAAGGGAACCTTTGACATTTCGAGCTGGTTGCAATAAATCAGCCTTTTTGCTACTATAATTCACACAATGGCAGAAAAAACTACAACTAAAGCAAGTAAAAAGCTTATAGGGGACTCTCATTTATCTGGCGGAGAAGTTTACCCCCCTATGTCTGAAGAACCAAATTTTCCTGCAGATGTTTCAGCGCCAGCGTTAGATCATACTGAATCTACTAAACGACTGCAAGATCCTAATAAAACTACAAAACAATCTCCAGAAGATTCCTACGGACCAAGAGAATAAAAACTATTTCTTTAACTTACTCACTTTCTCTTTCGCAGAATGAACAATCCTCTTCACAGAATCAGTCAAAGGCCACAGACCCACTTCCCTCGTTCTATTCCCATACCTTTCGAAAAAAACACAATTCTGCAAAGGCTCACGAGGCTTTTCCTCAATACTTTCCCCATACCCAAACGCAAGAATCGCTTGAGGACGCACGTCTCCCCCAATAGCAAGAAGACTTCCAATTTCTTTCTCATCAAAATACCCGATCCAACAAGAACCAATACCTAAATCCGTAGCTTTAAGCAACATATTCTCAATCGAAGCAGCGCAATTTTGTACACCATACAATGCTTCACCACGAGCTCCATACAACTCTTTCACATGAGCAACATCACTACAAACCACAACTAAAACAGAAGCTTTCGCAGCCCAACTCTGCTCCCGAGACAAACTAGCTACTACCTTCTCAATAACCTCTCTTTTTCTTAAGACAATAAAAACCCAATTCTGCACATTTCCAGAAGAAGGAGCGAGCGTTCCAGCCTCAAGAATATCAGTAAGATCGGCCCAAGACAAATCTTTACTTGAAAACTTACGCACAGAATGACGCGAACGCAAAACACTATTAAACTCCATAAGACCATTTAGATCTCATTGCTTGATAAATCTTTCGCAGCCTCTATTTTATAACGGATAAAAACTTATTAATTAAAATTAATTAGATTTACTATGCCTAACGAAAAAGAAAATATCCTAGAATTACGACTTACCACAAAAGATCCTGCTGCGCAAAGACTACTCCCAAAAGAAGAATTAGATAAAATTCAGGGAGTCTCCACCGTTATGGTTCACATCGAAAAACTTAAACCTAAATATTCTTTAGAAGAACGACAAAAACATGCATCCCACTATAAACAAGCTGCAAACACCTGGGAAGAACGTGCAATGCCAAAAGAAGGATTCACGATAGACGGCTATGCGGATGGAAGATACAAAACCTGGACATCAGTCCCCGAATTCTTAAGATTCATAGCAGAACGAATAGAAAATTACAAAGAAGAATAAGCACAATCTTTTTATTTGCACTCATAATTAATTCTCTTAATGGACTACTTAAAACTTACTGAATACTACTCCCAATTAGAAAAAACAACCAAAAGACTAGAAAAAACACAAATAATCTCTCAACTCCTCAAAAAAATCAAAAGCGAGGAAGAAGCTGAAGCGCTCATTAATCTCTTACGAGGAGCAGTCTTTCCAAACTGGGACCAACGAAAAATAGGCATCTCAGACAAACTCGTCATTAAAGCTCTTGCAAAATCAACCGGATTCACACCAGAAAAAATAGAGAAACAATGGGCTAAAATAGGAGACCTAGGGGAAGTAACACAAGATTTATTCTCTGGAAAAAAACAAAAAACCCTCTTCACAGAAGAAAAACTCGACCTTAAAACAGTCTACCAAGAAATAAGAAAAATCGCAACACTTGAAGGAGAAGGCACAGTAACAAGAAAAATAGACATTATCTGCAAACTCTTGGCAGCAGCAACCAACCAAGAAGCAAAATTCATCATCAGAACTTTATTAGAAGACTTAAGAATAGGATTAGGAGAAGGAGTTTTAAGAGATAGCATTGCCTGGAGCTTTTTCGCAGAAGAATTCGACATCCATTATGATCCAAAAACCAACCAAATAAATCTTAAAGACGAAAAAAGAGAAGCGTTCACAAAAATCTTAGACAAAATCCAACAAGCTTACGACTGGACAAACGATTTTGCAGAAGTCTACTGGATCATCCACCAAAAAGGACTCAAAGGACTAGACACCCTCTCTTTAAAGATCGGAAGACCCTCAAACGTCATGCTCGCGATAAAAGCAGAAACTATTGAAGAAGCAATAGAAGCACTTCACCTCCCTTTACTTTGCGATTATAAAATAGATGGTTTTCGCGTTGAAATCCATAACGATGGAAAACAAATACGACTTTTTACCAGAAGACTTGAAGAAGTCACCACCCAATTCAAAGAACTCTTACCGGTCATCAAAGAATTTGTGAAAGCAAAAACCTACATTCTTGACGCAGAAATAGCAGGCTATGACCCAAAAACAAAAAAATACGTTCCCTTTCAACAGATTTCACAACGAATAAAAAGAAAATACGATATCGAAGAACTCGCAAAAAAAATACCTGTAGAAATCATCGCTTTTGATATTCTCCTCAAAGATGGAAAAGATCTTACTTTTCTCTCACAGAAAGAAAGAAGAGCAGTTTTAGAAAAAACAATTATCCAAAAAGAACAAAAAATCATCGTTAGCAAGGGTCTTTACACGAAGACAAAACAAGAAATAGAAAACTTTTACAAAGAAGCCCTCAAAGAAGGCTTAGAAGGAGTCATGCTCAAAAGTTTAGACAAAACTTACATACCAGGAAGAAAAGTAGGAGGCTGGATGAAACTCAAACCAGTCCTGGAAAGTCTGGATTTAGTTATTACCAAAGCAGAATACGGAACAGGAAAACGAGCAGGAGCCCTTTCTTCATACACTGTCTCTTGCTGGGCAAAAGACAAATCAAGCTTCATTGAATTAGGAAAGGTAAGCACTGGATTAAAAGAAAAAGAGGAGGAAGGAACCACTTTCGAAAAAATAACAAAACTGCTTAAACCACACATCCTTAAAACAACCGGAAGAGAAGTGGAAGTAAAACCAGTTGTTATTATCGAAATCGCTTATGAAGAAATCCAAAAATCCGGAGAATACAGTTCTGGATACGCACTAAGATTTCCTCGATTTTTAAGAATTCGAGATGAAAAAAGTTTGGAAGAGATAAACACTCTTGAAGACGTAGAAAAAATCTATGCTCATCAAAAAGGAAGAAACACATAACGAACATACACGAATTATAACGAAAAACTTTATATATGCGATTATTACTACTTGTAGTTAAAACACCTATTTAAAAAAAAGAGTGGTGACGAAGGAGGGCTTTGGATGATTGTTAAAGAAGAGTTCATGAGTAAGCTTAGGAGATATTTTAATCTAAATCTTTATGAGGTCCGCATCTGGACAGCATTACTTTCCCGGGGGATTTCTACAGCAGGAGAATTATCTGATATCGGTCATGTTCCACGCTCTCGCGCATATGATGTTCTTGAATCATTAGAGAAAAAAGGCTTTGTCATCATGAAACTTGGAAAGCCGATCAAATACATCGCAGTTGAACCTACAGAAGTTGTAGAGAGAGTAAAAAAACTCATCCAACAAGAAGCAGACTCAAACGTTCTCAAACTTAAAGAACTTACAGAAACAGAGGTCTTAAAAGAACTCGAATCACTCCACAAACAAGGAGTAGACTTTATAGACGCTACAGACTTATCTGGCGCAATTAGAGGAAAACACAACTTATATGCGCATTTAGAATCAATGGTCAAACAAGCAGAAAAATCAGTGACTATCGCAACAACCTCCAAAGGCTTGATTAGAAAAGTAGAAGCGCTCAAACCAGTCTTACAAAAACTTGCAAAAAAAGACGTTAAGATTCGAATAGCAGCACCAGTAACAAAAGAAGCTGAAAACGTGTTGAAAGACTTGAAAAACTTCGCAGAAATTCGCCACGCACCTAATTTGAATGCGCGCTTCTGCATTGTTGACGGAAAACAGCTCATGTTTATGGTCATGCATGACGACCAGGTTCATCCAAGCTATGATATTGGCATTTGGGTACAAACACCCTTCTTTGCATCTGCACTTGAAAACATGTTCAATACTTCTTGGAAAGACTTTGAACCTTTGAAAAATGGAGCTAACAAATAGCTTTTTAACTCTTTTCTTATTTCTTCTTTTTTATGTTTGATCCAGACAAAAATAACAATCCAGAAGATTACTCTCAACTTAGCCCTTTACAAATAGCCTGTACCGACGCTTACCTAGCAGAAAGAGGCTTCACCTCTACAAGAACGTACTTTAGAGAACAAATTGTAGAACGCGGAATAGACATAGAAAAATGCTACTACGAAGCAATTGGAAGTAAAGAAATAAAAGCACCGCTTTTCAAAAAACTTATTACTGGAGAGGACGTTCCAAGAGAAGGAGCAGCAGGGTACAGAAAGATTTTTCAAACAGATTTATTTCTTGGGAAAAATCCTAACGCAACAATTGACGAAATTCTTGATATGGACAGAGAACTCTTTTCTCAATAATCTCCTTTATACCCGCGATACACTCGCGTTAACCTTGTTGTTCTCTCTTTAATCACCTGCGAAGGCAACTGCTTTAACTGAGCCGCCCTTGTTCCAGGCCGAGGAGCAAACTGAGAAATGTTCATGACTTCTGGCTTTATTTCTTCAATTAATTCAATTGTTTTGTTAAAATCCTCTTCACTTTCTGTAGGATAGCCACAAATAATATCTGTCGAAATATTCATTTGAGGAATTTCTCTTCTGAATAAGTTCACAATCTCTTTAAACTCTTGAACAGAATGCTTCCGATTCATTTCAGTTACAACTTTTTCTGAACCCGCTTGTACAGGAATATGTAAAAACTTTAAGAGTTTATTATTTTTAAAAACTTCAACTAACTCTTCTCGAATAGGAATAATATGCCTTGGATTTGTCATGCCTACCCTCACCTTAAAATCGCCTTCCACTTTAACTAACTCTTTTAATAAATTGCCTAACTCTGACTTTTTTGAATAATCCAACCCGTACGCCCCATTATCTTGTGACGTGAGATAAATCGTTTTAATTCCTCTTTTAACCGCACTCTCTATCTCAGCCTTAATACTTTCAACCGGAAAACTCTTTACAAAACCTTGAGATAACTTCGTAATACAAAAATAACACGCATCAGCACACCCCTGAGAAATCTGGATCGTTGCAATCCCTTCTTCCCGATACATTTTAGGTAGATTCGCTTTATTTTCAAACCTCTTTTTTGTTAACGTTATAATTTCTCCTTGCATTACCTTTTCAACAACACTGGCAATTTGAGTTATATGCATCGTATTTACTAAAGAAGCATTTGGATTAATTTTCTTTAACATCTGTTCCTGAGCACCCGCCATGCACCCCGAAATTAAAATCTTCTTTTCCGGGAATCTTTCATTTAAATCCTTAAGATTTTGAACAATTCTATTTTCAGTTGCGCCTTTTACAGTACAGGTATTAAAAATAAGAACATCGGCTTCACCTTCCTCCTTAACCAACGTATTTCCTTCTTTAATTAATAAACCAGACATAATCGCTTCATTGTCTTGATTCGCTGTACAGCCCCACGTCTTAATTAGAACATTAACCACTCTTTAAAGAATAAGAAAGAATTTTTATTACTTTTGATTCGCTAGATAGTGCAATTTTAAACTACCAGAAGAGGTCTTTTTACATTCTTTTAGTTTTAATTTCACCTGAAAATCTTCTGCAGAAAAAACACTTATTCCTCTTCCAACAATCACAGGCTCCAAAGTAAAATAAATTTCATCAAGTAATTTTTCTTTTATGAAAGCAGTATAAAGACTACTTCCTCCAGCCACAAGGATTTTTTTAAAACCTAAAGACTCTGCTTTTTTAATAGCTTCTTTTGGGCTTTTTACCCAAATTACCCCTTTACTCCCACTCTTTTCTTTAGAGATAACAATTAACTTTGCTTTAACCGAACTAAAATTATACTCTTTCCATTTCGACACGAGATCAAATGTTTTTCTTCCAACAACAAAACAACCAAACTCGTGGGCAAGATCAGCAAAGATATTCCAACTCTCATCTGATAAAAAATCTTCACTTCCATCCTCTTTAGCAATCATCCCATTTAAAGAAAGAGTAGAGTACAATGCAACTTTCATAAAATAATTTTATTTTAAAACGTTTATAAAACCATCGCTCCCTTTTAAGAACAATTACTTTTTATTCAAATCTTTACTAAACTCGTACACTAAAGAACCTTTCCCATATTTTAATTTCTCATAAAAACGAACTGTTTCTTTATTAAACTGCGGAGCATACAACAAAACCCACCTCCTACCGTTTCTTTTAGCTGCTTTTTCAAATTCTTTTACCAATAACGAACCCACACCTTTTCCCCTTTGAGCCGGATCTACGCTAACAAACCAAAGCATAATTCCTTTTCCAGCCAAAGGTTCGCCAACCACATAGCCAACAACTTTCTTTTCTTCTGCAACTAAGAAGATAAAATCACTCTTCAAAACCATTTCAAAATAATTCTTGTTCGGATGCCAACCACTCGGACCTGTTAACTCTTTAAGAGCGCTCAGTTTAGCACATGCAAGAATATCCTCTTTCTTTCCTTTTCTTATTAACATCTTCACATTAAATTAAAACGACTATAAAAGAATTTCGCAGTTTAGGCTTCGTTCACAGACATAGTTCGACTAGAACTATCGATAAAAAGACTAAAGGAATAACTAAAGAACAGAGATTTTACAAAGACTAGAATTGAAAACTTTAAATAGTACCTATCTAAATTACAAGTATGGATCTGCAAAAGAAGTGGTCAGCTCTAGCAACCAAAATTACTTTTGTTATTGCCTTGTCAGGTGTTGCCAAAACTGTTAATGCGGAAGAAATTAAACATTTACCTAAAGATCAACAAGCAATCGTTCAGACTATTCAAAAAAATTCTCCAGATCGAGTTCGAAAAGCGCTTGAACAACTAAGAACCCTTATTGATAAAGCTAAGAAAACAAATGATGAATTAGAAAAATACAAAATTTACAGACAAACTTATGATTTATCCATAGATCTCCCTTTCTTTTCTAAAAATCCAACACTAAGACAAATCCAAAACGAATTAGATGAACTTTTTTTACAAACCACTAGAATCAGAATTAAAGAAACAATTGTTTTTATTGAATCTTCTCTAAAAAATAAAAAACTCCGAGCTGCTAAAGATGGATTAGTAGCGCTTATACTCTTTGTAGAAAATGCAGAGCACTCTAAAGCCTTAGATAATAATGAAATACGTTATTTCCAAACGGAAATAGCTCGTTTCGAAGATACTATGCAAGAATAGAAAATAATTCTTTAGTAATCATTTTTTATTAACTTTTTATTGAAATAAGATAATACTCGAACATACACTTTTTCTTCCATTTGTATGTTGCCACTGAAAAGTTTTTCAATTATTTTTTATATAAGAAAAAAACCAAACATAACCAATGGGATTTCACACCTACGGAAGCACCGACCTTTCTGGCTGCCCAGTCTGTTCCAAAACCGCACTAGCAAAAACAAAAGCAGGCATCTCTGTCTGTAAAGACCATGTAAACTTCGAATTTCCAGACCTTAAATGCACCTGCAAAGAGACAATGATCCTCAAAGAAGGAAAATACGGTCCATTCTGCATTTGCAGCAGATGTGGCATCATGAACCTAAGAAAAGCTTTGGAAGTCAATAGCGTTAACCTCGGACAACAAAACAAAGAAAAAAGAGAAATCTTAGTAGACGCTAAGAACGCGCACTTATTTGGTGTCCGGTAGTTGACGAAACCTCTTTGCAAACTCCTTACAAATCCCTACCTGCTGAGCATAATACAATCTGCGCTCTTCCGCTACCCCTGTGTTTTTAGAAATCGACTCAGCCACTTCCAACGCATTTAAATACTGCCCAGCTTCAAGATACAGCTTAAACAACTTTTCAGACTCATTACGCCTTTCTAAAATCTGCGCAGCTTGCGTAATCCTTCCAGCAGAAGCATATAAGTACAAATAAAAATGATCTCTATCTTCCTCACTAGCAACAACTCTTTCAATAAGATTTTCTGCTTTTTTAAGATAATGATCGCTATAACCCTTAACACACACTTCAATCGCACACGTAAGATCCTTAAGCGAGGCATACTCTTCAAATGCCTCATCCCACTTTCCTGCTTGATTCAAAAGAGAAGCATACAACCTTTTATCTTCAACAAGATCTCTTTCTTTCCTTAACTTATTCAAAACATCAATCGCCCGCTCAACATTTCCTGCGTTTCTTAAAATATCCACAGCTTTACAAAGAGAACGCTCATCAGATAACAACTCTTGATACACCGCCCTAAGCAAAGCCGTATCTTTAGCACTCTTTGTAGGCAACCCATCAATCAAATCAAGCAAATCCATCATAAAAAAGAAAGAAAAAAACATTTAAACTTGACCATGACTTTCCACAACATTTAAATAGAAGCTTTTCAAAAATACACATTTATGAAGAAAATCTTACTTTTAGCATTTTTCACTTTAGTTTTAGCTTTTAGCGTTTCTAGCCAAAGCTGTCCTTCCTTTCCAACTCCAAAAAGCGCACAAGATCTTTTCAATCAACTGCCTGCAATGGACGCGGCCTTACAACAATGTCCACAACCCGTACAAGGACCAGTCAATAGAATCTTCAAAGACGAAACAATTCTAGTTAACATCGGAAATCAACAACTCACTTTACAAATTCAAAACACCCAACTTGTGGGCATTAAAAATGGAGCTGTAGGAAAGGCAACATTCATCATCACCCTGAGCGAATGCGACTTTGACGCAATCATTTCAAACCCAAATCCACTTTCAGCACTCGCTTTTGTCTATGGCGAAGGAAGAATAAAACTTGAAGCAGTAGGATTCTTAAGAAAAGCAAAACTACTTTTCATGAAACCACTTATTAAAAGCCAATTAAAAAAATACCGAACAGAATTAACCATTACTTGTGCAGGATCAACACCTTCTACTGCCTCTGGAAAGAAACCAGAAAACTGCTATGAAACCTACATGGAAGGACATAAAGAATACCAATTCGGAAAGAAAGACTGGGATCAATGGAAAGCAGAAAGCACTGGCGTTTGCCAAACACAAACTTCAGAACGACCAAAAGGAGACTGTTTACATCTCTTCCAACAGATAGAACCAACCACTGGCGACACTAAATGGCTCTGCTGGTATTGAACATAACTTTCTTAGCAGCTAAAAGCTTTTAAAATACATTCTAAAGAAAAGATTTCATGAACGAACAAGTCATCGCAGTCCTCTGCAGCCAATGGGGAGACAGTGGCAAAGGAAAAGTCACAGACTACCTCTCTGCAACCTGGGCAGACGTTGTCGCGCGCGGAACAGGAGGAAACAACGCAGGACATACCACTGTTGTTAACGGTAAGAAAAGAATATTTCACCTTCTTCCTGCCGGCATTATGCAAGATTTTGAAGGAAAGGTCAATATTCTAGGTAACGGAATGGCACTTGACCCCAACGTCCTTGTTGGAGAAATCCAAGACCTCGAACGAGAAAACCTCTCCTGCAACCATCTTAGGATCAGCGAAGACGCACAAGTCGTCATGCCCTACCACATCGCTGAAGACAAACGATCAAACCTTACCCGCGGGATTGTTGGTTCTACAGAACGCGGAATAGGACCCTGCTACACAGACAAAGTTGCGCGAAGAGGCATTCAAGTACGAGACCTTTACAGAACAGACACGCTCGCTCAAAAAATTAAAAACGCCAAAGAAGTATATCCTTCCGTCGCCATTAACCTTGATGAAATTATTTCTAACTTAGCTCCCCTTAGCCAAAGAATTCGCGACTATGTTTGCGATACAGATCTTGAAATGCAAAACTTTCATAAAAACGGTAAAAGAATTCTTCTTGAAGGAGCACAAGGATTTCTCTTAAGCATCGAACATGGAATAAGTCCTTACGTCACCTCTTCAGATTGTTCTTTGAACGGAACAGCCTCTGGCGTCGGACTTAGCGCAAAGGCAGTAGACTTAACTTTGAATTTAGTAAAGTTCCCTTACATGACCCGCGTAGGGGGAGGACCATTTCCCACAGAACTAGGTGGAAAAAGATCAGAAGATTACTGCGCTGAAAAATTTGAAGGCAATACTGTACATACTCTCGAAAATGAACTTTTAACACACTCTATCCCCCATACCCTTGAAAACGGATCTTTTCATTATGACTCCCACCATCCAAATATTCTCGCTCTTATGAATTCATCAGATCCTTTTAAGCGAGGTATTGGAATCCGCCTAGCAGGTGGAGAATACGGCGCAACAACCGGAAGACCCAGAAGAATAGGATGGACAGACTTAGTTTCGTTACAAAGAGCCCTAGCAATTAACGGACCCCACGTCATTCTTACAAAACCAGATGTCTTTAGCGGCGCAGAAAGTTACAGTATTACCACCACCTACCTTCTTGACGGACGCGAGCATCCTTTTACTCGCGACCCAGAGAAACTTCGAAAGATACAAATAAATTCTCTTCGATTCTCAGGATTTACCCAAGATCTTAGCACTATTAAAAACTATCAAGACCTACCCCCCTATTTACGTTCAAGCATGGACTACTTAGAACTTGCTACTGGAGCAAAAATAGCAATGATCTCCACAGGCCCAGAACGAGATCAACTCATAAAGAACATAAATTTATAAAAAAATTGCTTTACTAAAAATAATCTTATAAAAAAGATCCTCCTTAAAATTTTCAAAGGGAAATATTTATAAACCTTATAATTTTTAAAGCTCCAATGTCAGATAATCCTTTTCAAAGCCCAAAAATCCAGGATAAACTTATCACTTTCGCTGATTCTGCTTCTTATTTTGATGAATTTCTTCGTTCTCAAGCAGAAAAAAATAACTACAAATTTAGCTATAACTTTTTTCAATCATTGTTATTTTCAATAAAGAAGTATACCTTAATCTTGAATCCCACAATCAAACTAGAAATTAATTATCGTAAAACAGATGAAAATGATAAAACTATAAAAACCCACATTCTTTTAGTATGTCAAAAACCCTACGCCTATAAAAACTTATTTTTTACTCTTCCAAAAGAGGAAAACAACTTTTTAAAAGAGTTTGAAAAATTAAAAAAAGAAATTTTAACCCAAATAATAAAATTTTCTAAAGAAGAATAAATAAACTCGCCGGCGGCAAAAGCCAGACATAAGGCAAGGGTTCTTACTTGACTTAAACAAATTCTCGATTTTTTCTCATAAAAACAAAATAAGATTCTTCCTATTTAAGTTCATCCTTGCTACTAAGGAATAACAAAGCTAATTAAACAATTCAAGAAATTTATCTAAAGGATAGTTACTAAAATAAACTAGTCTTGCTTTACTTCTTTCTAACCCTTCTCGAAGTTGAGGAAGATGTTTTATTCTTCCTTCATGCCATTGGACAATACGAAAAAGCCGATATTTAATGAAAGGATAGACAGACTGTTTTTCTTCTTCACCAAGTTTAACATATTTCTGGTATTCTTTAAGAAAGACTTGAATCATTTTTGGTTGAATAGTTTCACTTCTGATAAAATGATGTGCGATAAAAACTGCTATTTCCATTGTAATTGGAGCATAATGAGCGTCATCCCAATCAATAATCGCTTGCAATTTATTATTTTTGACAAGCAGGTTTACTTCAGATAAGTCCCCGTGAATCAGAGCCATTCTAAGCTTGTTAAAGTTTAAATTACTTGAAGTTAAATGATGAGGAAGCTTATTCATTTTAAGAGAAGAAGACAATTTAGAAGCCAAGATTATTTTTTGCATCTTCCCTATGTTTTTCGCCAAGTTTTTTACAAGAGGAACATTAAGTTTTTCCGGATGAAAACCTTCAATACGACCTTGGATAAGCAAAGTAAGCCCTTGATAGCGAGTTATCTCCCTTCGTTTTCTATTCTTAATAATTTTAACAACAGGAATCTTCTTCAAATAAAGAAAATCTATAAGCTTTAATTGATTCCTTATTACTTTTTGATTAAACTTATTGAGAACCTTTAGAATATACTTACCTTTGGTCGTTTCTAAAATATAAATTTTATTTTCAGAAACCCAGTTGATACACTGATCTTGCCTATATTCACCAAGAGTATAATTCTTAAGTATTTTAAGAAAATCCTCTTTTTTTAAATCCATTACTTACTCATTTTGATAGCTATTTAAAAGACTTTTGAATAAAAAAAGAAGATAACCCTTTTCAACAAAACCTCTTAGTTCGGATTACACTTTCGGCGTAGAACCATTTCAACCTCTTAAAAAAGGATTAAAAGAGATTTATAACCCATTTAAATCTGAAGGTGTTACGCCGACGGCAGGATTTGAACCTACAAGTCCTTGCGGACGCTAGTTTTCGAGACTAGTCCATTACCAGGTTATGGTACGTCGGCATAATAAAAATTAAAAGAAATGTCTTTAAATTCCTATCCTTTCAAATTTCCGATTGGAGAAAGACCCGCAATTGTTTTAGTAATCCCTGCCTTGGCAACGGCATCAACTACATCAGTAACGTTCTTGTAAGCAAAACCCGCTTCCTCGGCCAAACCAGACATAGAACTCGTCTTAACATAAATTCCGTGCTTAAGCATATCCTTTTGCAACTGATCGCCACGAACCATAGACTTCGCTTTTGTTCTAGACATCGTACGACCAGAACCATGACACGTAGAAAAAAACGTTTCATCACCCGTCGAAGCACCAGCTAACAAATAAGACCCAGTCTCCATGCTTCCTCCAATAATCACAGGCTGACCCGTTTCTTTGTAAATCGAAGGAAGTTCTTTATCTCCTGGCGGAAACGCTCTAGTAGCACCTTTTCTATGTACAATAAGCTCTCTTAAAGAACCATCAATTTTGTGCTTTTCCACTTTCGCAATATTATGCGCAACATCATACACTAACTCCATTCCCAAATCTTCTGCTGAACGATCAAATACTTTTGAAAAAACCTCTCTAATTTGATGCATCATCACCTGTCTATTTGTAAATGCCATATTCGCAGCACAAGCCATCGCTTTATAATAATCCTGACCTTCCTTACTTGAAAAAGGAGCACAAGATAACTCTCTGTCATTTACTCTAAGATTATATTTTTTCATCGCTTCTTCGAACGTTTTTAAATAATCTGTTGCGATTTGATGGCCTACACCCCTCGATCCACAGTGCAGCATAATCACAACTTGTTCATCCTGATCAATACCAAAAGACTTAGCAATTTTCTTATCATGAATATTTTCTTTATGCGCAACTTGGATTTCTAAATAATGATTGCCCGAACCTAACGTACCTAATTGATCAATTCCTCTTGCAATCGCCCTGTCGCTTACCTTCGAAGCATCAGCCCAATCAATCTTTCCATGACCTTCTGTTCGCTCAATATCTTCCTTCCATGCCAAACCATTATCAACACACCAACTTGACCCTTGTTCTAGCATTTTCTTAAACTCAGGTTTAGCAATTTTTAAATCACTCCCTCCGCCCACACCCACAGGAACTTTCTCAAATAAAGAGTCTACTAACAATTTTATTTTTGGAGCTACTTCTTTGTAAGTTAAATTCGTTCTTACTAAACGCATCCCACAGTTATGAGAAACAATATTTTGTGCAATAAAACTATGATTTTCATCACTCATTGTTAAATCATAAACAAATCCTTCATAAGGAACAACTTCTATTTTATCAATATTATCCAAAACAATTCCTTCGCCAATTAAATTGGATTTAAAATCTTCAAATGAAATAAATCCCGGAGGTACTCGCGTATCATCACTTCTATCCGGCCAAATTGAATGATTAATAAAATGTTGAGAAACCCTCTCCCCTGAAAAATGAGACCTTATTGCTGAAGCTTTTTTCCCATATTGATACATTTGCAAAGCCGTATTTCTTATTTCTTTTCTTTTGCTTTTCTCAATTTCCTTAAATCGAATATAATTTGAAGCCAATGCCGCAAGATTGTATTTCTCTTTATTATAATCAAAACCTACAGTCTCGTAGAGCTTTAAAATATTCTCAGGGTTTTCCTGAATTAAAATTCGTAAACCTATCGTTTTCCCATGTTTTCCAAGATACTGATTCCCATCAACTTCGACAGGATAGGTGGAAGTAATTCCAAACTCAGATAACAACAAACGAATATCATTCAAAAATTCAATTCCATTCTCCTTTAAAGACTCTAATTTATTCATATTTAATTGAGGAGAGTAAAAATTATATTTATTCGAAGTTTTAGGCGTAGAGAGTTCAGCTCCGAAAAAAGTGCTTAAAAATAATCTTTTATGCCAAAGTTTAGCTTTCATAACCCATTTTGGAACCCTGTACCCTTGAACAGGCTTTTTACCTAAAGGGGTTCCAAGAGCCACCATTAAAACAACTAAAGACGTACATCCAATATTAAGAGAATCTTCTTTAAAATCAAATTCGACAACCCCATAAAAGGTATTTATTTTATGTTTCCTGTCTCTAGAATGAACATTCGAAGCACCTAACCCTAAAGAAATTAGATCAATTCTAATCGATTCCAGATCTTCTCTTTTTCCAAAAAATCCTACTTGCCCCCCGCTTTTCTTAGAATAACTTAAAGAACCATCCCCGAATATAAAGCCAATTAATTTGATTAAAATAGGTAGTTTACTGGAGTTATAACTTATTTGATGAAGATTTTTTTCTTGAAGAAAATGAATTATTTGATTTCTCGCGTTTCCAGAATGAGTTATACCTAATCGATCCAGTGCGCTTTCTATCTCTTTTAACGAAATGATTATTTCTTCAGAAGGAGTTTCATACTCCACACCTGAAAAAGGACTAATGTAAAGAACGTTTCCTTCTTTAAGATTGCCTGCCTCAACAAAACCTTTATCTGATAAAAGAGGATGCTCTTTGGTAACTTTAATTTCCCTACCACTTTTAGTGCGGATTTGATAAATTTCTTCTACTTTCTTTTTCAAAAAAAGAAGAGCTTTAGCATGTTTCACGGTTTTAGATTTCTGATCAAAAAAGACAAATTCATGATTAGCCCATTCTTTTTCTAAATCTAAAATTGTTTTCCAGGCTCCATTTCTTATACTCAACTTAGCATCAGGAGTCAAGCAATTTATGTCAAAACCAATGCCACCAGGACTGATTACTCCTTCAGTAGTATCAAAAGCAGCTACTCCGCCTATTGGAAATCCATAGCCCCAGTGCCCATCAGGCATACAGTACGCATACTTTTGGATTCCCGGAAGACATGCTACATTCGCTAATTGTTCGAACACACCAGCATCCATTTCATCTAGCAATTTTTTTGAAGCTACAATTCTTCCAGGCACCTGCATCCCTTCTTTAAAGGATTTAGGTAACTCCCACATAAAGTCACTAACTCTTTCAATTGACTTTGGTGGTCCTACTTTTGTTCCATCTTCCATAAGCGTTTAGAAAATGAAGACTTTATTTAAAGGTTTTCAAATTAAATATCTAACAACACCTTTGCTTTCCACTTCTCTTTTTCTTTCTTTACTTCAAACTCATGCAACGTAACAGCCTTCACATCTCTACCTAAAACGTGCTTTTGGGAATTTATTTTTTCACCAAAACAAGAAGCATTTAACACAAACTCTTTTTTTTGAATGATTTTTACTTTAAACTTATTAAATAATAATAATTCCGTATCTTTTAAAAAAATAAGCTCATCCAGAAAATTCCATAATAATTCTTCTACATCTTTTCCAGTTACTCTTACTTCTTTAGAGTCTTTATTTTTAATAGTCTTTAAATCAACCATTACTTCTTCTGTTGCTAAAGCAGCGTTTTCAAACAACTTATTGACATCTTTCCCATAGGCTTCAAACAACACATCCGCAGTATGATCCAAATAACGATATTTCATAAAATCAGATAAGGAACTTTCTTTAAAAGGTTACCTACTCTTTAGGATGTTCTTTTATACATTCTTCTAAAGAAAGTCTTCCTTCTTCGACTATTTCAAGACTACCTACTAAAGAACTTTCATTCTCAGATACTTCTCCCTTAATAGATCCCTTAATCCACCCGTTTACATAAGAAAACCAAGAATAAATAGAATAGTCCGACTTAGGAAAACCTACCCACACTAGGGGCATTACAGAATGGTTAAGATAGTTTGTAACAACTCTTAACATATACTCCTCATGAGATTCAGCCATAATACAAAGAAACTACATCCTTATATAAAACACTACTAACTCTAACGAAAAGCTTTTTATACAAACCCACTAAAAAAAGAGTATGGAAAAAGACGTGATTCTCTCTTCTCTTGAATCCTTGCAAGCACTTACTCAAAAACAGCTCGAACATCTTCAAAAACATAGTCACCATTTAGAGAACATAGATCTAAATCGGAAGAAAAATCTTTCAGAAAACCAATACTACCTGCTTAAAATTTCTGTTAATAGCTACTTTGCTACAATCCTTACAGACTTTAAAGAATTTTACTCCCAGGCCCTTGAAAATCAAAAACTTCTACTTGAATTAAAAAACGCTCTTCAAACAGACTTTACAAAACTAAGAAGTTTGTACTTGGATTCTTCTCTTCTAGATACTTCTCTGAAAAAAGAACTTGAAATAATCACGCTCAACCACACGTTCTCTTTACAAAAGATCACAGAACTTGAACAAGGCCACTCCCTTTTTTTAAATCAACTTGAACTCCTTAAAAACTGTTTCAAAGAAGAAAGAACAATTCTTGAAAACTATTTAATATCGCTCGAATCAGGATTAGTTCCAAGCGTTTCCCTTATTTCTAAAAAAGAAAATCTTGCAACACTACAAAACCTTTTGCAAGAGAAACAACAAAAAGAAAAAGAAATTGGAAAACTTTTAGAAAAGAAAGAAGGCTTTTTCGTCTCTAATCTTGTTTCTTTAAAAACTTTAAGAAAAGATCTTCAAGACAAAACTAGGAATAGTTCCACTTATTTAAGTAAGCTTTCTGCTATTTCTCCTTATTTAACTGAAGAAGCAAAGAAATATATCTCTTCAATCTAAAACTATTTAAATTCAGATTCGATTAAATGAAAATGGAATTACATCAACTTCAAAAAATCCAACAGGAATACGATGTTACTTACTGGGAAAAAGAGTCTAGCGAGTTTGAAAAAATAAGACATATTACCTTACATTTAGGAAAATTAATGGGTAAAATCTCCACTTACTGCGAAAGAAAAGAACATAATCCGTCTTACCAAAGCGAACAAATAAAAGACGAAGTTGTTCCCGATTTATTCTTTTACGCCTTACAACTATCGAACTTACTTTCTTTAGAACTAGAAAAAGAATATCTGAAAAGGCTTGAGAAAAACAAAAAAACTTTAAACTACTGACGGCTCGCAATCTTATTCAGATCATAACCATGCTTTTTACTTGCATTCAAAAAATCCTTACTCATTCCATTCGCCCGCATTAGAGTAATCATCTCTTGAGACTTAGGGATTGAATACAACACTCCTCCAATGAAGTTACTCACCTCTCCATACTCATTATCTTCCTTGGTTCTTTCTGCAAGCACTTGCGCAGTCTGCCCTCTTAACTGCTCAGAATCATTTAAATAATGCCACACAATCCCCCTCTGAATTTTTTCATCAAATTTTCCAATGTGAATTGTTTTTCCTTCAACTTCTTCTTCCCCACCGCGATACACCGGCTGATCATACTCTCCGTCCCACCTTAACACTTCCTGAACGTATGCACCAATTAAAGGGGTTAGCTCTTCTTTAGCAACGGTATCCTTCTTATCCACTTCCGTTAAAAATTTAATATAGTTTTCAAGCGCTCCTTCAGTTAAAGAAGAAAGATTACGATAGGTTCGAAGACCTACTCCCTCTTGATTAACATCTTTCAACAATCCAATACCGTAAGCCGCAAAATTCGGATCAAGCTGATTCATCTGATCAGTTAAAACCTCTTCAAGATGACTTCGCGCTTCTAGCGAATCAGATCCTAAAGCTTCCCAAAATCCACCATTCTGAAGTTTTTTTACAAAATCACCACTAAGCACACCCCTAAATCTTGAATCTGGTTTTTTCACAAGATGACCGTACAAGATCAAATGAGGAATCCTTGAACCAGGCCAACCTGTCTGCACCGGCTTTAAAAGAGCTTGATTTACACTGATATTAAATATTTCTTCTAGATCTGGTTCGTAAATAGATTCTGTAGCCCACTTCCTTCGCTGAGCATTATCTTTCAACCATTGCTCTTCAGATTTGGATGAACTCCCTGAGATCCCACCATGAAAATCGCTCCCGTCTAAGATAGTAAGAGCATCCCAAAAACGAGCATATGAAAGATCTTGAGCCAAACTAGCATACCGCCTAGCATCTTCTAAAGTTATTTCACCCCGAACATTCACTCCAGTAATATACCCTAAAAGACAATCTACTTTCTCATGCGCTCGCTTCATTATTTCTCTTTTAGATTCTTCTGTTTCAGGAAGCAGCGTTAATTTCATCACTTTTCTTTTCTTCTAGAAGCAATATAAACTTTTTTATCTTCAAACCTAACTATCTGAATTTCTATATAACCTCTCTTCTAACGTTCTCTTGATTTCTTCATGCACTTCTTCAATAGACTTAGTTGCATCGATGACACAAACGTTTGGATAGGTTTTGGCAAAATAGAGATAGCCTTCAGACGCACCCTTTAAACTATTCTCACTTTCATAAATTTCTGTTTCTTTTCTTGTAGCTACTATTCTGTCTAAAACCCGTTTAACAGGAATATCAAAAATCAAAGTCAAATCTGGAAATCTGTAGCGCGAATTAATTTGTAATAAAAGATCACGATTTTCTCTCCCCCCATACACGATCGTAGAGAGCATGTACCGATCACAGACTACATCAACCCCCTCATTTAAAGCAGGTTCAATTTCATTTGTCAGATGATACTCTCTATCCGCACAAAACAATAATTGCCCGCCCAAACTACTTAAATTAAATTGACCGCTTGCTAACCTTCTAATCATAGTCCCAATCGGACCATCGGTAGGCTCTCTTGTAAAAAACACTTTTCTTTGTTTTTCTTCAAAATAGGATTTAAGATTTCTAACCTGAGTTGTTTTTCCAGAACCATCTAACCCTTCAAAAACAATAAACTTACCTTTCCTCATCTTTCAATCTCTTGAGCTTCTTCTCAAACTCACTTCTTTCCCGATTTGGTTTTAAGTTTCCATTTTCATCCAACTTTAACCACGCTCCAGGATAGGCTTCTTTCGCCTCTTTTCCAGCGATCATCGCTCTTAAAATAGGAACCTCTGAAGAAGAAAAATTCATCGCATTTAACTGATATCTCTCAAAAGCCTCATATCCCCAAGGTAAAACTGCCTTCACCGTTTGGGCCATAGCCTCGCTTGGCTCTCTAATCTCTCTCTGAGCATGACTATCTAAACGTAAACCAAGATAATGGAACGCGTTATGACTATCTGTTTTAAAATAAAATGGAACCATCCTTCTCACCCCTAAATGCGCCTTGGCTTCCTTAGCCGGAACACCTACCGACAATAATCTTTTATAAAGACCCATCGCTCTTTCTTCAAGAATAGTGCTTTCTTTCTTAAAAAAAGATTTAACCTCGTCAGAAGCAACTTGACCTCTTCCCTGATGATTCTCCTCACTCTGAAGCGCGATATCCCCTTCTTGAGGAGAATAAAAACTAACTTCTTCGTCCAAATCACAAAGAACCTTTTCAAACGTACGATGTCTTCCCCCTTGACGATACACAAACATAGGCGCTATAATCTTCCAACAAAACTCCACCATCTCAGAAGGAGTCGTATGCTTATGTCTTCTTAGATAATTAATTAATCCTTTATTTTCTGCCTCTGTTTTTGATTTTTCTTCTGCTCCCGTACTTGTTCTGGCGGCGTTATAGACAGAACTATCCACACCCATATAATCAATTAAAGTTACACTTCCATTTCCTAAGACAGGAAAGACTTTATCTAAAACACTCTCTGCTTCTTGAGCCCTCTCCCGAACAAGATGAGGATTTAGGATTTCATCAGGAACTTGTTCTTTAAGCACATTCTCTAAACCCTTACTGCGCAAATAACTCTCAACTGCCTCAGGCGCTACTAGCGCAGCAAGATTAATCAGGCGCTGAGCGTACACTCCAACATTACTTTCAAGATCAACTTCAGTAGCAAAAGAAAGTAAATCCGCAAGATTCATCTTCCAATAAAAACGGGTGTAAATATTCTCTCCTAAAATCCCTCTTGCAAGTTCATTCGCTAATTTACGATCAATAAGATTTTCATATAATTCGAACGCGTTTCTACCGATTTGTTCTAACTCACTAGAAAGCAAAGACGCCATCATTCTTACTTCAGAAGTCTTTAGCCCCTTATTTGAACGAGCAATATACCTGCTTAACTCTTTTTTAGAAAGATCATGAGCTTCATTCTGGGCGGGCGAATAACGTAAACTGTATTCATTCACGTTCGCTTCACGAGCATACACAAACGTTAAGGCTTCTCTGATCGGCATCTCAAATTGAAATTTTAATTCTGCCATTCCCAACACATCACGATTATTCGTTCTCTGGTGAACAAGAAAATCCATCGCGTCTACCGGAACTTTTGGAAGCGTAGAACCATAATGCTCTTTGGCAACATCCAAAATTCTCTTATCTCCACCCATATAATCAATTAAACGAACATATCCTTTTGAAGGAACGTTAAAACGATCTCCGAGAATTCTATCCGCTGCGTCAACATTTATATGAGGCATGCTTCTTTTAAACCACGCACACTATTTAAACAACATTCTTCTTCAAACATTATATACTACTGAATAAATATTTAAAAGTCAATAAATAAGAAACGATTTTATGCAAATTTCAAGAAAAGAAGCGCAGCCTGGATTTTTACGCGTCACAGTAACTCCTCTTGAAAGCGCTCAACTTGAAGAAGTTTTCAAAATCTTATCCCATCCAGATCGGGTAAAAGTTTACAGACCGGGAGCAACAGAACGCTTTGCTGAACTTATGCACGAACTTTTCCCTTCTTTTCCCCTGAAACCAGTTTCAGGGAAACCTTCTGAACCGACCTATACCACCTACATGCACGATAAAGATGGTCGAGTGGTTCATGATCCAAAAGCGTATGCAATCGGCATACAACAGTTCCTTCCGCTCTCCTCTTCTGCTCTTTCTAATCTTGAGATTGTTAGAACAACTTACCAAGCAGAATTGGAACTACAGATCGATCTTTCTAATTATACCCCTACAAGTGTAGATACTCTTGTCGAAGTTCTTGGAAAAAAAGAAACCCCTCCTTTACGAGGAGCACAAGCGTATCAACGAGTAAGAAACGGTAAAGAACCTGAAACGGCTTACTCGGTTACCAATCTCCTTTATCTAGACAGAATCTTGAAATTATATGAAAAAGCAAAAGACCTGATTCCAAAAGCACCAGACCTTCTTCAACTTAGGAAAGATGACCTCGCTATCCTTTGCAGAGATGGACAAAAACATCCAAACCTCTTTATAAGACAAGGAAGCGAAAAACTTCACAGAGAACTTCTTGAACAACTTGCCAGACACACTTAGAAATCAGCCAAATTCACCTCCTTTTATGCAGAAATCGTTAAATATAACCTTCTCCCTAAAAAATACAAAAGAGGAAAGAGATAGTGGCAGTTAAAATAACAACCCTTCATGCAAGACAAGTTCTTGATTCTCGAGGAAATCCAACAGTTGAAGTGGACATTCACGCAGGAAAATACGCTGGAAACGCAATCGTCCCTTCAGGAGCTTCAACAGGAATATATGAAGCAGTAGAACTCCGCGACGGAACAAAACACTATCAAGGAAAATCAGTCATGACCGCAGTTCACAACGTGAACAATATTCTCTCTAAAAAATTAATTGGAACAGACGTACTTAACCAAAAACACATTGACGAAACCATGATCACTGTTGATGGAACAGAAAATAAATCTCGGATTGGAGCAAACGCAATCTTAGGAATCTCTTTAGCCGCAGCACGATGCGGCGCACAAGCAAAACAACTAGAACTCTTTGACTACTTAGGCAAATCCAAAATTTTACCAGTTCCTTTTTGTAATGTAATCAACGGAGGAAGACACGCAGAAGGAAATTTAAAACTTCAAGAATTCATGATCGCACCAGTCAAAGCGAAGAGTTTTAGCGAAGCCACAATGATGGTTTCTGAAACATACCACGCCTTAAAAGAAATTATCCAAAATAAATACGGCAAAGCCGCAGTCCACGTAGGAGACGAAGGAGGATTCGCGCCACCGCTCTACGACCCTCATGACGCAATCAATCTTATTCAAAAAGCAATCTTTGAACTTGGCTACCAGGACAAAATAAAACTCGCTCTTGATGCAGCAGCCTCAGAGTTTTATGATCGAAAAATCCAAAAATATGCTGTTGAACCTAAAAAAATCTTAGAAAGAGGCGAACTGATTGATTATTACTTAAACCTCTTGAAAACGTATCCTATCATTTCTTTAGAAGATCCTTTTGACCAAGATGACCACCACGCATTCGCAGAATTAATGAAAAAAACAAAAATCCAAATCGTTGGAGATGATCTCTTAGTTACCAATCCGGCTAGAATCAGAGAAGCAATCAAACAAAATCTATGTAACACGCTTTTGCTCAAAGTCAATCAGATCGGGACTTTAACAGAATCATTTGAAGCAGCTTCACTCGCAGTCAAAGCAGGATGGAAAATCATGGTTTCTCACAGATCTGGAGAGACAGAAGATACATTTATTTCCGACTTATCAGTTGCTTTAGGAACAGGTCAAATCAAAATCGGAGCACCTTGTAGAGGAGAACGAACAGCAAAATTCAATAGACTTTTAAGAATAGAAGAACTCTTAGGCAAAAAAGCTACTTACGCAAAACTTTAATAATTCACTAAAGATCTAAGCTTATGGCTGAACCTACCCTCTTTCTGGCTTTCTTCGCAGGATTACTCTCTTTCTTAAGCCCTTGCATCTTACCTTTATTACCCGCCTTTCTTTCTTATCTTTCGGGAACAACAATAGGACAAGGCAGAATAAAAGTTTTCTTGAATAGTTTCTTTTTTGTTTTGGGATTTTCCACGATCTTTTCTTTAGCAGGAGTTTTACTTAACACCTTTCTTTCTTCAATCTCTTATTCAGTACAACTCTGGCTTTCTAGAATTGGAGGAATCATCATCATCGCTTTTGCATTCCACACTCTCGGCTTGATCAACATCAGCTTTCTTGAAAGAGAACATAAGTTCTCGGTTAAAAAAAATTCTGGCTACGCTACTTCTTTTCTCTTTGGCGCAGCTTTCGCAGCAGGCTGGACGCCTTGCGTAGGAGCAATCTTAGGAACAGTTTTAACCTTAGCAATAACAAAACCCACTTTGGCTTTCTTTCTTCTCCTTAGCTATTCTTTAGGCCTAGGCATACCTTTCTTACTCGTAGGAGTATTCACTAGCGAAGCAACCAAACTCATTAATAAGTCTCAAACTTTTTTAAAATACTTCAACCTTGTAACGGGAATACTTTTACTCTTGATCGGCATTCTCGTTTTTACAAATAAACTTATTTTATTAGCAAACCTTTTCGCACCACCCCTATGAGCAAAATTATCCAAAAACCAATTTTAACGATCTTAACATTAATCCTAGTTATCCTCGCTATCTTCTATCTGCAGTCACAAGATGTTTCTGTAAACCAAGAAAAAAACATTTCAATAGAACCCACTAAAGAAATAAAAGTGGAAGACGGAAAATATCCAAAAGCACCAGAACTTAACGGAATAACAGGCTGGATAAACACAGAACCATTAACCCTTAAACAACTCCAAGGAAAAGTAGTTCTTGTGGATTTCTGGACCTATACGTGCATCAACTGCATCAGAACGTTTCCTTACCTTACAAGCTGGGATAAAAAATATAGAAATATGGGCCTTGTAATCATAGGAGTACATACTCCCGAATTCGAATTTGAAAAAGAAAAAAACAATGTCGTTAACGCAGCAAAAAAGTACAATCTCGAATACCCTATCGCTCAAGATAATGCCTATCAAACATGGAGAGCGTATCAAAATAGATATTGGCCACACGAATACTTAATCGATGCTCAAGGATTTATCAGACATGAACATATCGGAGAAGGTGGATATGAAGAAACAGAACAAGCAATCCAAGATCTTCTTAATGAACGCATGCTCTTATTAGGCGAAAATAAAACAGTTCATGAAAACCTTACTAAAGAACAAGATCTCAATTTAGACATTCTTACACCAGAAATTTATTTAGGATATCAAACAAGCAGAGGAAACTTTGGAGAACATTTTAAACCAGATGAAGAAACCACTTACACTTTACCAGAAGAATTCAAACCGAATCAAGTCTATCTGGAAGGAACATGGAAAGCACATCCAGACAGTTTAGAATTAACAAGCGATGAAGGGACGATTATTTTACGTTATTATGCTCCTGCCGTCAATATCGTCGCGAATTCTCTAGACAAGTCGGAAGCAACTCCTTTTCTTAATCAGGAAGCAGTTACTTCTCAAACCCAAGGAAAGGATATTCTTAATGGGAAAGCAGTTATCCAAGAAGCACGACTTTACAACTTAGTAAGAAAACAACCAAATTTAAACGGAGACGTTCTTAAAATTTCTCTCAAAGGAAAAGGATTCAAAATTTACACATTCACCTTTGGGTAAATTTAAATATACTAAGAACTAAAAAATCTTAATGGATCAGCTTACCATTTACTTAGTTATTGCCGCTTTAATTATTATCGGAATAATCATCCTTAAACATATCATCAAAATTATCCTTATCATCGGACTTGTCATTTTATCCTTTTACTTTCTTACCTCCCACTTTAACATCCATCCTAGCTTCCATCAAAACAATTTAGATTTTGTAAGACTGCCCGTCGGATTTAAAATAGAAACATTCGCAGATAATCTTGGAGGATCAAGCCTCTCTCTTCCAGGCGCAAATAACGGACCGCGAATGATGCTTGCTTATGGAGATAACGTTCTTGTAAGCTTACCCTCTAGCGGAAAGGTAGTAGCGTTAGATGGAAAAAATAAAAAAACATTCTTAGAAGGACTAAACAAACCACACGGTCTAGCTTCTTACCAAGATTGGATTTACATCGCAGAAGAAGATAAAGTCATACGAGTTAAAGATAACAATCACGATCAGATTGCAGATCCAGGAACAGAAGAAAACTTGCTCACTTTACCTAGTGGAGGACACTGGACAAGAACAATCCATATTTTTGACAATAAACTCTACATTACTTTAGGATCAACCTGTAACGTTTGCAGAGAAGATGAACCACAAAGAGCAACAATGCAGGCCTGTGATTTAGATGGGAAAAATTGTGAATCTTATGCAACGGGATTGAGGAATAGCGTAGACTTTACTTCTTATCAAGGAAAGATTTATGCCACAGATAACGGAAGAGATAATTTAGGCAATGACATTCCTCCAGAAGAGATTAATCTCATTGAAGAGGGTAAAGATTATGGCTGGCCACTCTGCTACGGAAATAATATCCACGATACAGACTTTGATAAGAATACCTACATTCGCGATCCTTGCCAGGATAAAACACCTCCTTTTGTTGAAATGCAAGCACATTCAGCACCTTTAGGAATAACAGTTTATCAAGGGCATTCCTTTCCTTCACAATATCAAAGAAAAATTTTTGTCGCCTTTCACGGATCATGGAATAGAAATCCACCAACAGGATATAAAATCGTGATGATCGATCCAGAAACAAAAAAAGTAGAAGATTTTGCAACGGGCTGGTTAGAAGGAACAACAGTCAAAGGAAGACCTGTGGGAATAATTAACTTTCAAAATTCTTTACTTGTTTCTGATGATAACGCCGGAAAAATTTACAAAATAAGCTACGCTTAGAAACTGAAAAAATAATTATTTACTTTCTCCACACTTCTTGAAATTAAAGATTGGTGAGGAACTTTAACTTGAGGAATAATAATATCTTCTAAACCCTCTGTATCTTCAAAAGTCGCTCCCTTAAAATTAGTTTGTGTTCTAGCTGCCCTTATAAGGTCAACATCTTCAAAATGAGCTCTCTCAAAATTTCCATAATCAAGCATCGCCCTGCGTAAGTCGACATTCATAAACTTCCCCCTTTGTGCTTGTACAAAAGGTAAACAAATTCCCTTTGCTGAAACAAAATTCCATTCTGCACCGCAAAGAATAAGGGGATTACGTTTCAGATCATCTGCCTCCCAAAACAAATATTCATTAAACGCCTTATACTGCGCTTCATCATCTAAGAAGTGGGCGTTTGTTAATCGGATGTTCCTATAGTCGCGTTCTCCGTTCATTATCCCGGTAATAAACTGTTCTTTAGTTATTGGAATATACGCTTTATTCGAGTAAGGAACAAGCTGACCTGCGACACGGATTTTCATTCTAAAGGCGAAAGAGCAACAAAATTCGCGGTCACCTCTAGTCCACCGGTGTATATTTTTGATTCATCTCTCGAGTATTTCGTAGAACGTGCGAGAAGTTCAAGAATACCTTTTCCCTTTCTTGAATCGATTCCCGCTGTAGCAACAAAGTCAGCTTCAATAAAACGTAAATCACATTCTTCCAAATGGGCGTATCTAAAATTCGCAAAATTCCACGTACCATATCTAAAATCAACTTTTCTACACCTTGCACCTTCAAGCAAAAAATTAGGAATTCTTAAACCAAAGCCAATAAGATTTTCTAAAAGACTAGCGTCCAATACGAGCTCTTCATCTTCATGAACAATACCGCTAAACAAATAACGATGGAATTCTTTTCCAGCTGGCTCGCTTGTAAAATCATAATCACTTAATTTGATACCCCTAAAATTCCTTCTTCCCTCTAGAAAGCTGTCCACAAACTGTTCTCCTGAAAGAGTTTCGTACGTCATTTTGAAGAAACATATGATCCATATATAATATATATAAATCTTTCTACATGGCCTAAAAACCCTTTAAACTAGCTAGAAATGGCTATTCCTTCACGAAAATCTACCAACTCTTTAAAAAAATCATGCTCCCTATTGCGATCAACCCAACCCCACGCCTTTTTTAACCACAACGGCGAACTCGGAGCCTTTCTTTTCAACACCTCTTTAAAATCACTAACACTAATCTGCCTTAACTTATTCTTTGTAAGACAATCCTTAATCGCGCTTTCAGTCGCACCATTACACATTTCCTCAAGATCAGCACCAGAATATCCTTCTGTCGCTTGAGCTAACAATTGAACATCCACATTCTCTTCTACAGGCTTATCTTTTAATAAAATCTTTAGAATCTCTTCTCTTGCCTTTAAATCTGGAGGAGGAACAAAAATTCCCGTTCCAAACCGACCTTCCCTTCTTAAAGCAAGATCCACAGACCAAGGCTCATTTGTCGCAGCGATAAGTAAGATTTGCTGATCTTTATTTCCTACCCCATCAGTCTCAGCTAATAACTGCGAGACCATCGAGCGGTCATAAGGATTAGAACTTGTTCTTTCAGCACCAATAGACTCAAACTCATCGAAAAAAATGATACTTGGTTGATGCTGCCTTGCTTCTTTGAATAACTTCGCAATATTTCTCTCTGTTTCTCCAACATACTTACTTTTCAAATCAGAAGCTTTAATATTAAAAAAAGTAGCATTACATTCTCCCGCCGTCGCTTCAGCAATTAAACTCTTCCCACAACCAGGAGGGCCATACATTAAAATTCCACCACCCATCTTTTTCCCAAAATACTTAAAAATTTCAGGTCGCTTTAAAGGCTCTACAATTTTTAATTTAATACTGTCTTTTACTTTTTCTAAACCACCCACATCTTTAAAAGACCTTGTTGGCTTTTTTGCTAATACAAAATCAGAAAACTGCTTTTTTAATTCTTGCACTTCATCTTTCACTTCCAAACTCTTTGCTTTCGCAACTAACAACTCTGCTTTTTCTAAAAGCTCTGACTCTCTTTTTGGATCTAATCTTGATTGCTGCACATACATTCTCGCGTTATCTAAATAAAAATTTCTCCTAGGATCCGGAGAAGAAAAAGATTGATAATTCATGCTACTCTTTTCTCCATCTGCTCAATTTGATTTAAGACTTCTCTTCTTCTTTGAGCAGCTCTGGCTCCTTCGATGATTCTATCTTGCACATTTGTTACATTTAGAGGTTGATATTCTTGAGTATCAACTAAACTTTCTAAAAGACTTTTTTCATCATCAACCACCAGCTTTTCTAATCTAGGAATAACTAACTTTTCAGCAGGAGTGTAGAGTGGTCGCTTATACAAATCACTATTACTGACATAATTTGTTGCTCTTCTGTACCCTTGCATTGGAACATATCCTTTAATTTTCATTTCTTGCCCCCCATATTGTGTTGTCTGACTGAAAGCCTGCTGTAAATACGCAATCATCGCCCTCTGAGCAGCAGGACCGCACCCACCTTCTTGACCTCTTATCGCACCTGAGTATAACGAACTTCTTGCTCTTACACTAATTCCATGATCAAACCGATCTCCAGGACAAATGCCGCAACTCATTGTTCTTTTTTCTGCCGATGAATATGCCGTTCAATCGCTTCGAGCATCGGACTTACATTTTCTTTATCTAACTGATAAACCCTATATTTTCCCTCTTGTTTTACTTCAACAAAACCTGTATCCTTTAGTAATTTTAAATTATGAGACACTAAACTTTGCTCGTAACCAGTTTCTTTACAAATTTGATTTACATTCTTTGGTTTTTGTTTCAAGGTATTTACGATTGTGAATCTAGTTTTATTCGCGATCGTTTTAAAAAATAACATCTGTAAATCTTCTTCATTCATATGAAAGAATATTCATATAAGTTTATAAAGCTTTCGCGAATTCATCCAACAATAGAATTATTAACACTTATCAAATAAAGAGATTTGACTAACTAAATCTATTTAAACACTATTCATTAAAATCAAAAGATGGAACTTCCATCATTCCCTCCTGGAACATCAATTGATGAATTTTTAAAACATACCTATCCAGAACTAAAAGAAAAAGCCCAAGAAATAAGAGCCTTACAAAAGAGATTACAAGAAAATGAAGGAAAAGTAGTTCTTTTAGAATTTAACTATTCTGAACTTATAGCTACTAGTCCTCAAGGATGCTTCGGTGGAGGAGATAGCTGGGATAATAAAACAATCTTGTCTTTTGGAATCATCCAACCACCCCACTTGATTTTTCCTTCTAAACCAGAACTCTACCAACATGCATTAATCCCAGTCGCACCGAAAATCAGACTAGCGGGCTACACCTATGGAACGAGCCTTGTATTTAGAGATAGACCTTCAATTACCCCAACCGGAACTATTCCGTTAAGCTTAACACGCTATCTTCTTCCTCAAACCCTAGAAGATTCGAGTCGACTAAGACCCCTTTATGACGAAGAGGTCAACGCGCTCACAGACGAAAAAGAAAATCGATGGAGAATGGGTAAAAAGCTACTGACAGATATTCTTCTTCTCACAGGTGAAGATCAAATTGATGAAAGATTTAAAAAATGCTTTATCGATGCAAACTATAGAGAAGATCGCGGACTCGAAGGAAAAGCTTACGAAGAAATAAGAGAACTTCTTCTAAACCCCCACGCTCTAACTGCTTACTTAGATCAGAGACAGAAAACAGATCAAGAAAAAAGAAATAAAAACATAAGAGAAACTGTTTATCAAATCGCACAATATCATCGCGAATATGTAACAGAAGCACAAGCAATACGAGCTCAACGCAAAGACATTCCCAGCAACGCAAGAAGAAGTGCTCAATCAGCGGCTTTTCCAGGAGAAATCACTGCAGTAGCCACGATGGCAAGAGACTTTGAAGAACTCTTCACCATGAACTTATTTTCAAAATATGAACGTTTAGAAGAAAGAAAAAATAAAATCCAATACCAACTAGCAAAAGCTCTCGAAGAAAATATGCACACCTACGAAGGATCTTTCCCAGATCCAATCACCCCTGGAGTTTCCATCACACCTAGCACTCTTCTTCCAACACTACTAGAATTATATTTCAAAAAGAAATAAAAAAAAATTATTGTTTTCCGCGCCACTCTTCAACTTTGTAATGTTCGATCAAATGATTGACAAAGGTCCAGTCAATATTCTGCATAAAAGCATCAGTATACTTCTTCCTTGCAGTCGCATAATCCACGAAGTAGGCGTGTTCATACACGTCTAAAATCAGCAAAGGAATCGCACCCCAAATCCCACCCTGGTTGTGCACATCACAAACAAAATTATACAATCTTTTTTCATCAAGATCAAACGCTAAAACAACCCAACCCCGCGCAGCAAGACCACACGCTTTGAATTCCTCTTCCCACTTTGCGTAAGAACCAAAATCTTTCTCGATCATTTCCAAAATAGCGCCGGAAGCTTTTCCATCCCCACCCAAATTATCAAAATACCCTTCGTGAAGTTTAACCGCATTATAAGCGAACGTTTCCTCAACTTTTAACTCTCTTAACTCAGCGTAGGTTCCATTTGCAGTGGTTTTATCCGCTTTCAAGATTGCAGCGCGAATCTCATTTATTTTTTTTACGTATCCAGCATACAACACATCATGATGTTCAGCAAGCTGCTTCTGACTAATTCCATTTAATTCTAAATATTTCAAAGATTTCACTGTTCTTTCCATAGTAAACCCTCCAGTTTTAACAAAGGAGGTAAGTCTTTTATTTAAGGATTTTGACTATAGAGCATAACAAATAAGTTTAAAAATTTCTTCAAATCACCATTTTTATGAGAATCGCGATAGCCTCAAAAGATCCTCTTCAACTAGCAGCAGTAGAATCTGTTTTCAAACATCAAAAAAGATTTACTAACGCAGAAATAGTACAGCTAGAACCTTTACCAGAAGGCAAATATCTTTCTAAAATGCCGGAATATGAAAAAGAAGTAAAAGCGAGGGCAGAAGACGCGTTTTACTTTTGCGCTTACAGCGTCGCATTCTTTCTAGGACTCATCAAAAATAAAAGAGTCGCGCCAGTTCTCTACGCCTCCATTTACAATGGAACAGAACACTCAGTGGGCAGGATTCTCATTACTAGAAACATCCATGAACGATACCCCCTTTACCAAAAAGATGCGGAAATTAAAGAACCTTGCCAAAGACTCGCCATTCTGGCAGCAACAGACCTTCCCCTCGAACAAAGACTTTCTTCAGAAGAACAACTTGTTGCACAGGCTTACTTTTCCGCAGTTCTCGACATGGCTGCAAGAAAAATACCCCCACAACTTCCCTTTAAATAAGATTCTTCCAATTCTCTTTATAGAAATTATATTTTTTATCAAATTCTTCTTTTGGAGTAACTTCTAAATTCAATTCTTTTGCTTTTTGTCTTAAGAAAGTTAAAGCTTCCTGTTTATTTTCCTCAGAAGCCATTTTTTCCAATTCCAAAATATATCCATATCCTTTTGTAAAATCCAAACAAACACTTACCTCGCCCCATTTAAAACTCAACCTTTTCCTTAACCATTTAATCTTTAAAGGATACTCTAAATTTGCAAATAACTTCTCTAGTTTATTAAAATCCCCTTTATCACATTTAATTTCCATTTCTTCTCTGATCTCATCATGAACGCCGCCTTTTTTTAAAACAATTTTCGAGAAAAAATTATTCTTCTGGATTCTTAAATCATCTTTCGCTTGAAAATAATGGGTTTCTTGTTCATCTTCACTTAGAAATTCAGCTTCTCTCTTGAAAAAATCTAATAATTCAGAGTATTTTTCTTCAGTTAAGAAAATTTTTAATTCGACTTCAATATCATTCATTCTTCCCCTCTTTTAAAAGAAGCTCTGGTCTTTGACTTTTAATCCATCTTCCAAACTGATGAGCATAAGAATTCCGATCTTTTACATACTTCCAATGATGATACTCTGCTTCATCCATGCTTGCTAAGGTCATAGTCGCACCCCCAGGCTCGAAAATTTTTACTAACTCAGACCAATGTTTTTTAGGATCGTACACGCCAGTAGGAGGGGAGCTAATCATTCCATGAACCGTTGAGTGAAATAACAATGGCTCTTCCAACCGCTCATCCAAATAAGCCAAACTATTTTTGAATTGCGCCATCGGAGCAGGCCACTCTGCCACCAACTTAAGAAAACCTTTAACTCCCAAGGCTTTTAAATTAGGACCTACTAAGGTTCCAGGCCAACCATTTAATTCATCAATATAAAAACCAGAATCGAGAGCAATACACGGCTTTTTCAACTGAGTAAAAGCTTGCGTTACTTTACTTTTCGCGATCTCTTCCAAACTCTCAGACTGAATCTCTGTAAGGCGAATATCTGCCCGAACAATTTGAAAATTGCCCTGATACCTTAAAATTTCTCTAACAGATTCAAACTTACCCTTATTGGTTGTTGCATAATAAATCTCTTTAGACATACCCCTTCTAATTCAATAATATTTATATTCATTTAGATACTCTTAGCACTATGATTATTAAAGTAGGTTCAAAAAATATAGCTAAAGTAGATTCAGTCAAACAAACTATTCAATATTACTAAAATAAAAAAAATTAGAAGCCTACTGAGCTTCCGCAACCACAGGCTTTCTTCTCATTGGGATTAATTACTTTAAAGCCAGCGTTCATTAAACCAGCGACATAATCAATCTGGCAGCCTTGAAGCATAGAAGCACTTTGAGGATCAATGAATAGTTTTAATCCCTTATCATTAAGAGTAATGTCCTCTTTGGCAGCTTCTTTCACAAAATTAATCTCATACATATAGCCTGCGCAACCACCACGAATTACTTTCACTTTCAAACCATAATCTGCTTTCTTTTGCATTTCTAACATATTCTTAATTTCTTGAGCAGCATTTTCAGTAACAGAAACGTGAGCTACTTGCACGGTAGAAGTGGACCGACCTTTATTCTCTAAAGTATTAAGCTCTTTCAGGAGAACATTAAGATCTTCTTGCGAAAAACCATGACCCATCACTCCACCTTCAATCGT
>CAZCCK010000013.1:0-35684 GCA_964497265.1 Candidatus Woesearchaeota archaeon | reverse complement strand
AAAACCATTGCCCCTCACTCCACCTTCAATAGTTTCATGAGGATTAGAATGACACCCAACACAATGAAGCCCATAATTAGCCATAATATCTTCAGCCTCAGGATACTTCTCAACAACTTCCCCAATCATCATATCTTTTGTAATCATTTTTCCTCCTTTTATGCAGATTCCATACACCTTCTAGAACAAACAGCACACGTGCCTTCAGGTTCAGAAGGACATCTGCTCCTCTTTCTTGGAGCGCTCATGCTTATTCCATAAGAATTACTCGGACTATACGAAACAGTCTGAACACTATAGCCTTGAGGCGCTTTGTATACTGCGTAGTCTTGCATAAAAAAAGGTGAGTTTTAAATAATATAAAGCTTTCTAATTGCCTTTAAACAGGCTAAAAAGCTCTTATGAAGCATTTTTCATATGTAATGCTCGCTTTAAGGCTTCTCTATTAAAACCCACTAAAATCTGACCATTCACATCTATGACTGGAACGCCTAACTGCCCAGACTTTCTTAACATTTCACCCATCGCTTGTTGATCTTTCATCACATCAATCTCCCTAAAAGGAACCTTATTTTCTTTAAGGAATTGTTTGACAAGAACACAATACGTACAGGTAGGAGTAGTATAAACTGTGACTTCTTTTCTTTTACTTATCTTAACCATCCTATCCAAAAAGAAAGGATCTTATTAAACATTATGAAAAAACTATTTAAACACCTTTACTGAAAATAAGACTATGAAAAAGAGGATTCTTCTTATCAACTTTAAAACCTACGAAGAAGCAACAGGAAAAAGAGCACTAGCTTTAGCAAAAATCTGCGACAAAATAGCAAAACAAACAAAAATAGATATTCGCATCGCAGTACAAGCAGCAGACTTAGCGCTTATTAAAAAAGACGTTAAAATACCTGTTTACGGTCAACACTTTGACATCCAAGACCCAGGAAAAAGCACAGGCTCTATTACAGGATACTCACTCAAACAAGCAGGAGCAAGAGGAAGCATTTTGAACCATTCTGAAAAAAGAATTTCAAAAGAGGATCTTAAAGACGCAGTAAAACTTGCAAAATACTATGGACTCGATTCCTGTGTCTGCGTGCAAACCTTAAAAGAAGCAGAAGAAATTTGCCTCCTTAAACCAGATCTAATCGCATTAGAACTCCCTGGGCTTATCGGAGGAAACGTTTCCATTACCAAAGCAAATCCGCACTTAATCCTAGACTCAGCTAAAACCTTAAGAAGGATAAATCCTAAAATAGTGATTCTGGTTGGAGCAGGCATCACCACAAAAGAAGATGTAAAACACGCATTCTTACTTGGAGCAGATGGAGTACTACTCGCTTCCCATTTTGTCCTAGCGAAAGATCCAGAGAAATTCTTAAAAGAATTAGTCAAATCCATTAAATAAATCTTTGATTTCTTCATACACGTTTTTTATTTCTTTCCTTACATCTTTTACAGAAGCAATAGACTTCTCAACAATACCCCGATTGAACAAATAAAAACAATAAGGAAAACCATACTCTTTATCCCTTGCTGACGCAGCCTCTTTAATCCTTTTTGCTTCATTTAACCCGACAGCCAAATACACAGCAAGAACAGAAGCAGCTAAAAAAGGCTCAACAGGATGACCTTCTACTAATTCTTCCAATAAACTTCCCATGCTCCTAAAACAATAAGGCATATATTTAAACCCTCATCTTGGCAAACGTATATAAACCACAAAACAAAGATTTTCCTAAAAGTGGTGAGCATGGAAAAGAAAGCAGATTCTGTTTTTGAAATCTCTTGGGAAGTCTGCAATAAAGTAGGTGGCATCTATACCGTTCTAGAATCAAAAGCAGCCTTAATGAAAGAAAACTATAGCCGCTACTGGCTCATCGGACCTTACTTTGCAGACAAAGCCAAATTTGACTTTTTAGAAAAAGAAGCGCAAGAACCTTTCAAAACCATTTTCAAAAACTTACAACAGGAAGGCATCATCTGCCACTACGGAAACTGGCTGATCAAAGGAGAACCAGAAACCATCCTTTTAGATTTCAAAGAATTCGCAAAACAAAAAGATAAACTCAAAGAAACTTACTGGAACCTTTTCAAGATAGACTCTCTTTTCTCCCAATGGGAATTTGAAGAACCACTCGTATGGGCAAGCGCAGCAGGAAAACTCGTAGAAGCATTTAACCAAATCCAAAAAGAAAAAACAGTCGCTCACTGCCACGAATGGCTCGCGGGCTTTGCTTTACTTTACCTTAAAATGAAAAAAGCTTCGGTCGCAACAGTTTTCACTACCCACGCAACCATGCTCGGCAGAGTCTTATCTGCCTCTGGATTTGAACTCTACGAAAAACTAAACACTATTAATCCTGATGAAGAAGCAAAAAAACAAGGCATCATCGACAAACATACAACTGAACGTGCATGCGCAACACAAGCAGACATCTTCACAACAGTCTCTGAAATCACCGCTCTAGAAGCAGAAAAAATCTTAGGAAGAAAAGCTGAAGTTTTAGTTCTCAACGGATTAGACATCGGCAAATTTCCCTCATTTGAAGAAACTTCAATCAAACACCAAACAAATCGAGAAATCATCAGAGAATTCATCGCCTATTATTTCCTTCCCTATTACTACTTCGACTTGGAAGAAACACTCACCCTCTTCATTGTTGGAAGATACGAATTCAAAAATAAAGGAATAGACATTTTCATCAAATCACTAGCAGAACTTGATCAAAGAATGAAAAAAGAAAACTCTAAAAAAACAGTCATCGCCTTCTTCTGGATACCAAGAGACGTTCTCTCAGCAAAACCGGCTTTAGCTAAAAATAAACCAAACTATCACCGCCTAAAAGACTTTTTACACGATAATCTTGAAACGATTAATTCTCGATTAATTGATAACGTGATGCGCTGCGATAACGCCAAATGCTTTACTAACGAAAAAGAATTCTTCCAACGTTCGCTCTTTGACAAAGAACTTCTTTCTAACATTCGAAGATTACGCCTCAATTTCTCAAGCGAAGGAAAACCGCCTTTAAGCACCCACGAATTAACGAACGAAAAAGACGACATTATCTTACGAAGCCTTTCGGATCACAATCTTACTAACTCCGCAGAAAACAAAGTAAAAGTCATTTTTTATCCAATTTATTTGTCAGGAGTAGACGGTCTAATCGACCTTGCTTACTATGACGCAATCATGGGCTGCCACCTCGGATTATTCCCAAGCTACTACGAACCCTGGGGCTACACCCCATTAGAATCAGCAGCGCTTGGCGTTCCTTCTTTAACTACAGATCTTGGAGGCTTTGGACGCTTCGTTCAATCTCAACACAAAGGAGATAGCGGAGTCTATGTTTTAGAGCGCTATCAAAAAAATGAAGATCACATCGTCTCTTCCTTTGTTACCACCTTACATAATTTTGTAAAACTAGACCGAAAAGCCCGTGTAGAACAAAAACTTATCGCAAAACAAATCTCTAATCTAGCAGACTGGAAAGTCTTTATCAACAATTACTTCCAGGCCCATAATCTAGCACTTGAAAAGAGGAATCATGCCTGAATTACGAAAAGACTACATTGTGGACAGATGGGTAATTATTGCTACAGAACGAGCAAAAAGACCTAACCAATTCAAAAAAGAATTATCTAAAGCAAAAAAAGAAGAAAACTGTATTTTTTGTCTAGGCAATGAAAAACAAACACCCGGCGAGATCACCCGATTAGAAAAAGATGGAAAATGGCAAGTACGCGTTTTTCAAAATAAATTTCCAGCAGTCACCCTTCAAGGAGATTTTCACATCAAAACCCATAACAAGTATTATACCTTCGCAGACGCATTTGGAAGTCACGAAGTTTTAGTAGAAACACCAGACCACAACAAACAACTCTGGGATCTTTCAGTAGAAGAATTAATCGATATCTTCAAAGTCTATATTCAGAGGATTGCTGCCTTAAGCGTTAAAGAAGGGATCGGATACGTTCAAATCTTTAAAAATCATGAAGAAGCCGCAGGAACATCTATCAAACATTCCCACTCCCAAATCATCGCCTACGACAACATTCCTTCACACGTACGCCAAGAGTTACATGGCGCTTCCCTTTATCCTTGCTGTCCTTACTGCGAAATTATAGAAAAAGAAAAAGATTCTTACCGCAGAAGCTTTGAAAATAACACTTGCATCGCCTTTACCCCTTACGCCTCTCGCTTCCCCTTTGAAATCTGGCTCTTTCCAAAAAAACATAGTCGCGGACTTGACGAACTTGAAAACTTACGGGACTTTTGCGAATTACTTAAAAAAATACTTGACAAACTCAAAGAACTTAACGCTCCTTTCAACTATATCCTTCACTACGCACCTACAGGCACAGACCTACATCTTCACCTAGAAATCTTACCTCGCCTTACCACCTGGGCAGGGTTCGAATACTCCGGAACAGTTATCAATCCGTTACCTCCTGAAGACGCGGCTAAATTCTATCGAGGAGAATAACTTCCAAACCTTTATAAAAATTTTCTTCTTCTAAAATCAATGCAAGAAAAAAAATCAGGATTACTTTACACCCTTACAACAGGTCACCTCCTTCTTACACCCACTCCAAATACAACTTATCAATTCGCTTACAAAGGATTCAACATCGAGCTCAACTTCAAAGACCTTGGCGAAGAACAAAAAATAATGACCGCTTCACTAAGCTTCCTCCCCCTGACCCAAGCCCTCCCCATCTTTAGATACCTCGCGGGACAATTCTATCCTGCAGAAGAAATCACCTGCTTAATACCAAGACCAAACGATCCAGTCCCAGCAGAACATGACATAGGTCTTAGAACAGGAGAAAACCCACTTCCTTTAATCAAGGGACTAACCCACGGAGAACTTGACAGTCTCGTTGCAACATACACCGGCCCTTACATTACTTTAGAAAAAGAAGTTTTAACTAAAAACCCTCTCCCAACAGGATTTCACATAGAACTTCCCACTCACCAAACACCCTTAAAAATGATGCTTGAACTTAACACCTACCACCTTACCCACGAAATCAGAGGAAGCACAGGAACACTTTTGAATTACGCTCAAACCCTTGATACCATTCTTGATACCACCCCAGCACCTTCTATGACTGATGAAGCTATTGAACATTTAGAATTTCATCTAGAAACACTTTAACAGAGCAAAGTTTTATAAATTCCATTTCTAAAAAAACTTCTTATGAACCTTTTTGGAACGTATGATATTAGAGGCACTTATCCAGAACAGCTTAATGAAGAAAACGCTTACCTCCTTGGAAGAGCATTCGTTACTTATCTTAAATGCAAAAAGGTTCTTATTGGAAGAGATGCGCGCTTAAGCTCAGAAAAACTTCTCTTAAGCCTTGTAGAAGGCATCACAGATCAAGGAGCAGACGTTATCGACATCGGCCTATGCACCACACCCATGCTCTACTATGCCCACGCGACACATGGAACACGAGCAGCAATAATGATCACTGCTTCTCATTTAGGAAGAGAATACAATGGACTTAAAATGTGCAAAGGAAAAGACGAATATATCTCTTACCATAACGGAGGAAAAGAACTAGAAAACATCTTTCTAAAAAAATCTTTTAAAAAAGCAAAAAAAGGCACAATAAGTAGAACAGACCTCTTTGAAGAATACAAACATTTTATGCTTAAAAATTTTAAAAAAACACAACTTAACGTAATTGTAGACGCAGCAAACATGATGGGCGCCTTGGATGGAAAAATACTCTCCCAAATCTGCAACGTAAAACCTTTATTCTTCACCTTAGACGGAAGCTTTCCAAACCATGACGTCAACCCTTTATTTGAAGAAAACACAAGAACACTGCGTAAGGAAGTCACAAAACAAAAAGCAGACTTAGGAATCGCTTTTGATGGCGACTCAGACAGAGTCGTTTTTATCGATGAAAAAGGAAAAGCAGTTTATCCCGACATCTTGCTGGCTCTTCTTGTAACACACACGCTCCACAAAGGACAGGCAGTAGTAGCAGACGTACGCTCAAGCAAAATCGTAGAAGAAACAGCCAAAATACAAGAAGCCAAAGCTTTCCCTTGTCCTTCAGGTCACACGTTCTTTAAAGAAACAATGAAAAAAAACAAAGCCCTCTTGGGAGGAGAAAAATCCGGTCACTATTACTTTAAAGAATTCTTCTACGCAGACTGCCCCCTATTAACTGCTTTAAAAATAATCACAATCTTAGACAAAAATAAAAAAACACTTTCACAACTTATTAAACCCTACTTAAAATACGTAAACGCTGAAGAAAAAAATTTTAAGGTAAAAGATAAAAAAGCTTCTCTACAAAAAATAGAAAAAGAATTCTCTAAAGGAGCTTTAAAGATTTTAAAACTAGACGGGCTTTCAATCTACCACAAAGATTTTTGGTTTAATTTAAGAGAAAGCCAAACCGAAGATCTACTTAGATTAAATATAGAGGCAAATAATCAGAAAGTAATGAAAAAAGTACAAAAAAAGTTTAAAGAACTCCTCAAATGAACCCAAAAAATAAAATAAAAGAACTTGCTCAAAAACTCTCATTACGTTTCTACCCGGATCATTATCGATTCCTTATTTTAACCAAGAAAGAACTACTTATTATTAAGTTTCTAGAAGGCTGCCCAGATCCAGCTTACTCCTCATTTAATAAAACTCAAGCGCAAAGAAGTAAAAATCTTAATTTATTTTTAACCTCCCTCGCTTTCAAACAACAGCTTAAACAAGATCATGCCTGTGTTCTTAATCAAAAAGGATTCTCACTCGGTCTAAAAATTATAAAAAAAATACCTGAAAAAGAATTAAGAGAGTATATCTTTAAAATTTATCAAAAAATCCGCTTTAAAAATAAAAAAAGAATAACTCTTATTTCTCCAACAAAAAAGGCGGTTTTTCACCAAATCCTCTTACACGAATTTACCCATGAACTCTTAGAAGACAATAACCTTAGACCCAAATCCTGGCAATGGAACGAAGGACTTGTTACTTACCTTGATGCGCTTCTTCAAAACAAAGAAGAACGCTTCTTACAAAAACCAAAAGAACAAGATCCAATGAAAAAAATTTACGTTACTTATGCACACAAATGGGCTTTACTCTTGCACGGACAAAAAGACCTTCAATCTAAGCTTAGAAAAACTATAGATTCAATTAACTAAATATTTAAAAATCCAGATCCATTAGAATACGAATGCAAAAAAATTTAGTAGTATACTCTCAGGTCATGGGAAGTTACAGATTAGAATGGAATGACGGAGTAGTTCCTGTAGACCATCATCTTATCGAACTTTACAATTCAGTCCCTGAACTTACCTTAGGAGTTCTCCAATACTTAAAACAAAATGCAAATTCTCAATATCACCTCCACATTAATCCCAAAATTGAAATGACTGGCGTAGAAAAAAAGGTCTTAGAAGAGATTGTAGCATTACAAAACGATTTTGCAGCACCAAAACAGAGAAGCAAATAAAATTAATAGTTAACTAAAATCTCAACATCTTTTCCATACAACAAACGTAAAGCTTCGAAAATCTTTTCCTTAATAAACACTTTCGAAGGCATCTTCACAAGACTAAGCTCTTTCTCAAGCTCTTCAAACGTACTTTTCTGCTTAGATCCAAGACTTCCATCTGATTTTATCTCAGCCTTATGTACAAGCTTTTCTTCAGCATCAATATCATCCACTAGAAAAGCCACCTTATCTAAAAGAATAACCTCACCATACTTTTCACCATACTTAAAGCGAATCTTCGCTCTCTCAAGCTCATAACCACGCTTTCTTTGAATATACTCAACCAAAGTTTTGATATACGCGCGAGCTTCTTTGCGAATCTTTTCTAATTCAGGACTAGGAATCTTCTTTCTCGCATGCCTTTCTTTTGTTTCTACAATAACCTTCAAAGAATCAAGCAACTTCTCAGACAAAATCTTTTTCTCAATAATCTGCTTCTTAAATAAAGTGAACGTATCTTTTCCCTTAATGTCATGCAACTTCAATACTTCCTCAGTCACATTCAAACAAGAAGTATACATCTCCTCAACACTTTCCTTATCTCTCCTATTCTGAATCTGATCAAATAATTTCTTGATCCTCTTCATATAATCCTGCGCATCATTCAAGAGTTTATCAATATCAATACCAGAAACTTCTTTCACGTCACCATGCTCAATATCCTTGTAATACTTTCTAATCCTATCGAGCATATCAACATACTTCTTTTCCAATAACTTTTCTTTTTTTACAAAAATCTCATCCATCAACTGAATAGTCTCTTTCGGAGTAGGAGGGGCAATACCATACAACATCAAAGCAGCCTGAGCAGGATTAAGAATAGCATAATACAAATCCTCACCAACAACACTCAATAACTTTCCCTTCGTTCTTTGAATAAGCTTCTCACCAACATCCATCTGCATATCAATCGCTTCAGGACTTGGCTTAATGCGACCCATTTTCAGCAATAATTTCCAAGGCATGAATACCCCACGATCATAAATCGGAACACCATCTCTTAAAAAAGTGAAAATAACAGGATGAGCATCCTTAATCGAATCCCAAAAATCAGTCAAAATATACGTTTGAATATGAAAAGCTTTCTCAACACCCGTGATCTTAGAAGCATCATACCCTAAAGAACGAATAATCGCGCCGAGCTTATCTTTTAATTCGGCTCGAGTCATCTTCTTAACATCAGTATCATCAACAACAACAGCTACATCAATATCATTGGGCTTTGCATCACCACGAAACAAACTACCCACAGCAACATAACTCACAATATACTTCTCAAACTTCTTAAGAACCATATTCTTATGCACTTCACAAATCTTCAAAGCACCAAGCAAATCCTTAGGATCAAAAATAGGAGCAGAAGCAGCAATCATCTCAAGAATCTCAGACTTTCCGTCAAAACAACTTTCTCTAATCTCGTACATATCCATCAATTGCGGAGCAAGATTCTCATCAATCTCTTTAGCTTTTTTTACAACTTTCTTACTCAAACTTTCTCTTAATTCATACCAATCCTTTTTTTCAGAAAGATCAACAAGAACCAGGACATTAATCGCGTTTCTTAAACGCTTAAGTTCTTCTTCAGGTAATTTCTCCTCAGGATTAATCTTTGAAGGAGGAAGAAGCGCAATACCAATAACTTCCTTATTTTCTTTTGTCAGAGCTTGAGAGAACTTATCTAACTTATCCTTCATCGCATCAAGCTTTTCTTTCGCTTCCTTGGTAAGTTCTGGAGGATTCATACGATTTTGACTCCTTATAGATTTATAAACCTTCTCTTGCAAAAGTTACAACTTATACGCTTCTTTCAATCTTTCCATCATTTTCGCAGGCGCTTGGCTCTTTTGCCGCGCAATAGGCTTTGACTGCTCTACCTCTTCATCAACAGCCACTTCGGTATCTTCGTATTCCACACTAAAATTCTTTGACTGCCTTTCAAATACCGGCTTTTTTACACTCTGAGCAACACTAGATAATTTAGATTTGAGCTTACTTACAAATTCATTCTCTCTTTTATGCTTTAACGTTAACTTTTTAACAAACTCTTTCTGACTCATCTCTTCTTCCTCTTTTTCTTAGCTTTTAACTGTTTGCTTTTTTTAGAGAGACTCATCAAAGCACAAAGAACACCAAGAAGAAAAAACACATCAGAAAAAATATTTAATTGGAAGGACATTAACATTAAAGCTCTTGAAATAATAACACAACAAGCCGCAGCCAATACCCATTCCTCTTTCTTTGAAAAAGCAAAAATTAACGCTGCGATTGAGATAAAAAGGACGATTATTGAGAAGAGACTGGCCACCATCTTTCCCTCTTTGTTTCATTCTGACTTTTTAATTCTTTCTACACAACCTTTAAAAATAACAAACTCGAAAACCTTCTTATGAAAAGAAGTGCCTTCCTGTGGATCTTACTTAGCTTAAGCATTTTAACCGTACTTTCCGCTACTTACTTACTCTTTAACCAAAAACCCGAAGACGCTCACCTTACCGGCTTTGCAGTTAGCCAACCAACCATTGAGCTTTACGAAGGATACAGCGAATCGCTAGACTTAGATAATGATGGAGTAGCTGACCACACCATAACTCTTAATTACGCAGATAAAGGCCTTGCTAACCTAAAAGTAGAAAAAATCAATTAACAGTAAGGTTTTTAAAGAAGATGAATTTTCAACACCCTACCACAACATGGATATTAAACTCCTTAAGAAGCAAGATAACAACTTTAGCTTCATGTTAAAAGATTCTAACCCTGCAACCGCAAATACACTGCGAAGAATCATGCTTTCTGAAGTACCAACTCTTGCAATAAAAAAAGTAACTTTTGTAAAAAACTCTTCAGCACTCTTTGACGAAATTCTCGCACACAGATTAGGAATGCTTCCTCTCGTAACTGACCTGGATTCTTACGTTTTACCAGAACAATGCTCATGCAAAGGAGCAGGCTGCGCAAAATGCCAAGTTACTTTCACCTTAAAAGCTGAAGGACCATTAACCGTCTACGCCTCTGACTTAAAATCTCAAGATCCTAAAATCAAACCAGTCTTTGCTAAAATGCCTTTAGTGCAACTTCTCAAAGACCAAGAAGTTGAATTCGAAGCTGTCGCTACTTTAGGAATAGCAAAAGAACACGCAAAATACACACCCGGACTTATCTCTTTCAAAGGAAATCCAATTATTAAAATCGGAAAAATAAAAGATCCAGAAGGAATTGCTGCTTCCTGCCCAACAAACGTTTACGAAGCGAAAGGAAAAGAACTCAAAGTTATCGACAATCAACGATGCACCCTTTGCAACGCCTGCCTAGACGCAAAAGATCCTAAAGACGAACTTACTGTAGAAGGAAGCGAAGAAGACTTTCTCTTTACCATTGAATCTTACGGAAAACTCAAACCAGAAGAAATTCTTAATAAAGCACTGGATATCTTAGCTGAAAAACTAGATACTTTTGAAGTTGCTTTTAACAAATAACTTTTAATCTATTTCTGCTTCGTTTAACAATTCTTTTAATTCCGCTTCTGTAATTTCAGTCAACCATCTCCCCTCGGGATAAATCACAGCAGTCGTTCCTACAGGATTGCAAAAACCTAAACACCTTGATCTTGTCACCCATACTCTTCCACTTAAACCATTGTTTTTTATAAAATCTTTTAACTTAAAATACAAATTCTCTCCCCCCACTTTTTTACAACAATCGCCCTCTTGTCTTTCGTTCACACAAACAATAATATGCTTCGCTGGCTTTTGAAAAGGTAAGGACTTCATCGTTAGATTTAAAAACAAAACTAAAACTCTCTTTAATAGTTTGCGGGGTTGCCAGAGCGGCCAAATGGGCTACAATTCCCAAAAAAGGAATGGCCATCTTGAGGTGGTAGTGGTTTAGTACCTCCGCAGGTTCGAATCCTGTACCCCGCATTATCCTTCTAAGTGAATGCGTTCTATTTCGAATTAAAACTTTTCAACAGTAGGAACATAAGTGAGTTTCCAATACCTTTCAGCTATAATATTTATCTTCCTTATATCTGGAAACTTCTTCTTTAATTCATTTAACTTCTTCTCTAATTCGTTTCTATCTTTTACTTCTAAAGCAATATCTAAATCTACACCGCCCACGGCAGTTTCAAACCAAGTAACATGAGGGTCAAGATCAGCCCACAACCTAAACTTATCCATTTGCGACTGATCAAATAGGTAAATCTCTAAAGCAAAATGCTCAAAACCCAACTTTTGAATTTTTATCTCAGCCCTATACCCCAAAATAATCTTCTTTTTTTCCAACATCTTTATCTTATACGAAACAGTCTGTTGAGGAATATTCGTTCTTTTACTTAACTCTACTGTTGAAATCCTTGCATTCTTTTCTAATTCTTTTAAAATCAAAAAATCTTCTTTATCCACCCCTAATTTTTCACCCCCTTCAATCTTAACATACATCGTATGCTCCTCTTTTTCAAAAACAGCATCTTTAGGATATTGCCTTATGGAACAAAGCAAATGAAGCTTATACTCTACTAAACTTCTGCCTAAGAACTTTTTAATTTTAAGAAGCAATTTTTCTAATTCATAGACTGAACTTGTCCAAATATAAACCCCATACTGAAACTGCTGATCCATCTTATAAATAAGACCAGCATTTATTTCTTTATCTAAAAAATGAATGAACTGCTTTTCCCTCTCTTCTGATAATTCTTCTACTTGAAAATTTAATCTATGTGTAAAATAACCCAACTTCCCTAAATTCAAAACAGGATAATACTGCGTAATAATTCCACTTTCCTCTAACCTTTTTATCCTATTCAGAACAACATCCTTATTCGACCTTACCCTTTTTGCTATTTGACTTATAGGTAAACGCGCTTCCCAATCTACTACTGCTAAAATCTTCTTATCTAACACATCTACCATAGAATAATATAACTACTAACTATTTATAAGATTATTGGTAGAAAGATCATTTTATATTAATAAGTATTATATTCTACTAATGACTTACTACTAGTAAGAAGTAAAAACAAGGAGAAAACTAACAATGATGCACCCCATAAATCTTTCAAAAATGAATGAAGATAAAACTATAAGAAATGAAGAACAGCTCAAACGCTATTTAGAAAAAACAAAAGATATCAAACCAGAACCAAAACCGAGAATAGTAGCTTTACCTTCCGGACAAAAAGGAATCTTCACATATACGTATGAATATCCAAATTGTCCCGGCAATCTTAGGCGCATTCAATGTTCCTATGAAAAAATATTAATCGGAGAAAATGACATCCCCGGAGTAAAATTTAATTCAGACTTTAACTCCCTCTCTCCTTGGACACTCGGCGCTTTAGAAAAAACAGGATACATTCCTGCACCCATGCACTTACTAGTTGAAGACTTTCCCTATAATGACTGCAAAATTGCATCTAATAGTTTTGATTTTATAGGCATAGATACTGCTGGAAAATACACAAAAAAAGGAAAAAGTGTTATTATTACTGTTCACGGCGGAAGAGATGGATGGATACTTCCTCTTGCCAAAACGAAAGAATATGTTAATCCTATCGAAAGGAACCGCCCACGTGTAAAACTCCACCAAGAAACTATCGATCATTTACTCCAAGGCGTAGGCCCAGAAGGTATGTCTATTTCAATAGAACATTATGAAGATCGCTTAAAAAATCCTCCACTTGATTTAATCCAAAAAATGCAAAGCTTTGGAACTGTCCGCCCCATAGAACTTGCCCGCAAAACAGAAGACCGAACCCTTCATTCAATTAATGACCTTACTGATAAAAATGGTGAAGTCTCTGATCCTCAACTTATTACTTACTGCGGTACTAAAAAACACGCAAACGACCTTATTGAAAGAATTAAAAAAAGACCTTTTAGGTGGAAAAACTTGGGATTAGACCCAAACGGGCGTTTTGAAAACGATTTTAACCCAGAACAGGCACAAGCTTATCAAATCGTTATGAATGATGTCGAACCTCATAATGCCCTTGAAAGAGGGGGCGGTCACTTAAACCACTTCTATAGATTTGGATTTGAAAATTCCCACCCAATTATAGGAATCAAACCAGAATCAACAGCGGAGAAAAAATAAAGTAAGCTATTTAAATAATTAAAAAAAGAAAGGATTATGAAGTTAATTGAATCTTTTAAAAAAATATTTTCTTTGGAACAACAAGAAGACAATCCTTACGAATCACCAAAAATAAAAGATGTTAGTAAAAAGACCTTAAGAATTTTAGAAAAATATAACTCGACAGTATACCAATACTACAACCTACAGAAAAAAGTCTTAAAAAGAAACGACCTTTCCCCCACCCACTTTACCCTTGAAAATTATTTTAGACTCTTTTCTAAATTAAACGATTTTGTACATCAGCCAGCGAAATATCCTCCCAATTCATTTGAATTCCGTCTTTTACGCAGTAATTTGAAAGCAGAATACACAGGAATGGGTCCTTTTAAAATTAACATGTACAAAGACAGAAAAGACGAAATAGCAATGTTGAAACAACAATCAGACATAACCCCAAAAGAAGTAGAACGTTTAGACATAACCCCAAAAGAAGTAGAACTTCTTACTTTTCTAAACGAGAAGATCGCACGCGTAGCCAAAGAATTGTATGATGCATTAGGCTTCTAAAATATCTTTTTTAGAAACACAATCTTAATTAAAAAGAATTTCACTTAACACTTATGCATCTTCTTAAAATAAAAGCGGTAGTAGAAGGCTTAGACAAAATCTCTTACGCAAAAGAGGGAGACGCAGCTTTAGACTTACGAGCTAGTGGCAACTGGACCATTAATTTAGATTTTGCCAAAAAAGAAATATGCCAGGACAGCTACGAACTCCAACCAAAAGAAAGAATTTTAATTAAAACAGGAATTAAAGTAGCACTACCCAAAGGACACTTTGGACATATCCAGGGAAGAAGCGGACTAGCTCTAAAACACGGCCTACAACCAATCGGTGGAGTTATTGATGAAAACTATAGAGACGAAATAGGCGTTATCCTCGTGAACTTAGGACAAAACCCCTACAAAATCACAAAAAACGAAAAAATAGCACAAATGATTATCAAAGAATACAAAAGGGTAAATGTAGAATACGTAGAGGAACTTGACGAAACAAACAGACAAGAAGGCTTTGGAAGCAGCGGAAAGTATTAGTTCAATTTTCTAAGTTCACATTCAATCTCATCACCAAGCTCATAACCTAATTTCTTAAGAATTTCATCAGGAATAATCACCCCGGCTTGTCCTTCAACATCAATCACCTTTACTCTTACAACTTCCATACTCGTCATAGGATCTCCTCTCTCTTATAGTTTACGAAATTATTCTTTCAGACTTAACTGACCTTGGTCCACTTCACTCAAACCACCTGAAGAAACAGGCTTTACTAAACTTAATGCACCCTTAGGAGCTTTTTCCACAGGATTTACTAAATCAAAAGAACTCGCAAGAAGGTAAGCATAAAAATCTTTTAACAAAGGAGTGGCTTGTTCAAAATTCTTTTTTTCAAAACTCCAGAAACGCGTAGGAAAAGCGTCCGGACGCTCCCTTAAAGCTTCTACTTGAGAAACGCCTAAAAAATCTATTTCCTTATACCACACCTTCAAACCAGAAATGATATTGGATTCAGGAATTTCAAAATCAACCATATACGAAAAACAGTGACTATCTATCTCCTTCAACCTTTCAATCCAATGATAAGGATTGCGGACATTCTCAAGAACACATACACTTTCCTGTCTTGCTCTATCCGACCTTTTCATATCAAGATAATAAACCTCTCCCACATTTACCCTCACCCAATATTCACGATTTGGCCAGAAATTATTCCACTTCTGAAAATCACCCTGAAAATACGTTTCTAAACCGCCTTCTTCTACCCTTTTTTTAAAGAAGTCGACTATATAATTGCTAATCGCTCTTTCTACAAAACCATCTACCTTCCGCTCCCGCATATTCTCAACATCGTAGAAACTTTTATAAAGAAACTGGAAATCCAAGTTCTTAATGGCAAAACCAACAGGACCAACAAACCTAAGCGCAAGAAGCCTTCTTATAGATTTAAGAAAACTAGCAAACAAAGAAAAAACACAACTTTGGAAAGCTTTAGCAGACAACATCAAAAAACCAACACGATCACGAAGAGAAGTAAACATTTCCAGCATTGAAAAACACGTTAAAGACGGAGAAACAGCAGTTATTCCAGGAAAAGTCCTCTCTAACGGAGAATTGACTAAAAAAGTCACTGTAGCCGCATTCAAATTCTCAGAAAGCGCAAAAGCAAAAATTAACAAAGTAGGAAAAGCAATCACAATCAGAGACTTAATGAAAGAAAACCCAAAAGGCAAAAACGTTCGAATTCTTGGTTAAAAAAGACTTTCTAATTCATTTAAAGCCTTAATCGTATAATCTGCTTGAAACCGCTTTAAAGGCTTATTCATACGATCAATATATACCGACAAAATATTTTTTAAACCCCTTTCTTCCCGAATCTCCACTATTGCCCCAATATCGTCCACTTCTGAATCTCCCACAAAAAAGATCTTATCCACAGCAGGATAATTTTTTTGAATATCACCAATTGCCCTTAATACCTCATTCTTTTTATTAGGAAAATTAATTCTATCTAACGGACTAATATACACTTCCTCAAAATGAGACCTTACATTCCCCCAGCCTAACTTAGATTCTGTTTCACTCAAAGTACTTCTTGTGGCTACATACATCGGAACCGCTCTTTCCTTTAACTTTTTCAGGATAGGAAGACTATCAGGATAAAAACTAGCAATCCCTGCTTCCAAAGAATCTCTCCAACTTTGCCTTTCAGAGTCAAAAACCTCCCAAAAACGACTCATTAAAACACCCTTTGCTGTAGCTAACTCTTCCCATTGTAACGAATAAGACTCCTCCTCAGAAAGAAGAACTCCCAATGCAGCATAAGCAGCCCTTAAATCAACAGCAAGCTTCTCTTTAGAGTGAAGCAAAGTTCCATCAATATCCCACAAAAGAGCAACGTTTGACATTCTAAAATTAGCTAAGAAAGTCTTATAAATCTAGCGAGGGTATAAAGCAAATCTTTAAAAAGAATGCTTATTTCACTCGCGTATGATACTTATAGACGGAACTAACCAAATCCTAGGAAGAGTAGCAGCATACGCCGCTAAAAAAGCACTCCTAGGAGAAAAAGTAGAGATCGTCAACTGTGAAAAAATGCTTATTACTGGAAGAAAAGAATTCTTAGAATCCAGATTCTTAGAAAGAAAAGAACGAGGTCACCCTTATGACGGACCATTCTATCCCAAGATGGCAGATAGAATTGTAAGAAGAACGATTAGAGGAATGCTTCCTTACAGACAAGAAAGAGGTAAAAACGCTTATAAAAGAATCATGTGTTACATCGGTATGCCAAGCGTGCTCAAAGAACAAAAACCACAGTTAGTTCCAGGTGCAGACGCAGCAAAACTCAAAACAGCAAATTTCTTACAACTCGGTCAAATCTCTCAACTTTTAGGAAAGGCCCTTTAAAATGGAAGCAACAGCAGTTCAAGAACAAAAACCTGAAACAAAAACTACTAAAAAAGCTTCAAAGCCAAAAGTTAAAGCACCAATCCAAACCTCAGGAAAAAGAAAACGCTCAGTCGCACGCGCAACCCTCACACCCGGAAAAGGAATCATACGCATTAACAAAAGACTTCTTGCAACCATTACCCCGCTCCTCTCACAACAACGTATCATGGAACCAATATTATTATCTGAAGGAATCGCTTCCACAGTCGACATTGACATCCAAGTCCGCGGCGGAGGTTGGCAAGGCCAAACCGAAGCTACACGATTAGCAATAGGAAAAGCTCTTGCACAATTTGATAAAAAATTAAAAAAAGTATTTCTCTCTTACGACAGACAGCTTCTCGTTGCCGATGTACGTAGACGCGAAACTCGCAAACCAAACGATTCTCGTGCTCGTGCTGCGAGACAAAAATCGTATCGCTGATGTGCGTTATTTTGGCTTATTAAGCCTTATTTCTTTATTTTATTTAACAGCGCGTCAAATCAAATTTTATCGCTCGGAAACTTTCCGGATTTTTCTACTAAAAGTTTTTTAAGGCTAAAAACGTTTTTAATTATTGAAATTTAGTAGATCCTTAATTGTTTATAGAGATATTTTCGTTACTTAAAAACTAAAATTTACTTGCTTTTTCAATCTGCTCATAAATATTCTCAATCAAATCAAAATTCTTTAACTCTTCCAAAGAAGCCCACGCATATTCAACCAATTCCTCTTTATTTAATTTAACTTCATTAGCATCATGCTCAGCACATAAACTTACAATAATCGTAGAAAAACCATTCGGCCTAAGTAAAGCTAAATTTGAGACATACTTAATATTTTTAATTTTCAGATTAGTTTCTTCAAAAATCTCTCTTTCCAATACCTTTTCAAAAACATTCAACCAATGATCAGACGTATCTTTTTTTGAATTAATAAAATCAGACTGCTGCACTTTTCCACCAGGAACACACCACCTGTTTGGAAAAAGTTTTTCATTAGGACCCCTTTTACATATTAAGAATTTATTCTCTTTTTTAATAATACCTGTAACAGCAATGTAATGCGCTTTCTCTTTTAACTCATCCATTCCATACTTCTTTGGAAGGTTGCTTAAAAAGATTTAGATTGTTAAAATTAACCTGCAATGAGTAGTGAATGAATTTTTCAAAAAAAGTTAGATTTATAATCTTTCTTGCTTAATTAATCTTATGAGTAAACCTAAAAAAATTTATCTTAAATCAAACGGTTATACAACTGGAGCTGATCCTTCTACAGTAACAACCAGTTTTGAATCTAATGATCCTCAAACTTTACAAAATAAAGTAAATCAACTTTTTGATGAACTAAAAGCTCAAGGAAAAAATCCAGAAATAAATTATATTGCAGTCATTAATTTTCCTTACTCTCCTGAACAACCTTTACCCCAACAAGAAGATTTTAATATTAAACGTATTCTTAGTTCTACTGAAAGAGATTATATTCAAACAGCTTTAGCTGAATGCTTAGAAAATAAGAAAGAAGCAGCAAAAAGATTAGGACTACAAACAAGACAACTTTCTGATAAAATCCGCCAATATGGCTTAGACAATGAAAAAGCACAGCAAGAACGAATGACTAATGCAATCCAAATGGGCAGAGATCTTAATTTAAAAAAAGCTTTAACTGCTGTTGAAAGAACATACATTCCAAAAGCACTTTTAGCGACTAATGGAAACCGTTCAGAAGCAGCCCAACAACTAAGAATTACCCACAGAGTACTTATTTACAAAATGAAAGAATATAATATTAATTAAAAGAAAATAATTAAATATCTCTTCTTTCTCTACTCCTTCTTGGCTTACCCTCAATTTATTATCTTTCAAAAGGCCTAAAGAAATGGTACTACATCTACTTTGAATAATTATCTTAAATTCTTCACTTTCCCAAAATAATAAATTTTATCTTCCACAATAAACACTTCAAAATTATCTAAAGATCCTTTTAAAAAAGGACTTAAAAACCTCTGCTTTAAGATATTTGTCCCAATTGTTAACACATTAAACGAAGGCATCACAATTAACTCTTTACCCTTAAACTTCCCTTTTAAAAAACACTTAAATGTCTCCACCTTCGCTCCTTCTCTTAACGAAATCGCTGGATGCTCATGACCTATAATAACTCTTTTAGCTTTTTTAAATTCTTCATTTTCAAAAATAACATCACCATGACAAAGAAAAACATCGTCAATACTTATAAAATCCTTAATTGAAAGCTTATTCTTACTCGCAATAGGAAAAAGGAAAGGATCGTGATTTCCTTTTAATAAAACAATTTCACGTTTACCTTCACTAAGAAAATTAAATAACTTTGAAGTTTGCTTCCACTCCGCAGAAGAAATAGATCCAAAATCATGCTTTAAATCCCCAATAATAACCACCTTTTCTACTTTAACTCTTTTTAAAACTTTATTTAATCTCTTTAACGTATCCTCTAATTGAACTCGAGGAATCATCACACCCTGCTTATTCAAAGATTCTTCAAATCCTAAATGAAGATCAGGAATAACAAGAATCTTTTCTTTCTTTAGATATAAACAAAGATCAAGAATTTCTATATCCTTACTAATTTCCATACTTTTTCAACGCCTCAATCTGCCTAATTCCTGTTTTAAATAACAATAATCTTAATTTATTATTAATTCTCACTCCTTTTCTTTGTAACCCTTTTCTTAAGATGGAAAACAGTTTCTTACCTTCTTTGTCTAAATCGGTTAACAAGATAATTTCCTTTTCTTGAATCTCTTCTATAACTTCAAATAAAGGCCTATTCTTTAAAGTAATAACTTTTTCAAAACCTAAACTCACTAAAGCTTCCTTATCTTTTTTACCCTCAACTAAGACCAATTTACTTTTCGCTTTTTCTAACTCCTTTAATAAAAACTCATCCATCTTTCTGACAAGTAAAACCCCTTTAAAAATCTTTAAATAGACCTCACACACTAGAACCTTTGAAAAGAGATGGGAAAACATTACAAGATCGGAGTTCTACCCGGCGATGGAATCGGTCCGGAAGTTATCGGAGCAGCACTCAAAGTTTTAGATGCAGTACAAGAAAAGCATAATTTTGACTTAGAACTCCACTACGCTGATGCGGGAGCAAATTGCATTCCACGATACAATACAAACCTACCAAAAACAACATTAGCTGTTCTAGAAAATACTGACGCTTGCCTCAAAGCACCCACAAGCTGCAACCAAGGAGAAATAAGCGTTACTGAACTCTTAAGAAAAAAATTTGAGCTTCACGCCACAGCTTACTCTTTTCAATCTTTTCCAGCTATTTCAAGAAAGAACATTAACCTATTACTAATTAGAGAAAGAACAGAAGGCCTTCTTTCTTTAGAAAGAAAAACAGGAACTAAAGCAGTCGCTTCACGCATTATTACTAAAAAAGCAAGCGAAAAAATCGCAAAAACCGCACTTGAATTCTGCTTAGAAAGAAAAAATAAACTAACTGTCCTTCACAAATCAGATCTTCTTCCTTTAACAGACGGGCTTTTCAAAGAAACAGTAATTTCTACTGCTAAAAAATTCAAAAAAGTAAAAGTAACTTCTTCCTATGTCGACCAATTTGCCACAGAAATCATTCAAACACCTGAAAACTTTGATGTTGTTGTGACAGAAAACATGTACGGAAGCATCTTGGCAGGAGAAGTAGCCGGTCTTATTGGCGGAAGAGCTTTAACACCTGTCAGCCACTTAGGAGAAAAATACGCAATCTTTGAGACGATGCACGGCTCAGCACCCAATTATACCAATAAAAACGTAGTTAACCCCTTGGGAATGATTCTTTCCGCGAACATGATGCTTAGCTTCTTAGGAGAACATGAAGCAGCAGAAAGCATCTCAAAAGCGATTAAAAACGTATTTCTTGAAGGACGATTCAAAACTTATGATCTTGGAGGCCAATCAAGCACCAGCCAGGTAGCAGAAGCAGTCTCTTCAGCACTAGTCCACAATGGGAAAAGGCTTTAAAGAAGCCAGTGAAAGTTCATGAAACTCTCTGGCCCCATACAAAACTAATCCTTCTTCTTGCTGCAAAACGAATTCTTGAACCTTTGCTTCCAACACAATCTTACTACACTTGGTACAAGAAGGACCGCCAGTCGGAACATTAACCCCGTTTTTAACCTTCACATGATACATCCTCGCTAAAGATAACTCCTTTCCTTCTTTTAACGCTTGGAAAATAGCTCGCTCTTCGGCATGCACCGTATAATCTCTGCAAATCTCTTTACAATAATCAGGTTTACAGATAAGCCCTTGTGGAGGACCATTAAACGCTTCTGAAATAATCTCATTACCCGCTACAATAACTACCCCCCTCTTTGACTTTTCACATGGAGATTTCAACGCAATTTGAATCGCACGTTCAAGATATTCTTGGACTTGTGAAACTTCTTGGGTAGAAAGATACCTCATAGAGTATTAAAATAAAACTTCTTTAAATGGATTTATATCTTTGAGCAATATTTAATAACTTTTCTTTACTTAAACTACTATGCAAGAAATCTCTATAGAAGAAGCACGAACAATTAAAAATATACAATTAATTGACATACGATCTCGATTTGTTTTTCAAAAAGGACATGTTCATAACGCAAAAAATATCCCTCTCGAAGAACTAGAAGAAAGAATCTTAGAACTAGATAAGAAAAAACCTGTTTACTTACTTTGCTATCACGGTCATTCTTCCCAAGACGCGGCTGCCTTCTTAAACGAACAAGGATTTAACGCCTTTTCAATAAAAGAAGGAACAGAAGGATGGAAACACCATTATCCGGAAGAGATTATTCTTTAAAAAAATAAAAAAAGTGGCTTAATGCCACGCTGCTAAAACAACCCCCATCACAAGTAAGTTTACGAGCTGATGAGCAACATTCAAAATGTATAATTTTACAGGCTTGCCTTCCCATAAAACGCAGCCAACCATTTGAGTCGCATTAAAACCTAGCCAAACCCAAAAAGCCACTTGAAGACCGCCCATAATGGAAGTCACACTTAATAACCCAAGAAACATTGCTAATACAAAAGCGGTAAGTAAAGAGGCAATAAACTGTACAAGATAGTACTTTGCCATCCCTTTTTTCTTACATGCTTCCATATCTTTCTGCGTTAATCCCGAAAGTTTCATCCACATTTTTCCAAATAAGAATGGAGAATACCAAAAACCTCCGATAACCATCGCTAAAATACTCGAAACTAAAACAGCTACATAATTAACCATCGTATCAATCCTCCGCTAGATTGTTTCTTTTTCTTTTGAAAACCCGGGATTATAAAGCTTTTTATCCCCAAGATGCACTTTTATAAAAGAAGAAATTGGTTCTAAAACATGCAAAAAGGAATAATTAGCGGATTTCTGCTTGGAATGGGAATCTTACTGCTCCTTCAATTCTTTCTTGCTTTCTTTCTCCCTCCCTCTGGCTTTGAATTTTTAAAAGGACTCCTAGGCCTCTTTTTCTTCTTACTCGGACTCTACTATTACTGACGAAAATTATAAAAAAAGCCTTTCTTTCTCTTTCTTATGGGAATCACCCTTACTGTTATTGACCATCACCAAAACGATACAGAATTTCTTAAAAAATTCAAAAATATCACTTTAATTAAGGGTAGCACCGTTGAAGAATTTTATAAGAACGCTAGAGATACTGTAAATCGCGATTTCGATCTTGTTGTTTCAGATAGCGACCCTGACGGAGCAACCTCAGCAGGGATTTATTATCTTAACAGAAAAATAAAACCTCACTTCAAATGCATGAGAGATCCTTTAACCCCAGCACTTCTTAAAGAATTAGAGAGCCAAGGAATTAAAAGTATCCTTACCTTGGACTATTTTTCTTGGATCTACTCTTCTCTAGACTATTTTGACCAAGTCATTATTATCAACCCAGTTCTGGTTAATCTACCAAACATAAATACTTCTGAATTGACTTATCAAATCCTTCCCTTAAGAGACACTTTTAGTAGGGATATTAGCACCTTAGGAACCGTCTGTGATTATAGAATAGATACAGCTTTCGAAAAAATAAAAGCAACAATTCTGGATTATCCCGATCTCTTTCCAGCACTACTCATTCTTTTAGAACAAGGAAAACTAGACAAGTACACCATTTGGGATTCTGCTTTCCAAGAGCTTACAGACGCTTTATGGGCACCTTACATCCTTAAAGGAGATCAAGGAACACAAGAACTTGTCTACAAAATTCTTCAAAATGGACCGTTCACTTTCAGAGAACTTTTAGGAAGCTCTTCAAATGAAACAGTGCACTACTTACAAGAACACCTTAAAAAATATCAACAAATACTTAGAAAAGAACTTGAAATTTTTGAAAAAATAAAAAAAATTGAAGGAATTTTCCTTACGTATCAAATCCAAAATCCAGAAGTTAAATTCACCTCTAAATTTTCAAGCCTTGTCTGCAATAAATACCCTGATAAAGTTGTAATCCTTAAAAGCAAAAGCACAGACGGGACTTACAAATATTCCTTGAGAAGAAGAACTTTAAATTTAAATTTGGGTCTTATCGCAAGAGAAGTCGTTACATTTTTGGGCTATCCTCAAGCGGGCGGCCACCCTGAAGCCGCAGGAGCAGCATTTATTCCAGACGCAGAAAAATTTGAAAAACATCTCAAAGAAAAAATAACAGCTTACTTAAAAATCTCTCCAGTTTCCTGACTCCAAAATAAAAGATCTAACTCCGCATGGGGAATATTTATTTCTTGTGCAAACTGTTTCATTTTTTTCTCGATACTTAAATATTTCTTCTTTGTTAATGTCTTGGGCATTCTTTTAACAACCCCATATTTCATTAAGTTTTTCAAAATATGCCTATCTAAAATCGTTAATTCTTCATACAAGCCCACATTTCTTAAGAAATGACCCGCTTCCTTCATCCCAATTCCCTTCACATTTTTAACTAACCATTCCCTTAACGAAAATTGATCTTTTTCCCTTAGTTTTTCTTTTAAATCCACTTTTCTGAAAAGCTCTCTGGTTCCTACAATATATCTTGCCTTATTGTGATGAAACCGAACACCTGCAGCAAGTAAATGCTTCTTAATTTCGCCCTCATTTCCATTTACAATCGCTTTAGAAAAAACTAAACTTTTCACAGCCTTATCGCAGGCTCTCGCTTTAGACTGAGGCGTACACAAACAAAACACCAACTCTGTAAAAAGATCTTTGTCTTCTTTAAACTCGCTTAATCTTTGTTTAATTTTTTCTTTTTTAATCAAATATTCCTTTCTCAACTCTTCCATACAAAAAAGATTATCAAACACTTAAAGAATCTTACTCTTTACACACTTGTTCAATTCTATCCAAAATTTTTTCTGCTTTTAGATTCTCTGTAGGCACTAAATCTTTAGAAGGAGTAAAGCGAATAAGCTCCCCTCGAAAACCACGACCTATGGGAATTTCTTTCAATTTTATTATTACCTCTGAAGGGAATCTTCCGCTCCCCCTACCAAAGATACCTACTTGATAGGAACGATATTCATTTTCTATTCTTTTTAATTTCTCTAACTGCTCGCTTGAAAAAGGCCTTCTTGGATTTGCAAAAAAATTACGCACACCTTCTTTAAAGCCCATACCTTTTAACTAGGATCCTTTTTTATTAATCTTTCTTTTAATTCTTTAAAACAAAATTCGGCAATCGGTTTAAGATTTACTATATCCTCTTCATTATATTTGATTAAAAGGTCTAAATACTCTCGATCTTTCGATGCAAAAAAAGTTCTCCATAACTCTGAAGGATTACCATACAAATGTACGGGACGCGTTAAATTTAACATTATTTCAACCTCTTTTAGGCCGCCTTTCAATCCAAGCTTTAAACAAGCATGCTTTATATCCCAGTGAGGAAGTTCGATCGCAGTCCTAAAATATCGTTCGATAAGAGGAATGTCAAAAGCAGAACCGTTAAAAGAGATCACTAACTTATATTTATTTAACTCTTTAAAAAATTCTTCCTTACCTAAATTAACCCCTTTTACAAAGAACTTACTTTCAAAGCCATCAAATAAACCAATCAAAATAATATCCTGATTATTCCGGCCAATCTCAATATCAAGAAAAACAACCTGATCTTTGAAATCTTCATACAACCTCCATTTCTCTTTACTTGGAACTTTATTAAAAAATTTAGAATTTTCATTAATTAATGCATTTGACGCTTCAGTTAGGATTTTATTACAAAGTTCTTTCTTCTTTTTAGAGAATCCTTTAATTTTTTCTATCTTTAAAAAATCACTCCAACTCTTAATATCCTGATCAAATAACTTCTTTTCTGTAGCCACCCCCACCTTTGGTAAGAAAATGAAAGAGTTACGCAACATTCTTCCTTAAAGAACACTACCTTAATAAAAATTTCTACTTTTTTATTCTTGTGAAAAAATCTTTTAAAAGACAAGAGAGCGACAACACCGGATTATTGTTAACACTCGGCGCGACAGCAACGTATGGTTACCTTTACTTTACAGAAGGTTACCCTTATTTCCATCCAGAACTCCACACTCCTTTTGATACAGCCCTCTTCTATCTTCACCCCCTTATCGTAGGATTTCTGGCAAAAACAGCATTTATGGACATTCCTCGCATCGCTTATGAAATCTATGAAAAAACTGGTGGAGATCTTATCCATCGGAAACAAAGAAAACTCGCAAAAAAACAGAAAAACCCAAAAAATACTCGTCTCTATCTAAAAGAAGTACTTAAGAGCTATGTTGCGCTTACTCAAAACAATCAAGCTCAAGACCACCTCAAAAAAGCAATCCAAGCAGATCCTAACGAATCTTTTCCCCACCTTATGCTTGCTAAACTTGAACCCAATCGCGCGTTCTCTCACTTAAGAGCCGCATCACAACGAAAAAAACCGATTACCATTCCTCTTTCTCCTCACTTTTTTACAGTTCACCTTCCAGTAAAATACCACCTTCTTAAAACGGATTTTAAAGAAATGCTTAGACAAGATATTCCCGCCGAAGAATACCTTAAATCCGCACTCTACCTTCACTTATTTAATGAAGAAAGACGAGCGGTTACCGAATTAGATAAGGCTGTTCAAAGAGGAGATCTAGAAGTAAAAATCTTCGCAGCAGATCTAATGGAAACAATCATTGACAATTCTTCTTTCCTGGCTCCCGGATGGATTGATTTTAAAAAAAGACTTTGGGAAAACATCACGGGAGAAGTGCTCAAAGGAAAAGAATTAACTCTTTTGAGTGAGAGTAAAAACAAAGTCTACGAAATAAAAGGCAAAGATTTTCTCACAGATACTTTTGTTTTCAAGGAAGGATCTAAAACGAGTCTTGAAGGAGAACTCGAAATGTGCACGCTTGTTAAAGAGATTGCTGAAAAATACCACCAATTCACAGCTTCTAAAACTCTTGCAATTATAGACCATGAAGACAAACAATTTGCAATTATTAGGCGCGAACCTGGAGTATCCTTACTTGAAAAAATAAATGAAGGAAAAGACTACAAGACTTATTTTGAAAGAATTGTCCCTGTTCTTGCTGCGATCCACACTTTTATCCCAAAAGAACTTGTAGTTGAAAAAGAAAATCCTCAAAAAGCGTTCGAAGAAAAACTCAGAAAAATAAATGTCTCAGAGGATCTTAAAGAAAAGCTTTTGAACCATTACCAACCTATCTCTTTAGCGCTGAAGGATTCTTTCTATGTCTATAATAAAGACGCTCACCCTCTCAATTGGTATATTACGGAAAGCGGAGTTATAGCTGCGATTGATTGCGAAAAAAGCAGACAAGTACCGCAGACTTATGATCTTGTCAACCTTTTAGAATTTGGAAGATATTTTAATAAAGAAGAAAAGAAAATTCTTATTTCTTCTTATGTTCAAGAGTTTAATTCTTTAAATGAAGATAAGATCGCCCCTACATTTAGATTAGAATACTTAAATGCCCTTATTCATCGAGCAGTCTACATTTCAAGCTACTTACAGGGAAAAGTCGAAAAACAACAACTTCAAAAAGATCTTCTTCAAAACGCAAAAGAAGCAATTGGAAAAATAAGGAAAGAATATTCAGAATATTACAATCCGCATAGAGTCGACTACATCGCTCTTTATTTAGGATTACGACAGCTTATGGTTCAAGGAATAGAACAAAGTAGAGAAATCCAAAGTCCTTTGTAAAATAATTAAAGAACGAGAAACAAGCTGAAACTCTCCTTTATTTAAGGCTTTTATATTTTTAATCACTTCCTCTAACCTTTTCCCATTTGTGGTTAATGAATCAAAACGTTTCATCTCAAACTTATAAAAAAGTTCATAGAAATCCTTCAATACCCCATTCACCTCTTCAAAAGCTTTGCTCACCTCTGGCCGTATCCCCTCTTTTTGCAAAGAAAGCTCAACGCACAAATATTTATACTCATCAGCAATCTTCTCCAAATTCCAGACTACAACATACTTCACCATATTCTCCTTGGCTCCAGCTTGCTTACTTAGAACCCTCTCACAAAAATTCGTTAACTGGTTATTTGTACTTTCTAAGTTTACAAGATGAGGTAAAGCCTTAAAATTTTTCTCACCAATAACCTCTGCAATTGAGTTTCCCAAAGAAAGAGTAACTAAAAAAGCCCGTCTTAGAGCGCTCTCAAACTCCTGCGGAATTTCTGAAGAGATTCCCCTTAACTTACATTTTTTCTGACTTTGCTCAACAACTGCAAAACCAATAAAAGTATTCTTCACAAGATCATTAACTACTTCCAACGTTTTCGCGTCATTATAAACCACTATTAATTCATCATATCCATAACGATGTAACCCTGACAAAACATGCCGAATAGCTCGCTCTCCAAGACCACTTACATCAACAACCACATTTTCAGGAGAAGCGGACTTTTTAGATCTAATCAAAAGATGATCTTCTTTTTCTTCAACATCCAGCTCATCGCCCTTACAAATCCCATACCTCTGCACCCATTTACTAGGAAGAGAAATAACAGAGGTCTTACCCGCAAGCTGAATAACGCTTCTCTTCATAAAAAGAGCTAATAAAAGCATTATATAAATATTACGAGATTATATAATTATAAGGAGTTATATAACTTCTAAGAATCTGCTATATATCTCTCCGGTTACACTCTTTTCTTACACCTAAGGAGGTTACCATGCTAGACAAAAAAGAACTTTTAATCTTAGCCAACCTAAGAAACAACTCGAGACTCAGTCTCACTAGAATGAGCAGGAATACATCAATCCCTGTTTCGACAATCTACGATAAAATAAAAGCCTACGAACAAGGATTAATCACAAAAAATACGTGCATCCTCGACTTTTCAAAATTAGGCTTCAATACCCGCGCAACAATCATGCTCAAAATAAAAAAAGAAGATAAAGAGCGCGTCAGAGAAGCACTTATCAAAAATAAATCAGTAAACTCCTGCTATAGAATTACGAATGGCTACGATTATCTTATCGAAGGAATCTTCAAAGAAATTAGACAAGTAGACCACTTTCTAGCAAATTTAGACAAAGATTATAATATTGAACAAAAAGAAGTTTACTACATCTTAGAAGATCTTAGAAAAGAAGCATTTCTTAGCAACCCAGACTACATCCAACTTACCGGAGGATTACAATGAACTACAAAAAAATAATTACAGGCGCTTTAATCGGACTTACAGCACAAATGGCCTACACCTCCTATAAAGAAGACCAGACCAAAAAATATTATCGCCAAAAAGTCTGTAAAGAAGAACCAAACTGCATCGCATGGGATTCAGGAGACTACGTGTACGCGGTAAAAGCCATTGAAGGAGTCTTACTCCCTTTAGAAGAATATAAGAAACCCGACTTGGAAACAAAACTACGAGAAATCCCAATTGAACCCGCCCCAGTTTTTGTTTGTGGAGACTATCGATAACCACTCGCTTGCAAATTAAACAAGCGAGCATAATTTCCTTTTCTTTTAATTAACTCTTCATGAGAACCGCTTTCAATAATTCTCCCTTTATCCATCACCAAGATCTTATGCGCCATACGCACAGTTGAAAAACGATGCGAAATAAGAAAGGTGAGTTTACCCTTTGTTAAATGCTCGAATTTTCTAAACAATTCATACTCTGCCTTCGCATCTACCGCCGCGGTTGGTTCATCAAGTATCAAGAGTTGAGCATTTCTAAAAAACGCTCTTGCTAAAGCTACCTTCTGCCATTGTCCTACAGAGAGATCAATACCCTCTTCTTTGAGCGTTTTTCCTACATGCGTCTTATACCGCTTTTCAAGCTGACGAATAAATTCCCACGCTTCAGACTTTACCGCTGCTCGATGTACCTCCTCTTTTGAAGAACGAGAAATATCCCCGAAGAAGATATTTTCCTCAATTAAACCTTCATACTTTACAAAATCCTGAAAAATTACTCCAAGATTTTGGTACAAATCTTTTAATCTAAACTCTTTAATATTTATTCCATCAATTAATACTTCCCCTCCAGAAACATCATACAACCGACAGAGAAGTTTAATTAGTGTCGTCTTTCCAGACCCGTTTTCACCAACAAGAGCCACACTTTCCTTTGGATCTAATTTAAAACTCACATTTTTTAAAGAAGCTCTTTTCGCATTTGGATAATAAAAGCTTACATTCTTAAATTCTATTCCTTGCTTTAACACCTTAGGAAAGGGTTTAGGATTGGAACTTTCTTTAATTTTCGACTCAAACCCCATTAATTCAACAAAAGGAGTTAAGAAAGTAGCATGATTATTCACATCAGCCATAGTTCTAATAAAACCCCTAAAATCCTGCGCAAATTGAAATAATAAAGCCCACAAAAAAGTTAAATCTCCTAACGTAATCTTCTTTAAAAGAAAAGAATTTACAACAAGGATTGCCGCAATCACAGAAAAAATAGCTTCAAATAAACCTGTAAAAAGATACCACTTAAGTTCTTGAAAACCAACCCGATCCTGCTTTTGAATAAAATCACCAAATAACGAATCAAACTTTTTAAGAAAATACTCTTTTAAACCAAACGTACGGATTTCTTTTACAACCTCAGGTCGTTCAGTCAAAAGATAACGATAATAATTTGCTTCCCTATAAATCGGAGAAGATTGCTCAAAAGCACTCCAAGCCATTCGACTCGATTTTAAAGCCAAATAAAGACTAGGCAGCACTCCAATGATAATTAACAAAACAATTTTCCAATCATAATGACCCAGCGTAAACAAAATTATGGAGATACTTAACACCTCTCCAAAATAAAAACTCAAAGTAAAAAATATCTCATTTAACCTAAATAAGTTCGTACTGGCTCGGGATAAAGTATTGTAATATTCAGGATCTTCAAAATAGATTACATCTAAAGAAGAAATCTTCTGCATCAAAACATAATTCGCATACTTTTCCATCCTTAACAAATGCATCCTTCTTAGAACACTTGTCGCATTCCAAAACGCTCCCTGAACCACCCGAACAAAACCATAACTTCCAAGAAGCAAGAGTACCGTCAAAGAAAGCTTTGCTGATTCACTTTGATTGGTTAGAACGTGATCAATAATCAATTTGAAAAAATAGGGAGTGGCTAACCCAATTACTCCCCCAAAAATAGAAACCAAAAAGATCGTACTACTTAAAAGAGGAGAAGCCTGATACGTATACTTCAACGCTAACTTTATAGATTCGAGCTTTTGCTTTTGTCTTTTATTAAGCATAAACACTAATTCATCTAACTTTATTTAAATATTTCCACCAAAAACTTTTAATACGAGCCTTTCTAAAAAGGAATAATGGTAGACTTACGAAGAATCTTAATCATTTTCGTCATTGCGGTATTGTTCTCAGTCTTTGTAGTCACTACAATCGAGGCAGTCTATCCTTCTCCAAAATATGAAGACTTTTGCCATAATAACTATCCTGTAAAGCCAGTAACTACTCCGATCGACCTAAAATGCGCCGATACCTCTCCAAACCAAGCGTTCTTCCAAACATGCAGCGATCAAAAAGGATTTGTAGACTACAAATCTTATGATTCAAATGGGTGCGCAAAAGAACCGTTCTGCAACACCTGCAACAACGATTTACAAAAAGCAAATGAAAAATATAACTCCATCTACTTCCTTATCAGTGCAATCGCGGGCCTTATCGCAATAGGATTAGGAGTTTATTTACCTTCAAATAAAAATCCATTACACGAATGGATAGGAACGGGATTTATGCTTGGAGGACTCTTCATACTTTTCTTTGGAACAGCTAGAACATTTGGAAATCTACAACGCTACTTACGACCAATTATTATCTTAATTGAACTTTTAATAATTATATGGCTAAGTTATAAAAAGCTTGGAAACACCAAGAAATAAATGAAACTGCTTAACCTTGCAAACATTACTACAGGCTTGAGATTTCTTATCGGTTTTCTTAGCTTATTTTTACCTTTCAAAAATAAAAGATTTACAAGAATTAAAACTACTGTCGAACAATCACAAACTTTCCAGAAACAAACTCCGAACTTAAATTAGCTTGAATACTTAGCCCATCAAAAGAAGCATTTAAAAAAGGATTCTCAACAGAAATAAGATTTCCAGATAACTTTGCTAAATGCTCAACAAAAGAATTTAACTCTTCACTCGTATCAAAAGCAATATTTGTCGTAACTTCTTTATCTTGGTACACTGCTCGAACAGGCTTTGAAATACCCTCGCAAATAACTTCTGAGATTTCTTTGTCTTCAAGCAAAGGAGAAACCTTTCCGAAACGAACGACATCCCTAATCAAATAATAACGGAGACGATCCACAAGCTCAACAGAAAAAGGAACTTGCGCTTTTTTCGCACTCTCAGTAATTAACCCCTTTAAAGAATCAAGATCACTAAGATTCTGTGCCGACACTTCCTTCAAACTATCTAAAAGAGAATACTCCCTCTCGCTTAGCACAGGCTCAACCACACTATACAAAGAATCATTAACAACCGCATAAACCAACACCGACTTTGTTACCTTTGAAACAACAAGATCTTTTCTTTCTTGTGAAGACTCATTTTCAACAATATTTCCTTGAACAGGATTATCTAACACTTCTTTAAACTGCGTTTGTGCTGCAATCCTTTCTTCTTGCCTTTTCATAGAATTCATCTTGGCAAGTAATTCTCTTTTTCTTGTCTCAAGTTCAACCTTTAACTTTTCTTTGGTTTGCTCTTCTAACTCTAAAGCCGCTTGCTGCAACTTCTCTTTTTCAATCTCTGCTTTAGCAGTTTCTTGCTGAATACGTTCACCCTGCTGCTTCTGATTAACATACGCATTAAACAAAGCATTAGTAAAATCTAACATAAAAACCGCCTTGTCCGTATACGGCAGAGGCTTAGACTGAACCGCTAAAATTACTTTCTTTAGCTCATCAAAATCTTTCAACAAAAAATCATTCACCAAAAACTGAGGCTCATCCATGTTTAAGGACTGCCAAACTCAGGAGCAGCTTTCGAAGGAACAGTCACATCCAAACGCGTCTTTCCACGTACATACTTCTCTAATAAAATTAATCCTTGAGCAATCGCCTTATTTTGTTCTAGTAACACTTCCAACTTAGAAGATAAAGCATTAATCCTGCTTTCTGCACTCTGCACTTCACCAACGTGCTTACTTGCTTCTTCAAACAAAGAAAAAACCTTGTCAACCCGCTTAATTAATTCAGCTGTAGACTCTTCTCTTTCCTTCATAGCCTTAAGAAGTTCACTTATTTGATTTTCATCACTCTTTTTAGGCATAAAACTAAATTCTAAAAGGTTGTATTTAAATATTGCGTTTGATATAAAAAATAAAAGAAGAAAAATAAAAAAAATTTAAAGAAATAAAGGCGCTAAAACCAAAGTAATTGTCGCCAATAACTTGATTAAAACGTGTAACGAAGGTCCTGCCGTATCCTTCGCGGGATCCCCCACAGTATCACCCACGACAGCCGCCTTATGCGCATCGCTTCCTTTCCCACCATGCGCACCAGTTTCAATATATTTCTTCGCATTGTCCCACGCACCACCCGCGTTATTTAAGAAAAGGGCCATCAAGATACCTGTGATTGTTCCAACCATTAATAATGCAGCAATCGCTTCAGCCCTTAAAACAAGCCCAACAACAATCGGGAAGAAAATCGCTAGCACCCCAGGAGCAACCATATTTTTCAATGCACCTTTGGTAGTAATATCCACACAGGCAGCATAATCCGGCTTTACTTTTCCTTCAAGAATCCTCTTATCTTTAAACTGCCTACGTACTTCTTGAACAACATAACCCGCAGTCTTTCCAACAGCTTTAATCGCAAATGCTGAGAATAAGAAGACAAGCATCGCTCCAAGAAGAGCTCCGATAAAAACAGGAACTTTCGCAATATCCACCGCAGCAAAAACAGTTCCAGTTAATTTTCCAACTTCATCAAGATACGCAGAGAACAACAAAAACGCAGCTAACGCAGCAGAACCAATAGCATACCCCTTAGTCAACGCTTTCGTCGTATTTCCAGCAGCGTCTAGTTTATCCGTAATCTTACGAACATGCTCAGGCGCTTTTGACATTTCAACAATTCCACCCGCATTATCTGTGATCGGACCAAACGTATCCATCGCTAAAATATAAGCTGCAGTAGAAAGCATTCCCATCGTAGCAATCGCAGTACCATACAAACCACCACCAGGAACATTAGACAAAACTCCAAACTTATAAGACAAAAATAACGCACCCGAAATTACAATAACCGGTAACGCAGTGGTCTCTAAACCTACCGCTAAACCAGCGATAATATTCGTAGCAGCACCCGTCTCAGAAGCTTTCGCAATATCTCTTACAGGTTTGTACTTATACTCAGTATAATATTGCGTGATGTACACAAATAAGATACTTGCAAAAATTCCAACAACTCCCGCGTAAAAGTACCAAATGTTTTTTAGCAAAGATCTTGTCACAAAATAAAAACCAATCAACGCCAAAAATGAAGCAACGTAATATCCTCTGTTTAAGGCCGCCATTGGCTCTTCATGTTCTTTCGCGTTTACAAACAATATTCCTACCATTGAGGCTAATAATCCAACAGCTCTGGCGGCTAACGGAAAAAGAACACCATTAATTCCAAAAACAGGAAATAATGCAACCCCTAAGATCATCGCACCTACATTTTCAGCCGCGGTACTCTCAAACAAATCCGCACCTCTTCCAGCACAATCTCCAACGTTATCTCCGACTAAATCGGCAATCACCGCAGGATTTCTCTCATCATCTTCAGGAATTCCAGCCTCTACTTTTCCAACAAGATCTGCGCCAACATCAGCAGCTTTTGTGTAAATTCCACCACCCAATTGAGCGAATAAAGCAACAAAACTCGCACCAAAACCAAAACCAACAAGAGTAAAAGGCGTTTCAGTAGGATTTGCGCCAAACAAATAATACAAACCAGTAATTCCTAAGAGACTTAAAGAAACTACAAGTAAACCCGTAACCGCGCCACCCCTCATCGCAATTTGCAACGATCTAGAAAAAGACTTTGTCGCTGCGGCAGCAGTTCTTAAATTTGCTCTTACAGCAATCGCCATCCCTACAATTCCAGAAATAGCAGAAGCTAATGAACCTGCTAAAAACGCAATTGACGTTTTAATCGCTAAATCTGACTTTCCTGTAAAAAAATAAATAGCAAAAATTCCAACAGCGGAAATAATCGCTAAATAAGCAATCGTTTTATACTGCCTTTTAATAAACGCCTCAGCACCAACTTTGATTGCTGCGGCAACCTCTTGCATTTTCTCATTACCTTGATCTTGCTGAAGCACAAACCACGTAAAATAAGCTGCCAGCGCTAAAGATAAAACACTCACTACTAATACAAACGGAATAATCCATATCATTTTCAAAAAACCCCCATTAAAAATCTGGAATTTAGAAGTTGTTTATAAAATTAACTGAAAAATCATAAATAAGAAAATATTCTTTCCATAATTTCGTCAAATTTCTTGCTATGCTCTCTAAACTCTTTTGCAGCTTGTTCAACTTGTTTTTTATTTTCTTCCAAAAATCTTTCAAACTCTTCCTTTTTGTAGCCCATGCCTTTATTTCCCTTTCTTATTATTTAAATCTTTGGATAAACGACCTTGTTCCAGAGTATAAATCAAAATAAAAATTATTTCAAACAAAGTTCTGTTTCGATAAGAAAACTTTCTTAAATTTATCCAAATTTTTTCTAACCCTTCAAACAGTACACCGTTTAGAGAAGTCATTATAAACTAATTCACAAACTCAATGCCTAACTCGTCTTCAATCTCTTTCTTCTTCTTATCCACCTTCTCCCCTTTCTTAGGACCAAAAATTTGAGGAGAAGAAACACCCGTTACAATAAGCAAAGTTCTAATTGTCTGATCTAAATCTTCAGAAATCTGCGCACCCCAAATAACCCTTGCGTCTTCATCCAATCTTTCAGTGACAGTCTCTACAATTCTTCTCGCTTCATCTAAAGTCATATTTGAACCACCAGAAATATTAATCAACGCACCATTCGCGCCAGTAATATCCACATCTAACAAAGGATTATGAATCGCTTTTTCTACAGATTCAATAGCC
>CAZCCK010000012.1:0-37042 GCA_964497265.1 Candidatus Woesearchaeota archaeon | reverse complement strand
TCAAAGTAGAATCAGATACTTTGAAATTCAAAGGCCCAAAAGGTCAAAGCTCAAAAAGAATGTACTATCCCACAATTTCATTTACTTTAGAAGGAAACAAACTTCACATTAAAAGCAGAATTCAAAAACCAAACAAAACAGATAAAATGCGAATCAATACCTTCCAAGCTCATATCAAAAACATGATTCGAGGTGTACAAAGACCATACAAAGCCGCACTCAAAATCTGCTCCGGTCACTTCCCCATTACAGTAACCGTAGAAGGTAACACTATCGTAATCAAAAACTTCTTAGGAGAAAAATCTCCAAGAAAAACACAAATCATGGAAGGAGTTAAAGTAGTCGTTCAAGGAGACCAAATTAATCTAGAAGGAGCAGACCTTGAAAACGTCGCGCAAACCGCAGCACGCATAGAACAATCAACAAGAATCACGAATAGAGATCGAAGAATATTTCAAGACGGATGCTACATCACCCTTAAACCTGGAGACGAAGAATGAGCGATCATTTAGCAACAAGAAACAAAAGCAAAGCAAAAAAACCTCGCTTTGAACGTGGACAATCAGGAATCATGCCCCAACTAAAAGGGACGTGGAGAAGACCGAGAGGTATTCACAATAAAATGCGCCTCGGATTACGAGGAAAAAGAGTTGGTCCCGCAGTAGGATATCGAAGTCCGAACGATGTCCGAGGACTTGAAAGAGATGGAACCAAAACAATCCTTGTTGAAAATCTTAGCCACTTACAGTCAGTCAAAACTGGAGAGACAATACTCTTAAGCGCTTCTCTAGGCTTACGAAAAAAGGTAGACTTTGTAAAAAAAGCGCTTGAAAAAAAATTAAACATCCTTAATCTAAAAGATCCCGCAGCCTTTTTACAAGAAATCGAAAATAAACTAAAACAGAAAAAGAAAGAAGTAAAAGCAGAATCTAAGAAAGTAGAAACTAAGAAAGCTGAACCTAAAAAGGAAACTGAAAAACAACAATGAGCCTCACCACCCAACGTACACTCGCAGCAGACATCCTTAAATCAGGAACAAATAGGATCTGGCTAGACCCAGAACATCTCACTGAAGTCCAGGAAGCACTCACGCGAGAAGATATAAAAAAACTTATCCAAAATGGATTTATCCGAATCAAACAAAAAAAAGGAGTTTCTCGAGGAAGAGCAAGACATACTCTCAAACAGAAAAGAAAAGGAAGACGACAAGGAATAGGATCACGAAAAGGACGATCGGGAGTACGTCAAAACCTTAAAGAACAATGGGTCTCAAAAATCCGCTTACAACGAGAATTATTCACCCAACTCAAAGACAAAAAGCTTATCAGCATTTCCACTTACCGTCTTTTAAGACAAAAATCCAAAGGAGGATTTTTCAGAAGTCCAAGACACGTAAAACTCTTCCTCACTGAAAAAACACTCTGGCAAAAACGACAATGAAAAAAGGAAAAAACTACACGGTTCAATTCAAAAGAAAACGAGAACAACGAACTGATTACAAAGCAAGACTCAGTCTTTTAGCTTCTCGAAAACCTCGCTTAGTTGTAAGAAGAACTTTGAATAATATCATCCTTCAAATTATTGACTTTGAACCAAAAGGAGACAAAACTCTTGTTTCTACTAATACTCGCGAACTCTTAAAATACGGATGGAAAGGACATAAAGGAAATCTTCCTAGCGCATACCTCTCTGGTTATCTATGTGGTCTTAAAGCAAAGAAAAAAGGAATAAAAACCGTTGTTCTTGATTTAGGATTACTCAAAGCAATTCCCGGATCAAGTCCATTCGCAGCAGTCAAAGGAGCAACTGACGCGGGCTTACACGTTCCTCACGACAAAGAAATTCTTCCTAAAGAAGAATCTGTCAAAGGTCAACACATCAGTCTTTACGCAAAAAAACTATCTAAAGAACATTACGAAAAACAATTCTCGAAAACAATCAAACACGGACTTAATATTCAAGAATTTCCAAAACACGTTGAAGAGGTCAAACAAAAAATAACAACACAATGGCAATAGAAACAAAAAACTCACTCGAACACTGGCAACCAAAAACCGCCCTAGGTAAAAAGGTTAAAGCTGGAGAAATCACAACTATTGATGAAATCCTTGATTCAGGCGCACGCATCCTCGAACCAGAAATTGTAGACTCTCTCCTTCCAGAATTACAAGTAGAACTCCTTGAAGTCGGACAATCCAAAGGTAAATTCGGAGGAGGAAAAGGAAGCATCTGGAAACAAACCCAGAAGAAAACCTCAGAAGGAAACACAATCACGTTCTCCGCTTTCGCAATTGTAGGTAATAAAAACGGATACGTTGGAATTGGATATGGCAGCGCAGCAGAAACAGTTCCCGCTCGAGAAAAAGCAACTAGAAACGCTAAACTTAATCTTATTAAAGTACGTAGAGCTTGTGGTTCTTGGGCGTGTGATTGTAAAACCCCTCACTCAGTCCCTTTCAAAGTTTACGGTAAATGTGGAAGCGTTGAAATGAACATCATGCCCGCACCAAGAGGAACAGGATTATCCATTGAGAAGAAATGCGCAAAAATGCTCGCTTTCGCAGGCATTAAAGATGTCTACTCAAAAACACAAGGAACTACAGCAACAAAAATCAACTTATTCAAAGCATGCTTTGCAGCCTTAAGTCAACTTGAGCGCATCAAAGTCCAACCTAGCTTTGTCCAAGAAGCAGGAATTGTCGAAGGGAGCATGAAATGAAAATTGCGATCGTCCAAGTTCGAGGAATCGTAGGATTGAGCCAAAAACTCAAAGATACATTCGCATTACTCAAACTTCCCAAAAAACACAGCTGCGTTCTGGTTGAGGCTAATTCCAGCACAAAAGGAATGCTCATTTTACTTAAAGATTATATCACTTGGGGAGAAGTAGACCAAGCTACTGTCAAACTCCTCCTTGAAAAAAGAGGAAAACTTGCAGGAAACAAACCTTTAACCGAAACTTATCTTAAAGAAAAAACAAAAATGAACTATGACGAATTCTCTAAAGCCGTCATGGAAGGAAAAATAAAGATAAAAGAAGTGCCTGGACTTAAACCTTATTTTAGACTCACCCCTCCAACCAAAGGATTTGAACGTGGAGGAATAAAACTCCAATACAGCCTTGGCGGAGCATTAGGATACAGAAAAGAACATATCAACGAACTCATCAGGAGAATGATCTAATGGTTGTCTTCAAACGCAAGAAAAATAAAAGAATGCGTGGCGCAAAAACCACACACGGCTTTGGCTCAAAGAAAAAGAACAGAGGAGCAGGAAACCGAGGTGGAAAGGGAATGGCTGGAACTGGAAAAAGAGCAGACCAGAAAAAACCCACTATCATTAATTTGTATGGCAATTCTTATTATGGAAAGAAAGGATTTAAACGACCACAAGAAGTACAATCTCACATTAAAGCAATCAACATAGAATACTTAGATAGTCATCTTACTCACTTTGTTACACAAGGCCTAGTTACGAAAGAAGGCGACTCTTTTGTTGTAGATTTAGAAAAACTCGGCTACCAAAAACTTTTAGGCAAAGGAAAAATGAGACACAAAGTTAAAGTACGAGCGCCTTCTGTATCTGCATCAGCAATGAGCAAAATACAAGAATCAGGAGGAGAAGTACAAACCCAAGATGTCTCCACTAAATAGCATTCTCTCTTTTATCCCAGAAGTAAAAAAACCAATCTCTCGCCTTAGTTTTAGCGAGAAACTTAAATGGACAATACTCACACTTATCGCCTTTTTTATTTTAGGTGTTATTCCCCTCTATGGATTAGGAACAAATGCGCTTTCTCAATTTGAACAACTCTCGGTTATCCTTGGAGCAAGCTTTGGTTCAATCCTTTCTTTAGGAATTGGACCAATAGTCACAGCATCTATTGTCTTACAACTCTTAGTAGGATCAGGTATTCTTAAACTAGATACTACTAGTCCACAAGGTCGGGCTTTCTTCCAAAACTTACAAAAAGCTTTGACACTCTTTTTTATTATCTTTGAAGCATCAGTTTACGTTTTCTTAGGAGGACTTTCTCCGGCAGCAGAACTACGCGGAACAAACTCTTACTTTACCCTACAATTATTACTCATCCTCCAACTCGTTATCGGAGGACTCTTAGTAGTCTTTATGGACGAGATCATCAGCAAATGGGGATTTGGCTCAGGAGTAAGTCTTTTTATCGCAGCAGGAGTTTCCTCAGAAATTGTCATTCGTGCTCTTAGTCCGCTCAATAGCGTAGGACAATGGGCATTTGGTTCAGGACAAGCACCGGTAGGAGCAATCCTAGTCTTTTTTACTTCTTTAGTTGCGGGAGCACCACAAGAAGCGTTCCTTGCCATAGCCGCAGTAGCAGCGACAGTACTTATCTTCTGTTTATCTGTTTACGCACAAGCAATGAAAGTAGAAATCCCTTTAAGCTTTGGAAAAGTTCGAGGCTTTGGTTACCGCTGGCCACTCCAATTCCTTTACACAAGCAACATGCCCGTCATCTTAGTAGCCGCACTCTTAGCAAACATTCAACTCTGGGCAAGACTCTTACAAAACTACGGACATCCTCTCTTAGGAACATTCACTGGAAACACTCCAGCTAGCGGTCTTGTACTTTGGCTTAGCGTACCTCGCCTTGTACAAAATCTCTTCACAGGAGCATTTACACCAATCGATATTGCACACGCTTTCGTTTACACAATTTTTTTAGTTGGAGGGGCAATTATCTTTAGCATCTTCTGGATCCAAACTTCTGGAATGGACGCGTCAAAACAAGCACAACAAATCATGGCTTCAGGACTTCAAATTCCAGGATTTAGAAGAGACGAACGCATTGTCGAACATCTTCTTGAAAGATACATCTTTCCCCTCACGATTATGGGCGGAGCAGCGATCGGACTCTTAGCAGCAACAGCAGACATTCTTGGCGCTTTAGGAAGAGGAACCGGAATCCTTTTAACAGTTATGATCATCTACAGACTTTACGAAGATATCGCAAAACAACACATGATGGACATGCATCCAGCCTTGCGCAAAATGATGGGAGGAGAAAACTAAAATGGTCTTTGACGCTTTTTTTAACAGCATCTTTTCTTGGGCAATCCAAATTAGTCCTCTCTTTGGCATCTTCTTTGTATCAGCAGTTATTACTCTCTTAACAACTTTAGTCTACAAATATGCTACCGATCAAAAAGTTTTGAAAGCTTTACGAGAAGACCTTTCTCGACTACAAAAAGAAATGACTCAAGAAAAACATAATCCCCAAAAAATGGGAGAACTTAACAGCCAAATCTGGCAGAAAAATCTAGAATCAATGAAACACGGTCTTAAACCAATGATTATCACTTTCATTCCTGTTATCATCATTTTCCAATGGATGCGCGCAACGTTTGCACCTTACGGAAACGTCCTCTTCTTTTTGGGATGGTTCGGAACATACTTTATCATCACCCTCATCTTAAGTATCACATTTAGAAAATTGCTTAAAGTTTACTAAAGGAGACAACAATGGTAGCACCAAAACACAGATCAAGATCCTTACGCAGGATCAAAACAAGAACACCAAGCGGAAAAGTCGTGATCCACTATGAAAAAAGAAAACCAAACAAAGCACAATGCAGACTTTGTGGCGGAGAACTCAAAGCAGTACCACGCGTACGTGCTAGCGCTCTTAACTCTCTTTCAAAAAGTAAGAAAAGACCACAAAGACCTTATGGCGGCAATCTTTGCTCCTCTTGCATGAGAAAAGTCCTCATAGAAAAAGCAAGAAGCGAGGTATCAGCATGAAAATCGGACAAGTATGCATGAAAATCGCAGGAAGAGACGCAGGAGAATACTGCGTCGTCGTCGAGCAACTTGAAAGCGGTTTTGTCCTCGTTGACGGAAACACTCGCCGTAGGAAATGTAATATCAAACACTTAGAATCAGTCCCAAAAACTGTTGAAATCTCAGAAGGAGCATCTAGCGACCAAGTTAGAAGCGCTTTAAAAGAAGCAGGATTTAACGTTGTTGAACATAAGAAGAAAACGAAAACTGCTTCTAAAAAAGAAAAACCTCTTAAAAAAAGAGATACTCAAAACCAAGCGAAAGCTCTTGAAAAAGCTAAAGAAATTCCTAAGAAAAAAACTCTCGAGAAAAAGAAGAAATGAGCCAAGAAAAAATCTTAGAATACCGTCTCCTCTTTCAAGAACTTCAAAAACTTCAAGAAAACATCGAAGCTCTTGAACAACACCTAGAAGAACTTAAAAAAATCCAGACTAATTTAGAATCTATTTCTGAGACGTCTGCTAATACCGAAACTTTAATCCCTCTCGGCTCTGGACTATTTTTAAAAGGCCAAATCCTTGACACTCAAAAGGTCATTATGAATGTAGGTTCTTCTATTTGCGTTGAGAAGACAATCAAAGAGGCAGGTGAAACAGTACAAAAACAATTCGACGAAATCGAAACTGTCCTTGGACAACTTGAAGAACAAGCAGAACAACTTGCTACAAACTTAGAGAACCTTAAAAGTCAAATTTCTGAGTAAACTTTATAAGATCCTCTTTCTATAAATGTTTATGATTAAAAAGAGAACTTCTTATTTATTTTTATCGTTATTCTTTCATCGACTTCCTTAATAAGACTTGCCTCTAGCTTTTCCTTTACAACAATTTATTTAAACAAACTTCACTTCTTGCTGGAATGGATCCTAAAGAATATTACTCTCGAAAAGATGTCCAAGAAGAACTTTTAAGACAAGCACAAGATAAAGAAGTTCAAGCATGGTTTGGGCAGATCCGAGGGAGAAGGCCAGATGTCATTCACTACTTAGGAGACTTGAATGATATGATCCGCAAAGGAATGACCTCTTTTCACGTTTCTGAAGAACAATGGCACGACCCCTTATCTTTACAACCAGGCATGCAAAAAAAGGATTTAGATAAATTTCGCAAAGGCTGGGATTGCATTTTGGATTTGGATAGTAAAGAACTTGAATATAGCTTTATCACTGGAGAACTTTTAATCGAAGCTTTAAAATTCCACGACCTCAAAAATTATTCACTCAAATTTAGTGGTAATCATGGATTGCACATAGGAATTCCCTTCGAAGCTTTTCCAGACGAAGTCAATGGAATTCCAATTAAAGACTATTTTCCAGATGGAATCCGAGTTATTGCAGAATACTTAAAAGATATGATCAAGGATTTTCTCTCCTCACGCATTCTTGAAAACCAAACCATTGAAAAAGCAGCGCAACGAGCAGGAAAAACAAAAGAAGACGCTCTCAAAGACGGAAAATTTAACCCTTATGGCTTAGTAGACATAGACTCAGTTCTGGTTTCTTCAAGACACCTTTACAGAGCAGCATACAGCTTAAATGAAAAATCCGGCTTAGTCAGTATTCCCCTAAAGTCAATAAAAGATTTTAACAAAGAAGACGCGAAACCCGAAAACGTGAAAGTAAACCTCAAATTTTTAGATAAAAACCAAACCATTAAAGGTGAAGCAAAACAACTTCTCGTACAAGCTTTTGATTGGGCAATTAAAAAACAAAAAACAATGCCTGAAGAAATAAAAATTCCTCGCATCTATGAACCCCTTAAAAACGCGATCAATGAAAAACACTTTCCACCCTGCATGAAAATTCTTCTCTCAGGAATAAAAGAAGATGGTAAAAAAAGAGCGGTCTTCCTCTTAATTAACTTCTTAAGCAACATGGGCTGGTCAATTGAACAAATAGAAGCTTATCTTGAAGAATGGAACAAGAAAAACACGCCTCCTTTACAACACGGTTATATCTCCACCCAAATCAGCTGGTTTAAACGACAAAACAAAAAAGTCTTACCCGCAAACTGCGACAATCCCGCCTACTATAAAGCACTCCTTGTCTGCCAACCGGATGGATTTTGCAAATTCATAAAAAATCCTGTCAACTACGCTCTTAAAAAATCTAAAATGGAAGAACAAAAAGAAAAACCTAAGAAAAAAATTTCAAAATCTGCTCAAAATCCTGCTTAGTTTGGCTATTTTTATAAACTTTTATCAAGGGAATAAATCTCTTTTTATCTAAGTTTAATTTCTTGGCTCTTAACAAAAATTGACAAAACTGCGTAACATTCTTTGGTTTTTCTGTATAATAACAACGCTCAAAATCAATCATCTTCACAACTTTTCCTTTAATGAAAATGTGTTTCATAGGATGATGCATCTCTAACTTATTTATCTTTAACTCATCTAAAATTCTACACTGTTTTAGAATTTCTCTAATTATTGGAAAAGGATTTTTCGTCTTTTTTAAAAAATCTAAAATTAAAGCTCCTTCTGCAAATTCGTAAACAAAATAATTTTCTCCCTCACTTACTAACTTGGGTCCAACTCCTTTTTCATTCACAATCTTTAAAAATTTTATTTCATTCTTGATTCTTTCTTTAGCTTTACTTTCTTCTGCCTCTACTTTCAGCGCATACTTCTTTTTTTCTTTTACAAACGTATAAATCTTAGCTCTTTTTCCTCTATCTAAATACTTTAGATCTTCTTTTGACAACTCTTTTGGAATCATTCTTCTTTTAGATATAGAAACATTTAAAAATCAACTCTTCTGGATAATCGAGATGAAATCGTTTTTCATTAAAAGAGGCTTTCTTATTTTTCTTCTTCTACTCTTAGCCAGCCAAGTTTTAGCACAAACAACTCCTCCTTCCGAAGTAACCCCCTCTTCACAAACTCCCTCTAGTCAAACAACATCCGCTCCTCCAACAACGTCATCTACTTCAGAAACAAGTACTTCTCAAACTAGTCAAAGTAATTCTTTGAAAGGAGAAGAATGGCTCCTTAAAACTTCAACAGAGACCACAGGATCAATCTCAGACCAATCCTTAGCGTTACTCGCCCTCTTACAAAGCTCAACTTCGGACCTAGCACCTTTAGCAGAACGCCTTTTAGAACTACAAGATCCAACTGATAAATGCTGGCCAAAAGAGGGATGCACAGTGCAAGATACAGCCTACGCTTACCTCGCACTCACTAAAGCAGGTGTAACCGATCTAGCTCAAACAAAAACTTGGCTAAAATCCAGCCTCATCGGAGGATTAAGAAACACTGGAGATTGGAGAATCCAAGTCGAAGCAACAACAGACGGGACATGCACTCTTACTTGGGGAGAAAATAAAAAGAAAGACTTCACTCTCACGCATGGAGAACTTTCCGGAACAGCAAGTAAGCATTACATCAGCGTTGCTTCAGACTTACGAGACTCTACCCTGCTCTCCACTCCTAACAATAAAGTACATATAGACTGCAGCTCGCTCGGATCAGACATCTCTGGAAGCGGAATTGTCCTTTCTCTTGTTTACGCAAAATCTTCCACAGAATTTTTCCTTCTTGAAAGCAGCGCAGGAAGCTTAGCTGACTTCACTCTTTCAAATGGCTGTTTCGCAGACGAACCTCAATCTTCTCGTTGTTCTTATCCAGCAACAGCAATCGCTACTTGGGCGCTTGTAGAAACAAATGAGAAACTTTCAGACTTAGGAACTTATACTTATTTGGAAAGCAGCCTTGGCGCTGACGAAATCCAAAAAGCAATGCTTGTGCGCATCCTACTTACAGACGGCTCGCTCAGCTCTAACGCGTTTGTTAACTCCCTCATTAAAGACCAACGTCTTGGTGATGGAAGCTGGAGAAATGGGGACATACCAACAACTTCCTGGGCAGCATTCGCTCTCTCCAAATCCTCCGAATCTTCAGACAACATCGAAAACGCCCGCCTCTACCTAGAAAGAAAACAAAACTCGGATGGCTCTTGGAATCAAGATATAACTAGCACTTCTCTTGCTTTACTTGCACTTCGCGGAGAATTAACTAGCGCTCTAGTATCTACTCATAATACTGCAACCATCTTGGGAACAACTTCTTCAAACACAGAAAAACTCTGTAGTGATATTCTAGACAATGATAACGATGGCCTTTTAGACTGCGCAGACCTAGACTGTAAAAATGATGAACACTGCGGATGTGACAATGGGGTTCTAGATACTGGAGAAATAGGGATAGACTGTGGAGGAACCTGTCCAAAACCTTGTGAATCAACAACTCCTTCTTCAACAGAAAAACCAGAATGTACTCTTGACGTAGACTGTAGCGGCGGAGCTAGCTGTAAAGACGGAAAATGCGTTCAATCCTTACAAGAAACACCAGAATGCACTTCTAACCGCGATTGTTCTGGAAGCCAAATTTGCCAAAATAAAATTTGTATTGCTAAACCTTCCACGGATTATACCTGGCTGTGGGTTGTTCTCTTACTCCTTATTCTGGGTGGTGGAGGAGCATTCTTCTACTTCAGATTCGTTAAACCTGGAAAAATAAGTCTCTTTAAGAAAAAAACAACAGTCAGTTTCGAAGACTTTAAAAGAGACAACGAACTTAAATCTACAAGACCGGTAGCTGAACCAAAAACTCAACCTACTCAAAGACCTACAACCACTCGAACTTCAAAACCTTCCGTTGAAGACGATGAACTAGACAAGTCCCTTAAGGAGGCTGAAAGAATATTAAAACAATGAAAAAACTCATTTACTTACTCTTTATTTTACTCTTAGCAACCACTGTTCTAGCTGAAGATAAATCCTTTGACCTGCTCATCCCTAAAGAAACTTATTCCCAAGGAGAAACACTCCAACTTCACATCAAAACAAACTACGACCTTTTTAGTTCTTTAAACCAAAGAAACATTCGCTTTGTCGATCCTTTAGGCGCAGAACTCTCTCTCGCACAAGGTTTTATCAAAGTAAATACTGGTGAGTATTATATCTACTTTGATCTACCTCTCCAGCTTCCAAACGGTACTTATCACGTTAAAGTTGTTGACGTTGCTTACAAAAATCCTCAAGGAACAACCTCTCTTTATAATACAGAGAAAACTATCACCCTCCAAAAAAATCCTTCTGCTCTTTCGGTTAGACCCGGTGCTTTCTTTAAAAGTATTAGCTCTTTAGAACAACCAGGATTCCAAATCACTCTTTCCAATCACGGAACAACAGATCTTAATCTAGGTGTAAGCACAGACCATCCAGAATTTATTAAACTTGGAGAAGTTCCCTCTGTTCTTAAAGTAGGAATGTCTACTCCTCTGGATGTGACCACTAAAGTTGCTGGAACCGAAAGCGCCTACTTTTCAGGAAACATCCTTATCCACGCCGATCCCGAAGAGTACTCTATTCCTCTTATTTTAATAAGAGAAGGATCTACGCAAGCTCTTCCTTCTTCCTCTCCTGCTGAAAATACTGTCCCTATGCCTGTCCAAGATCTCACCCACGCTCTAAGAATACTCCTTCCTCTTAAAAGTATAGAACAAACACTCACTGTTTCTAAAACTCTTGAAGGAACACTTCCCCTTCAAAACACGGCAAACAGCGCACTTCACGATATTACGTTCAGCTTAAGCGATCATCTTTCTGAGGTTGTCACTCTTGACCCGCCTTCAGTAGGTAAACTTAACCCTGGAGAAGTAAGAAGTTTTACCATCACTCTTAACAAAAATAAAACTCTGACTAAAGACTACGAAGGCAACCTTACCATTACTACAAGTGAAGGAGCTAAGAGCATCCTCCCTATTTTAGTCCATCTCCAAAAAGCAGAAATTTCCGCCCCTCTCCCTCAAACACCTCTCGCTGTTCCACCTTCAATTGTGGAACCTACTCGTAGTTATGCTTGGCTCTATGTGCTGCTAGTTGTTGTTATTTTAGGATTAGGTGTTTTTATTTATTTCAAAAAGAAAAACAAAGAAAACTTCCCTCACAGACCTACAATCTAAACTTTTCTTTGAACGCTTCATTTTCAGCATTCAAATTTGCCATCGTCATATTATACTGATGAACTGTCGCGAGAAGATCGTTCAAATAATTTGTAAACTCCCTACTCGAAATAGTAACATTTTCTGTATCTAATACTTCTACAGAAGAAGGAAGATAATGAAAACAAAAATAATTCAACTTATTTAAATCAGAAATTTTTACATCCACCTCGGCAAACGAAGAAAACATCTGCTCTTTCATCTTCTCAGCAGGAACAATCTGTTCTTTTATGACTTTAATGCCCTGCTCTCCTCTCAGCTTTTCAATCACCTTCTTCATAACTTGATCTACGTGCGCCTGGGGAGACCCCAAGACTTCTATGATTGCTCTTATTGAAAACTCCATGTTTAATCGCGTACACTCCGACAATAACTCCTACTCCAATCAAAAGATAAAGCGCCTTTGATTTGGAAGGACTTTCCGGAGAACTGTAAGACAATTCTTCCGCGTTTTCCGTAATCTCGGAAGCATTTATATCCTTTTCGGGCACAACTATTTCCTCTTTTGGACTCACAGAACTGTTCTCTTCAGTAACGTTTGTCTCATTATTTTCAATAGGTTGTTGTTGAACACTTTCCGACTTGTTAAAATCGGGATTAATCACCTTTATCTCTAAAAAAAGACTCGTTTTTTGACTCAGTATTATTACAGTCCACACTTAATAACCTATTCTTAATAAAAAGTATTTTTTCTTCCTCTTTTATCTTGGGCGTGTAAGACTTTTCATTTACATTTTGAGTAGTCACAGGCTTTTTTACTATCGTTTGATTCTCATCCTCAATCCAATATTCTATCTTAAACGCATAACTCTCATTTGTTAAAGTGTTGTAAAACTTTATCCGCTCTCCACTTAAGTAAACATCTTTTTCGCTAGATAAACTTATACTTACACTACACGTGTGATTGTCTACTGTTTCATTACAATGATCCGCTAGTACACAAGGGATAAGCAACAATGCGACTATAATAAAAAGTTTCATACACTCACTTTCTTACTTTTCTTCATAAACTTATGCCCATTTTTTCCGGAAATCTTACGGCGTAGAATTCTTTTTAACTAAAATAGAACTAAATAAAAAATAAACTCTTAACCTCCAAAGGGATGAGAAAAAGGCTCCTTTGTCAAACGATACATCTCCATCAACGCTGGAGTTAATTTAAACACCTTTCTTATTCGTTAAGTCTTCTCTTTTCCATTTCATCCTTGGTATTCTTTTTATTCCAAGAATCATCTGACTTCATTGCATGCGTCGCTTCTGTCTGTAAACTCTCCATTGCTTTGTGTGAAGCAGCAGCAATATCCCAATACGCAGACTTCTTTATATCAGCTTCCTTTGCCTTTATATTAAACACTTTCTTTGCAGAGATTAATCTTAAATCAATCATATACAACTTTCTTTTTCCTCCCTTATCATGCGTCTTTATATCCACTCCTAAAGATTCAACATCTTTTACGAGTCTTTCCGTCTTAGGAAATTCTTTCTCGACAATCCTCTTTAACTCAGATTGTTCTTCCGTCGTTAAGTTGTCCAATCCGTTGTATTTGATCATACTCATTTTTCCCACCTTCTTTGTCAATTAATCTTTCAAATGTAAAACCTATACTCTTTGCTCGTTCTAGGGAAATATTAAGATTTCCATTTTTACTCTTCTCCAAATCCTCTGGCTTAATAAAAAACCATCCTAACCGATCAAACCTTATTCCCAACCAAGGCTCAGCTCCAAAACGCTTTGAAAAGGTAAGCAATTGCTCTATTTCCTCAGGATAAAAATACTTGGTTGTATGCTTTAGCGATTTACACTCGATAGCTAAAACCCTCTTTCCATTACCTGCAATAATATCTGTAGAAGGCAAAGGGGTAGAGCCAGAACCTGCTGAACGAATAATGCCCCAGTCTGCATCATGCAAACGATGAATGAGTTCTCTTTCAGCTTTGCTTCCTTTAGCTTTCGACAAATTTGACTCCTCTTTTTACAGTTAATTTATCTCCTTTATTAAAATAATTAAAAAGTTATAGGAATAAATCCTATAAGCAAAGAAAAACTTAAAGATCTCTTGGTTGAATCGTCGATCTTTTATTTGCTTTAGCGCGTTCGCATGCTTTCTTAATAATCATCTCAACATTTTTACTCAAAGCATCAGCGAAGTCACCAGAAACATTCATCCCCTTTGCGACCTCTTTAATCTTGCTTCTTACTACTACCAATTCAGACATCTCGAAACACCTCCCTCTTGTTTAAATGGGTTTTAAGCCCAATCTGAGCACATTTAGAATAGCCTACTATATAAATCTTTGGATTAATTTTACAGTAAATACGTGCTTTCTTTTGTCGAAACCTTTAAAAATTCCTTTTCCCTTAAAACTCTCAAAAATAAGGAGGTGTATTTATGGCAGCAACTGTCATGGAAAAAGTTGGAAGCTGGTCTTTTATCATCGGCTTCGTTATTGCTTTAGTCCTTGGAATCATGGGAACTAACACGCCAGGAGTTGTCTACGTTCTCTTAGCTTTAGGACTGATTGTAGGATTGCTCAATATCAGCGATCGAGAAATCGTACCATTTTTGATTAGTACAGTCGCTCTTATTGTAGCTGGAAGCGCAGCAGCATCAATCGCACAAATACCAACGACTATTGATAATATTCTTGTGAATATCACCATTTTCGTTGTACCCGCTGCAGTTATCGGCTCAGTAAAGGCAATATATGCTCTAGCGTCAACACGCTAGCTTTTTTCTTTTTTTTAATAAACCTTATAAGCTTTCTTTAAAGACTTTTAATTATGCAAGCTATCGCTCGATGCATTCCTCATTTAGAAGCTACTTCGCTCTTAGAACTTAAAGAAATCCTCCACGTTCAGGGAGAAATTCTTTTTCCAGGAGCAATTCTCTTTTCTGTCGAAACTCAACAAGACATCGCTTCTTTTTGCTATCAAACCCGAAGCTCGCTTTTCGTTTACGAACTTTATTATCAACTCACCTTTACTTCTTTCTCAGATTTAAAAAAGAAACTTGAAGCCCTAGAATTTTCTTCTTTACAAGAATCCTTTGTCGTTCGCTGCGAAAGAACCGGAGAACATGATTTTAAATCGCAAGCTATAGAAAAACTTTTAGGAGAACTCATCCATAAAAAATATAATCTTAAGGTAGATCTCACCAACCCTTCTTACACTCTTTTAGTAGACATCCAAGATAACCATTGTTTAATTGGACTGGATTACGCAGGATTTAAACTCAATAAAAGGGAATATCGCGTTAAAACACATCCTCATTCCCTCAATCCCTGTCTTGCTTACTCTCTCATTCGTTTTTCTGAATGGACACCTAAAGAAACTTTACTTGATCCTTTCTGTGGTTCTGGAGAAATTGTCATTGAAGTAGCACTCTTCTCTCTCAACGTTCCAGGCGGAATTCACTTCGAAGACAAATTTCTTTTTAATCGTTTCTTAAAATTCTCTTTTTCTTCCAAACTAAAAGAAAAAAACCTTCACATTCATTGTACAGACGCGCTCCATATTAATGTAAGAAACTCTGAAATTAACGCTAAACTTGCGGACGTAACAAAATCCATCGATTTTAGCAGAATCGAAGTAGACTGGTTAGACACCAAATTTGAAAAAGAAAGCATTGACTACATCATTAGTTGCCCTCCTTTTCCTTCTCGCACACTCCCTGAAAAAAGAGCTTCTTCCCTCTACAAAGAACTGTTCTACCAAGCTAATTTCATTCTTACTAAAAAAGGAAGACTCGCTCTCTTAGTAAAAGATCCCAAACCCTTCTTAGAATTTGCTAAAACTTATTCTTTTTCTTTAAATAAAGAAATCTCTTTCCTCTATGGTACTGAAAAAAGATATATTCTCATTTTTAAAAAAACCTAAACTTTCTAAAGAAAACTATATAAACTCACTTTTAAAACCCAATTTATGGCTGGAAAAGAAATTCACTGGGCAGATTTAGCTGCAGAGCAATTAGTAATTAAAAATAAGAAAAAATATACTTGTGCTTCGGGAATAACTCCTTCTGGTGTTGTACACATAGGTAACTTTAGGGAAGCGATCACTACTGCTTTAGTTGTAAAAGCTTTAGAAGACAAAGAAAAAAAAGCAAAATTCATTTACTCTTGGGATGATTACGATACTTTTAGAAAAGTTCCTGCAAATATGCCTAAACAAGAACTCCTCACTACTTATTTAGGTCAGCCTATTGTAGATATACCTGACCCCTTTGATTGTCACAAGTCGTATGCAGAACATCATGAAAAAGAATTTGAAAAATACTTACCTTTAGTAGGTCTTAAACCTAAATTTCTTTATCAAGCTCAAAAATACCGTGCTTGTGAATATGCTGACTTAATTAGAATTGGAATGCAAAAAAGACAAACTATCGCAATTATCCTAAATAAATATAGAGAAGAACCTTTAGAAAAAGATTGGTATCCTGTCACTATTTTCTGTTCTAAGTGTAATAAAGATGAAACTAAAATTACTAGTTATGACGAAAATTATCTGGTCACTTATCTTTGTGAATCTTGTAAAAATGAAGAAACTTTTGATATCAGAAAAAAGGGTATTATTAAACTTCTCTGGCGCGTAGATTGGCCCTCAAGATGGTTTTACGAAGGAGTAGATTTTGAACCAGGCGGAAAAGATCATTCCACTGTTGGAGGATCTTACACAACTGGTTGTGATATTATTCGCGAAATCTTCAAAGAAGAACCACCTCAATATGTTATGTATGATTTTATCTCAATTAAAGGTTCAGGGGGAAAAATTTCAAGCTCTAAAGGAAATGTCATTACGTTAAAAGAAGTTTTAGATATTTACGAACCCAATATCACCCGCTGGATATTTGCTTCAACTAGACCTAACACTGAATTTGCAATCTCCTTTGATTTAGATGCCATTACTTTTTATGAAGAATTTGATAAATGTGAACGAATCTACTTTGGAAAAGAACAAACAACCCTTAATGAAGAGCTTCTTGCAAAAGAAAAAAGAATTTATGAACTATCCTGTATAAAAATACCTAAAGAAATGCCTCTCCAAGTAGGATTTAGACACCTCACCACAATCATTCAAATTCATGAATTTAATATCAATAAAGTTTTAGCGGAATTTAAAGAACAATTTAAAACACCTGAAGATAAAAAAAGACTAAAAACAAGAATACAATGTGTTATTCACTGGCTTAAAGAATACGCACCTGAAGACTTTAAATTTAAAATAAATGCCACTGCTCCTCCTTTACCTTTAAATGAAATACAGAAAGAGGTAGTGCGAGAGGTAATAGCAATATTACAAACGAAAACACTCAATGATACAGAACTCCATCAAGAATTTTACACTATCCTGCAAAAACACCAACTTGAGATGAAAGATTTCTTTAAATTATTTTATTCTATTTTAATTAGTAAAGAACGAGGACCAAAACTAGCAAGCTTTATTTTAACAACCGGTAAAAGCAGAGTAATTAAACTTTTAAAAGAAGCACTTAAATCTTCTTCGCCAAATAAATAGAATTCTGCGTATCTAAAATTTTAACTCTTACCTTATCATTAATTTTGGTGTCACACTCTAAAATCGTTACCACTCGATTCTTTGCAACAGCCACTTTCTCTCCCTTCATCCACCCTTCTGCTTTCACTTCTGCTTGAATAATAGATCCTCTTTGCATTACTAAAGGAATCTTTTGAGTTCGGTATACTTTAAAATCACGAGGTCCATATTTCAATTTCAAATTAAACTCCTTCTCCCACTCTTCTAACTGCTTATAAAATTTATACCAATTTTGCATTTTTGCTTTTTTTTCTTTTCTGGAATATTTATATAACTCGTACTTTTGGATTGCAATAGAACAATTAAGATCTTTAGATAATTGAATTAACTTGGGAATCTCCTTATCATTTACTCCAGGTAATAACACGGGAGTTAAATTTAATTGAATTTTACTCTTTGAAACGGTTTTAGCAATATCTTCGACTTTTTTTAAAGAATAATGCTCATTTCCCATCAACTGTTTGGCTAATTCTTCATTTAAAGCGTGAATGGAGAGATTAATCCTGTTCAAACCAGCACTTTCTAATTGTTTAACCTTCTCTTCAGTTAATAAAGAACCATTTGTCTGCATAGAAACAACTTTAACTTCTGGAAAGGATTTAACCCCTTTTACTAACTCTACTAATTGAGGATATGCTGTTGGCTCTCCAGTACTATCAATATTAATCTCAATTTCATTACATTCTTTTAATCTAATAACCTCCTTAATCCAATCTAATAAATAATTAACTTCTATTTCGTAATTCACAGGATGCATCTTTGGACCTGCGGCAGTAGAACAAAACGTACAATGCAGATTACACACTGTGGTGGCTCTTACTTGAAGAAGATTAGAACCCCTGTCAATAACCCCAAAAGCGATATGACCCACTAAAGGAATTGCAGACTCCCTTGTAATCTTAACTAGCTCCATCTCTCTAAAAACTTCACAAGTTTAATAAATCTAACCTCTCGCAAAGCATTAATTTTAAAAATTCAGGATTAATCGAGTTTCTATGTCCTATGGAAAAATAACCGGAAGAAGCGCTACTCATACGTTCTCCTTTAGCGTTCATAAAGAGGCTAACCCCCGTAAATTTGAATATGTTAAGGTAAAACACTTAGAAGGGTACGAAGTTCTTGCTCAAATCGTAGAAATCGAAAAAGAAGAGGGACTAACAAAAGCCACTTGCAATATCTTAGGATTTCGAGACCAAAATAATGTTCTTAAAAGCTTACGAACACCTCTTGAACCTGACTCAGAAGTAGACTACGCAGAAGACTCTTTCGTAGAAAAAATCTTAGGTTTAGGTGAAAACAAAACCGGCGCTTACTTTGGAGTCTTAGAAGGAAGAGAAAAAATCAAAGTCTATTTAGATTTAAACCGTCTTATTACCCGTCACGTTGCAATTTTAGCTAAAACCGGATCTGGTAAAAGCTATTCAGTTTCTGTTTTACTCGAAGAAATTTTAGACAAGGGAATACCCCTCATTATCTTAGATCCTCACGGAGAATATTCCTCCTTAAAATATCCAAATCCAAAAAAAGAAAACTTTGAACGCTTTGGAATTAAACCAAAAGGATACTCCAAACAAATCCAAGAATTTTCTGTAGATGTTCAAAAAAATCCAGAAGCACAACAATTGAAACTCAACTCTAAAAACTTATCTGGCTCTGAATTATTACATCTTCTACCTGCCAAACTCTCAAGTTCCCAAGTAGGAATGCTTTACTCTGCTCTTATGGATTTAGGGAAAAGCGCAGATTTTGAACAACTTTTAATTAACTTACAATTAGAAGAAAATCCTGCGAAATGGACACTTATCACTATTATCGATTATTTAAAAAAATTAAATTTATTCTCGGATAACCCTACAAAATCAGAAGAACTTGTACAACCTGGAAAGTGTTCTATCATTAATTTACGCGGTGTTCCTCAAGAATTACAAGAAATTGTCGCTTACAAGATCTTATCTGATCTCTTCAACGCGCGCAAAAACTCTGAGATCGCACCTTTCTTTTTGGTTATTGAAGAAAGTCATAACTTTGTTCCGGAACGTAGTTATGGCGAAGTAAAAAGTTCAAGCATTATTCGTCAAATCGCAGCAGAAGGAAGAAAATTTGGAGTAGGGATGGCAGTCATCTCTCAACGTGCAGCACGCTTAGAAAAAAATGTCCTTTCACAAACTAATACTCAAATCATTCTTAAATTAACTAATCCTGGCGACTTAAAAGCTGTTTCTAGCTCTATCGAAGGAATCACTACAGAGACAGAAAAGGAGATTAGTAATCTGCATATAGGAAACGCTCTGGTTGTAGGTGTTGTGGATATGCCCCTCTTCGTAGAGGTTCGACCTCGCAAAACAAAACATGGTGGAGAAGCTGTCGACATTTTGGAAGCTTTTTCAAAACCTGAAAATCTAGTTGAAAATACTGACTCTGGTGAAACTATCTCTAAAGAAGTCTTAAATGTCATTCAACCAAAAATAAAAAAAGAAGATATTCGCTTAATGTCTCAGAAAAAAATAAAATCCTTGAAAACTATTTTAGTCCCTTGCTTAATGCTTAATTGTAAACAGAAAAACTTTCAGTTTAATCTTTTAATTAATCTCCATAATGCTCATCTAGTCAAAGACTTTGATCGCTGTACAGGTGAACAAATCTACGGTCTTGAAAAACTTTCTGACAAAGAGAAAAAAATCTTTGACTTTGTCAAAACTGACTTGGGCGAGTTTACCGCAGCACAACTCTTTTCCAAATCTGGAATGCAATTCTCTGAAATATATGATATTTTTAATGGTTTAGTGCGTAAATCTTATTTTGAAAAATCTGGAAATAACTACAAACTAAGCAGACTACTTCAAACTTATAATAGCTTAAGTTCTTTTTCTTGCTATGAGAAAAACGAATTCATGCGTGTAGAACAAGACGAGATTCAAGACAAAAAGGTAGACAAACAAGAAATTTGTGAGTTGCTTAAGAACTTTCTTGAAGTGCTAGGAATGAAAGAATGTTACTTTATCAAATATGATGTTGAATATGCCTAATGTAAAATTTCTACTTTTGATTCCAAATTAGGTTTAATTATAGGCAATCTTGAAAAAACTCTTTCTGGCTCTGGAGAAACTTTGCTACAAATTTTAACCATGCAATCATCTCCTTCATAATTAAATTGAAACGGACGCTTATACTGACAGTCTTCTTTAACTTTACATTCAGCTAGTGTTAGCACCAATTCGTATTCTTTACAATTTTCTCTATCCATCCTGAAATTTCTTTAGAAAATAATTATAAAGGCTTCGCTTTCTGATAATGGGGATAAAGCTCTGTCTCTAAGAACGTCTTCTTGGGCGCAAAAGCAACACCCTTTTCATTCTTCATGATATCTTCAGAAGATAACTTCGCATTCCCGATAGCAATTAATTCCCCTTTTAATGTAAAAACCGCTATTGTGTCATTCACTTTAATCTCTGAAGTTAACTTCGCAATGCCTGGAATGCTTAAATCTGCACCGTGACAAATTGGATCAACAGCAGAATCCAAAACCCACATTTTACCCAAATGACTTGTTGCAAATTCTACTGGCTTGATAATTTTCCTTAGCAAAAACTCATCTTTCTCGGTATTATATTTGAAAAAAGCATCTTGCAAATCGTGCAACGAATACCATTCCTTCTCTGTAAAAGGACCTGCCTTGGTCCTCACTAACTCTTGCATATGCGCTCCCACGCCTAACTTCTTTCCCACATCATGGCAAATCTTTCTTAAATAGGTCCCTGCTTCACAACCCATAACAAAAAGAACTTCTTGCTTTTCAATTTCTAAGACTTTTAAGTAGTATACGTTTCTCTTTCTTTCCTGCCTTTTAACCGCAGACCTTACTGGAGGTAATTGAGTAATTGTTCCAATAAACTCGTTCATTGCTTTTTTAATTAAGGTTTCTTCCACTGGCTTGTGTAAATGCATTAAACACACATATTCTTTTCCACCTTTCAATAATACTTCTAACACTCTTGTTCCTTTTTCTAAACCGATTGGTAGAACCCCAGTCACCTTCGGATCAATCGTGCCACCATGACCTACTTTTTCTATTTTTAAAATACTCTTAATATAATCCATCATCTGATGTGAAGATGGACCTTCAAACTTATTTAAACAGAAAACTCCATTCTCTACTAATTCTTTTATCGACCTTTCTTCTGGTTTTTTACCATAGCTAGGATCTGTCGTAGCTTCTTTTTTAATTAAAACTTCTCGCTTTAATTTTTCAAAAGGTAATAACGTTTCCATCCTCTTGAAGTTTTTAAAAAGTTTATAAGCTATTCTTTTTAGGAAAAAACATAGAAAATCTCAATAACTTTCTTTTAAAAATTCGAAAAACTAAGGTTTAGGAGAATGAGACTCTTTCTTTCCAGATTCATGTACAACTTGCTCTGTCTTCATGTTCTTTTGCTTTTCTTGCATAGTCGCTTGCTTTTCAGGTTTACCTGGAACCTTAACATGACCCTCATGCTCTTTCTTTTCCATTATCTCTCTTTCTTTTTCAAGCTCTTTACGAACTTCTTTAGTTTCAGCTTTAGCCTCTGACTTTTCATCTTTCTTAGCTAATAACTTTTCTTTTACGGTCTTCTTTTCTTCTTTAACTTTTTTCACTTCAAAAGGAAGATCAACTAATTCAACAAGAGCCTGACCTTCTTCAATCATTGATTTTACCTTTATCTTGTTTGGAGGATTTTTTGAACCTGAAGACCAAAGCTCATGATTTAATCCCTTACCCACTTTCACAGAAGCAGTTTTCATATGCCTTGCAATAAACTCTTTTGTCGCAGCAAGAGCTTTCTTGGCCCTTTTATACCGGGGAGCTTTGTTCCATTCTTTTCTTAACGGAATAATGAAAATCTTTTCTTCAGCCATGATTATACTCTCGTCTTGGTCCTACGCCAACTTCTCTTCTTTACGGTATATCTTGAAGGATGGATCCTTTTCAAACCTCTATTAATCTTAGGGATAATCCAGATAGGCGCCCACTTGGTCTGCCTTTTCCTTTTCGCTAAACGCAACTTCTTTGCACGAGGTTTGTATCTTGCCATCTTATACTCTTCTTATCCTTGTTTCTTTTTTCTCAGGTGTTAAACGCACTAACAACGCTTTCAAGTCAGCATCAGTCAACTTTTCTTTCAACTGACCTTGCTGGCCTAATTGCGCGATCAACGCGCTCACCTGCAACGCCCTTTCCGGATGCGCAGCCTTTAGCGCACCAAAGCGAACAATCGCTTCAGCACTTAGCCACTGCTTGGCCGCAGCCTCTAACACTTTAATCTGTTCTTGAAGCTTTAACCGCTCTTGATCTTCATTCATTTTACTGCCGACTTATCAACCAAAGACTTTCCTTTAGCAGTGATAATTCGGCCTTTATGCACACTTTCTTTTTGAAATTTGACTAAACTTGCTTTTTCTAATTGTTGTAAAACATTTCTTAAGATCTTTCCAGATCCTTTGTAGAACCTTTCAGGATTATGACCTCTATTCTTTTTTGAACCATACTTCACTCTTAATTTTTGAACTCCGATCGGACCTCTCATGTAAACTGTTCTTAACACAGAAGCTGCTCTTGTGTAAAACCAATCTTGTGCAGTAGGTTGCCTCTCTTTAGCCATCCCTGTCTTTACAAATTTTGTCCACTCTGGAGCTTGAATATGAGTCTTTAGCGCTTGCGCTAACTTTTCAATTGTTTTCGCTGCATCAGCATCGTATACTGTTACCATTGTTCTTTACGCTCCTTACGGAGCAAGTGAGATTCCTTGATCTCGAATATAACTTAAGAAAAGTGCAAACTTGAAGAGTTTAAAAAGGTTTCTTTTTCTTTTACTTTTTTATAGAATTCTACCCACTTCTCTTTATCTGTACTTTGGATTTCTTTCCGTGTTTCTTCCGAAAGAAGTTCTAACATCTCTTTTCCTTTAATGCTTTTCTTAAGAGGTAATGTCTTTTCAATAATACTTTTTCTGGCTATTTCGCTCCATTTGATTTCAGGATGACTCTTCATCTCAGCATAGATCTCATCTGGAATACTCAAGATAATATGCGCCATACCTACTAGACATATTTATGTATTTATATCTTTTTTTCTTAGACCTTTGAAATCACTCTTTCAAAATCAAAATATTGCCTCTTCCTTTCTTTATCTTTTCTATTTTACCTTTCACTTCCAACTCTGTAACCATTAAAGAAATCTTTGCTTCTGAAAGAGGAAAATACTTCCTTAATTCTTTCTGATTCATCCTTCCCCCTTCTTTCTTTAAAATTTCTATGATCCGACTTGGATCTGTTGACTCAATTTTTTCTTGCTTTATCTCTGGCTTTCTTTTAAAAAACTTCTTCCAAGCAACAAATCCTCCGATTAGCAATAGGATTAAAATTAAAATTAAAAAATTGGAATTGGAAGTTGTAGAAAATAAACTCTCTTCTAAAGCAGGCTCATCAGATTCTGTTAAAATAGCATCCTCCTCAGAAAAATCTGGAAACGCAAAAAGATCAATAATAAAATTCCCTTCTTCTTTGACAACCACCTCTTCTTTAGCAATGAGGGTATTATTCACAAAAGCACTTAAGGTATACTGTCCCGGGTTTATTTCAAAAGCATACTCTCCATTTTTTGCAAGCATTTTTTGAGTCGGATTAGAATCTATCTCCACAACAACATTCTGAACCTTGTTCAAAGAAGAACCATACACTGATCCGTGGATTTGCGTCCCGCTTACTATTGAAATTAACACTAAAAAGGTTACCAAGTAAATCCAAAATTTCATCCTTTTTTGCTTTTTTTAAAATTTATATACCTTTCTTGAAGAAAAAGAAGGCTGAAAACACCTCTGTTAAGTTTTAATCGGTCTGGTAAAGCTTTAAAATTTACTTTTAGAAAGTATGTTTATAAAGAAAAAAGATTCTTTTACCTAAAAACCATTTTGGAGGAAACCATGAAAAAAGGATTTAGCATTTTCATTCTGGCTCTTCTTCTGGTAAGTATCATTCCGGTGGTATTTGCAGAAGATAGCGCGACTGTAGGAGTAAATGTAGATACAAGCGTAGACACTTCAAACGATAAAGCAAGCGCATCTGGATCAGCATCTGCAAATTCAAGACTTGCAGTTCAAGAAAAGATCCGCCAATTTAAAGAAGCGAGATTACAAGCGCAAGGAAACAGACAAGAAATTAGAGAAGATAGACAAGAAGTAAGAGCAGATTACAAAGAAGAAGTACAAGCTTTTAAAGAACTTAGAATGCAACTTCTTAAATGTAAAGGATCAGATACTGACACTTGTGCTCAGGTTAAACTTCGTATTAAAGCACAAAGTAAAGAACATTTACTTAAAACAGCAGATAAAATCCTAGAATTACTCAATAGATTAAAAGAAAGAGTCCAAAACTCTAAGATTGAAGATAAAACAACCCTTATTGCAGATATAGACGCAGGAATTAAGAAAATTAATGACGAAAAAACAAAGATAAATGCCCTGCCTGAAAACCCAACTGCAGACCAAATCAAAGAAACAGCGAAAGAGTTACGACAAACTTGGGTGAATGTAAGAAAAACCATAAAACTTGGCGCTGAAGCTTCAGTTAACTTCGGAGTTAAAGGAGTCTTAGTCCGAGCAGAAATGCTTCAAACAAGATTAGATACAACCCTTGCTAAACTTAAAGCAGAAGGCAAGGATACTACCCAAGCAGAAGCATCAGTACAAGCATTCAAAGACCACATCGCTAAAGCTAAAGACCTCGCCGCTCAAGCCAAAGCAAAATTTGAAGCTGCGAGAAACAGCCAGGAAGCAGACTTTGACGCTCAAGTAAAAGCCGGTCACGACCTTCTTATACAAGCAAGAGCAGAACTTAAACTTGCTCAACAAAGCTTACGCGAAGCGGTCGTTAGCATCAAAGGTCTCACTGGTGGAAAAGAAGAACTCGAAAAAGAAACCAACGACGTAGAAACTAAAGCCGAAGTAGAGTTAAGCGCAAACGCTTAATTTCTTTTCTTTTTTTATTAGAAATACTTAAATACGGGCTTTAACTTAGACTTTTTTTTAAGGAGGAAATGAACCATGAAAAAAATATACGCAATTCTTGCTTTGACTTTACTTCTTGCTTTTGCATTAGGTTGTACTAAAACACCACGCACTAACCCTAATTCAGATCAAGCTTCAAGTCAAGACACCACTACACCCTTAGATAGCTCTCTGCAAAACGCGGATGACTCTAGCTCAAATGGGGATGACGTTAATAATGTAGACCAAGATATTAACGGGTTAGATGAAGATCTTTCAACCCTTTAATTTTTTTTTATTCTACATTAATAATCAAAGAATCTTCTAAAGTTACTTTTCCAGATTTGTACAACGAAACCTTACATACATATGTGTCCAAAGGAGTCTGACCCTTATCTAAAACCAGCAAGTGAAAGGATCTTTTTTCTCCAGATTCTAAAGAAACAGTACTTGACTCTGAACTTTCAGTCTCAGCGATATAACAAGTAAACTTTGCTTTTTGAGCAGTAATAGGAGGAAGAGTCGTCTTTACCTGAAACGAATCTGTACTTTGACCAAGATTCTTAACAATTACTCCGATCCCTCGACTGTCTCCTTGCTTAAGATTAATCGTTTTCGTTGTTAACGTTAATTCATCTTCAATCGTACCTAACTGTCCTATGGCACTTTCAGCCTCACCAAAGGATTTTTCTGTTAAATCTCCTACTTTCCCAAAGATTCCCCTTACAAAGGCTAATCCTAAGGTTAAAAGTACAACACCAAGAATAATTACAATCACTGTTGTCATAGACAACTCAATTGCACCCTTTTTAGATTTCATTAATCCACTTCTTATTAAAAGAATTATATAAAGCTAGCGGATTTCTTTGAATTTTATCTTTGCACCAACAGGAAGCGCAATCTTAACACTTTCATACTCTAACTCGACAGGTTTATGAAACTGTTTTGAAACTCTTTTTTTAAGATACTCTGCGTCTTGACAATGCACTGCTTTATCTTTACTTCCTTCCCCTTTAAACACATAGGGTTGTTCTCCTTTTACTCCTATTTTATCTCCTCTTTTGTAACAAACTTGGAAACCTTGCGAATTCGCTAAATCTATCTGATACTTTTCTGGATCAGAATTTATTCTTCTATCTTTATTTAATTCGCTATATTCTCTGGGTTCTTCACTTACCTCTGCTTGGTAAGCAATCTCTTTTTTCTCTATCTTTGGCTCGTAGACTGGAATAATCTGGCTTTGCTCTTCTCTCTCTATCTTTGGTTCGTCTTCTTGATCTATCTCTAGACGAACGTTCGCTGCTTCTTCATAAACTTCTTCTCGGGCTACTCTTCGAGCCATTCTTTCTAAACTCTCTTGTGCCTTGCTCTTAAATGAAAATCCATAATTCCCATTCACTAATTGTTCTAAAGCCTCTCTTGCCGCCTTTATATTTCCATACATTCTTTCGTGCTCAGCGCTATTAAATAGATCTGCTGCTTTCATAAACTCTCTTTTACTCTCCTCTGTCACATCTTCTCTTATTGGAATCTTTAACTCCTGATTTAAAAAAATCCGACTTAGATCCCGGGCATTCTGCTGCTCAATGTCACTTATTCTCACGTGATACGCTTGCGCAATCTTTCCCAAAACATCCTTCTCTTTTACACGATAAGAAATTACTTTTACCTCTCCCCCTTCTTTCTGACTGTAATATTCTAAAAACCTAGCTTTCCCCTCTTCTGGAATTCTAAGTACCTGTCCGGCAGGAATCACTAAATCCTTTCCTTTTAACAATTCTTCAAAACTTTGAACTGGAACAATCTCAAAAAAATCATTCGCTTTCCTACTTCCTTGGAGAAATTCTAGATTCATACTCTTCACCCTTTCAACATCAAGACCACATTCACTTAATTCTCTGGAAGAAACGTTTTCAATTAAAGGAAAATAATACCTTCTTTCTGCTTTATCTGCTTGTATTGGAGGATTCTTCTCCCAGGCTTCAAATCCTTCCTTCATTGCAATCATCCTTAACAAATATTTATACCCGTCGTCAAACCTTCTGGGGACAACTCTCGCTTCTTTTCTTTTACCCCGATCTTTCTTAAGAATCTTCAGAAGTTCAGCAGGATTATTTGTGCCGGCATATCTAACTGCTAACGCAACTAAATTTCCTTGATTGTAAGCTAGAACTGCAAGGTCATCATTTCCATAACTCTCTACTTTTTCATTAAGATACTTTATCGTACCTTCTAAAGATTTAAAAAAATCCCTTCTTTCATCAATCGTTCCTTCAACACACAAACCATATCTTTTCGCAGTATCTTTCATAAACTGCCAAGAACCATAAGCTCCAGCTGGAGACTGAGTGAATGGATTAAAATGAGATTCGACCGCAGCAAGATACACTAAATCTTGCGGCAATCCATTCTTCTTTAGAATTTCTTTTGTTTCTTCTCTAAACCTTCCTGAAAACTTAAACGCAGCAAGATTATGATCTTTCTTTCCTCGCTTAAACTTTAAGGATTTACTTGATTCTTCTAAGAAGGCTATTGCTTTCTGAAACTTATCTTCCTTAAACTCTTGAGCTTTTTTAAAAACCGCATTTTTTATTTCATCTTCTTCAGTTTTAGGCTCCCCTATACTCTCTAAACTGCCTTTCTTTTTTAGTTCTTCATACACCTGCGCTAACTTTGCTTTGTAATGTTCACTTAAGGACTTAATCCTCTTTAATTCTTCTCCTTCCTCTAATTTTTCAGTTTCAAGATGAGCGTATATAACTGCCTCGTCTCTTAAATCGTAAGCTAACATCTGGTTTTCATTTAACTCAAACTCTACTTTTTTCCAGAAATCTATTGTCGCCCTTAATGTTGGCTCTTTTCCTAAATCTGATAAAAATGGTTTTTGATCATTATACTCAATCTTTACCTTCTTTTCGTTACAACTTAATTCTGCTCTATTCTCTTTTACTTCTACACCCACCCTTTCACAATTCTCTAGCATTCCCTTTGCGACAACTTTTACCAAATTCCTTTCTTCTTTTCTCACTGCTTTAAATGAAGAACTTATGTTTTCTTTTGTAACTGTTTCTTTATTCGGATTCGCTCTCACCTCTCCTGATAAGAGAGTTGCAACTAAACCTAACGCTGCTGCGATATTTTTCTTTTTCATATCTTTACAACTCCTAGAAATAAGGTGGTTGAACCTCACTTCTTCTTTATGAGAAAAACTTTAAAAGACTATCTAGAGGGGTATTTTAAGAAGAAATAAACCTTGTTTAACTTTTTAAGAATATTCTCAATCTATCTGTAATCAATAATAATTCCGTGATTTGAAAGTTCTTTTACGTATCTAAGAACAGTTTGACTGTCTTGCATGCCTTTGTCGCCCTGCGTCCCATAGCCTTTTGTGTCTTGCCAATTATTATATCCACTTGTTAGAAAAGTAGTTGAATTCTCACAAATACTTTGAAGTTCTTTCTTTACTTTAGCCTCTAGTTTTGGCAAACTTGGTTTGTTTCCCTTACTTCCAAATTCAGACCACTGAAGTTTATATCCCCCTTTAAACTTTTTAAAAACTTCAACTTCAAATTGCTCTTGTTTTCCGCTCGCGCTTGCTTTTTCTGTAATAATTGCTGGATAAATCTTGGTACATTCATTATCTTTTAACTCAACCAAACTTCTTAGAAATTTCTTTTCATCCATATATTTTTTCTTCTTATTCTTGTTAATATACTTTTCTCTACTTTAAAATAGAATGATTGGGGCGAGAGGGACTTTCACGATCCTTTAAAGATCAATTTGAACCCCCGACTCCCACGTCTTCAGCGTGGTGCTCTCCCAGGCTGAGCTACCGCCCCAATAACCTAGCGTTCTTTAAGGCAGTTATTTAAATGTTTTTATTACTTCTTGACCATGCTTCCTAAAATTCTTGTTGGCTGCCCAACCGCTTCTTTGAAAGAATATTGTCTTGAAAAATACCTTCAAAGATTAAAAGAACTTACTTATCCTAACTTTGATGTTCTCTTAGTAGATAACTCTCAAACAGACGACTACTGCAAAAAAATTAGATCTTTAAAAATCAATTGTATTAAAACTGAATATTCTCAAAGCGTCCCTGAGCGGGTTATTAAAAGTAGAAATATTTTAAGAGAGTACGCTCTTAGTCACGATTATGATTACTTCCTTTCTTTAGAACAAGATGTTCTTCCTCCTAAGAATGTTATCGAACTTTTACTTGAAGCACATCAAGACATTGTAGCCGGAATCACTCCCCATTTACTGGTTAAAAACGGAAAAGAACAGGAAATTGCTTTAATCGGTATTGAAGATAAACAAGGAGGTTATACTTTCGTAGACTACAAAAGCTCTTTGAACTACAGAGGAATTGTTCCTGTAGATTACGTTGCAATGGGTTGCTTACTCCTCTCTAAAAAAGTCTTGCAAAAAATATCTTTTCGCTTTCAAAGACACCCTTCTTCTTTAAAAGATCTGGATGTGGAATGGGACGATCTATGCTTTTGTAAAGACGCAAAAAAAGAAGGCTTTAGTATTTACGCAAATATTGGTGTGAAATGCGAACATTTCTTTTACGGAGGCTACTCTGCAACCCTGGGAGATACAACTGATATTTCTAAAACTCCTAAAACTAGTTGATTAAAACTTTTGCTCGCGACACTCACGACAAGCTCGCACTAAATTTATAAATCGATTTTCTTTTATTTAACTATGCCTTCTTTCTCTTTAATCCCCCTTCCAGAAGATAGGTTTACTGTTGACTTGAATAAAAAAATAAAATTCAATCTTCTTCAAAAAGCGATTACTGCTCTAGGGGGAACTACAAAATTAGCTTTATTCCTTAGAAATAATGGCTTTTCTTTTTACTCTCAAAAACAGTTAACCGACTCTTTAAATAAGTGGCAGAATAATTATCGTCGCATTCCTCTAGATTTTTATTTATTCTTATCTAAAATTACAACTTTTTCTCCATCTGTAAAGGGTCTTATCTTAAAAGGATCTAGAAACCCTTTATTCACTAAATATCCCTTAAAATTAACCCCTTCTTTTGCTTTTGTTTCTGAACTTATTCGTGTTGAAGGTCATTTAACAAAGAAAAAAATTGTTCTTGAGAATACTAATACGGAACTCACTCAAAAATTTAAAAGAGAACTCTTTTCTTTAGGAATTATTCAACAAAATATAAAAGAATCTCTCCATATTAAAATTCAAATTCCAGAAAACGTCTCTAAAAAAGAAATTAAAATCCTTAACACTACCGAAAATAAACCTATTGAAAACTTTCATGAAAGAACTCTTTCTTTAACTAAGGGCGTAAAAAAAGAAATTATCTTTATTGAAAACCATTTTTCTTATAATAAAGAGCTTATTTATAATATAAAATGTCAAAATGCTTCTTTTTTAGTAAAAATTTTAGTTCCTTCTTCAAATAAAATCTTTGTTCAAAGCACCTTTGATGATATAAGGTATCAAAAATCCGTCGTTTCTCTTAAACTAGAAATTCATAACAAAACTCTTATTTTTATTCTTCATAACTACTTTGCTATTCCCTTTGGTGAAAAAAGTAGAATTATAACCATTCCTTCTTATATTCAAAAGTTACCTAAACCGGTTTTACAAAACCTAATTAATGCTACTCTTGCTGCTGAATCAACAATTGCAACTTCTTCTAGGCGGATATCTTTTTGTTCATTAAGTCCATCTTATCTTAAAAATTTTCAATCAATCCTCCTTAAATTTAATATCCTTTCAAAAATTCGTGGAGATAACCTCTATATTTATGGAAATTCTAACTTTCAAAAAATAGCTGTTAATTTTGACTTTATTATAAAATCAAAAAAATATGCTCTTGAAGAACTTTTAAAAATTAAAGAAGAACAATTTCCTAAAAACCTTTCTAAACTGTACTATCTTAAAGCTTTAAATGAACTTGATTTAGCTACTGCTTTTCAAATAAGGAGCCATTTAAAAAGAAGGGGAAATAGTTTTCGTAAACATCTGCTCTCTCTCAAATTGGAAGGTTATATCTCTGTAATTGAACCTTCATTGCCTAAACGTTATTTTGTTACACCCAAAGGTAAGACTCTTTTAGAACAAACAGATTCCATTTTTTTGCTAAACTCCTGAAATGGTAAGATTTATTAGTAATTCTTAAAATCTTTTCTTATGCCTGAACCTACAATTCAAGAAACAAGATGGACAAAAGAACTTGAGAAACCCATTTATGAATATTGGAAAACTTCTCAACCTTACAAACTATATCCAAAAACTAAAAAAAAGATCTATTCCATAGACACTCCTCCTCCTTATATTAACGCACCTATCCATATTGGTCATGCAACAACTTATGTTCTTATGGATATGTTTGCACGTTTCCACCGAATGGACGGACAAGAAGTTCTTTTCCCTTTGGGATTAGATAAAAACGGTCTTCCGATTGAAATGGCTGCAGAAAAAAAATTTAATATTCGTGCTCATACCCTAAGTAGAGAAGAATTCCTGGCTAAATGTAGGCAACTCCTTAGTGAAGCTGGTACCGTTACTATTGATTCCTTCCTTAAACTTGGAATCGGCTTTAATTCCTTTGAAATTGGTACTGATATTGGAAGTATTTACGAAACAGACTCTTCCACTTACCGAGCTCTCACTCAAAGCACTTTTATTGACCTGTGGAATAAAAATTTAATTTATGAAGATGAAAGAATTAATAATTGGGATCCATTATTACGAACAACTATTGCAGATTCTGAAATTGAATACAAAGAAATCCAAAGTACCTTTAATGATATTAAATTTACTGTAAAAGAAACGAGAGAAGAACTGGTCATTGGAACAACAAGACCCGAACTTATTGCAAGCTGTGGAGCAGTTATTTATAACCCTAACGATACCCGCTACAAACATCTTAAAGGCAAAACTGCAATTACCCCTCTCTATAATCAAGAGGTACCTATCTTTGCCCATCCTTTCGCACAACAAGACAAAGGAACCGGACTTGTAATGATGTGTTCAGCAGGAGATTTATCAGATATTCAATTCTTCAGAGAAATGAAACTCCAGCCTTTAATCTCTATTCACTTAGATGGAACAATGAACGAACACGCAGGATTTCTGAAAGGACTAAAAGTAAAAGAAGCACGAAAAACTATCCTTGAAGAACTCAAAAATAAAAATCTTTTATTATCTCAGAAACAAATTAATCATCGTACTCCTATCTCTGAAAGAAGCGGTGCAGAAATAGAGTTCATTTCTATGAAAGAATTTTACTTAAAACAATTGGACTATAAGGAAGAAATGAAAAAATTAGCTGAAAAAATCAACTTTTACGCTCCGGAGTCAAGGAAAATTCTTTTAGACTGGATCAACTCGGTTTCTATTGACTGGCCTATTTCAAGAAGAAGATACTACGCTACTGAAATTCCTCTCTGGTATTGCAAAAAATGTGAAACCGCTGTCCTTCCTCCGAAAGGTACTTACGTTCAACCTTGGAAAGAATCTTGTCCTATTAAAAAATGCAAAAAATGTGGATACAACGAATTCAGAGGAGAAGAACGTGTTTTTGATACTTGGTTTGATTCCTCTTTGTCTCCCTTATACATTTTAATGTACGAACGAAACCCTTCTTTCTTCAAGAAAGCCTTTCCTTGTACACTCCGACCTTCTGGCAAAGAAATCGTTCGAACATGGGGTTATTATACGATCTTACGCGCTTACCAACTTACTGGAAAAGCAGTATTTGAAGACCACTGGGTTAATTACCATATCCTTGATGAAAAAGGAACTAAAATGAGCAAAAGTTTAGGAAATGTAATTGACCCTCAAGTAATCATAGAAAAATACGGAACTGAACCGTTCAGACTCTGGGCTGCAATAGAAGGAAACTTAACCAGTGGGGATTTTAGGTGTAGTGCTGAAAGAATTGAAGGATCTGCAAAAACAATAACTAAACTCTGGAACGTTGCACGTTTTGTCTCCTCATTCCCTTTCCCTTCAAAACCCAAAACTCTTTTAGAAATAGATCAATGGCTCCTTAATGAAATAAATATCTTAGTTAAGGAAACTTATAATTACTATAACTCTTATGATTTCCATAACCCTGCTATTCAACTCAAACACTTCTTATGGGAAAATTTTGCTTCTCATTATCTAGAACTTAGTAAAGCAAGACTTTACAATGAAACTAAACAATTTACTTCTGAAGAACAAAACTCCGGATTATATACTGTTCATACCGTTCTTGACATTTTATTAAAACTTCTCGCACCTATTACTCCTTTAATCACTTATCATATTTATCAATCACTTAGAAAAAAAGACATCCATTTTGAAACTTATCCTCAAGTAGAAAAAACTAAAAAAATCGATTTGACCACTCAAGATATTCTTCTTTTAAATAGTTCAATCTGGAAAGCTAAAAAAGATAATCAACTCTCTCTAAAAGATCCTTTTAAAAAATTAATCTTAGACAAGAAATTTAAATCTTTAGAAAAAGATATCCTTGCGGTTCACCATCCAAATGCTTTAGAATACGGAAAAGAACTCAAAATAGAACTATGATCGAAAAATTCAAACTCCGAAAATTCGTGAATGAACTCAAGGCTATTCGGGGAAGACACACTGAACTTGTCACGGTTTATATTCCTGCGGGATATGATCTAAATAAAATTATCGCACACTTAGCACAAGAACAGGGAACAGCCTCTAACATTAAAGACAAAACTACGCGCACGAATGTTATTGACTCTTTAGAAAGGATGATTCGTCATTTACGCTTATTTAAACAAACCCCTCCAAACGGGCTAGCAATCTTTTCAGGTAATACTGCAAGCCAAGAAGGAAAACAAGACATCAAAGTTTGGAGCCTAGAACCTCCTCTGCCTTTAAACTTACGCATGTACCGTTGCGACCAAACCTTCATCACAGAACCACTCCAAGACATGATGGAAAATAAAGAAACGTATGGCCTTATCGCAATGGATAACCGAGAAGGAACAGTGGGCTTACTCAGAGGAAAATCCATCTCTATCATCAAAGACATGACCTCTGCAGTTCCAGGTAAAACACGCGCTGGAGGTCAAAGTTCCGTACGTTTCAGTCGCCTACGAGAGATCGCAGCAGGAGAATTTTATGACCGTATCGCAGAAATCGCAAACGCAGAATTCTTAGCTATGGGCAAGAATTTGAAAGGAATCTTGCTTGGCGGACCAGGAATGACGAAAGAAACCTTCCTAAATGGAGCTTATCTAAATAATGAACTTAAGAAAAAAGTAATTGCCGTACGCGATTTAAGTTATACGGGAGAATTTGGCCTTAAAGAACTTGTAGAAAAAAGCCAAGACGCTTTAGCTCAAGAAGAAATTATCAAAGAGAAAAAAGTCATGCAAGAATTTTTTAAATTATTAGCCACTAATTCAGACAAAGTTGTTTACGGAAAAGCAGACGTAGAAAAAGCTTTGAACTACGGCGCAGCTGACAAAGTCTTAATCTCAGAAGACTTCAAAGAACTAGAAGTTTTCGAAGAAAAGGTACAAGCTTCAGGCGCACAAATAGTATATGTTTCTACAGAAACTGAAGAAGGAGCACAATTGCGGGACTTAGGCGGGATAGCAGCATTTTTAAGATATTCAATAGAACACATGGCATAAGTTTTTTAAACCCTTAAAAGAGATCAACTTTCAATGAACACAGAAAAAAATAAGGTTGAAGCAGTACTCTTTACCACAGGAAGATTCTTAGGATTAGAAGAAATTTCCAAAATGTGCGGAATAGGATCTCTTGGTTATTTAAAAGAACTTTTACACGAACTAAAAAAAGAATACTACGAAAAAGCATCAGCTCTAGAAATAAGCGAACAAGGAGACAAGTGGAAACTCAATATTAAGAAAGATTATTTGTTTTTAACAGAAAGCTTACTCACTGACTGTGAACTTGATCGACCAACACAAGAAACGCTAGCTATCATCGCCTACAAAAGTCCCATCTTCCAAAATGAAGTCATTAAAATCAGAGGAAATACGGCCTATGACCATGTCAAACTCTTAAAAGAACTGGATTTTGTCACCTCAGAACCTTCAGGAAGGACAAGAGTACTTAAAGTAACTCAAAAATTCTATGATTACTTTGATGTTGTCGAAGACCAAATGAAAGCCAAATTTGAAAACTTAGACAAAAAACAAGAACAACAAACCCTTCCCCTCGAACATGCAGAAAACAATGGAACACAACAACAATAGAATCTTTTTCATTTTACTTTTACTTCTTTTCTTTACGTTAGGATTCCGACTTTTCTTCGCTCTTCACCTTCCTACTTTTAGCAGCGGAGAAGCCTACCTCCAAGAAAGAATTATTCACACCCTTCTTCAAAACAAACACCTCTTGATGACAGATCCTCTCAGCTACGGAGGAAGAGAACAAGCTTACGCACCTTTCTTCTACTTCTTGCTCGCAGGCTTAAGCCTAGGTTCTAGCTTTTTACTTAAAATAATTCCTGAATTTTTAATAGTTAGCACAGTTTTGATCTCCTATTTTTTAGCTTATGAAATCTGTGAAAACAAATGGGCTTCACTCGCTGCAGCAACTTTGTTTAGTTTTCTTCCTCTCTTCCTCTGGGAAACCACAAACACGATCTCTACCAATTCTCTCTTTATTCCTCTTCTTTACCTCTGCCTCTATAGCTTTCTCAAACTTGAAAAGAAAACCTTTCTTTGGATTTTTATTATTGGCACAATTTTACTTCCGCTCACCAGCGCTAACGCATATCTTCTGCCTTTCACGCTCCTCATCTACTTCTTTCTCGAAGCAGGAGGGGCACTCACTCCCTCAAAACTTGAAAAAGAAGCACTCTTCTTCACTGTCTGCGCAATCCTTCTTTTTAGTTTAATCTTTTACAAAAAAATATTCCTCACCTACGGTCTTGATTTTATAAGACAAAACATACCCGCTGTTCTGCTCACAGAACAATACAGACCCCTTAGCGCTCTCGAACTTTTACTTGCCACAGGTCTTCTTCCCCTTTTCTTAGGAGGCTCTGCACTCTACTTTGGACTTAACAAAGAAAAGAACAAACCCATTTACTTACTCTGTTCTTTTATTCTTGCTGCACTCACACTCTTAGTATTCCGATTTATCACGATTTCCACAGGTTTAGTTCTTTTAGGCCTAAGCCTTTCAATTATTTCTGGACTTACCCTTACTAAGATTTCGCATTTCTTAGATATTAGCAAATTTAGCAAATTCAAACCTTATTTTCTCGCACTTATTATCCTCCTCATCCTCACAACAGCAATCTATCCTTCTCTTTCGCGTATGCGCCAACTTCAAGGGGTAAGTAACCAACAAATACAAGACCTTACCTGGGTCTCAACTCAAACAACAGACCAAGATATTATCTTAGGAAATCTTGAAGAAGGACATTTAATCACAAGCATCGCAGGAAGAAAAAATCTTTTAGATGATAGATTCCTTCTCGCACCGAATCCTCTTGAACGATTCCAAAACATGGAAACTATCTACACAACAGTCAGTCAACCAACGGCAGAAGAATACCTTAGAAAATACCATATTACCGTTATTTACCTTTCAGATCAAACAAAATACCTCTACGGTATCTCAGATTTAAAATACGCAACAGAACCCTGTTTTAAAAAAGAGGGGAGG
>CAZCCK010000011.1:0-41561 GCA_964497265.1 Candidatus Woesearchaeota archaeon | reverse complement strand
GAGGACTTTTTTGAGTTTGACTGTAGTAATCATTTCTCCAGGTAAGTTCGGATTATCAAATTTATCTGAGTATTTTAGAAGTTCGTTTTCTTTTAGTTCTAAGAATTTTCCGCCAAAAGAGTCTCCTTTTCCTGTTGAAAAATTGATAAAAGACATTTTGAAGCTGCCGCCTACTTTCGCTTCCATACTATGGACAATAGCTACAAATCCGTAAGGAGGGAGCCAAGATGCAAGGGCTTCAGGTTTTGTAAAGGCGCGATATACTTTCTCTGGGTTTGTTTTAAGAACTCTGTGTAAGGTTACGTTGTTTGTCATCCTTGTAAGAAGGTCTTAATTGTTTATAAATTTATTTGAAGAAGAATGGCGCCCTGGCCGAGATTTGAACTCGGGTTAGGGCCTGGCTGTATACCTTTGGAGGTTTTGATCAAACTTTTCCAAAAAGTTTCCGACAGGGCCCTGTGCTAACCACTACACTACCTTTGCCATTAGTTTTGAACTAATAAGGGCAGTAATGACCAGGCGCCAGAAAAAAGGGTTCTAAGGCTATTTATAAGTTTTTTTATTGAAGAAGAAAGGGGGGTAAGTTTTTTGAAATGGGTTAGCGGTTAGGAAAGATTTATATAGTTGGTTAAACAACTGTATAGTTGGTAATGCAACTATGTTGTCTGAAAACGAAATGGAAATATTGGCCTGTTTCTTTCCTAGATTGGCGAATTTAACTTCTCGACAGATTGAGTTAAAAACGAAATTGTCTCATGAGACTGTTTTTAGAATTTTAAAAGACCTTGTTAAAAAGAATAACTTAAAGAAATTTCAGGTTGGAAAAACGAATGTGTACGAGTTTATTAAAGATGATTTTACGTACCAGATTTTTGTGCATTGGGTGATAAAAAAAAGATTAATGTTTAAAGAGAAATACCCTTTACTTTATAAGAGATTATACGAATTTCTTAATGAAATTGATCTTGAAGGGATAGGTATTCTTTTCGGATCTTATGCTAAAGGAACGGAAAAAAAAGATAGCGACATTGATCTCTTATGCGTGACTGATAAAGTGAATGTTCGTCAAGTTGCACAAGCGTTTCATACGAAGTATAGGATGAATTTTCAACCTTTACCTATTAAAAGATCCGATTTTAAGAATATTAAACAAGATAATCCGCAATTCTGGAACGATCTTTTAGATTATGGTCTTGTATTGGATGGATTAGATCTGTATTTTAAAGAGGTGTACCGTTGAATAAGATGCGCTCTCTTCCTAATATTCAACAAGATCCTCTGTTAAGCATTTATCAGTTCCTTATCTTAAGAAAGCAAAATCTAATCTTGTCACAATGGAGATATTAGATAAAGTTGGGGATTTCAAAGAAGTTCTTGCAATTCCAAAAGATCACTCTACTGAGGAGTGGATTATCGTTGCAGCATATTATTCGATGTATATGGCTGCGTTAAGTCGTTTAGCGCGAGCCGGTTTTAAAAGTAATCTCATAAATATACAGCTATTGCGCTGGAAGAGCTTTTTGTAAAGAAAAAATTGTTAGACAAAGATCATCTTGCTAATTTTGAGGGTGTAAGAATTCAAAAAGAAGAGCTTGAATCTTTAAGAGAAGCAAAAGATAAGAGGGAGCAAGCACAATATTCTGTAACTAAAAGAGCAACCAAAGAAATCGCGGATCAAATGAAGAAACAAGCTCGCGATTTTGTGGATAGGGTAGAAGAGATCTTAGATCAATGGAAGTAATAAGCTAAGTCTGTTGATAGTTTTTTTTTTAAAATTGTTTAAACTGAGGGGGATGAGGTCTTTTTTCCCAAAACGAAACCTATAATAAAGCTTCAATGTTGTTCATAATTGAGTGAAGAAAACATGGCAACTATCAATCCTTCTATAAACTTCAACGGAAATGCAGAAGAAGCATTCAATTTTTACAAATCAGTATTTGGTGGCGAGTTCACAAAGATTATACGTTTAAAAGATTTAGCAAGTCCTGAATTTCCTGTATCGGAAAACGATGCAAATAAAATAATGCACATTTCTTTGCCTATTGGCAAAAACATTTTAATTGGCAATGACGTACCGGAAAGCATGGGAAGAACAAATGAAAATGAAAACAGGTCAAAAATAGCTATCAGCGCAGAAAGTAAAGAAGAAGCTGACAAGATATTTAACGGACTTTCAGCGGGTGGAAAAATTGAATTTCCTATGGGGGATAGTCCTTGGGGATCGTATTTCGGTATGTTTAGAGACAAATATGGTATTGAATGGATGGTGGATTTTGACCCAAACTATAGCGGACAAGCGGGAAAATAAAATTAATTAAAAAATGGGTAGAAGGGAGAAATTGAATTGTTTTTTTGTGGTTCAAGTAAGTAAATCCCCGCCGCCGGATTTGAACCAGCAACCTCTCGGGTTCCGCTGACTGTTTTTCATTTCTAGCTTTTTGTGCGTGTGATCAAACAGTGACTTTTTGTCTACAGCCAAGTGCTCCACCGTTAAGCTAGGCGGGGGTTTAAAGCAGGGGTTTGAAATTTGTTTATAAAACTTGCTTATTTAGAAAGGGGTTGTTGTTTTTCGAGTTTTTTATCTATTAGATCGCTTAGATCTTGAGGGATAATGCAGTCTTTTTTTGAATCGTAAAGTTCTTTTGGGAGGGGTAAGTGAACAAGGGTGTTATTTTGTAATATGGTTAGTCCTACTGGAAGGTAGCCTTGAGCTGTTTTTGTATAGAGAAGGACTGCTTGGGAGTGTAATCCTGGGTTTTCTGCGATGATAAAGAGTTTGGAATTGTCTTTAGAATAAATTTGTTTGTTTGAAGGATTACAGTGTGTGGACGAAATGAGGGTGGTAGATTTGTTAAAGATGTCTTCTTTGCTGCTGCGTTCATACCAGGTGACTCTATTTCCCGTGTTGTTTCCTTGAAGGTAAATTTTGTCTAATTCGTCTGCTGTTTCAAAACTTGTTCCATCTTCAGAGATTTCAATAAAAGTTTGTCTTCTGTTTTTGAGAAGTTCTTCGAGTGCTTGTTGTCGTTCAGGAGTGTTTGGACTTCTGTCTTTAGCTAATGTTCTATACTCTATCGGAAAGATGACTTTTGTAGGTGTTTTGCTTCGTTGATGAAGTGAAGGGTTTGTTGCAAAGACATATCCTTGAAGGTTTGTGCGTGTAGCTTGTTCGTTAAGTTTTTTTACTTCTTTTGCAAAGCCTTCGATTTCTATGGGTAGCCATTTATCTTGGTCATTTGAGTATGCTTGTTCTACAAGCTCTTCCATAGAAAAAGTGCTTTCGATGACTGCGTAGTCGCAAGAATGAGCTTGTGCTTCTTTAAGTTCTTCATTTAATTCTTGTTTTTGGGTGAGTTCAAAGATTTTTGTGTAGACGCGTGGTGATAAGGCGCAATCTGGATAGTTTTCTTCTGTTTCGGGTTTAGTCTGTGTTTGTGCTATTGTTGGAGTGGTTTCTTTTGGTTGTGAAGAAAGGTATTCGAATGTTGCTGCTAAGCCAAGGACCAGGCTTGTTCCTGCAAAGAATTGTCTTGTGGAAAGTTTCATGAAAAGAGAATAAGAGAAATGGTTAAAAGCCTATCTTCTGGAGAGGTAGTTAAGTTTTGCTCCTAAGAAAAAATCTAAATCTGTTAAAAAAAGAAAAAGCTTAAGCTTTAGGGTTAAGCGAGACTGCTTGTGAGCTTGCTACGATCTTCTTAGAACCGCTCATGAATTTAGCTAAAGCTGCTGGCAGTAACGATTTTGAGGTGAGTTGCATCTTGCTCTCAATCTTGTAGGTAAGGCTTTTTTCTTCTCCTGCGCGTAAGCTAGATAGTTCCCAGATAACTTTGATTCCTTCTGGAGTATTTCGTACGTTGCTTGGTTTAATAACGCCAAAGTCAGTTGGTGCTTTGATGTTTGAAGGTATTTTGTCCATGACTGAAACGTGGTTGATCGTTGTTTTTCCCGGATTTCTGACAGAAACAACTACTTTCATGATAGCTAGTCCACCCTGGGTGGTGTGAAGGACTAAAACTCTTTTAGTAACTTCTAAGTATTTTTTGCTTAATTGTTTGAAAGCAATAAGGCCGCCAACAAGAACGACTAGGAAGAGTAAAGGTGTTAAGTAATTAGTGGTGTACGTAACAATAATTGATTTTCCTGGGTCTAAGTTGTAGTCCCATTCAACATTGTATATTCCATCTGTTTTTACAACGCTGTTTGGATCTGGGCTAAGGGTAGTAAAGGTATAAGCGAGTGTTCCAAAGCTTTTTTTGTAGCTTCCTGAAATAACGTAGTTTCCTTCATTGGTCTCTGTGACTGTTTGTCCGCTGATTAAGAATCCTTCCTTTGGTTCAACTACTTCTTTGACGTTGCTGTATCTTCCGACTTTGTAGAGGAATTGTTGGCTTAAGAGGTTTGTTTGTCCTAAGTTAACGATAGCGTTGAGTGTGTAGTCTCCTTCTTGGGTGTCTGGATCAAGAGCGATTGGAAATTCGAGTTCTTTTTGCTCTTTGCCTTCAAGGCTTACTGTTTTACTTTGTTTGAAGAAGCCGCTTTGGAGGCTGACTTCTAGGTCTTTGAGCGCGATATTGTGTTTGTTTTTAAGTAAGAGTTTGACAATAGTGCTTCTTCGTGGGTCAATAGTGGGTAAAGAAGTGAATTCTGCGCTTACTGTATCTTTGTAATCTACAACAAGAACAGGTAATACTTTGGTTTCTTTAGTTTGAGGTGTTGTCGCTTGGAAGTTAATTCCATATGCGCGAGGTTGTTGATGGGTGCTTACAGGTGTGTAGCTAATGGGAACGTCTTTGGTTTCTCCAGCGTCAACTTCGTAGCTGGTTGAGTCTTTGTCTAAAATCCAGGATATGTCTGTAGAAAGGATAGTGATGGTGGTGGGTACTGGTCCGTCATTAGTGAGATGAACGACATAGCTTGCGGGTTGTCCTTGTAAGACTTCTTCTTGGACACTGTCGTAGGTGACTTGCAAGGCAAGCGCGGAGCTGCAGAATAATAGCGTCAGAAAGAGAAGGATAAGTGCACTCTTTTTCATAAGGGTGGTTTAGTGCGCCACACCTATTTAAATATTTCTTTCATTTTTTTGCAAAAGTTTTTTATAATTTTAATTTCATAAAGAAAGGTAAATGGATGAGCTTTTGATTGTTGGGGTTGATCCTGGGACGCAGAGCGCTTTTGCGGTTCTTGACCTTTCTGGAGAGGTGCTTAAGATCGATTCTGCGAGGAATGCGCCTATTGATTCTATTTTGAGAGAGGTTTCTTCTTTGGGAAAGGTTGTTTTTTTAGCTACTGATGTGACTCCTGCTCCTCAGAAGGTAAGAAAGATTGCCCGTTCGTTGGGAGTAAAGGTGCTTGAGCCTGATAGGAATTTGCAGTTTCATCAAAAGACAAAGATTGTTGATGAGTTTTTGAAAAAGAAGAAAGAGTTTATTGTTTTGAAGAATAAGCATGAAAAAGACGCGTTGTGTGCTGCTTTGTGTTCTTTAAAGAAGTTAAATTATTTGCTTAAAAAGATTGAAGACGCGTTAAATCAAAGGAAGTTGAATCATTTGACAAAAGAAGTGCGTCAGAAAGTGTTGCTTGAAGGGTTGCCTATTACGAAAGCGTTAAGAAATCTTAAGTAAGGATCATTTATGCCCTAATTTTTTTAATTGATTTTTAATAGTTTTGTTTTAAACAAGATTCTAAAAAAGAGAGGTAGTCTGCTTGGATTTGAATGACTCGACTTACTAATTCTTCCCATATTTTTTTGTAGGTGGTTTGTGTGAGTTTTTCAACTAAAATATCTAATTGTTCTGCTTCTGCATGTGTGATTTTTCTATACGTAAGTCCTAATCTGAGTGTGTTTCCATTAAAATGGGGGTTAGCGCTTAAAGGAAGTAATTGCTCTATTCTTTCTTGTCCTAAGCTAGCTAGTGCTGCTTCATAGTTTATATCTACAAAATAAGAATGATAGTTGTCTACTTCTTGTTTTGCTCTTTGGGCAAGTTCTTGGGGGATTGTTTTTCCATCATAGGTGGAATGTTGAGTAAATGCTGTGCTTATTTGGTCAAGGGTATTTGGGTGAAATTTTAATTCTCCTTCTTTACCTGTAGACCAGTCTTGTTTGTATCTTTTTGTGCGTGCTATTTCAGAGTTTATATCTTCCTGGGTGTAATCTCGTTTCATAATAGTGTTTTGAAAGAGCTAAATACATTTAAAGAATACTACTCACGTGTTCTTGTTTTGCGAGTGTGATGATTGTGTCTGCAAAGCTTTCTATTTCTTGTTCGTGTGAAACTATAATGATTTGTCTCATGTTAAGTTCTTTGATGACATCTCGGAGTTTTTCAGTTTGTTCGCTGCTAAAGCCGTCTGTAGGTTCGTCGAGGATGATGAGTTCTTTTGTATTAAGATTGGTGACGATGTTGTTAATAACTTGGTTTAGTGCTAATCTATAAGCCAAAGCTGCCGCGGTTCGTTCTCCTCCTGAGAGGCTTTCATAGTCTGTTTGGTGGCCGTTTTGTTCGATTAACGGAGCCAGTTGAGCGTCTAAAGAGACGGAAAGCGTTTGTCCTTCGATGAGGAGTTTGAACCATTTTTGGAAATGGCTGTTAAAGTCAGTGTGGACTTTGCTCATAACGTTTTTCTCTATGTTTTCCAGGGTTGGGAGGAAGGTGTCTTCTATCCAGTCTTGTTTAGTGGTGTATTCTTGTAAAAGGGTTCGATAAGTTTCTTTTTCTTTGATTTCTTTTTCTAAGAGTAAGAGGTTTTTTTCTTCTAGTTCTTTTTCTTTAATTAAAACAGCTTGTTTTAAAATGATTTCTTGTTCTTGTTTGTTTGCTTTTTCGTATTCCTCTTTCGCTAAAATATAGGCTTGCTCTACGTTTTTAAGAGTTTCAAGTAGGGTATTGTGGTTTTTGATTTTTTCTTCTAAAAGTTTTTGTTCTTGGCCAAGTAAATCAAATTCTTCTTTTAAGAGTTTAAGCATTTCTTGTTTTTTAAGGTAATCTTGTTTTTTTAAAGCCAGAATTTCTTCTTGTTTTTGTTTTTCTCGGAATAAATCGAGTTCTTTTTTTAACTGTTCTAAGTTAATCGCTGTGTCTGTTTCTTCTTTCAAAATGGTTTTAAGTTGTTCTTCTAGTTCTTTGAGTAAGATTTGTTCTTTCGTTAATATGGTGTGTTTGTGTTCTTGTCCGACTTCTTGTAAGCAGGTTGGGCAGTTATTTAGTTTTGTAATATTTTCTTGTAAGGTTTTGCTTGCGTGTTGTTTTGTTTTTAGTTCTTGAAGTTTATTTGAGAGTGTTTTGAGGTTTTTTTCTACATTCAGGATGAGTTCTTGATGGATTTTTATCTCTTGAAAATAATTTTTAATGTCTTGAACGATAAGGTTCTCTTTAGCTAGTTCTTGTTGTTGTTTTAGATTATGGGTCAGGATCTTTGTTTTATTTGTTAGTTCTAATGTGTCGAAAGAGAGTTGTTTTTTAGTGTCTTGAAAGTGTTTGATTTTTGTTTCTTCTTCTAAAAGGATGTTTTTCTTCTTAAGAGTATTTTCTTGGAAGGTTTCTACGTATAAACGGGCTAAGTTTTTTTGTATTTCTTCAATTTTACTCCTCCTTTCTTGATAATGAATTTTCTTGCTTTCCAAATCGTAGATTTTTGCAGCAAGTTCTTTTTTTCTTTCTCTTATTTTCGAGGTTGCGATTTTGGCGTTTTCTCTAACGCGTTTATATTTGTCGATGGTGAAGACTTTTCTTAAAGTTTCAAGTCTGTCTTCTTCATTCCCTGATAAAATAAGTTTCATGTCCTCTTGAGGGGTGTAGACGGTATAGCGGTAAATCATGGATTTTTTGCTTAAATTTTCTTGGGGATAGTTGAGTAAGGAGAGGATGTGGTGTTTGAGTTCTGTTGAAGTGTAATCTTGCCCTTTTCCGTTGATGCTTAAGAATCCGAAGTCTTGGGTTATGCCAAGGTTTGTTCTTTTAAGTGTTCTTTTAATGAATACTTCTTGATTGTTTAAAGTAAAGGATAGTTCTACTGCGCCTATTTCTTTTCCATTTCTTAATAGATTTCCTCCTGAAAGTTCTCCTCTTTTAAGGCCGAAGAGTCCGAATTCGAGTGCTTGTAAGATGCTGCTTTTTCCTGTTCCAATATCTCCCGCTAAAAGTGTGGTTCCTTCTTTAAAAGAAATCTCTTGCTTAAGAAAGCTTCTGATGTTTTCAAGTTTGATAGTTTTCAATAACATCTTTGACGTCTACTCCAAAGCAAGCTGCTTTGATGTTTCTATTTCCCTTTCTTCCGCATAAGGCGTATTGGTTTGGTTCTTTTGTTGGGCTTTTGATTTGGAATCCGCGGAATTTGTGGTAGACTTCTTTTGGCACGAGGTGGACGTAGTAGTGACCGGCTCTGTCTTCTTCTGTGACGAGGTAGTAGTCTCTTTTCTCTTCTACTTTATCTTCAAAGCTAAGTTTTTTTGGAATGACGTTTTCTATAAGGTCTTTAAAGAGTCTCTTGAAGCGTTCTTTGTCTATTTGTTTGTATTCTTCATACATCTTGGATGTTCAGGTCTTTGAATGCGTTTTGGATAATTCTGTTTTCAAAATCCTGGTTTTTTTCACCTTCTTGTTTCTCTTTATCAAGGCTTGTGATGAGCTTGTTTATTAATGCTTCTTCGTTTTCTATTTTTTTGCTTAAGTTTTTTTGAATAATCTCTTGTTCGATGTCTTCTATGTTGTTTTTTTGGCTTTGGAAGGTTTGTTTTTCTTCTTGGCTGGTAAGTTTAGTCGTATTTCTTAAGAAGGTGTAGGCTTTTTCGAAGTGTTTGTTTATTTTTGAAAAGTCTAGGTCTGAAGGTTTTCCCTGTTTTAAGGTTCCTTCTATTCTTAAGGTGATTATTTTGTCTTCGTAGTCTTGGATGTCAAGTATTTCTTGTTCTAGTTCGAGAATGGTTTTATTCTCAGCGTTAATCAAGTAACTTTTTACTTCTTTGAGTTTGATTTGGATGTGTCTAGGTTTAATTTCTTGTCCATTTGTTTCTACTAAGTAAAATCCGCCATAGCCAAGTTCTTCAAGTTCTTTGAAGTTGTTGGGAAAGGTTGGTCCTGGATAGGCAATTAGGCCGTAGTTTTCGAAAAAAACGTTTTTTATAAAATGGGGGTGGCCTCCAGCGTAGTAATTAAAGTGTTTAGGTAGGATGGTAAGGTCTGCTCCTTCTACTTTTTCAAATTCTTTTCCTTTTAATTGGTTTAGTAAGCTGTGGAATAGAAATATTTTAAATCCTGTTTCTTTTTCTAAAGAAGAATAATCTATTTTTTCGTAATCGTATTTTTCTAGTCCTCCTTTTCTTCCTAAGAAGCCAGCGATTTTGGTTCCTGTTCGATCGTGGGTGAATTCTAGTGAATTGTCTTTTAGTTTCATGACATTTTCTACTAAGCCTGCTTTTTCTAAGACGTCAAGCATTGTTTTTCCAGAGGTGGAAAAGTCGTGGCTTCCCGGAATAAGGTAGATTGGAATATCGTATTCTTTTGCTTCGGCTAAGATAGCTGCTACTTGTTTGATTAAATCTATTTGGGGTAAAGCTGTATCAAATAAGTCTCCAGCTATTAAAATAAATCCTACTTTTTCTTCAATGGAGAGTTCTATTGCTTTTCGAAAGGTTTGTATTCCAAGTTCTCTGAGTTTAAGATCTCTCCAGCCTCCGATGTGGCAGTCAGATAAGTGCGAGAATTTCATTTGAATTAGAAAGTATTTTTGTTTTTATAGAAATGGATACAGAAAAATAGATTTTAGAGTTGGGTAAGTCCTAAACTAATTTTTAAGACAGAGTCTACTCGTTTAAGGAGTTCAGAGTTGAGTTTGCCTAGTTTTCTAATGAGTCTTATTTTGTCTATTGATCGGATATGATTAAGAAGAACTTTCGAGTCTTTATCAAGAGAGGTATCTTTCGAAGAAAGTAAGATCTCCACGGGGTATATAATTTCTAAATTTTGTGAAGTTAATGGCGCGATAATAGTGATTGGACTATATTTGTTTCCTAAATCGTTTTGAATGATAATCGCAGGTCTTATTTTATTGATTTCATGACCAAGAATTGGGTCTAAATTAACCAGCCAGATATCTCCTCTTTTAATTTCCATTTTTAGTCAAATTTCTGCAGAAGCAGTTTCCCACTCGCGGAGTATTTCTAAGTCTTGTTTACCCATTGCTTTGTACCCTTCAATAAGTCTTTTTCTAAGATTTTTCTTTTTAGTTTCAGAAAGGATTTTTTGAATCAGTTGATCATAGCTCTCATTTTTATTTTTTAATCTGTCTAAGGAGGATTTTGTTGTTTTTTGAAGTTTGATTGTAGTCATTTCCATGGTATACTTAAAGGTATACTTATTAATAAAGTTTTAGGTAAAAAATCCGAAAGAATAAGCTTGTTAGCCTTTGAAGAAGTTTTAGAAGTAAGATTTAAATGTTTTTTTCCTGTGAAAAGAAGTATGGTTGAATTAAATCAAGAGTATTGGAATAAAGAGTATGAAACTAATCCGGACTTGGGGGATTATGTTCATTTTGTAGTTGAACGTTTGGTTGAGAAAATTAATCCTGGAAGTGTTTTAGAGGTAGGGTGTGGTTCTGGTGGAAATTTATTTATTTAGCGGAAAAAGGTTTTAGGTGTGAGTGTGTTGATTTAAGCTCGGTAGCAATTAACGTTCTGAAAGAAAAAGCTAAAAAAGGAAAGTTGGAGATTAAAGCGGAAATAGGAGATGTAGCTTCTTATTCGTTCAAAAAAAGTTATGATTCTATCTTATGTTTTAGAACATTTCAGTATCTTGAGTGGGAAGTGGGAATGGATCTTATTAAAAAAATGCAGAAACATACAAACTTAGGGGGAGTCAATTTAATCGATGGTTTTCTCGATGTTCCACCTTTTAGTGAAATGGAGCCCACTCGCTGTTCTTTTAAAGAAGAAGAGTTGCAAAGATTGTATTCTTCTTGGAAAATTTTAGTGTATAATGAAGATTTATATGAAACTCCTAAGAAAGATAATAGTGGAAATCCTCTTTTTCAAAGAAGAGTGTTTTTTGCTGCAAAAAAAATTTAGAAGTCTAATTTTAATTTCTGTCCATTTTGCATGATGTGGACTGTTTCTCCAGGTTTAAAGTCCATTTCTGTAGCTAAATCATTAAACGCGCCTTCCATGGATGCTTCTCCGTGGCAGGGAATTAAATGTTGGGGTTTGATCATGGTAATAAAGTCTCTTAAATCCTCACGACCGGAGTGTCCTGAAACGTGAATGTCTGTAAATAAACGTACTTTTTTTTGTTTAAGTTTCTTTTCCATTGCTTCTCTATTTGCAATATTTACCGATGCTGGAATTGTTTTACACGAAAAGACAACGTGGTCTTCTTCTTGGAAGTTAAAGTGTAAATTACCTTCTATGATTTTGTCTAAAATCGATCCTGGTTCTCCTTGATTGCCTGTACAAAGTACTAAGTATTTTCCTCTTCTTTTTTCGATTTCTAATAAAACTTTTTCTACGTCTTTTCTGTAAGGAACGATTTGGGATTCTTTAGAATAATGGACTAATCCTAATTTTTCAGCTGCTTTGATGTAGCGGTTCATGCTACGGCCTAAAATAATTACTTTTCTGTTTAAGCGTTTTGCAAAATCAATGATGCTGCGAATGCGGGGTAAGTGTGAGGCAAAGGTTGTGACAAAGATTGCTTTGTCTGAGTTATCAACTCCAAGTAATACATCTTTAAGCATTTCTCGCGCGACGCTTTCAGAAGGGGTTTTTCCGTTTTTTGGTGCATAAAGACATTCGCAAATACAGAGTAGAACTTTTCCAGAAGCGCCAAGTTCTCGTAGTCTTTTGTAATTGGGTTTGTTTCCAATAACCGGTTGATTATCTAATTTAAAATCAGTAGCGTATAATATTACTCCTTTTTTAGTATGCAAGGCAACAATGGAGCATTGTAAGGTGGAATGGGTTATAGAAATTAATTCTAGTTCGATGTTGTCTGTTAATTTTATTTTTTTATCCATCTGGACGGGTGTTATTTTGTTAGGTAGTTGAATTTGATCGTCTTCTAAGATTGCTTTTAGAACTTGTAAGGAGTAGGGGCTTCCAATGATTGGCGCGCGGTATTTCGCAGCGAGGTATTGTACTGCGCCGATGTGATCTAGATGAGCATGTCCCAGAACGATTGCTTTGACTTTATTTTTCCAGTCATCAATTGTAGAGTCATCAGGTATTGCTCCGATTTTGATGAGTTGTGGGCTTGAGAATGCTTGTTTGTTTTGGTCTTCAAGTTGTAAATCCACGATGGGTGGTAAGAAAATACCCATATCGCAAAGAATGACTTCGTCATCAATTCTGATGGCGGTCATGTTTTTCCCTACTTCGTTATAGCCGCCAACGGTACAAATTTCTACTTGCATGGTTTGGTTTGAATGTTTGTCCTATATAAAGCTTAGTCTGTGGGTGTGAAGGAGAATCCTTGTTGTCTTGCGTATTCTCTGAAGAGTTTGGGAGCTTGAATTTTTCGCGAGTCAAAGTTGATGAGGGTGGGTCGAGTGTTTGGGGGTGGAATAGCCTGGACTAAGAGTTGGGAGCTTACGATGGAGAGGTCTAGGGTTCTATCTTCCAATCCTATTTGTGGGGGTACGTGTTCTGGCCGTTTTAATAAAATGGAAGAAGGGTTCAAATTTTCAATGCTAGTAGCTCCTGTGTACTGTTTTATGATTTTAAGGTCCTCTTCTGTAAGTGGTTTTTCAAAAGAAAGAGTATAGTAAGCAAGAGCGGGAGGGGTGGTGCCAAAAATAGCGAAGTAGATGTGCATTTTATTTCCAGGCAGAAGTTTGTCTGAATTGTGCTCTGCGCGATATTGTGCGATAGATCTGTAGATTTCTGTAAGTTTGTCAAAGAGATTCATCTATAAAGAAGTAAGCTAAAGATTTTTAAAAGTAGCGAAGCAAGGAAGGCTTAAATAGGATAGATTATCTTTAGAAAAAATGGAAGTAGATCGGGAGCTTATTCTTAAAGTAGCAAAGAACGCCAAGCTTTCTTTGTCTGGAGAAGAGTTGAATGAGTTTGTTCCCCAGTTTAAGGAAATTTTAGCAAGTTTTGAAAAACTCAATGAGGTTGACACGCAAAAGGTAGAGCCCAGTATGCATCCGGTTCCTTTGAAGAATAAGGTGAGGGAGGATACTCCAAGGCCTTCTGTTTCGCAAGAAGAGATTTTGTCAAATACAAAGCATAAGAAAGAAGGGTATTTTGTAGGTCCAAAAGCGTTATGAAAGAAATTGCGATTAGTCAGGAAATTTGGAAGAAGCGTTTAGAGATTTCTGTTCAGGAGGAAGAAATCGCAAGGATTATCGCGGATAGAAAAGAAATGGGTTCTCTTTTTGATGATCCGCAGGTTTGTAAAAGGGCAAGAGAAATTATGGATGATCGCGATTTGTGCGGGTTTTATAGAATTCAGAATTATGAAAATTTTCAGCCGCAAGATGTTGCTCGCGCGTATGTGATTGCGAGTTTGGAGGTAAAATGTCAGTGAAAGATTTTTTGCTGGAAGTTAAGTCTGGAAGTTTAGATATTGTTGAGCATACTCATAAAGTATTAGATCAAGCTAAGAAATTAAATGACGAATTTAATTATTTGAATGTAATTGGTGAAGAGTTAGCTTTAGAACAAGCAAAGAAAGTAAAACAAAAGCCGTCTGGAAAATTGGCGGGTTTGCCTTTATCTGTGAAAGATTCTATTTGCGTGAAAGGTGTTGAGTCTAGTGCTGGTTCGAAAATGCTTAAGGGATATCACCCTTTATTTCATGCTACTGCTGTTGAGCGTGCGATAAAAGAAGGTGCGATTGTGATTGGAAAGACGAGTCAGGATGAGTTTGGTTTTGGTGGTTTTTCTACCAATGTTGGTCTCGGTTTTAAAGTTCCGCTTAATCCTTTTGATAAATTAAGAGCGACTGGTGGTTCTTCTGGTGGTGCTGCGGGGTTAGCGCAAAAGTTGCCTCATCTTGCTTTTGGAGAGTCTACTGGTGGTTCAATTGTAAATCCTGCTTCTTTTTGTAGTGTGTTTGGTTTTACTCCGACGTATGGGCGTGTCTCGAGGTATGGATTAATGGATTATGGAAATTCTTTGGATAAGCTTGGTCCGTTGAGTAAGGATTTGTATAGTTTGGCGTTAGGGATGGAGGTGATTGCTGGTGTTGATGAGAAGGACAGTACGAGTTTGGATGTTCCTAAAGAGAATTATACTTCTTATTTGGAGAAAGACATAAGAGGATTGAAGGTAGGTGTGATTAAAGAGTCGTTTGGTGAGGGTGTTGCTCCTGAAGTTGAAAAAGAAGTAAGGGTAGGTCTTGAAAAGTTGGAGCGTCAAGGTGCGATTGTGCAAGAAGTTTCTCTTCCGCTTTCTGTGAAATATGGTATTCCTACTTATTATCTGCTTGCTACGTCAGAAGCTTCTTCGAATTTAGCCAAGTTGTGTGGAATGAGGTACGGTTTTGAAGAAGAATTAAAAGGTGATTTTAATGAGTATTTTACGAAAGTGAGAAGTGACGGTTTTGGCAAAGAATCTAAGAGGAGGATTATGCTCGGTACTTTTGCGAGAATGTCTGGTTTTAGAGATGCTTTTTATCTAAAGGCTTTGAAAGTGAGAACGAAAATTATCGAGGAATATAAACGTGCTTTCAAGGATGTGGATGTGCTCGCTTCTCCTACCGTTCCGATTCTTCCGCCTAAGTTTGAGGAGATTTCAAAGCTGAGTATTGTGCAGAATTATATGATTGATGTGCTTACTGTTGGTCCGAATTTAGCTGGTTTGCCTCATGTGAGCGTGCCTGTCGGTTTCTCTAAAGGCTTGCCTGTTGGTTTGATGCTTATTGCTGATCATTTAAAAGAAGGTGTTTTGTTTCAGACAGCCAAAGAATTTGAATAGTTGTTACTATTAAAAGACCAAAAAGAGAAAAAATAATTTTATAAATTCTTTTCTAATCTGGATAAGGATGGATTTAGCTAAAAAAGTGAATATTGAAAGGGATCGCCAAGATAAAAAGGGTAATATTGAAGAGGAACGTAAAGAGTTAACTCATTATTTAGAAGAGAGTGCGGATAAGAGTGAAAGCGCTTTAGAGTTTGCTAGTCTAACTTATAAACCAATGATGGATTTTTTAGAAAAATATTATGGTTCTCAGCGCGAACAAAGTGTAAGGTGGTGTGTGGAGTCTGTCTATAAGAAAAGGTTTTATTTGATGGCGCGAGTGCTTAGGGAGACTGATTTTTATTTAAAGAATCGAAGACCTATGCCATTGCCCCCTAAGAAGTAATTTATTTTTTCATATAATGTTCTTTTTGGTTTTTGTTCAATCGTTCCAGAGAATAGCGTAGCATGGTTCGAGGCATCTTTGTAGCATTTTCATCTAAAAACTCGAGCAACACTCTTTCATCTTTTTTCCCTACTTCGCGCAGCATCCAGCCCGCGGCTTTCTGAATTAAATCCTGTTTATCGGTTAAGAGTACTTCACAAATTTTTAAAGTATCTTTAAACTCGTTGTTGCGAATAAAGGTTAAAGTGGAAACAATTGCGATTCTTCGTTCCCAAAGGTTGTTTGAAGGAGCAAGTCGATAAAGTAAGTCTTTGTTAAGGGGGCGTAAATGTTTTCCTACAATCGCTGGTGCGCTTAAGTCGACTAAATCCCAGTTGTTAACGCAATGAATATTTTTCAAATAAAACTGAAACGCTTCTTCTGGTTTTTGTTCGTATTGAGAAATAAGTATTAAAAGTGCTAAGAAGCGATGTTCATGAACGTTGCTTTTGAGAAGTTGTTCTAAGTCTTGGAAAGATAAATCCAGATGCTTCTTACTTAAGAGTCTTTGATTTGGGACGCTAATCCCTAAGAATTCATCGCCTCCTCCATATTGGCCTTTTCCGGTTTTAAAGAATTTTTTAAATGTTGATACTTTTGTCTGGTTTTTGAGAAGGTCGAGCTCTGTGTAAAGAGAAAGAAGGTTGCTACTCGTCGTAGCCACCGCCATCACCCTCTCCTTCATCTTCTAAGTCTTCGTTATCTTCGTCAAAGTCATCGTCGTTATCTGGTTCTTCTCTGTCCTCTGTAGGCGCAGGTTTTTTTGTACTTTCGAAGATTGCACTTCTTTGTAATGCTTGTAAATTCATGGCGTTCGGCCCTCCTTGTTTTTCTGAGGGGTGTTCTTGCTTCATCCTCTATATATAGTTTTTGGATGTTCTTGTAAGTTGCAGAAGAAAAGCATAAAGCTTATAAAGTGGAATAAGCTCGCACAAGTTAGGGGGATAGACTTAATATGGCAAAGGAAAAACCACACATTAACATTGTTTTTGTAGGTCACGTAGACCACGGAAAAAGTACTACAGTTGGAAGATTGATGTACGATTCTGGTAATATTGATGAGCAAACGATGAGAAAGCTTAAGGAGACCGCTCAAGAATTAGGAAAAGTCGGTTTCGAGTTCGCATTCGTTATGGATAATCTTAAAGAAGAGAGAGAAAGAGGAGTTACTATTGACTTATCTCATAAGAAATTTATGACGCCTAAGTACGAGTATACTGTTATTGACGCTCCAGGTCACAGAGATTTTATCAAGAATATGATCACTGGTGCAAGCCAAGCTGATGTTGGTGTTCTTGTTGTTGCTGTTTCTGATGGAGTAATGGCGCAGACTAAAGAGCATATCTTCTTGTGTAGAACTTTTGGTGTAAGCCAATTGTCTGTTCTTATTAATAAGATGGATGTTGTTTCTTGGTCTCAGCAAAAGTTTGAGGATGTAAAGAAAGACGTTCAAACTTATTTGAAGAATGTTGGTTATAAAGTAGATCAAGTGCAGTTTATTCCTGTTGCAAGTTTTCACGGTGATAACATCGTGAAGAAAAGCGCGAATATGCCTTGGTATACTGGTCCTACTTTGATGGAGCAGCTTGATTTATTCACGGCTCCTGAAAAACCTACCAACCTGCCTTTAAGACTACCAATTCAGGATGTATACAACATTACAGGTATTGGTGTTGTTCCTGTTGGAAGAATTGAAACTGGTACTATGAAAATTGGAGATAAAGTAACTATCGTTCCAGCTAGAGAGGGTAATGGTGTAAAGGGAGAAGTTAAGACTATTGAAATGCATCATGAGCAAGTTCAACAGGCTGAGCCTGGTGACAATGTTGGTTTCTCTGTAAGAGGAGTTAACAAAAAAGATATTGCTCGTGGAGATGTTCTTGGTCGTGATGACTCTATTCCGACAGTAGTAAGTGAGTTCACTGCACGTATTGTAGTGATTAATCATCCTACTGTTATGACTATTGGATACACGCCTGTCTTCCACATTCACACCGCGCAGGTTGCTTGTCAGATTACAAAGCTGATTAAGAAAATTAATCCTGCTACGGGTGAGACGATTCAGGAAAATCCTGATATGCTCAAGAATGGAGATGCAGCTATCGTGCAGATTAGGCCTACCAAACCTCTTGTTATTGAGAAGCAGCAAGACATTCCTCAAATGTCTCGTTTCGCAATTAGAGATGCTGGTCAGACTGTTGCTGCGGGTATGTGTATTGATTACATAAAGAAGACTGCATAAGTCTCTCTTTCTTTTTTTTATATTCTTTAGTTTCTAAATCTTTTTAAATGAGTATTTTATTCATAAGAATATGTCTAAATCTTTAATTCCATTGATGACAGATAAAGAAGATAAAATTACAACTTTGGACAAGGTTGTTGTTTCTCTGACGCCTGTGGGTCGTCCTTTGTTGGTTGAACATATGATAGGTATATCTGAACGTCAATTGGAAGAGGAAATTAAGAAATATGCGGGTTCTAAATTATTAGAACAAGTTGATGCTTACTTACTGGGCGGCAGTATGCCTTATCAGAATATTCTCAGCCAGAATAATGTGAGTGTACAGAGTGTGCAATTATACAAAATAAATAATTAAATATCTAAATTTTTCATAATTTTATCTAATTTTCGATTAATTTCAGCTAGTTGGGTGGAAACGTCAGAATTACCTTGTCCGCCTTCTCTTCTTTCGGAAGGTTTTCCACCAAAGCATTCTCTGCAATAAACAGGTTTGTCTCCTTTAGGTTTGAATGGAACTTCTGTTTGTTTACCGCATTTATCACAGGTGACTTCATGTAGTTCTAAGGGTTTTCTTTCAGAACTTCTTCTTTCAAAGGAGTCTTCTCTAAAATTTCGATCTCTACCAAATCTTCCGCCTGAGTTTCTGTCTCTGTTTTGACCTGGTCGAAATCTTCCCATAAAAATAAATGGAATCTAAAGATATTTAAGACTGTGCATTAGGGTTTATTCTTCAGAATTAATTGCAGTGTATTCTATTTGTTCTTCTGCGTCGATATTTCCCGGGAAATCGTCTTGTTGGTTTTTTAAAGAAAACACTTTTTTAAGGGTGTAGCCTTTGGTGAGGAGGTCTTGAATTCTTTCTTGTATTTGTGTAAGGTAAGCGGGCCATTTATGTCGTTCTTCTGAGCGTAGATAGGAGTGACCGTCAACTCTGAGTTGAATCTGTAAGGGTTTGTAAGCCTCTCCGATCTTTGGAGAACCGTTGTAAGTTTGAATGGTACTTTGAGGGATTGCTTTTTCTTGCCAAGGAAAAAGGGTGGATGAAAATTGATAAGTTTCAGTGAGGTGGGTATAGTTAGGGGGAGTAAAGCCGTGTGCTAGTGAAGCATCTTCAGGAAGGGTTGAAATTCTTTGTTCTTGTTCGCAATCTTCAAGTTCTACTTCTAGTCTATTCCAGGATGGGTCTAAATTTAAAACAATGTCTGCGAGTTCTTGAGAAGTTTTAGTTCCTTGAGTGACTTTCATTAAGAAGGTAAGACGGTTGTTTTATTTAAAGATTCTCAGAAACCTTTAAAAAGCATGTGAGTATCGCAAAAGAATGCAAAAGGCAAGAATTAAATTGGCAAGTGCTGATATTGATACGTTAAATGAAGTAATAAATAATATTGTGGAGATTGCTGCTAAAACCAATACAAAAATTCATGGCCCTATTTCTCTTCCTACGAAAAGAATGAAGATTACAACAAGAGAAAGTCCTTGCGGAGATGGAAAGGCTTCTTTTGATAAGTTAGAGATGCGTGTTCATAAAAGATTGATTGATCTTGGTGTGGATGAGCGGGCGTTAAGATTAGTGATGCGTGTTCCTATTCCTAAAGGAATTAATATTGAGATTGATTTGTTAGAAGATAAGTAAGGTTAATATAGTTCTTTTTTCAAAATAAGTGTAATGAATTTAGAAGATCTAAAAGAAGTGTCTGAGCTGATTGAGTTAGGTTTAAAACAAAGTGATGAAGAGTTTTTCCTTAGAAAATCTTATATAGCCTGAAGACAAGTAATTATCATGGATAAAGTTCGTGTGTTTGGAAATCCCGCTTCTCCGAATGTATTTAGAGTACTTCTTGCTTTAACTGAAAAGAATGTAGCTTATGAATTAATTGACAGTCCGTTTGAGTCTGATGAGTTTTTAAAAAATGCAAGGTGGGGTTTAATGCCTTGTGTGGAATATAAGGGGAAGTATTATAATGAGTCTTTAGCGATTTTGGAATGGTTAGAAGAAGAATTTCCTCAAAAGCCTTTGTTGCCTAAGGATGTTTCTTTAAGAGCTCAAGTACGCGCTTGGCTGTATCATATTCAATTCGCGTTGCATGATTCGACTGCGAAAATTAGGTATCAGATGGATACTAGCCCGCAGGTGTTTGAAGAGCTACGTTATCAGTTAGCGGATATGAATGAGGAGTTGAAAGGAAAAGATTTTTTGGTGGCAAATCAATATACCTTTGCGGATATTAATCTAGTTGCTTTTTATGCTTCTTTAGATGCTGGAAAAGAGCTTTATAATGTAAGGTTGAGTGATTTTCCAGAGCTTGAGCGTCATTGGAAAGCGTTGAAAGAGAAAGATTCTTTTAAGAAGATTGATCCTATTCAAAGAATGAAAGAGTTTGGGGATTTAATGAAAGATCCAAAGTTTAGGGAGAGTATGTTTCAAGGAAGAGTGAAGCGCAGAATAAGGATGAAAGAGCTTCGTTCAAGATAGTTTTTTTATGTTTTAGGGGTTCTGGATACAAGAAATAGTTTATTTTCAAAGAAAGATTCTTTGGTTTCTTATCTTAAAAAGAAGTTCAAAAGCAAAGAGTAATCCTTTCTTAAGAAAAGGAAGATTTTTAAAGCAAGGTCAAGTTTACGCGTTAGAGAAGCCAAGGTCGCATAACCTGGCAGTGCGCAGGATTGCTAATCCTGTTCCGCAAGGAATTGAGGGTTCAAATCCCTCCCTTGGCGTTCTTACCCTTTATTTTTTAAAAATGAGCAGTAAAGGGTAAGTTTATAGGAAGGTATTCCAGTAAGAAGTGGTGTATTCTGTTGTGGCGAAATGAGTCAGAGGGGTGTAGGCTTCTTTTTGAAAGGTAAAGAGGGGGCTATGGTCTGCTTTTCGTAGAGCGTTTAGGTATTCTGTTCTGGTTTTTTTACGAATAATTATTGGGGGATAATTATTGTTTAATAAAATAAGATTTAAGAGCATTCTTCCTGCTCTTCCATTTCCGTCAAAGAAGGGGTGTATTTTTTCAAATTTATGGTGGAAAGCAAGAGCTAGTACGAGGGGATGGAGTTTTTTTTCATTAGTTTTATACCATTCTAAAAGTAAGCCCATATCTGTTTTTACGTAAGGTGCAGGTGTTGCTTTAAAGTTGGCTTTTATCACTCGAACATCCATTGTTCTATATCTGGTTCTTTGGTCAATTTTTTCCATAAGCATCTTGTGGACTTCTAGAATGGTCTCGTGAGAGAGGGTTGGTTTTTCTTCTGAAAGTTTAATTAAGACTTTTTCTGTGTTTTGAAGGTCGAAGATTTCTCTAAGTTCTTTATTTTTTGGAGTGAGTCCTTCTTCAAGGAGGTTTTTTGTTTCTTTGAGGTTAATGGTATTCCCTTCGATAGAGGTTGTATTAAAGGCGAATTCAATGATAAAGTTTTTTAGGATCTCTTTCTTTGTTAATTCTGGATAATGAAAAAATTTTGTTTGGTAGTGGAGTTTACATGCTTCTATTTCAAAGAGTTTTTCTTGAAGAAGATCATCTTTTTTTATTTTTAAAGACTTGGCTTTTTCTAAGTAGTGATTAGACTCTAAGAAATTTTGAATGGTTTTGTAAGCTTTTCTTATTTTTTCAGCATGCTCGGGGAGTTTGTCTAAAGAGTTTTTGACTTCTTCAAGAGAGTTTCCTAGATAAGCGATGTCTTTGGTTATGAGTTTTCCTTTCTTCTTTTCAGAGGCGCGTAGATAGTAGTAGGATCTATTTCCAATTGGTTTTTTGTAGAGGTAAACCATTCTCTTCTAAAGGGGCTTAAGTATATAAACTTACCCTTTACTTTATTGTTTTTAAAAATAAAGGGTAAGCCTTCCACTATCTTTTTAAAATTTGAAATAGATTGATTCTACGATAGAGGGTTTGATGAATAAAGTTGAGGTGAGGGGAAAGACTTTTTACTCGATTAATACTGATGTAAGTACCATTAAGAGCGAAGGATTAAGAATGTATGTTAAAGATGTAAGAGTTCTTTTCGAATAATATCTGCTATTCTTGCTTCATAGGTGAAGAATTGATGGCCCATTCCCGGAATAAGGTAGCTTTTTCCAGGAAGTTTTAATTCGTGTTTAATGTATTCGTCATAGCTTCCATTAATAAAGACTGCTTTGTTTTTTATTTTTTTTAAAGTGTTTATGTCTTCTTTTAAAAGCGTGTTTTTTATGGCTTGGCTCTGGGAGTGGTGGGTGTGTTTGAAGTAATATCTGAAGGAGTCAAAATAAGGTTTATACTTAAGGTAGGCGTAAGGATACAGAAGGTATTTCCAGAAGACTTCTGTTTTACAGACTAGTGCCGCTATGAATGGATGTTTTAGGTGTAAGATGGTTGTGTTTTCTATGCTTTCTTTTGCTTTGCTTGGATAGGCGATTAAGAATACTTTTTCTATGTTTTTTGGGTGTTTGATTGCGAAATCTTTTGCGATGATTGCTCCTAAAGAATGACCGATAAGAACGTATTTTTCATCTAGGTTTAATTTTTTTTCTAAGAAAGCAACGAATGTTTCTGAGGTGTAGGTTGTTCTTGGTTTTTCTTCATCGCCATATCCGATTAAGTCAAAGGAGAGGGTGGGAAAGTCCGAGAGTTCTTTTTCTAAATATTTGAAATTTTGTTTAGATCCTGAAATTCCGTGCAAAAAGACTAAGGTAACCATATATTTATAGAAGTCGTTTAAATATTTAATGTTTTTTAAGGAAAAAGTTTAAATAGAATGAAAGTTATCATCTTAAAGTAGTTATCGGGGGTTTACAAAAAATGACAATCAATTCGCAAGGTCCAACTGAAATGAAGGATGCGGTTAAAGATGCAACGGGTAAAGTAGAGAAGATTTCTCAGGAGTTGGGAATGGATGACAGTCAGAAATTAAAATATGTGACTGGCGAATATCTAGCTCTTGTTGGGCAACATGAGGAGTTAGAAGAGAAGTATAACACTCAACAATTGAAAATGAAGGCTTTGGGAAACAAGAGTTTGTCTAGTCGTGTCTTAAAGTATGGTGCTGCTGTTGTTCTTGCGGCTACCGCTACAGCTTATTTTGCTTCTTTGCCTTATTGTCAAAATGTTTTAAATACAATGCGTAGTCCCGCAAATATAGATGATTTGCTTGCGTCTCAACAGTCAAAAGGAAAGAAGAGATTAGTAGAAAAAGGTGAGTCAACAGGAAGTAAGTTGGAAGCAATCGCTGAGGCGCCAAGTGTTGTTTCTGTGCCAGCTCCTCAAGTTCCCGAAACTCCTAGTCCGACACCTTATGTGCAGCCTCCTGCACCAGCTACTAACCTAGATTTTTCAAGGAGTGAAGAGATCGCTAAAAACTATCAGGCAGCACTCAGGAATATGCCTTCCAAATTTTCCGTGGTTGTAGAGGTAAAAGATCACAAGGCAATTTCCGTTGAATTCCCTGGTGAAGTTGTGCCCAAGGAAGCAAGAGCGGAAATTAGTGATGCTGTAATGACGGAAACGAACTATGGTTCTGTCGAAGGGCATCAAAGGATAGAGAAGTGGATTATCTTAGAAGATAAGCGCTAAGCTTTTTTTAGAAACCTTTTTATTCTTTATTATTACTAGCTAGTAATAACTATGGTTAGTTGGAAAAAAATTGCATTTGGAATGGGTGCTGCTGCTCTTCTATTTGGTGCCATAAAATATTGTGGTCCTTCTCATAAAAAGCCTTCTGATCCAGCTTCTTTAAGAAAGACTGTTGTTGCTACAAGTTCAACAGCCCAACATCCTTCTCCTCCTCCAACTCCTGCAAGACCTGCTGCTCCGATTGTGGCTCATCCAACACCTTCTACTCCTCAGCCTGCGCCTTTACCTACGCCTCAAACGTCTCCTCAGCCAGCTCCAACTCCCTCTAGTGGGACTAATGCTCCTTCTCAACCTTCTCCTCAGCCAGATACTCCAACTTCACTTCCTCAAAGAGTAACGTCTTGGAGTGATTTAGATAAGATTGGAATGGAAGTTGTTCTTTATAAAAAAGTAGAGGGAAGTACGCGTGCAGTTTCTTTGGAATATATTGGAAATGTAACGAAGGATCATGCGGAAGTAGAGACGACTCCAGGAAAGCATAAGTTGTGTGTAAGGCGTGGAGAAATAGATCATGTTGCTATAAGCACACCAGATGGAAATGGTGGTCTTGACACGAGAGTGCATGGTCATGAAGAGATTGAGGGAAATTGTTTAAGTGCAATTTTAGAGTTAATGGAAGGAAGGTATGAAATTCGTGTGGGATATAAGGTTCCTCGTAACGCGCATCATCCGAATAAGCAAGATGTATTAAGGGTAGAAGTTTATCCTCAAGCTATAACAGATTTAATTCAAAAAACAAACGATGAAATAGAAATCCTAAAAGAAGAAGCAAAAGCAGGAAACACAAGTCTAGGCCGAGCTCCAGTTTCACACTCTTTAAGTCTTGAAAAACAGGTGGATTATTCTCAAATTCCCTTTCCTTATAATGTGGATGGGGCTATTCCTCCTCATTGTACTACTGCGCCTCTAGATCCAAAACAAGCATGCGTTCAAGTGTTAAAAGACAGGATAATCTCCGTGGAGTATCACGGATCTGGAGCTGTGTATGGAACTGCTCTTCTTGAAAGAAAGGGTAATAGATACGAGCGTCTTTCTACTGCTGAAGGATTGCCTTCTTTGCCTCGCTTTGATAGGGTTGGTTCGTTTTTAGTGAGGTTTTATTCTGTAGGTGGTGTTCAAAGACAAGATGATCTGTATGTGGATGTAATTGATTCTGTCAATGGACCTGTTTCTCCTCCGCCCCAGCCATCTGCAAGAAGCCAGATTCATTTAAGTGGCCGGTTTGAATAATCGCCAAATAGCCTATTTCTTCTTTTAGCGAAAAGTTTAAATAAAGGTAATCACTTCAGTGTGATAACAAATCGGGGTAATTTGACTATTCAGGGGGAACTATCAAAAATGGCATCTAAGAAAACTTTAGCAGATACAATTTCTAATCTTATAAATGAAGTACCAATTGTTTTAAGGGGCGCAGTCATTGCAACAAGTCTTGCAGCATCTTCAGTGTATGCTGATTGTAATCTTAAAGACGCTTTTAACATTACTAAAAACGCGGATGGTAGCGCGAAAACCTGTATTATTGATACGAAGGGAGTAACCTACCACAATCAACCCAATTTGATTATTGATGCTCAGCAATGTCAAGACACAGCTAAGGTTTTGAATAAATCCAACTATCCTCTTCACGGTAAACCTCAGATGGGAATTGAAAAAAGTTATGACGGTTTAAATCCTCAATGTAAAATTGATATCTTGGATGGGCCTGGGGGTACTTCTTCAAAATCATTTAATCCTGGTGAAAATGTAGGAGATTTTACTAAAGGAAAAAAGTGGGAAGGTGCGCTTGTTATTAATAGCCCTGACGGGAAAAAGGCATTAATCCCTTATTATAAAAAAAGGGGAGAGCCTGCTGCTCCGCGAGGACCTATACGAAGTGTTCAACCTCCATCAATCATAGAGATTAATCCAACTCGTCTTACTAATGAACAGATTGAAAAAGTTCCGCAATTTCGTTGTGATCCAAATGATCCTACGCGTATTTTAGTTAAAACTCCTGCTGGAGAAGAATTTTATCCGATGCAAAGTGGAAGTAACTGTGATCTTGATGCCGCTAAAAGAAGGTTGCAGGAAGCGGGTTTTGGAAGAGAAGCATTTCCTCTTACGATAAGTGAAAGAGATAATCCTACTAAAAAGGCTGAGATTTATAACAAAAGGTGGGATAGTGCTACAGTCGATCTTAACGATGAAACGGTTTATAGCGTTGGATCTACTCCTGGCTCGTCTCTGGATACGCTTGAGGTTCTTGCAGATGTTCCGATCTCTGTTCCAGGACTTACAACGAATAGATTTGACCGAAGAAAATTAAACCCAACTCATAATGTGGATACGTGGACAGTTTCAATTCCCACAGGTGCAGAAAATGTAATGTTCTTAAGTGATGTTCATTACGCAAGTGGGGAAAACTTAAGAGGGGTTCATGCTCTGTCTGGAACAGTCACGCATAAACATCCAATTGTTCGCGGTACTTCAACAAGTACGAGAACTCCTGCTATTGCTCAAAATCCAGCAACAACCGCTACCTCGTCCGGAGCTGCTCAAAGACAACTTCCTATTGAAGAAAGTAAATACAGTGTAGAAGGAGGAGTTTCGATAGAGTCTGTTACTGGGAGAGTAGCTGGTCAGGAAATTGCTCAAGGAAGTCATGGTGCTATCAACTTTGATGTTCTTGGAGAGTATTTAGCTACAAAGAATATTCGGCTAGGAGTTTCTGCACAAGGAGGAATTCTTTTTCCAAATAGTCTAACCTCTGCTATTCTCGATGAAGAAGGAGTTGCTCACTTTTTGACAAGTAGTTCAAATAGCATGAAAGGAAGTTTAGGTGGATTGCTTGAAGTGGACTTTGGTTTAATGAATTTACTTGCTTCAGCAAAATATGTGCAAGTGTATCAAGCTTCTCAGCAAAGTCAGTTTGCTCAAACAAGTCAACGTAATGAAAGCTTAGATGGAAAGATCGCGCTTATGGCAAATGCGGGCCACATCGGGGGGAATTATTTCGTATTGCCTGTTGGTGAAGTAGGATTTAACACTCAATTTGTGAATGGTTCTGCTAATGGAAAAGGTTCTCCTGAACTGATAAATCAGAGTGCTTATTTTGCGCCAAGGGTGGTTCTCCAAAATCCAGCGCTGCCTAGCGTTGAAAGAGGAGCTTATTTAAGAAGCGCAATGCTTGGAGGTGTTGTTTTATTTGCCGACAATCCAAGTATTTATGGAGGGAACGCGCTTAGAGGAGTTAAACTCGTTGGGTCTGCCAGAGGTTCAGTCTCTGGATTTACTTTCGGCCTTTCTGGAGGAGCAACTCTCGGAGAATCATCGTATCAGTCTAAAAATATTAGTCTTGAGGCAGGACTGGGTACTGGTCTGCTAAATGTTTTACTAAAAGGCGGGTATGATCAGACCGGAGTAGAATTTAACAAGATTGGTGTAAAAACAGATACGTATAGTCTGGGTATGGTATTCAAGCTAAATCCTTCCAGCGAAGATGGGCGAGCCTTTAGTTTAGGAGAAGGCGATTTCGTACAATGAGTCTCACTGATCTGGTAAAGAAAGGAGCAATTGTTCTTGCTTTAGGGTTAAATGCGTGTCAAACAGTAAGTACCCCTCAAGTGAATACAAGCTCAGATTATTCTCAAGGAGGCGAATCTCGTCAAGAAAAGTGCAAAAGAATTTTAGGCGTAGCCTCTTATGGTGGAAATCTAATTTTTCATAAAAATCGTCAAACTGGTAGTGATCCTGAGCATCCTCGTGCGGGTGGAACTGCGATTCCGGTTGGTGATTTTTGTTATAGTTCGTTAGATGCAACCTTTGCAGGATACGTTGAGGGATTGAATAAGAATCGTATTAAGTATTTTTGGCAGGACGGAAAATTACTTCGCTACGGTGAAAATTCTCCGATGGTTACTGAAGAAACGCTAGCTAGGGCGGATCTAAACCGGGATGGTATTGTAACTACAGAAGAACTAGTTGCTTTAGAGGGCATACTTTTTGAAAAGTCAATTATTTATGCTGAGGATGGCCAAAAAGCCTGGATTCAGCAGTTTCCAAATGTTATTATTGTTAAATAAGAACCAAAAGGTTTTTATGGTAGTTTTTGAAAGTTTCTTAGAATGATCATTGCTTCCTTTCTTGCCTTTTTTGGTCAACTCTTAGGTGTTTTTTTAGGATATAATTCTCCGGAAGAGTTTAAAGAAGGTAAGAAGTATTATTGGGTTTTAAAGCAAATTCTCTTACTTCTAATCATTCTTTCATTAATCGAGCTTTCTTGGTTATTCTTAGTTGGATTAGTTTTAGGTTATTTCTTCAGAAGAGAATACGCGTATTTCGCTTTAGCTATCTCAAATTCGCTAATAGCAACGGTGTTAATTTTCTTGTACGGTTTGCCGTATGGTACCTTTATTTTTCAAAAGAAGGATTTTTTAAAAATAGCTTTCAATTTTCTCTTCTTGATTTTAGCGTTACTTTTGCCTTGGAATGTAAGTGCTTTAGCTGCGGGTGCTTTAACAACGATTTTTATTGTAAGTGTAAAGGATGAATGGCATGTTATCGCTCGTTAGCTTAGGATTAGGTGATGAGAAAGATATTACGTTGAGAGGTTTAGAGTTGGCAAGAAAAGCCAAGGAAGTATATTTAGAAAACTATACTTCTCCTTTTTTAGGAAAGAGAGAGAAGTTAGAAAAATTAGTTAAAAAGAAAATAATTTTGGCAGATCGAGAGGTAGTCGAGACAAAGATAGATCAAATTTTAGAAAGAGCAAAGAAAGAGGATATTGTTTTTTTAGTGGTGGGCGATATTTTTGCTGCGACTACGCATGTAGATCTTATTTTAAGAGCAAGGAAGAAGAAAGTAAAAGTAAACATTGTTCATAACGCTTCGATTATTACTGCGGTTGCGCAAACAGGTCTAAGCCTATACAAATTTGGAAAAGTTGGTTCTATTCCTTTTGTAACAAAGGATTGGAAAGTAGAAAGTCCGTATGATTTATTAAAAGAGAATAAGGGTATGCATACTTTATTTTTATTGGATTTAAGACCTGAAGAAAAGCGTTTTATGTCTTTTAATGAAGCTCTTGCTTTCCTCTTAGGAATTGAAGAGAGAAGAAAAGAAAATCTAATCTCAAATGAAAGTGTGGCTGTAGTTTGCTGCGCTTTAGGTACAAAGAAACAGGTAATTTTAAGTGGAAAAGTAAAAGACTTAATGAAAAAGAAGGTAAAGGTTTTTCCCCAAGCGTTAATTTTGACAACAAAGTTGCATTTTATTGAAGAAGAGGCGTTAGAATTTTACAAAGTTTGATCTTCGACAATCAAGCTAGTTGTTTTTGCTATGCCTTTGGTTTCATCTATTTTTTTAATGATGTCTTCGCGTAGAACAACCACGTTTTCAGCTTGGATTTTTGCGATTAAGTCATAATCTCCTGTGACTTGATGAACGTTTTGTACTTCTTCAATGTAGGTTAGTTCTTGAGCTACGATAACTGGATCTATGCTTTCTGTGTTGATGAGAACGTAGGCTGTAATCATTTTTCTTTCACGCTCTGGTTTAAAATCGAGTTTGGAATGAAGATTGTTTCGTGTGATTGAGTTTGAATTTTGGTTTCAATGAGGTTAATCGCTAATACTTTTCCTGTTATTGACTTTACAGTTATAGTTTCTCCTATTTTTATCTTTTGCGTTTTCATAATTGAGAACCAAGCCAGGATGTTGGGTATGACGTCTTTAAAGGCGAGGATAAGGAGTAAGAGGGTGAAAAATACTATGATTAGGATTGCCCATAAGAGGATCTTTGTTGAAATGCCGATTCTTGTAAGTGCGCTACTCAATGTTAAGAGGTAAATGCTATATTTGAGAATGTTTGTTAAAAGTGATTCAAAGTTTGTTCGTAGGTTGAGTTTTTCTTCTAAAAATTTGTTTGTTTCTATGCTTTTAAGGATTCTTCTGCTGATGCTACTTAAAGTGCTTCCTAAGACCCATCCTAAAATAAGGATGAGAAAGGCTGAGACGTAATTTACTGTAAAAGCAGAGTAAGGCATGTATTTTATTATTGAAGGAGAAGTTAAAAAGGTAACTAATTCAAGATTGAGGGTTGTCTTCTTAAAATTGGGATTACCTGATCGCGAGATGTTTTTTCTAGTAAAAGGCTACCGATAGAAAGCGCTTCTTTTAAGTCTGTCTTTGGATAGTTCTTGGATTGTTTCATGAAAATACCAAGGTCTGGAGTAATGAGTAAATGTTCATAACCATAGATTTTCCCTATTTCTTCAGCATAATCCTTTTGTTTAGAGCGTGGAGCTAATGTGTCTGCTTGGTGTTGCCACAAAGTGCGGGCGTAGTAGACTGTGTTATTGCTGGTTCCTCCTTCCCAATGAGTAATTCCAGCTGCAAGTCCTTGTTCAAGGAGGCGAAGATCGCTGTTTGGAAGAAGTCGAGGAAAACAATCTAGAGGGTCTTTTAAAAGAAGTTCTAGAAACTGTGGAATCATAGGAAAGGAAGTTAACAAGTTATTTATAAATTTATTTTAAGAAAGTTTTTTGCTTAGGTAGATTCTATATCCCGCTTTTTTTGCTATTTCTTCTACATTTCCGTAAATCTCTTGCATCTTTTTGCTTAGTTCTTTTCCTCCTTTGTTGTGTCTTGCGACGATTTGGAGTGTTCCTTTTTTTATTAGATGTTCTTTAGCATCTTCTATGAGTTTAAAGCAGAGTTCTTTTCCTGCGGTTTGGGGCGGATTCAAAAGTATACTAGTGAAGGTATCTTTAATTTTTTCAAAGCCATTGCTTAAAATCACGTCTCCTTCTAAGTGGTGTTCTTTTAAATTGATTTTTGTGAGTTGAATTGCTCGTTCGTTAATGTCGCAAAAGCTTATTTGGATTGAAGGAAAAAGAATTTTTAATGCTAATCCAATTATTCCATAGCCGCAGCCAAGATCTAAAATTTTAGCATTTTCTTTAATTTGAGATTTGTTAATTAAAAGTTCGCTTCCTCTGTCTAGTTTTTTAAAAGAGAAAAGTCCAGAGGAGGTAGTAAAGTTTATTTCTTTATTTCTTAAAATGGCTTTTAGTTTAAACGTTTTCAGAGTAGAGGTTGGTTTTGGGCTAAAGTAGTGTTCGTTCATTACGTTAATTCTAAAACAAAAGTCTTTAAAATCCCTTCTCTTTCTTTTTTATATGCCTATTAATGCAGATTATCAATATTCTGAAGCTTTAAAAAAAGTCGAACAAGCAAAAACTACTGAAGAGAAAATAAAAGCTTTAGAAGGGTTATTATCCGCTTCTCCTACGCATAAGGGGGCTGAAGGGTTACGTCAAGAAATTAAAACAAAGATTTCTAAGTTAAAAGAGAAAGTTGACAGAGAGAGAAGTAAGAAAGCGGGAGGTTTTAGTTTTTCGATTAAGAAGGAAGGTGCAGCCCAGGTGGTATTATTTGGGTTACCGAATTCTGGAAAATCCTGGATTTTAAGAAAGTTTACAAATGCTAAGCCTGAAGTTGCGGATTATGAATTCACGACAAAGATGCCTGAAGTGGGTGTGATGGAGTATGAAGGAGTAAATATTCAGATTGTAGAAGTTCCAGCGTTGTTTCCCGCTTTTATTGAGAGTGATCGTGGTCCGACTTTTTTAGGAATTGGAAGGAGCGCGGATCTTATTGTGTTGGTGATTGATGGTTCGCAAGATCCGGCGTATCAGTTGGCTGTGATGCAGAATGAGTTTGAGAAAGCTTTTATTAATTTGGAAAAAGTAAATAAGAAGGAAGAGGATGCCAAGCCTTGTTTGGTTGTAGTCAATAAGGCCATTAAGTCTTTTAAGAGTTCTTTTCCTATTTGCTGGGTTGAGGATTTTAAGAATGCAGTATGGTCTAAGTTAGGATTAGTCTGGGTGCGCACTAAAACGCCTGGTAAGAAAGCGGATTGGCCTCCAGTGGCTTTGAAGAAAGGTTCGTCTGTAAAAGATTTGGCAGGGTATGTGCATAAGGATTTTATTGAACGGTTCAGGTTTGCTCGTATTTGGGGAAAGAGTGTGAAGCATGACGGAACTACTGTTGGTTTAGAACATATTCTCGGTGAAGGGGATATTGTTGAGTTGCATTTAAAGTAAACAAGATTTTTTGCTAAGATTTTTGTTTGTATTTTTTGAAAGCTTTTTCCATATTTGCAAGATTGTAAGATGTTAGTACCAGATTTGAGAGAGCTAGAATCATAGATCCAATATTCAAAGCGATGAGGAGACCGGGGAATAATTGTAGGATTGTCGAGGAAGATTTTTCAGAGAAACCGAATTTAATTAGGAGATTAGTGATTTCTTGAGCGGAAGGGATCATAATTAAGCTTGCTACAGCCAAATTTAAATTTGAGAATAAAATTTTATTACGTGTTTTTAGAAAAGTGGTTTGATTTATTTTACTTATTAATTCTTCTTCTAATTTTAATTCTTTTTCAAGTATCGACTTGTAAGTGTTGAAAGAGTTTAATGTTGTTTGTTCAAGAAAAATACGCTCTGCTTCTAATCTTGTTCTCAGAAGGGGAAGGCTTGAATAAAATTCTTGGATAACTTGAATATATGCAAAAAATCGTTTTTTGATTTCGCGAGGTTTATCTTCAAAGAGTTTTTTAAATAAAATTTTGGCTTCTTCCGTGTCTGAAATCTCTTCTAAACATTCAATTGCTTTTTGTAATTGATCGATGGTTTCGTCTTTGGAGCTTTCAATCACTTTTAAGAATCGTAGTTCGTTTCTGTTACAAAATTGGAGTCCTGTAGCCGCTTCTCGGTTTAGTTTTCCATTTAGAAAATCGGTTTCTAGATTTTTTGAAAATTTCTTTCGTTGTTCAGAAACTTTTCTCCGAATTTTCAGAGCTTGATTAAATTTATCGTTAATTAAAATTACAGGTTTTAATTTTTCATTTAAGTCAGAAACAAGTTTTTTCTCAAAGAGGGGTGCCAAAGGGGAACTATAGGGGCTATCCATCTTCTCTTTCTTTAGAAAAGAAGTATTTAAATCTAACTTTAATTTTAAATCTAAGCGTAGTTTAGTTAGAAGGGAAGATATTATTTAATCAGCGAAATCTTTAAAAACAAGGCTCGAGGTTAGTCTTGGTAATGATAAAAGGGATTAAGTCTTTTCTTAGTTTCATTTCGAGCATCTTCAAAGCAAAGAAGCATGTGAAATTAGGGATTTATGGTCCGCCTAATGCCGGAAAATCGAGTATCGCAAATATGATTTGTAAAGATTGGCTTGGAGAGGAAATGTCTTCTGTATCCCCAATTCCTCATGAAACAAGAGATATTGTGGTTAAAGAAAAGATTCATATGAAAAAGAAGGGAAAAGAGATTACATTCAATTTGGTGGATACCCCTGGTATTGCGACTAAAATTGATTATGAGGATTTTTTAAAGTTTAAGATGAATGCTAAAGAAGCCAAAGAAAGAGCGAAAGAAGCGACCAAAGGGGTTATTGAATCGATCAAGTGGCTTGATGATATGGATTGTGTTTTAGTAGTGCTAGATTCTACGCAAAATCCGTATAATCAGGTAAATATTACGATTATTGGTAATTTGGCAGCTAGAGATATTCCTGTTTTGATTGTTGGAAATAAGGTTGATTTGAAGAAGTCTGATGTGAAAAGAATTGAGTCTGCATTCCCGCAGTATCCTGTGATTGGGATTTCTGCTGAGAAAGGAACGAATGTGGATCAGTTTTATGAGGAGATTTTTAATTTAGTGAGGTGATGAAATGTTAACGTTGCAGTTTATTCCGCATCATGAGATCGCTGGTTTAGATAAGAATTCGAAGATTCAGAAGATCTTAAAGTCGGTAAGAGAGGATAAGATTATTCTTGTTGAGGGTCGTTTGGCTGCTTATGAAGAATCAGAACTAATTCAGAAGACAATGGAGATGATTGATAAGAAGTTTAAAGGTATTGAGATTTGTAGTGTGGATTATCAGCCGAGAAATCAGATGTTTATGGATAAGATTAGAAAGGGTATTGCGAATTTGATTTTGAATAAGGCTTCGGGTATGACGATTATTGGTCCTGCGACTGTAGTAAAAGAGATTAAGAAAGATCCGAATAAGATTGAGTTATTTACCTTAGAGAAGAGGGGTAGGCGTTAGTTTGCATCAGTGTGTCAAGTGTGCGGCGATTTATGATGATGGTTCGAATCAGATTTTAAAAGGGTGTGCTAGTTGTGGTGGTAAATTCTTTTTCTTTATTAAGAAAGAGGCGTTAAATAAGGTTCAGGAAGTTACAAAAAATTTAACTCAAGAAGACAGGCAGAAAATCGAGGAGGATGTAAAGGATATTATTGGTATTTTGGATGATGACGCTCCGGTAATTCTAGATCTTGCTTCTGTGAATGTTCTTAAGCCTGGTAAGTTTGAATTGGATTTAGTGAGATTATTCAAAGGTGATCCGTTAGTATACAAGTTAGATGACGGTAAGTATATTATTGATGTTGCTGCGACGTTTATGCAGACAAAAGATTAGCCTTAAAAATATTTCTTTATTGTTTCTTGACGATTAATATGAAGAATGGTATAGAAAATACGCTTATTGATTGGGTTTTTGAAACTCAAATGCTTTCTGAAACTTGTGAAGAGTTAGGGACTGAGTTTTATAGTTCTTCTTATTTATTGGATAAGTACGCTGTTATTGGAAGGGGTTTTAGCAAAGAGGGTATTCAAAAGGTAAAGGTAAAAGGGGTGGATAATGATTTAATAACTGTGATTCCTTTTGAAGGAGAAATTGCAGATCCTAAGGAAGTGAAGAATTTAGAAAAAGTAATTGATGTTTTTACGAAAAATGGTAAAGGTATTTTAGCAGAAAAGGCTTCAAGGGGGAGAGAAATTTTAGAGTTCTATAAAGAATTGAAAAGTTCTTCTTTTGAAGATCTAAATGCGAAAGCTGTTTTTCAGGTTTTAGAAGGAAGAGTGGAGAGTTTAGTTATTCCTCTTGTTAATCAGGATGATCAGGTAAAAAGGCTAGAACAAGAGCTTTATCTTAAAAGTATTAATCCTTTAGATTATAAGTCTTTTATTGAAAGAATAATGGTTGCTGATTATATGGCTGATAAAAGTAAGGGTGTCTCTATGACCTTGCCTAAAGCGCAGAAGTTGGGAAGAGAGTATGCAAGAGGATTAATGACTTATTCGTGTAGTCTGTATTTTTTAACAAAAGATGAAAGTACAGAACCTTTGGCACTAGTTCGTATTCAGGAAAGTTCTAAACCTTTTGATAGCGAAATGATTTTTCTTTCTCATTATACTGTTAATCGTGGTGCTCTAAAAAGCTTTGGCTTAACAGATACCCTCTATGTTCAGCCTATTGTCTTAACCCTCTTAGAAGAACGAGGGAAAAAACAAGGAGTAAAGAAAGTTGCTTTGAAGGGTGCTATGAAGACGTTTGGTGTGTATGCTCCTGCGTTAGGATATATTGGTGTAAAAATAACTCCGCATATTAAAGATCATTATTGGGTGAAGGATTTATAAAATTCGAAAGGCTTTTTTATAGGAGGGATTAAGGAGAGTGGTTAAATTCTTACTTCTACTTTTCTTGCTTGGTCAAGATCTTGGAGGATGGTTTGTCCAAGTTTTGATTTTTTATGAATTTTTATATCGCCTTTTTTGCTTAGTGTTGAAGTAAATAAGAAGTGGTCGTCTACATAGATTTCTGCGCTGTAGCCGCCGTATTCGCTTGAGGTTTTAAAGACGATTGCTTTGTTTGATTCTTCTATTTTGTAGGGAATGGATCCTGTTTTTGTTTTTTCTTCTAGCTCTTGAACTTCGATTCTGATTCCTAATTTTTTTTCTATTTTATCGATCGTAGATCCTTGTTTTCCGATGATTTTTGCTATGTCTTCTTTAGGTACTTTGACGATTGCTTTAGTGTTGCTTGTCATCTCAACTTGAACTCGATCTGTGTAATTCAAAAGTTCTTGTTCAACGTGTTTCTCTGCAAGGTTTCTGCTGGGATCATTTAATTTAACAACGTCACTTACTGGTACGACGACTGTTTCTTCTCCGTAAGAGTAGATTTCGAATTCGAGTTTTTTTGTTTCAAAGTCGGTGACTGTGACTACTGGTCGTGCTAGATCTGCTTCTGTCATGCCAGAGGGTACTTTGACTGCGATTGCTAAGCTGAGGACTTTGCCGATTGTTCCGTTTTTAATAAAAATGACTGTGTCGATAACGTGGGGGATGACTCCGAGTTCTATTTTTCCTACAAATCGTTGGATTGCGTCGATTGGGTTGGTAGCGTGAATAACTCCAGCCAGGCCAATTCCAGCTAATCGTAAGTCTGCGAATAAGAGAAAGTCTTTTGTGTTTCTCATTTCGTCAAAGAGCGTGTAGTCTGGTCTTGTTAAAAGAAGAATGTCATGGATTTCTTGTGAGTCTCCGTGGCTGATTGCGTATTGGGTTACTTTTTCTGGTAAAACTAAATCTCTGGGTGCTTCGATTGTTTTGACGATTTTTCCTTTGTCTGCGTAAAATATGCCTAAGGCTCCTATAAATGTGGATTTTCCAGAACCTGGAGAACCTGCTACTAAAACTCCTTCAGCTTGGGTTTCTATTCTTTCTAAAAGGGTTGGGCTTAGTTTATATTCTTCTAAGGTTAGTTTTTTTACTGGTCGCACTGCGGTGATTTCCCATCCGTCTGAGAGGGGTGGTCTGGTAATAACTATTCTAAAATTGGCTAGTTGGACAATTGTTGATCCTGGGCGTTCTAATTCGATGTAGCTATCTCTTCTTTTTTTTGCTTCTTCAATAATTTCTCTTGAAGCGTCAACAACGTATTCGTGATCTAATGTTTTTTCATTTAGTTTAACAAACTCCCAGTTGCCTGGAAATCCTTTTTTCGCGAAAGGTTCTACTGCTTCTTTTAAGTGGACGGACATTGTCTTGTCATCAAAGTAGTGTTCGATTTCGAGTTTTTTCTTTATTTTTTCTTCAGCTTGGATGTAGAGTGTTTTTATTCCGCGTGCTTGTGCGACGCTTAGTTGAATTTTGTCTGCTGTTAAGAGGGTTGCGTCTTCTTCGTAAGCTAAGTCTCGGATTAGAGAATCAATTTCTCCTAAAGAAGCATATTTTATTTCTGCTGCTGTTGGTTTTTTCCCTTTATAGGTGAGGGTAACGTTTCCTTTGTCTGCTTGTTCTTTTATTTTTTTAAGTTCTTCTAGACCTAAGAAGCCAATGGTTCTTCCTTGATTTGCTTGGTGTTCTAGTTCTGATAAAACTGCTAAGTGGATGATGATTTCTTTGGGTTTATCTTGTTTGAGAACATTGCTTAATGTTCCGTTGATGATTGAGCTTGTATCTGCGGTAATTTTTTCAAAAGCCATGAGGCAGTTTGATGTTCTATCCTTTATTAATTTTTTTAAAAGAAGGTTCACTCATTTTTTCCCGGAAACTTTACATTTTTCTTAAGAATGTTAAAAATCCTGTATGTCCGATCATTTGAGATTCTGGTCTGACGCGCTGCGATTCAACGTGCCAGCTTCGTTCTAGTAATTCTACTGTTTTTACGTGAAAGAATTTTTTATCCGCGTAAAGCATGAAGTCTGCTACTTGGTTAATGGTGGGCAGGTAAGTTACGAGGAAAGCTCCTTTTTTCAAAGCTTTGAAAGAGTGTTCAAGTGCTTTGACTGGTTCTGGTAAATCTAAAACAATTAAATCTAAGTTTTTCTCTTCTATTCCTTCGTAGATATCTTTTAATTTGAAAGTAATATTTTTTAAGGATAATAATTCTGCGTTTTCTTTTGCTATTTTTTGAAAGTCTTCTCTTTTTTCATAAGAAACTACTTTTTTAGTAAATCTTGCTAAATTGCAGGCTAAGAATCCAGAGCCAGATCCAGCATCTAAAACTAAAGAATTTTTGTCAATTCCTGTAGCGGTTAGAATTAATCCAATGTCTTTATTGAGAATAATCTGCGGTCCTCTTTTTGCTTTAGAAATTAAATCAATAAAGGAGGGTTCTAATATCTTGAAGGTTTTTCCAATATTCGAGTTAATTTCATCTTTTGCTTTTTTTAAATCTACTTCTTTTATTAAACCAAATTCTGTGTGGACGTCTCCTTTTCTCCAGGAGTAGTAGTGTCCTTCGCAGAAGAGGATTTTTCTAATTGGTTCCATCTAGGTGTTTTTGAAGAGAAGTAGCTTTATAAATTTTTGTAAGTTTTCTTTGTGGGTGGAGCTTTTAAAGCAGATTCCAAAGAAAGAGCCTGTTTTTCTTCAGTTAGAGGGAGAGGTAAGAATTCAAGGAAGTCAGATAAGAGTGGGAGAGATAGGTGTTCCTAGGAAATTTCATGCTAAGTTTAAGGCGCGGTGTAAAGAGCAGGATGCTAAGTTCGATCCGCAAGAAGCAACAAAGGTGTTGAATGCAAAGAAGTTGTTTTTAATTGGACGAGAAGGTGCGTCAAAGTTTGTTGCTAATGATTGGTTTGGTCTTGTTACTCAAGAATTTAAATCGATATATCCGACTGAGGTGATTTCTGTTTTAGAGAATGTATTAAGGCAGCGGGGTGAACTTCGCCAGACAATAAGATACGCAAGGGAGGAGGAGAGGTATTTAGCGAATTATCGTGTGGGTGAGATGGTGGTTAGGGGAGATACAAAGTATCCTTCGATTGTAGATCTAAATTTGTGTGTTGATTCTGGAGAGTTTGGGGTGTATGGGGGAAATGGTGAAGAAGCAGTTAAGATGGGTGTTTCTGTAATGAGTCCGATGCTGAGCGCTTGGACGTTATTTTTGCCTAAAAGTGGGAAGAGAGAAAAACTTATTCATCGCAAGGGTACTAATCTTGGGGATGCGGTTAATGAGTTAGATGAATTTTCTTCAGAAGTAAGGGCGATGTGGGCGCAAAGTACAAACGTTTTTTATCCAAAAGGGGTTGTTGATCAGTATTTGGGGGAGTATGGTAAAAGAGTTTCTAAAGGTTTTTTAAGGGAGTTGTATAATCGGACGCATGTTTATTATCGGGGTGAGGGAAAGATTTCTGCGTTTGATCTTGCAAGGGGGATTGCGGATGCAAATGCGAAAACTTATTCAGATACTGTTCGTTTAAGTTTGGAAGCACTTGCTGGTGAAGTAATTACGTGTCATGAAGAAATTATGAATCAGTTTACAAAGAAAGATTAATCAGTCAAGTAAGGTTCGTTCTTCAAGGTTTTTAATTCTTGTTTGTAAGGGGTCTAGTTGTTTTTGTATTTCATTACGAATCTGTTTTTTGTGTAATCTTGTTTTAACATATGTTGAGATGTGGAGTGCTGCTAAGCTTAGGGTTGCTGCGAAGAGTAGGCCTGAGGTTAGATCTGAGCAGAGGTATTCTTTTGGTTCGTGAGCGTTTAGGTGAAGTCTTGGGTGTTCGGTGAGGTTTTTGTATTGGCTGTAGATTTTTTCTTTTGAAGCGAATTCTTCTTTAAAAACTGGTTCTTGCGCTTCTCCTACGAATGCGTTGTAAGCGTTTTTTAGTTTTTGGCCAAGTTTGTTTGCTGCGTATTCTGCTGCTTCGGTTTTGTGTGTTGCAGCGTATTCTGCTACGTCAAAGCTATGTCCTAGTTCTCGTGCGATAGGGTCGAGTTGTGTTTGTAAGTAGCCAGCTCCTGCGATTTCTGGAGCGATTTTAAGCGCGAGGTAAAGTGTATCTTTATCTTTTCTTGTTTTGATTTTCTTTCTGTTAAGTTGATTAAATGCTTTGAGTGTTTCTTCTAAAGTTCCTTGGGTTTGAGTAAGGTGTTGTCTTGTTGCTTCTAAATCAAAATCTAAACCTTGGCTGATTTTAAGGTTTGAAAGAAAGATGCGTTGTTGCTCTATGCTTAATTCTTTAAAGGAAGCGAGCTCTTCTTTTGTTTTTCCAAAAGGCTGTAAATCTGTGTTTGGCATAGGAAAAAGGATCAAATCTCCTTTATAAAACTTCCTATTGTAGTACCTAGTTGGTAGTAACAAAAGAAAGATTTATATAGGATCAGATCTAGAAAAAAGTATGAAAAAAGCGTTCAAATACGGTCTTGGGATAGCTGCTTCTGCAGCACTTCTTTATGGCGTTTTAAAGACAAGCTCGGAGGTTGTTTGTGAAAGAAAAGATGTAAACCGAGACGGTTTAGAAGACATTATTCTAGATAAAGATCATGTTTCCATTCAAAAGAAAGATGGTACTTTTGAAGATACAGAAGTAAAACGATTCGGTCAAGGAGTTTTCTTTAAAGCAAAAGAAGGATATTATGATACTTACGGTCATTATTTTTCTTTAAGTCCACATGAGGACTAAGCTGTTTAAAAAAACGATAAAAGCAATTGCATTGGCGGCTACTTTAACAGCCTGCGATCCTTATGATCCTTTGACAAAAGTAGAAGAGTCTTATTCACAGCAAGTATGCGATGAAAATCTTTGCGAAGTAGTTTCAACGCTAGAAAGTGGCAGATCTCAGATTCAAGAGTTTCATGGAACAACGTATAAACTTTATAATCGTGCTATGATTCAACAGCATGATAATCCGATTCAGATTCAGTTGGAAATTGTGAATGGGAGTTTAGTAAATGAGCGTAGAAAAAGGTTTGAAGTGCCAACAACTCTTTTAGAGAAAGGAAAGTGTGCTCAGGTAGATTCCAATATGTCTATCATGGCTTTAGACGCGTCTTTTTATAAACCTACAAAAGAAATCTTAGCAGAAAGAAGTAAATTGGAGTATTGTTTATTTCAGCCGTAGCGTTCTTCTTTGAATGCGTCAGCATGATTGTGATATCCTCGTACTTCCCAAAATCCCGGTTCGTCTTTTTCTACAAATTTTAAGCCTTTTAAAAATTTAGATCCTTTCCACGCATAGAGTTGGGGAATGATCATTCTTAATGGCCATCCGCGCTCCGCAGGTAGTGGTTGTCCTTCTAGTTCGTAAGCAAGGAGAACGTTTTCTGCTTCTAGTTCTTCGCGTGGAACATTGGTAGTGTACCCATCAAGTCCTTCTTGGATTAAGAATTTCCAGTTTTCTTTTGGTTGGACGATTTTTAGAAAATCTTTGAATAAGATTCCTTTCCATTTTACATCAAATTTGCTCCAATGCGTTACACAATGAAAATCCGCGCTTAAAGAAGTAGCAGGCATGTTCAAGATATCTTCATAAGTGAAGTATTTTTCTTGCGCCAGTCCATAAACATGAAGTTTCCAACTTGTTTTATCAAAATCTGGTTTTATTCCTAGATCTAAGACTGGAAATCTTGTGGTTAAGGTTTGTCCTGCAGGTAGTCTTGCTGAGTTAGCTGTATGTTTTTCTTCTCCTCTTTTTGCTTTTTGTTCTTTTGCTTTGATAAAGCTCAGGTTTAAAGGCATAGCTTTTTTTAAGAAGAATTTCTTTTTAAGTGTTTGGAAAAAGGGACGGGAGTTTAAGCAGGTGCAAGAAAGGCTCACAGAGAGGTTATTTTATGATTCTTAGTAAAGGGGGAGCGCCGCAGGTGCAGTCGTGTCCTTCTTTTTGTGTGTAGTTATCGCAATATTTGGTTTCTTTTTCTAATTTTAATGAGATGGAATAGGAAGAATTCTGGGGAAGATTTAATTCGCAACGCCCTTCATTCCAAGCGTCGCTATAAGTGCATGTTTGGCAGTCTGTTCCTACCTCTAAGTCTAAAGCAGGACAAGTAAAAGTGTGGGCTTCTAAGAGGCTTACTGGTTGACCTATTTCTTCTGCTCGTTGTAAAGAACGTTCGACGAGATGGCTTAGTTTTCTTGTTCCTCCGTTAGGAAAATTTATTTTAGAATCAGGCATAAATTTATTTCGAAGAGGTTATACTTAAAATATGTCCTTGCTGCCAATCAGCAGTAAAAAATCAAGTGTGGGAGACACGCGCACTGAGGGATTGTGAATGCGTGTCGACAATCTGGATTTTTGGTTTATTCCGGTCCTTGGTCTATTCCTGCGTTGATGCAGAGGAACCAGCCGCAGATTTGGTTGGTGCATGTTCCTTTGGATGTTGTTCTTGCTACTCCTCTCCAGCTGTGTTTTTCTCTTATTTTTGTAACTTCTTCTTTAGTTGCGTGATGTGCGGGGCAGACGAGGAGGAGGGGGTTTTGTTCAATTTCTTTAGAGAGTGTCGAAAGTTTTTTAGAGGCTTCTTCTAGTTTTTTTATATCTTTGTTCATAGTTTTTATTTAGTCAAGGTTTTATTTTAGTTCTTCTGCTCGCTCCAGAGTGGTGAATCTTGTCGTTAAGTTAAAATGTAAGGTTGGTTTTTTTAGAGCTAAAAGAGGTAGGTGACCACCAGTTTTTTGAGTGTAGTCACCTATTTGTAGAAAAGTTCGTAAATGTAGACACCTAAATTTAGTATTTTATTGTGTTCTTTTGTTGTGTGCTTTGAAGTAGGTTCTTAGGTAGTATTTTGTAAATCCTTCTTCGTCTTTGGTTAAAGCTTTGTAGT